>NZ_OZ242363.1:0-850000 GCF_965208895.1 Candidatus Poriferisodalis sp. | reverse complement strand
CGAGACAGAGGCCACTGTGGCCTCTGGTCTCAGACGGAGATTCCCAGTTGGAGCACTGGTGCTGTCTGATACCAGTCAGCTCGTCCTCTGTTCTGCTGCCAGGGAGCGCTGCGTCGCGCTCTCACGCCGCAGCTCTTTGATAACTGCATAGCGATGCACGAGCATCAAGACCCTCTGCAATTGAGCAGAGGGGATTTGATTCTTCGAGACTGAGTATCGATATACCAAGCTACGAAGAGCCAATGGTGAATGCCTTGGCGCCGAACACCGATGAAGGACGTGATAGGCTGCGATAAGCCACGGGGAGCCGCCGAATAGGCTTTGATCCGTGGATATCCGAATGGGGAAACCCGGCACCTTTTATCGGGTGTCACTCCTGCCTGAATCTATAGGGCAGGTAGAGGGAACGAGGGGAATTGAAACATCTCAGTACCCTGAGGAAAAGAAAGCAACAGCGATTCCCGGAGTAGCGGCGAGCGAAATGGGAATAGCCTAAACCGAGTCCGGTGGTAAAGCCTGGTGGCGTTGCCGGATCGGTGTTGTGGGACATCCCCGACCGAGCACCAGATCGGTCAAGGAGTTACAAAGCAAGTAGATAGCGGAACCGTACAGGAAAGGCGGGCCACAGAGGGTGACAGCCCCGTACGCGAAATCTATTTGCCTCCTGGGATTGCTCCCGAGTAGCGCCGGTTCCGTGAAGGCCGGCGTGAATCTGCGAGGACCACCTCGTAAGGCTAAATATGTGTCGGCGACCGATAGCGAACTAGTACCGTGAGGGAAAGGTGAAAAGTACCCCGGGAGGGGAGTGAAATAGTACCTGCAACCATTGGTTTACAAGCAGTTGAAGCGCTACTGGACACTTGTGTTCAAGCGCGACAGCGTGCCTTTTGAAGAATGAGCCAGCGAGTTACGGTGTGTGGCAAGGTTAACCAGCGATGGGAAGCCGGAGCGAAAGCGAGTCCGAATAGGGCGCACAGTCGCATGCTGTAGACCCGAAGCCGTGTGATCTATCCATGGGCAGGGTGAAGCGGAGGTAAGACTCCGTGGAGGCCCGAACCGACCTAGGTTGAAAACTGGGCGGATGACCTGTGGATAGGGGTGAAAGGCCAATCAAACACGGTGATATCTGGTTCTCCCCGAAATGCATTTTGGTGCAGCGTCGCACGTTCAGCCATGGAGGTAGAGCACTGATTGGGCTAGGGGGCCCACAAGCTTACTGACCCCAGTCAAACTCCGAATGCCATGGCTCCAGAGTGCGGCAGTGAGTCCACGGGGGATGAGCTTCGTTGGACGAGAGGGAAACAGCCCAGAACGCCGGCTAAGGCCCCTAAGTGTGTATTAAGTGGCAAACGATGTGGGATTGCCCAGACAGCCAGGAGGTTGGCTTAGAAGCAGCCACCCTTGAAAGAGTGCGTAATAGCTCACTGGTCGAGTGGTCCTGCGCGGATAATGTAACGGGGCTAAATACACCGCCGAAGCCGCGTCTTTGAATTCGCCTGCGTCGGGGTGGTCTTGACCACCCGCGAGCGGCAGTTTGAGGGGTAGGGGAGCGTCGTGCCTGCAGCGAAGCCGGAGCGTGAGCGCCGGTGGAGCGGGTCCGAGCGAGAATGCTGGCATGAGTAGCGAGAGAGGGGTGCGAATCCCCTCCGCCGTAAGCCCAAGGGTTCCTGGGGAAGGCTGGTCCTCCCAGGGTTAGTCGGGAGCTAAGGCGAGGCCGAGAGGCGTAGTCGATGCACAACCGGTTGATATTCCGGTACCACCGCGTGCGCGCCCAGTCTGAAACACGGTTGCTAAGGGGCTGTCCTCCCTTCGGGGAGGGCGAACCGACCCACCGAGTGGAGGACAGCAATGAGGGGACGCAGGAGGATAGGTGAACCCAGGCGATGGTAGACCTGGGGTAAGCGAGTAGGACGGGGACTAGGTAAGTCCGGGCCCCATGAAGTCTGAGACGCGATGCCGAGCCGCTACAGGCGAAGTCACTGATTCCATGCTGCCTAGAAAAGCCTCTAGCGAGTTCACGTGGTGCCCGTACCTAAACCAACACAGGTAGGCAGGTAGAGCATACTCAGGCGAACGGGAGAACTGTGGTTAAGGAACTCGGCAAATTGCATCCGTAACTTCGGGAGAAGGATGACCCCAAGATGGTGACGACACTTGCTGTCTGAGCCTGAAAGGGTGGCACAAAATAGGGGAAAGCGACTGTTTACTAAAAACACAGCAGCGTGCGAAGTCGTAAGACCATGTATACGCTGTGACGCCTGCCCGGTGCCGGAAGGTTACGGGGAACGGTTAGCTCTTCGGAGCGAAGCTGTGAACCTAAGCCCCGGTAAACGGCGGCCGTAACTATAACGGTCCTAAGGTAGCGAAATTCCTTGTCGGGTAAGTTCCGACCTGCACGAATGGCGTAACGACTTTCCCACTGTCTCAACCACAGACCCGGCGAAATTGAAGTACGAGTAAAGATGCTCGTTAGCTACAGAAGGACGGAAAGACCCCGTGGACCTTTACTATAACTTGGTATTGGGTTGTGGCACGTGTTGTGTAGGATAGGTCGGAGACTAGGAAGCGTGTGCGCCAGCATGCGTGGAGTCAACCTTGAAATACGACCCTGCTCATGTCGGAACTCTAACCTAGGACCCTGATCGGGTTCGGGAACAGTGCCAGGCGGGTAGTTTGACTGGGGCGGTCGCCTCCCAAATGGTAACGGAGGCGCCCAAAGGTTCCCTCAGACTGGTTGGCAATCAGTCGTCGAGTGCAATGGCACAAGGGAGCTTGACTGTGAGACATACAGGTCGAGCAGGTGCGAAAGCAGGGCATAGTGATCCAGCGATTGCGTGTGGAAGCGTCGTTGCTCAACGGATAAAAGGTACCCCGGGGATAACAGGCTCATCTTCCCCAAGAGTCCATATCGACGGGAAGGTTTGGCACCTCGATGTCGGCTCATCGCATCCTGGGGCTGAAGCAGGTCCCAAGGGTTGGGCTGTTCGCCCATTAAAGCGGTACGCGAGCTGGGTTTAGAACGTCGTGAGACAGTTCGGTCCCTATCCTCTGTAGCTGTAGGAGATTTGAGGAAAGCTGTCCGTAGTACGAGAGGACCCGGATGGACGCAGCTCTCGTGTGCCAGTTGTTCCGCCAGGAGCACGGCTGGTTGGCGACCTGCGGAAGGGATAAGCGCTGAAAGCATCTAAGCGCGAAGCCTGTTCCAAGATGAGATCTCCCACTGGTACAACCAGGTAAGGCCCGTGGCAGATAACCACGTTGATAGGCCGGATGTGTAAGCGCAGCAATGTGTTCAGCAGACCGGTACTAATCGGCCGAGGGCTTGGTATCGATACTCAGCCTCGAGGAAGCGCATGGCACGTCCGTGCGCAGCGCGTGCATCGCTATTGCAGGAATCGCCGTGCGGGCAACACCGCACGCACTCTGGAACTGTGTGAACGGGAAATCCGGGCGCACTGGATCTCCGGTGGTTATGGCGGCAGGGCCACACCCGTTCCCATTCCGAACACGGAAGTTAAGCCTGCCAGCGCCGATGGTACTTGGGGGCAATTCCCCTGGGAGAGTAGGTCGCTGCCGGAACCCGAACCCCCGTCGTGCAAACGGCGGGGGTTCTTCGCGTCTGGGACCTAGCCTCGAAGGGTGTCAGAGAATCGGCGGCCACCTCGCAAAGGCCCGAAACGGCGTCCTGACAGCGATCGCGATCGACGGCAGACGCCCCGCAATCGAGATCAAACCGGTCGCCGTCGCAATGAACCCGCTGGCGGCGATCGTCGACGAGGGCGAGGTGAGGGCCCCCGAGCGCCGCAGGATCGATCGGGTCCTGCGCGCCGCCGCGACAAGCCGATTGACGAGGTTGCAGAGCAGGCGGCTCGCCGCACCGATTGGGGCGGCGTGGCCCGCAAAGGTGCCGCAGTGCTCAGACCGATCCCTGGCGCCGACCGGGGCGACGCTTACGCGGCCAAAGTGCCCGAGCGCCAGAATCGCCGACCTGAGCCGCCGCAGGGACCTCAGCGTGCCAAGCCGTCGGCGGCCCCCGCCCAGCGCCGCCGACGGCCCAACGTGCGCCTGGAGCTGCCCCAGCTGGACCCGGCATCGGTTCGAGGTATGCCGACCTCCGAGCAGGAGCGGCTGGCCCGGCGCCTGCGTGACGCGGGCGAGGACTTCTTGGCAGAGCGGTTCGGCGACGCGCTGTCCATATTGCGACCGCTGGCATCGAGATATGCCGCCGTAGCGGAGGTGCAAGAGCTCTACGGCCTCACGCTGTACCGCCTCGGCCGTTGGACGGCTGCGTCTCACCGGCTCGAGCACTACGAGACGCTGACCCGCTCTGTCGACCAGCTGCCGGTGCTGGCGGACTGTTACCGGGCGCTGGGCCGTCTCAATGACGTTCAGGAGGTGTGGGACCGGCTGAGGCATGCCGACCCAGATGCCCAGACGATGACCGAAGGACGCATCGTCGCTGCCGGTGCTCTGGCCGACGAGGGTCGGCCGCGCGACGCCATTCGCCTGCTCGAAGCGGGCCCGCTGCGCCCAAAGCGTCCTGGCGAGCATCACCTCAGGCTGTGGTACGCCCTCGCCGATCTGTACGACAGGGTCGGCGACCTACAGCGTGCCCGGCGCGGGTTCGCCAGGGTCGCCGATGTCGAGCCCGGTTTTGTGGATGTACACGACCGGCTGGCGGCGCTCGGCACCGGTGACGGCTGAGGGCAGCGCTTCGCGCCCGCTGCGCTGCCTGTCTGGCGCCTGCTCGTGTGCCCTGGTCTCATGCGATGGGTTTCACGGGCCGCTCGGGTCACGGCTGCGCAGATAGAGTGGACGCGCCATTCGGCGAGCGCCTCCCCCGGTACCGACCCCCGGTTCCGGTCCCCCCATACCGGTGCCGCCAGATCGCGCGAGGCAAGCGACCGACATGACGACCGACATCGAGCGCCTGCTCGGCGAGCAGGCCTCCTATCTGCTTGACCACACATGCGAAGGCATCGGGCGAGACCTGCTCACCCTGCCCGGGCCAGACTTCGTGACCGATGTGGTCGCCGGCACCGACCGCTCGCCGCAGGTCATGCGGAGCCTCCAGTCGCTGTTCGACAACGGTCGGCTCGGCGGCACCGGATACGTCTCGATTCTGCCGGTGGACCAAGGGATCGAGCACTCGGGTGCCGCATCGTTCGCGCCGAACCCGATCTTCTTCGACCCGGCATCCATCGTGGAGCTGGCGCTCGAGGGCGGCTGCAACGCCGTGGCCACAACATTCGGCGTCCTGGGAGCGGTATCCCGCCGTTACGCCCACCGCATCCCGTTCATCGTCAAGATCAACCACAATGAACTGCTGACGTACCCCTCCAAGTACGACCAGATCATGTTCGGCTCGGTCCAGCGGGCGCACGAACTCGGCGCCGCCGGTGTCGGGGCGACCATCTACTTCGGCTCGGCCGAGAGCGGTCGCCAGATTACTGAGGTCGCCGACGCATTCGAAGAAGCGCATGGCCTCGGCATGTTCACCGTGCTGTGGTGCTACCTGCGCAATCCGGCTATCGACCTGTCCGGCGAGGCTGGCGGCGTCGACCATCATGTGTCCGCCGATGCCACCGCACAGGCCAACCACATTGGTGTGACGATCGAAGCCGACATCATCAAGCAGAAGCTGCCCGAGAACAACGGTGCATTTGTCTCGGTGCCCGGCTTCGGCAAGACCCACGCCGCGGTGTACGACCGGCTGACGACCGATCACCCGGTCGACCTGTGCCGCTGGCAGGTGGCGAATTGCTACATGGGACGTGTGGGTCTCATCAATTCCGGTGGTGCCAGTTCAGGGTCCACCGACTTGGCCGAAGCCGTCAAGACCGCAGTCGTCAACAAGCGCGGTGGCGGCGTCGGATTGATCTCGGGCCGCAAGGCGTTCCAGCGACCCATGGCCGAAGGCGTTGAACTGCTCGGAGCCATCCAAGACGTGTACTTGGACCAGGCGGTGACCATCGCCTGATCGATGCGCAGACCCGGCCGTACCGATGCGGCCGCGACTAGCGTGGTCGCTTGGAGCGACCGCAATTGCCCCCAGGAGCCCCTTCTCTAGGAGACAACAGTGACCGATACCGCATCGCGCGAACTGCCGCTGCAGGAGATCGATGAGGTCATCATTCGCTTCGCCGGCGACTCCGGCGACGGCATGCAGCTCACCGGTGACCAATTCACGAGCATCTCCGCCGCGCTCGGCAACGACCTGTCCACACTGCCGGAGTTCCCCGCCGAGATCCGCGCCCCCCAGGGGACGCTCGCCGGCGTCTCGGCGTTCCAGGTCCGCATCTCCGATTTCGACATCACCACGCCGGGCGATGCCCCGACGGTGCTCGTGGCGATGAACCCGGCGGCACTGAAGGCGCAGCTGCACAACCTCACCCAGGGCGGCGCGCTGATCCTGAACACAGACGCCTTCAACGAACGTAATCTCGAGAAGGCCGGCTACTCGTCCAATCCGCTCGATGACGGCACGCTGGACGATTACCGCGCCTACCCGGTGCCGATGAGCCAGATCACCCGCGACGCTGTGGCCGAGCACGGGGTCAAGCCACGCGACGCGGAGCGATCCAAGAACTTCTTCGCTCTCGGCTTGATCTCGTGGATGTACACCCGGCCGGTCGAGCCGACGTTCGAGTTCATAAACACCAAATTCCGAGGCCGCGAGCAGGTCATCAACGCCAACACGGCGGCGTTCAAGGCGGGCTACAACTTCGGCGAGACGGCCGAGATCTTCGAAGCCCATTACGAGGTGAAGCCGGCCCCGCTGGCGCCCGGCGAGTACACCAACGTGAACGGGAACACCGCGCTGGCCTGGGGCTGTGTCGTTGCGGGCCAGCTCGCACGCCTGCCGGTCTTCCTCGGCTCGTATCCCATCACGCCGGCTTCCGACATCCTTCACGAGATGTCGTTGAAGAAGAACTTCGGCGTGCGGACGTTCCAGGCTGAAGACGAGATCGCCGCGGCAGCATCAGCCGTGGGAGCGGCGTTCGGCGGGGCGCTGGCCTTCACCTCCACATCGGGGCCGGGATTGGCGCTGAAGGGCGAGACGCTCAGCCTTGCGGTGAGCCTTGAGCTGCCGATGGTGGTGCTCGACATCCAGCGTGGCGGACCGTCGACGGGCCTGCCCACGAAGCCTGAGCAGGCCGACCTCATGATGGCCATGTACGGGCGGCACTCGGAATCGCCGCTGCCGGTGGTGGCGCCCCGCAGCCCAGCCGACTGTTTCGACATCGCCATCGAGGCGTCGCGCATCGCATTGAAGTACCGGACGCCCGTCATCGTGCTGTCGGACGGTTACCTGGCGAACAGTTCAGAACCTTGGCTGCTTCCCGACGTCGACAGCCTGCCCGACATCGGCGTCGAGTTTGCGACCGAATTCAACGGCACCAACGAAGACGGCGACGGCATCTATCTTCCCTATCTGCGCGATCCCGAGTCTCTGGCCCGCCCGTGGGCCATTCCCGGCACGCCCGGACTGATGCACCGCGTCGGCGGCATCGAGAAAGAGGACGGCACCGGCAACATCTCCTACGATCCGGAGAATCACCAGTTGATGGTGGACGTGCGGCAGGCCAAGATCGACGGGGTCGACGTACCCGATGTCGAGGTTGCCGGCGATGTCGATGCCGATCTCGTCATGTTGGGCTGGGGCTCCACGTGGGGCGCCATCGACGCGGCTGCGGGACGGCTGCGCGATGACGGCTTCGAGGTGGCCCACGTACACCTTCGCCACCTCAATCCGCTGCCCGCAAACCTCGGCGACGTGCTGCGGCGCTACCGGGCCGTCGTGTGTCCCGAGATGAACAAGGGCCAGCTGAGCGATCTGGTGCGGGCGAGATACCTGATCGATGTCGAGCACTTTGGCAAGATCGACGGCGTGCCCTTCACCACCGGAGAGGTGACCGCTGCGGTCCGCAAGCGCCTCGAAGAGCTGTCGGTCAGCAACTGAGCCCCAACTCACCCGTAACGAACGAGACCAGCCAACACCAACAGAGGCAAACTCCACGATGACAGATACCTCGATGACGCCCACCACACAGCCCGGAGACTGGGCCTCGGACCAGGAGGTTCGTTGGTGCCCGGGCTGCGGCGACTATTCCATTCTGACGGCGATGCGGATGCTGATGCCCAGCCTCGGCACCGAACCGCACAACACGGTGTTCGTTTCGGGCATCGGTTGTGCCGCCCGGTTCCCGTACTACATGAACTCCTACGGCGTGCACGGCATCCATGGCCGCGCGCCGGCGATCGCCACCGGCTTGGCGATGGCCCGGCCGGATCTCGACGTGTGGGTCATCGGCGGCGACGGCGACATGCTGTCGATCGGCGGCAATCACCTCATCCACGCATTGCGTCGGAATGTCAAGATCAAGGTGCTCCTGTTCAACAATCAGATTTACGGCCTCACCAAGGGCCAGTTCAGCCCCACCAGCGAGGTCGGCAAGGTCACCAAGAGCTCGCCGATGGGTTCGCTGGACGCCCCGTTCAATCCGCTGGCGGTAGCACTTGGCGCCGAGGCGTCCTTTGTGGCCCGGACCCATGACATGGACCGCCAGCACATGATGGAGACGTTCCGGCGCGCGCACGAACACGACGGCGCCGCGTTCGTGGAGGTGTTCCAGAACTGCAACGTCTTCAATGACGGCGCGTTCGAAGGGGTGACCAAGAAGCAGAACCGCGATGCCAACCTGATCCCGCTGAAGAATGGCGAACCCATCCAATTCGGGGCCGACGGCGAGTTCGGCGTCATCGACGAGTCAGGCTGCGCCCGAGTCGTGCACACCGCCGATGTGGGCACCGATGAATTGCTTGTGCACGACGAATCGAAGCACGATCCCTCGACGGCGTTCATGCTGGCTCGTCTGGCACGAGGACCATTCGAGCCGACGCCGGTCGGTGTGTTCCGCGCTGTGCGGCGCAGTGAGTACGCAATGGCCTCCACGCGACAGCTGGCTGCGGCCCAGGAAAAACAAGGTCCGGCCGACATTTCGCAGCTGCTGCGTTCACGCGGCACTTGGTACGTCTGACCGGCTCGTACCTCGAGCGGAAATCACTGCGGCGCGCCACGGGCGCGCTGGTACTTTCGGCTGCATGAACGTCGCCCGACGACGCCTCGACAACGAGCTGGTCCGCCGTTGCATGGTGCCGTCGCGGGCGGCAGCACAGGCACTCATCTCGAGCGGTCGCGTTCTGGTCGGGGGATCCGTCGCGCACAAGCCGTCCCGAATGGTGGCGGCTGGCGAGCCAGTCCACGTCAGCGGCGAACCCCCGCGATTCGTGTCACGCGGCGGGGACAAGATCGACGCTGCGCTGGACACATTCGGGATCGCCGTAGCGCGACGGCGAGTCGTCGATGCCGGTTCCTCTACGGGTGGGTTTGTGGACTGCCTGCTGCAGCGCGGGGCCGCGCAGGTCGTTGCCGTCGACGTCGGCTGGGGTCAGCTGGACGCTCGCCTGCGAGACGATCCGCGAGTGATAGTGCAGGAACGCTGCAACGTGCGCCATGTCGGGCCCGCCGACATCGGCGGCGCCGCAGACATCGTGACCGCTGACCTGTCGTTCATCTCGCTCGAGACGGTGATGCCGAACCTGGCGGCGTGCACGGCGCCGGGCGGGGACGCCGTGCTGCTGGTGAAACCGCAGTTCGAGGCCGGCCGGAGGGAGGCCTCGCGGGGCAAGGGCGTGGTACGCGACCCCGAGGTCTGGCGCAGAGTGCTCAGCGACGTGGCAACCAGGGCCTCGCTCAACGGTCTTGCACCGTGCGGCGTCACTGCCTCGCCATTGCGAGGCGCCGCAGGCAACGCCGAGTTCTTCCTGCATTGTCGGCGCGTTGTGGATGGCACATTCGCAGCGACCGACGATGCTGAGCCCCGGGCGTTCGACCTGGAGGCCGCCATCGAGATCGCCGTCGAGATTGCCCTCGAGGTGCCGCCCAGCGCTGGCGCAGCAGGAGCCGGCGGCATCCCCACCACCGGGGAGGCGTCACCATGAGCGGCGTGCTGGTGATCGCCCATGCCGAGCGGGCTGAGGCGCTGGCGGCGTCGACGCATCTCGTGGACTGGCTGGAAGGCGAGGGTCACACTGTCGAGATGGGTGGCGTGGAGGCGGCGGCGATCGGTCGTCCCGATCTTGAGGCCGGCGAGCTGACCGGCTCCGTCTGGGACCTTGCCGTCAGCGTGGGCGGCGATGGCACCATGTTGCGCTCGTTTGATCTGGTCGCGTCCGCAGGCGTCCCGGTGCTCGGCGTCAATGTCGGCCACCTCGGCTATCTGACCGAATTCGAGCCGGGACAGCTCACCGAAACGGTCGCCGCAGCGCTCGCAGGGGCCCTAGGGGTCTCCGAACGGATGATGGTCAGCGCACGAGTGCGCCGAGCCGCGGGCGAAGGTCGTGACGACGCAGGCGATCACGATCGAGATCCGCAAGACACCGAAGACACCGATGTGTGGACAGGACTGAATGAGGTCGTGCTCGAGAAGCGCGATCCAGGTCACACGGTCAGGCTGGAGGTGTGGCTCGACGGCGAGGTGTTCGCGACCTATGCGGCAGACGGCCTCATCGTCTCGACGCCTACCGGTTCCACGGCCTACAGCCTCTCTGCGGGCGGTGCGGTCGTTGCGCCGACGCACTCATCGCTGCAGGTCACGCCGGTCGCGCCGCACATGCTGTTCGACCGTTCGTTGCTGCTGCCGCCGGACACGGAAATCGGCGTTCGGGTGATCAGCGAACGGCCGGCGCTTGCCGCCGTGGACGGCCGCTCGGCCACGATGCTGCACACAGGCGACGAACTCGTGGTGACGCGCGCTCCCTACGAGGCCCGCCTCGTCACCGCCGGCGGTGGCAGTTTCCATCGTGTGCTGAAGCACAAATTCGGTCTGAAGGATCGCTGATGCTCGCCGAGCTGGCGGTGCGCAATCTCGGCGTCATCACGGGGGCCAATCTGGTGCTCGGTGATGGCATGACAGCGCTGACCGGCGAGACGGGCGCCGGCAAGACGCTTGTGGTGCAGGCGGTGCAGCTGCTGATGGGGGGGCGAGCCGATCCTGGGATGGTGCGTGCCGGCGCCTCTGAAGCAATCGTTGAGGGCAGGTTCGTGAGCCCTGACGGCAGCGAGCGCGTGCTGCGCCGCGTGGTCCCCGCAACCGGTCGCAGCCGCGCCTACCTCGACGGCGCTATGGCGTCGGCGCCGGAGCTCGCGGAGCTGGGAGCCGAACTCGTCGACCTTCACGGGCAGCACCAGCACCAGTCGTTGCTGCGGACACGCACTCAGCGTGAGGCGTTGGATCGCTGGGGCGGCATCGATCTGCGCCCGCTGACCGCAGCACGTGAGGAACTGCGGGCGTTGGGGGAGAACCTGGCCGCACTCGGCGGTGATGCGCGGGCGCGGGCGCAAGAGATCGATCTCCTGCGGTACCAGGTGGACGAGATCACTGCGGCACGGCTGGATGACGCCAGCGAGCTGGAGCGGATCACCGAGCGAGAGGACCTGCTGGCCGATGCCGCTTCGCACCTCGCGGACGGTCATGGCGCTCGCCAGGAGCTTGCCGGCGACGACGGGGCGATCGATCGGCTCGGGTCAGCGGCGGCCTTGCTGGCCGCTCGCAAGGCGTTCGCCCCCGTGAGCGACCGACTCGCCGCTGTGGCCGCCGAACTGGACGACACCGTCGCGCAACTGCGCGGCGTGCTCGAGACGATCGAGGACGATCCCCACGCGCTGGCCGACGTCCGTGCCCGGCACCAACTGCTGCGTGAGCTGACTCGCAAGTACGGCGACACGCTTGCCGAGGTGGCGTCGTTCGGCGCCCGAGCGGCGGAACGCCTCTCCCAGCTTGAGCGCCACGCCGAGCTCGCAGCTGAGCTGGAGGAAGGCATCGTTGTCGCCCAACGGCGTGTCGAAGCCGAGGCTCACGCCGTGGCCGCTGCTCGTCGTGCCGCTGCACCCGGACTCGCTGCCGCAGCCAGCAAGCACCTGGCGTCGCTGGCGCTGGCCGCGGGCACGCTGCAGGTCAACGTCAGCGGCGAAGGTCCGAGCGACAACGTCGAGCTGGCATTCAGTGCGAACCGGGGAGTTGCGCCGGGACCCCTGTCGAAGGTGGCCTCCGGCGGCGAGCTGGCGCGCGTGATGCTGGCACTGCGACTGGTGTTGACCGCTGGCCCCCCAACGCTGGTGTTCGACGAGGTCGACGCCGGCATCGGCGGCGAGACGGCGCTGGCGGTCGGCCAGGCGCTCGCCAACCTTGCCGAGCACCACCAAGTACTGGTGGTCACCCACCTCCCGCAGGTTGCAGCGTTCGCGCATTCCCAGGTCGCCGTCCGAAAGACCGACGACGGCGACGCGGTGGCCTCAGACCTCGTTGCAGTGGCGGGGCAGGATCGCGTCAGCGAACTCGCACGAATGCTCGCTGGTCAGCCGGCGTTGGCCAGCGGCCGCCAGCACGCGACCGAGTTGCTGGAGGTCGCCGCAGCGGGTCGAGCTGCGCGGGATCCGGCGCAGCTCGCCGCCGAGTTGGATCTGCTGTCCGAGCGCAGCGGCTCACCAGGGTGAGCATGTCCCGCTCGCGGTCGTTGTGGGGGCGCCAGCGCTTGCGCCGCAGCGGGGGTAACGGCCACGTCGAATTCGCCGGAAGGTGTCGCGTGGATCGCCGTACCAAGAACTTGGTGCGGCGCTTGGAGCGGGGCGAGATCGCCGTGGTTCACCACGCCGATCTCGATCGGGTCGCTGCCGATGGCCTTCTCGCAGCAGGTGCGATCGCCGTGGTCAACGCAGAATCGACGATGACCGGGCGGTACCCGGCATTAGGTGGGCTCACGCTCGCTCAGGCAGGAGTGCCGGTACTGGACGACATCGGTGAGGAGGCGTTCGCATCGCTCCGCGACGGCGAGGAAGTTGCTATCGCAGGCGATGAGGTGCTGCGAGATGACCAGGTGATGGCGACCGGGTATCGCCGCGATGCCGAACACTTCGAGCAGGTGCTGGAATCGGCGCGCATCGCGGTGCGCAGCGAGCTCGGCAGCTTCGCCCGCAACACGCTCGAGTACCTCGAGAAGGAGCCGCAGGTCCTCACGGACGAGCTGGAGATCCCGCCGCTGCGACATGAGCTGAGCCGCCGCCATGTGCTCGTCGTGGTGCGCGGCATCGACTACCGCGAGGATTTGGCGGCGCTTCGCCGCTCGGGCTACATGTCCGACATGCGACCCGTCATCATCGGGGTGGACGGGGGCGCCGATGCCCTTCTCGAAGCCGGTCTTGTGCCCCACATCATCATCGGCGACTTCGACTCGGTCTCACCGAGAGCGCTGAAGTGCGGGGCACAGCTCATCGTGCACGGATATCCCGAAGGGGGCGCACCGGGCGCGCAGCGGCTCGACGACGCCGGACTCAGCTACGACGTCATCGCTGCGCCGGGCACCAGCGAGGACGTCGCATTGAGGCTCGCCTTCGAGCGGAGGGCCGAGCAGATTGTCGAGGTCGGCTCGCATACGTCGATGGCGGACTTCTTCGACAAGGGCCGCCGAGGCATGGCGTCGACCTTCCTGACCCGGATGCAGGTGTCTTCGGCACTGGTGGACGCAAAGGGAGTGAGCCGCCTGTATCGCACCCAGGTGCGCAAACGCGACATGGCAATGCTCATCGTCTCGGCGCTGGTCACCATCGGCGTCATCGCTGCGGTGACCGAGCCAGGCCGGCTCCTGCTGCGCACGCTGTGGATCAACATGGGCCTCTAGGCCCCTCAGGCGCATGATCAACCTCCGCTACCACATCGTCTCCATCGCCGCAGTGTTCCTGGCTCTGGCGATCGGCTTGGCACTTGGCTCGACGTTTGTGGACTCGGTGCTGGTGAGCAACCTCGAGTCACGCGTGGACCAGCTGCAGGCCGACACCGAGTCGGCAATCGAGCGGCAAGCGTCGGCTGAAGAGTCTCTCGGCGAAGCCGAGGCCGCGCGCGATGCGGCGCTCGCCAGCGTCGAAGCCGCTGCGTCCGTGCGGTTCGAGGTGGAGGATCTCGTGCGGCCATACCTGCCGCAAGGGCGATTGAGCGGCACGACCACGCTCATCGTCGCACCGGAGTCCACTGACCGTGACGCGGTTGCGGCCATCCGGGCACGCCTTGAAGCAACCGACACGCAGCAAGGCGGGGTGCTGTGGCTCAGCGATGATCTGCGCTTGGACGATCCAGCCGTGCGCGAGAACGTCGCCGAGGCGTTCTCCTTGGCGGGCAACAGCCGCAACGCCATACAGCGGGCGTTGCGATTCTTGGTTCCTCAGGCGCTCTTCCGGCCGACCGAGGCCGGCTCCGCCAGGACGCTCGGCTCTGATGTCGACGCCATCACCGATTCTGGAGCACTCGACGGCTTTTCCCGCGGTTTCGCGTCGGTCCCCCAGACTCGTACTGCGCTCACCTTGCTCCGAGACCTGGAATTGGTCACCCACGACGGCACGGGCGCGGTCGCGCTTCATCGGCTCGGCGGGGAGAACCTGCGGCTCGTGGTCGTGACCGATGACGCGGCTGTCGGGTTGAACGAAGATTTTGTCTTCGACCTGCTGGCGGCGGTCGCCGATGATGGGCACGCGGGCACCGGCGTCATCGTCGAAGTTCGGGCGCCCGCCGCAGCCGGTGTCGGCTACGGCGCCGTGCTGGAGCGGGTCCGTTCCGACCCGGTGCTCGCGCAGGGCTACTCGACTGTCGACGAGGTCACGTCCTTCTCAGGCGATCTGGCGCTGCTGATCGCACTGGAGCGGCTGCCTGCTGTCAGCCACTTCTCCGGGGCGGACCTCAACCATGGATTGGGCCCGTCATGACCCATGCCGTGGCCATCGTGCCCGCCTTCAACCGGGCGGACACCGTTGGTGCCACGGTGACCGCGTTGGCGACTGTGCCCGATGTGCTCGACATCATCGTGGTCGACGACGGGTCCCGAGACCGCACCGCGGCCGCTGCCGCTGCCGCCGGAGCGCGAGTCGTCGAGCTCGCGCGCAATCGCGGCAAGGGAGCGGCGATCACTGCCGGCATTGCGGCGTCTGGCGCGCCCGATGCCTACTTGCTCATCGATGCCGATCTGGGCGATTCCGCCGCGCTGGCCGGCGATCTGCTGCAGCCGGTTGCGCTCGGAAAGGCGGACATGACGATCGCCGTGCTCGGCTCTACCGAACGCGGGGGCGGGTTCGGGTTCGTCAAGGGCTTCGCGGCACGCGTCCTGCGTTCAGAGACAGGAATGTTTCTTGCGGAGCCTCTCTCGGGTCAGCGTGCCGTGCGAGGTTCGCTGTTGCGGTCTCTGCATCTCGCCCCCGGTTTCGGTCTCGAGATCGGTCTGACACTCGATGCGGCCAACCGCGGGGCATCCATCTGCGAGGTGGAGGTCGGCTTCACGCATCGCCTCACCGGGCGTGACCTCAGCGGCTTCGCGCATCGGGCACGAATCGGCCGCCACGTGTACCTCGCCGCGCTGCCCCGCGTCGGCAGCCTCAAGTTGAACTACTGCCTGACCGCCTCCGTGCTGAGCCGCGTCCGGCTGCAGAGCCGGCCAGCGTCCCGACAGCAACGCCGTCGGGCCATCGAGGTGTTGCGAGCCAAGCGGTGGCGGCAGCGCCCGTGGCCGAGACTGGGCGCTTTGTCCCTGCGGCGCGTGCGGTCGTTCGCGGATTCGGGACCGCTGCAGCGCATGTGGTCCCGCTGGTGCCGACGCTTGCATCTGCTGCTGCAATCTTGGCGTCAGCCGCGGTGACGTTCGATCTCGAGCGAGACGTGAACCGCGTGCGTTGCTGCACGACCCGTAGCCGGTGACGATGACGGCCGATGCCGCCCTGCGGACTGCGGCTGGGTTGGCATTGATCTTCGTTGCCTCAGCGATCCTGTCGGCGATGCTGTGGCGTCTGGCGAGATCCCGGATGCGACGGGAGCGCTGGATGGGGGTCAACTACCGCGGCCAGCGGATCGTTGCGACCTCGGGGCT
This sequence comes from Candidatus Poriferisodalis sp., assembly GCF_965208895.1. Lineage (GTDB taxonomy): Bacteria > Actinomycetota > Acidimicrobiia > Acidimicrobiales > Poriferisodalaceae > Poriferisodalis. The sequence continues at coordinate 834,034 of NZ_OZ242363.1, read as the reverse complement.
GCTCGTGGTCGCGATCGGTGTCGCCAGCTCGAGCGTCGTGGCGGCCTTGGCACGCCGTGCGACGGGATGGTTCGTCTACGTCTCGAATCCGATGGATCGTTCTTCGGCCGAGATGTTCGAAGGCTTGGGTCCACTGGATCTGATTCCCATCGACGCGCTCCGCACGCCCACGGCGGCCAGCGCCACCGGTGCAGCGGCGACCGCGTTGGCTCTTATGGCGTTCGGATTGCTGGGATACCGGGACGACACCCGAGGCGGCGGTGATGCGAGCGGATTCGTCGCGCACTTCTTGCGCAGCCTGCGCCGGTGCCGGCTGACGACCGGAGCGCAGAAGGCTCTCGGCGGGGCAGCAGTTGCGCTCCTCAGCGTGCAGTTGGTGCTGTTCGGCAACGTCGCCGCCCTGTGGAGCAGCATGGGATGGAGCGATGGGTACTCGGTGATGCGATCGCTCGAGCACCTCGTGAACGGGTCACACGAGAGCTGGACCGTGATGCCGTGGCTGCGGGGGGGTGCTGTCGTAGCACTCGCCGCCAACCTGCTGAACCTGCTCGACCGAGCGCCGGGTCGGGCAACCAAAGTTGCGCTGGCATGGTGGCTATGCGGGCTGGTGCCAGTTGCAGTGTTCGGTCCTGCTTGGCCGCAAGGCTTTCAATTCGCGGGGGTCGGCACCGGAGGATTGGCCTGGCAATCGCCGGCATTGTGGGCAGCCGGGGCCGTCGGCGCCGCGGTCGGCTTGCTGCGCAGTGAACTGGCGGAGGCACACATGCTGGGCGACACTGGCGTCAATCCCCTCGGTGCGGCCCTGGGACTGGCCACTGTCGCGATGTCCCCGGCCTCAGTCGAGTGGGTCGTGCTTATAGGGCTGGCGGTGCTGAACGTGGCGAGCGAGCGCTGGTCGTTCAGCCGGGTCATCGACGCGGTGCCGCTACTGCGGTGGCTGGATCGGCTCGGCTCGCCGTACCGGAGCTGAGAGACGGCAGCGCGGCGGCTCGCTGCATGGCAGCGGCGCTGGTTTCTATGCCCGCTGCATGGCAGCGGCGCACAGGCGGTGTTCGGCTAGGCGCTCGTCCAGGCTGGGATGAACGATCTGGCCGCCGGTGACGACCGGGCGACCGGCCACGATCGTGTCGCGGGCCGACAACGGTCCGCACCGCAGCCACGCCTCGATCGGATCAGACAGCGCGCCGGCGAATGCAGGGCCGCCGAGTTCCCAGACGACCAAATCGCCGCATGCGCCGGGTGACAGCTCGCCGATCTCGCCCACCCGGCCGAGACAGCGCGCACTGCCGCGGGTCGCCACATCGAGGACATCACGGGCGGAGAAGTAGACCGAGCTGTCATGTCCGGCGTCATCGCCGCCGCGGTCATGTCCATCGGCGGGCCTGCCGCTGTCCAGCCCTTTCTCGGCGCTCAGCTGCCGCTGGCCGTCGCGCAGCCGCCCCACCAGCAGCGCATTGCGTGCCTCGGTCCACATCGACGCCGAATCGGTACTGGCCGAGCCGTCCACCCCGAGCCCCACAGGTACGCCGGCAGCGCGCAGCTCGCGCACCGGCGCCAGGCCCACGCCGAGCAGCAGATTCGAACTCGGGCAGTGCGCCACGCCGGTGCCCCACCCGCCCAAGCGGGCGATCTCGGCAGGGTTTGGCTGCACGCCGTGCGCGATCCACGAGCGATCCGAGCCCCAGCCGCAGTGCTCGAAGTAGTCCACCGGCCGCATCCCGAACATCTCCAGGCAGAACCCGTCCTCGCCGGGGTCCTCGCACAAGTGCGTGTGCAATCGCACGTCGAGGCGTTCAGCCAGCTCCGCTGTCGCCGTCATCAGCTCAGTAGAGACCGAGAACGGTGAGCACGGCGCCAACGCGATGCGGACCATCGCGTTCGGCGAACGGTCATGGTGAACGCCGACCAATCGCTCCGATTCGGCAAGGATTTCCTCGGGTGTCTGGCAGACCTCATCGGGCGGCAACCCGCCGGCGGACTGGCCGAGCGACATCGAGCCGCGGGTGGGATGGAACCGCATGCCCAGCTCGGTCGCTGCGCCGATCTCTGCTGCGATCAAGTCGCCGGCACCGTGCGGGTGCACATACAGATGATCAGTGCTGGTGGTGCAGCCGCCCAGGGCCAGCTCGGCGAGACCCACCCATGCGGACAGGTACGCGCCGTGCTCATCGAGCCGCGCCCACAGGGGGTACAGCGTGGTCAACCAGTCGAACAGCCCGCCCCGAAGTGCCGGCGCGTACGAGCGCGTGAGGTTCTGGTACATGTGATGGTGGGTGTTGATGAGCCCAGGCGTCACTAGGCAGCCTCTGGCGTCGATGCGCTCCCTCGCCGCCGGAGGCGGATCGGCGGCACCCCCGATGGCACTGATGAACCCGCCGGTCACGGCGACCCAGCCGCCGCTGATCTCACGGTGCTGGTCGTCACAGGTCGCCACCAATGCGGCGTCATGCACCAAGAGGTCTGCCGGCGCCCTGGTTGATTCGTCTGGTGTGTCGTTCATGTTGTCCCGTCCGGTTGGTTGCCCTGTCGGAACGACGATCCCAGCGGGCTCGGTGAGCAGTCGTCAGACGCTCGCAGGGATCAGCCAACACGGTCCGATGCGACGGTAGCTTGATGACACATGCTCCACAGATCACCCCGACAACCGCGTGGCTAAGCACATTTTCGTCACCGGTGGAGTTGCCAGCTCTCTCGGCAAAGGGCTCACCGCAGCGTCGCTCGGCCGCCTGCTCGTGGCCCGGGGTCTGCGGGTCACCATGCAGAAGCTGGACCCGTATATCAACGTCGACCCCGGCACCCTCAACCCCTACGAGCACGGCGAGGTCTTCGTCACCGACGACGGAGGCGAGACCGATCTCGACCTCGGCCATTACGAGCGGTTCATCGACGTATCGCTGACGCGCGACTCGAACGCGACGACCGGTTCGATCTACCAGAAGGTGCTCGCCGATGAGCGGCGGGGCGAATACCTGGGCCGCACGGTGCAGGTCATCCCGCACATCACCGACGAGATCAAAGAGCGCATCCGAAAGCTGGCCAACAGCGACGTGGACGTGGTCATCACCGAGGTCGGCGGCACGGTCGGCGACATCGAGATCCTGCCGTTCCTGGAGGCGATCCGTCAGATGCGTCTCGAGGTCGGCCGGCAGAACATCTGCTACGTCCATGTCACGCTGGTGCCGTTCATCGGCCCGTCGGGGGAGCAGAAGACCAAGCCCACCCAGCACTCGGTCACCGAGCTGCGCAGTCGCGGCGTGCAGCCCGACGCCATCGTGCTGCGCAGCGAGGGTCCCATCGAGGACGGCTTGCGCAACAAGATCTCCAATCTCAGCGATGTCGAGCTCGCTGGCGTGGTGAACGCCCCAGACTCGTCGGTTCTCTATGAGATCCCGATGGTGCTGCGCGCCGAGGGACTCGACAGTTTCCTGTGCGGGATCCTTGGATTCGAAGACGTCGAGCCCGACCTGGCTGAGTGGGAAGCGATGATCGCACGCATCAAAGCGCCCCAGGCGAAGGTGCGCATCGGCATTATCGGCAAGTACGTGACCCTGCCCGATGCCTACCTGTCCGTCGTGGAGGCGCTCCGCCATGCGGCCTCCCACCACGGCGTGGAGGTCGACATCGAGTGGATTCACTCAGAGGAGATTGAGGGCCTGCTCGCCGCGGGGAGGCTGCGGCACCTCGACGGGATGGTGATCCCGGGAGGGTTCGGCTCGCGCGGCATCGAAGGCAAGATCGCTGCGGCTGCCTACTCGCGCGAGCACGACATCCCTTGCTTGGGGCTGTGCTTGGGACTGCAGGTCATGGTCATCGAGTTCTGCCGCAATGAGCTGGGCCTGCTGGGTGCCAACTCGACCGAGTTCGATGCCAACACGTTGCACCCGGTGATTGATCTCATGCATGCGCAGCGGGGCATCCAGGACATGGGCGGCACGATGCGGCTCGGTGCCTATGTGGCCCGGCTGGCGCCCCGCAGCCGTGTGGCTGCCATGTACGGCGACACGCTGGTCAACGAGCGGCACCGGCACCGCTACGAGGTGAACAGTGCCTACCGCCAGCGGATGGAAGAAGGCGGCCTGCAGTGCAGCGGGCTGTCGCCCGACGGGCGGTTGGCGGAGTTCATCGAGCTGGACGGTCACGCGTTCTGGGTGGGCACGCAGGCCCACCCGGAGTTCAAGAGCCGGCCGAACCGCCCCGCCCCGCTGTTTTGCGGTTTGGTGGGCGCCGCACTGGCTCGTGCCGAGGGACGCAATCCGCAGCTGCTGCCGGCATCTTCTGGAACCGGGCCGCTGGTCAACGACCCCTTGGGCTGAGGGTGGCCGGCGCACTGGCCCTCGAAGCCGAGGACTATCTGGGCTGGTTGTCAAACGAGCGGGGTCGAGCGGCGCGAACCGTGGCGTCGTACCGGGCCGACCTCGATTCTTTCGCCGGGTGGTTGGAGGCGCGCGGCAGCGGCCTGCTCGATGCCGCCTCATCCGACATCGCCGCCTACTTGGCGTTCCTGCGAGACGACCTCGGGCGAGCTCCCTCGACGGTGGCCCGGGCCGCGGTCAGCTTGCGAGGCCTCTACCGGTTCCTCGTGGCAGAGGACCTGGCGCCAACCGATCCAGCCGGTGCACTCGACGTGCCGCGCACCCCGGCGGGACTGCCCCGGGCGTTGCGGCGGGATCAGGTTCTTCAGCTGCTGGCCTCCCCGGTGGGAGACAGCCCGCTGGCGCGGCGCGACCGGGCGATGCTCGAAGTGCTCTACGGCATGGGCCTGCGGGCCAGCGAGCTGGTGGCGCTCTCGCTTGGCGACGTCGACCTCGACGAGCGGCTGATGCGGGTGTGGGGCAAGGGTGGCAAGGAGCGTGTCGTGCCCGTGGGGCGTCACGCCGCCGATGCGGTGGGCGAATGGCTGAGCGGTGCCGGCCGTGGCGCCGTCGAGCCGCCTGCCTGGCGGACGAGGGACGATTCCGCTGCGCTGTTTCTGAATGCCCGGGGCCGCCGCATTACCCGCCAGGGCGTGTGGCTGATTGTGCGCCGCCACGGCGACCGCGTCGGTCTCGGTCCCGATCAGCTGACGACCCACGTGCTGCGCCATTCATGCGCCACGCACATGCTCGACGGCGGCGCGGACATCCGCAGCGTGCAGGAGTTGCTGGGCCACGCCTCCATCTCGAGCACCCAGCGCTACACCGCCGTCTCCCAGGAACGGCTGACCGAGGTCTACCGCCAAGCACACCCCCGCGCCCGCTACTGACACACGAGCGCGACGACGTATATATGAATAAGGTGACCTGGATATACTACGGCTCGTGACGAAGCGGCTCATTGACATCGACGACGCACTGCTGGAACAGGCGCGGCAGGTGACCGGCGCCGCCACCATGAAGGACACCGTGAATGCCGCGCTGCGGCACACTGTGGAGGCACAGTTGCGCCTCAGGCACGTACGCCGTCTCGCGGACCTTGACGGCACCGATCTTGCCGATGAAGGCGTGATGGCCGCTGCATGGCGCTGAGACCGCTGTTCCTAGCGGACAAGAGCGCGCTGGCGCGCATGCACCACGATGAGGTCGCGAACCGGCTCTCGCCCCTGATTGTCGACGGGTACGTGGCGACATGTCCCATCGTCGATCTTGAGGTCCTGTACAGCGCTCGCTCACTCCAGGACTACGAGTCGATCGCAGCGGAACGTCGCGCCATGACGTCGTTTCCGATCACCGAGGTGATCACCTCGCGGGCGCTGGAAGTTCAGCATCAGCTAGCGCAACGCGGTCAGCACAGGGTCGCACTGCCGGACTTGTTGATCGCCGCAGTCGCCGAGCTGAACGGCCTGACGGTCCTTCACTACGACGCCGACTACCAACGGATTGCTGCGGTGACTGGCCAGCCGACCGAGTGGATCGTGCCCCGGGGTTCGCTCTGACGTCTTGGACGCGTCAGGCCCTGCTTCGGCCACTTGGACTGATCCTGCGACCCGGCGTGCAGAGCTTGAACCCTTGCAGATGTAGCTCGTGCAACAATGAGCAAGACTGATTGCATGGCTGGCCGGGATCACATCCGCGAGCACCTGCGTCGATGGCGCGAGGAACTGATCGATCTCAGCCGGAGAAATCGGCTGCTGTATTTCAGGCACCTGCGGTCGGGTTCGCTCGAATTCGAGCAGGCAGCCGGGGACGTGTGGCGGCGCCTTCGGCGAACCGGCTCATCGGGCGGTTGGGGCGTCTTTCTCCCATCTCCCGAGTCTGACGACGGAGAGGTGATCGACCCTGAGGTTCCGCCGCAGCCGTCTCCGAGGACCGACGAGCTAGTCGTGGTCGAGAGTCTGGGGAAGAAGCGCTCCGACATCGAGAAGAGCCTCAGAACGCTTCGAAGCAAGTCTCGCTCCGAGTTCATGGACACCGGTCTCCATGTGCTTTATCTCGGGCTCGGCATGCTCAGTTGGCCCGAGCCGGGAAGTGACGAGACGGTCCACAGCCCGCTGTACTTGCTCCCTGCCCAACTTGAGCATGACGCCGTCACCGGCGCTTGGCGGCTGATTGAATCCGCAGATGCTGAGCCCGCCATCAATCCGGCCTTGGCAGCGGCACTCGACAGGAACTACGGCATCAAGTTGCCCACGCTGGACGAACTGGGCGACGACAGCTACACCGAGGCAGTCGAGGCACTTCGCACGAAGCTGCCCGACCGGGAAGCCTGGGCCATCGACGAGCGCGTCGTGCTGAGCACCTTCAGCTTCCACAAGTACGCGATCTACCGCGATCTCGAGGAGAACGAAGACCGGGTCGTTGCCCACGATCTGATCCAGCTTCTCGTTGAGGGGCCGACGAGCGAAGTGCACGACGCAGTCGACTTCGCGCCGGTGCCGGAGGAGCACCTGGATCAAAGGCATCCCCCTGAGGAGCTCGCGTGCATCCTCGACGCGGATGCGTCACAGCGCCAGTGCGTTGTCGCCGCTCGAGCAAGCCGCAGCTTCGTCATGAGCGGCCCACCGGGCACTGGCAAGTCGCAAACGATTGCCAATTCGATCGCGCAGCTCCTCTATGACGGCAAGACGGTCTTGTTCGTCTCAGAGAAGGCGGCTGCGCTCGACGTCGTGCTCAAGCGTCTTGCTGATCTTCACCTCGATGAATTCGTGCTCGAGCTTCACAGCCACAAGGCGACACGCAAGGCCGTCGCCCAAGAACTCGGTGCGGCCTTGACGAAGCGCCCGAACGCGCCAGTTGGCTTCACCGATGACGAGCGGGACCGCGTCGCCGAACTTCGCCGGCTGCTGACTGACCACGCAATCGCCGTCAATGAAGTTCGCCAACCGCTCGGTCGCAGCGTCCACGACGTCGTCGGCGAAATCGTCAGTGTCGATTCATCTCCGGTTGCCCCGCTCACGACGCTTGAGGCATCTGATCTGTCTGCCCGACGCTTCCGGACGATGCTCGAACAGGCTGAGCGGCTCAGCGAGAACTGGGCTCCATTTGAGCGCGGGAGCGCGTTTCTCTGGCGCGAAATGGTCCAGAACGACGTATCTCGGACGAGCGTCGTTCAATGCCGCTCTCTCGTGGAGGAGCACCGATCAGCAGCAGCAGCTCTCCACAGCCTGTGCAAGGAGATCCACGAGGAATTGCACATCGTGGATGATCCCGCGCTAGGTGACATCGATTGGCTCTCGGCGTTGATCGATCTCATTGAACGGCGGCCTTCAGTGTCGCCGGACTGGCTCACGGTCAGCAGTCACGACGCCGTCAGCGAGCAAGTCAATCACCTCGCCGATCTGGTTGACGCGCTGCAAAGGGTCAAGAGCGACCTGAGCGCGTGGCAGTCCGAATGGCGTGAACTCGACCCGGTCGCGTCCGCCCAGCTTCTGCAAGCCTTGGCAACGGCAGAAACACTCGACCCGCCGGTGAGTGCCTTGCGGGATCGGGCGGTGTCCGAACTTCAGGATGTTCGATCCGCGTGCGACGCTGCAACACGGCACATCGAGGCTGCTCGAGGGCACGCATCGTCGCTGCTCGACGCCTTCGAGTTCCGCGACGAGGCCACCGTGGGTTCGTTGGCGACGCTCGCCGACTTGGGCAAGCTCGCCAGCTCGGAGTCGCCGCCAGAACCGAACTGGTTCCACGGGGATCGGCTGCGTATGGCGCGCGCTGCCGTTTCTGCACTTGAGCCACTTGTCACGCAATGGCGCGACTACGCAGCAGAACTCAGGCACACCTTCAAGCGCGGCGTCCTTGAACTTGAACTTGCGGGGCTGCGGCAACGTTTCGGCGCGCTGCATCGAGGTGTGCGCAAGCTCAGCAAGCAGTACCGGCGCGACAAGCGAGACCTCGCATCGGCCACCGTGATCGGCGCCGTCACCAAGCAAGTGATCGAACGTCTCGATGACGCTGTGCGGTGGCAGGAAACCGACCAGAAACTCAGGAGCGAGATCACTCGTCACGCTGACGCTCTCGGCGAGTACTGGCGGGGCATCGACGATACGGACTTCGAGCAGATCAGACGGGCGACCGGCATCGCTGATCAGGCAATTGAGAGGTCAGGCGGCACGGTCAGCCGGGAGGGCCTCGCCCGGGTCCTTGGTCGCGGTTCGGAACTTGTCGCCGTAGCGGTAGCAACCGCTGAGCAAACAGCCGACGAGATTGCCCAATTCCGAGGTTGTCGACTGCAAGCGGTGGAGCGACGAGCGATCGAGGAGCTTCAACGCCTTGCAGTGCCCGCTGCTGTCAAGTGGTGTCAGGACCAGAACGCGGTCCTCGGCGACATCGAGACAGCCGTCGCCGGTGTTGTCGGAATGGTCGGCAGCGCGGTGACGGTGAATAAGGCCGTTTCGATCCTCGGCAAGCGGACTGAGCACGCACGGCTCGTGGAAGCTGCTGATGAGTCAATCGGACCGCTGCGCGAGTATCTCGCCGAATTGGCAACGGCGCCTCAGGCCGAGTCGTTGCGCGAAGCGTCGGCATGGGTGCGCGAGGTGCGCGGGCACTTCGCGATGAAGAATCCAGATGGCGGCAACGATGTCGCGCCGGGGCCGGAGACTGCAGCTGCGATCTTGGTGACACCGCTCACGTCGGCTCGCATAGCCCAAGCATTCGGCCAAGCTGAGCGCTCTCGCGAGCAACTGCTCGAGGTCTTCCAGGCGGACTACGCCACCTCGATTCGCGCACGACTCGCAGAATCATTCGACGCGGCGTTCGACTTGCTGGACGGGCTGGCATCAAGCGTCGCCGATGTCGAAGTCTGGTCGCACTTCGACCAGTCGCAGCGTGAGCTTGCACAGCTCGGCCTCCAACCAGTCCTCGACCTCTGCGAGCGCCGCTCAGTCTCGGGATTGGACATCCCGCGCATTGTGAAGCATTCGGTGCTACGACGCTGGGGAGACGCCGTCATGAATAGCGATCCCCGACTGGGGGCGGGTATCGCGCTCGATCACAACCGGATTCGTCAGGAGTTCCAGCAACTCGACCGCAGGTTGGTGGAGCTGTCGGCCTCCGCCGTCATCAACGCGTGTGCGCAGCGTCGGCCGACGTCAGTAGCCGGCGGTGCAGGACTCATCAAGCGCGAGGCGCAGAAGTCGAGACGGCACTGGCCAGTGCGTCGGCTGCTTGACGAAGCAGGCGATGCGGCGCGACGGCTGAAGCCGTGCTTCATGATGAGTCCGCTGTCGGTGTCACAATTCCTGCCGTCTGACCTTCGGTTCGATGCCGTCATCATCGATGAGGCTTCTCAGGTCACCAAGTCGGACGCTGTGAATTGCATCTACCGCGGCCGCCAGCTCATCGTCGCAGGCGACGAGAAACAGCTGCCCCCCACCAACTTCTTTGCCAAGCTGGTCGACGACGATGCTGACGACGGAGACGATGGTCCGGACGACTTCGAATCGATCCTTGGCGACTGCAAGGCGCACGGATTCCCCGACCTGCCGCTGAGGTGGCACTACCGCAGCCGCCACGAGCACTTGATCGCATTCTCAAATCGCAGCTTCTACGAAGGCGAGTTGCAGACTTTCCCCAGTGCCGATTTCGACGCACCAGACCTAGGGGTCGAATTCTTCCGTGTCGACGGCATCTACCGGCGCGGAACGACGAGGGACAATCGCGAGGAAGCGGCGATGGCGGTCGCGCGCATTCTGCATCACCGGCGGAATCACCCGAGCCTGACGATCGGTGTCGTAGCGCTTTCGTCTGCGCAGGAGGATGCCGTTGAACGCGAGTTGGAGCGCCAAGCGCGCGGCGAGCCCGAGTTGAAGGGCCTGCTCGATAGCGATGACCGCTTGTCGGGCCTTTTCGTGAAGAACTTGGAAACCGTTCAGGGTGACGAGCGCGACATCATCATTCTCACTGTGGGCTATGGCCGAGACGAGAACGGCAAGCTCACGATGGGTTTTGGGCCGCTCAACCGAAAAGAAACCGGCTGGCGTCGGCTCAACGTCGCCGTGACGAGGGCTCGACGGCGAGTCGAGGTCATCGCGTCCATCTCGGCCGGTGACATCGTCTCCGACAACCCATCGATAGTGCATCTTCGCCGCTATCTCGACTATGCCGAGCGCGGCCCCCAAGCGCTCGCTCTCGAACCTGCAAGTTCGCAGGGCGATGTCGAGAGTCCATTCGAAGCCGACGTGCTGCGGGCAGTGAGAGAGATGGGCTACGAGGCTGACCCGCAAGTCGGTGTCGCCGGATACCGGATCGATATCGGTGTCCGGCATCCCGACCGACCGGGTGCATATGTGCTGGGTATCGAGTGCGACGGCGCCAGCTACCACTCCTCCAAGGTGGCACGGGACCGTGACCGGTTGCGACAGGACGTACTCGAACGTCTGGGCTGGACGATCTACCGGATCCGGAGCACATTGTGGTTCACCAATCGCGCCGCAGAAGTGGCCAAGCTCCGCGAGGCACTCCAGCGAGCCATCGATGCATCGGCCGACGACATGGTGAGTGTGACGGCGCGTCACGTGTCTGCAGAGACCACGCTTGATCCCGGGAGTCCCGGAGATTCGCTCGAGCCGGTCACGGTGCCGTGGGAGAGCGGCCAAGGCGGCTGGCCGGACGACCCGGGGCTTGGTGGTGGCAGCCGAGAGACTCACCGGGACGACGCTCTGCACGTGGTATTCGACGAGATCGAATTCGATGCGGTCCCAGAATGGGCGACGCCCTACGACGCACCTCAACTGCCCCGAGTACAAGGTGACGGGTGGGAGTTGCATGACCCCGTTTCGCGGCCAGCCGTCGCGGACCAAGTGCTCCGTATCGTCGACGATCATTCGCCGATCCACCGAGAAGATGTTCTGCGCGCTGTTCGGGAATCATGGGGACTTCAACGCGCTGGCGCACGTGTGCGCAAGGCGTTCGACGAGATTGTTGACCAAGCTCAAATCGATGGCCGCATAGAAGCTCGCGGCGTGTGGCTGTCCAGCAGCGTTGTCGAGGTCGCTGTACGCGTGCCCACGTCATCTGAAGCGCCGCGCCGCGCGGTGGCGCGGGTCCCCCCTGCGGAGATCCAAATGGCCGTTCGCTGCATTCTTGAAGATGCGGGTCCTTGCGACCGGGATGATCTCTGCCGAGAATGGGCACGCATCTACGGCTGGAAGCGGACCGGCTCCGACATCGATGGTGCATTCGATCAAGCAGTCGAGGCGCTACGGGATACCGGTGTGGTTATCGGCCAGAACCCGTTGCGTCTCGTGGCGAAGCCTGGCGAGTAATCGGAGAGTCTCGATACTCCCGTGCTCGCCGGCGCATGAGCTGAGAGCTCCAAGGCGTCCGATCTGTCAGTGCCGACGGCTCGTCGGAAAGGCTGTTGCTGCCCGACGCTTGCCCGAGCGCCGTCAGGGACTGCGTGCAGCAGCTTGTCGACTGGCGGAATTGTGATCAGGCGCACCGTCTTCGAACTCAGGAGACGACAGTCGAGGTTGCCCGTCGGATCGGGTGTGAATCTTGCGTTCGTGCGTGTGAACGTCTCGGTGGCACGGCTCGCAGAGTGAGGCGAGATTCGGAATCTCGGTGAGGCCGTCGTTTTCGAAGTAGTCGATGTGGTGCGCTTGGGTATGTTCGGAGGTGAGTTCGCAGCCGATACAGCCGCCGTCGCGTGCTGCGAGCACGAGCCGTTGGGCGTCGTTGGCGTTGCGTGTGCGCCCCAGCGCAAGCTGCGACCAGTCGGCCGAGAACATGGCCGGCAGCACCTTGGCGTTCACGCCGTACTCGACGAGCATCTGCGCTGACAGGGGAGTGCCGTCGTCGAGGCGGGGGTTGGCGAGCCGGTCGCTGGCGATGTCGTAGTCGGCGATGATGAGCAAGTTGGTTGCAGCGCGCCGGGCGGCTTCGTTGCCCAGCAGCAGATCGCACAAGGCATCGGCCGTGAGCTGCGCCCGTGACGGAGCGTCGTCGTCGCCGCTGTCGTCAGGGTTGTCTTCAGCATGGCGTTGGCGCATCGAGCGCACCGCAGCCTGCAGGGCCGCGCTGAGCTGGCGCCCGGCGAGGAAGTCGAACTTGCCGCGCAGGTGCCACATGCCGTCGTCGCCCATCCGCAGCGACGCCGAGCGCTCATGACGCTGCAACGCCAGCTCGGCGTCGATGGGGCTCAGATCCTTGGCGGCAGCCTCGGCCGCCAGTTCGTCTGCGATCTGCAGGCTGTAATTGGCGAGCGGGTGGCGGGCAATCGTGTCGGACGGGTAGGCGCGCGCCAGTTCCAAGAAGTCGTCTTCGCTGCGGCGGTGCTTCTTGGGTGCTTCGCGGGCGATCACCTTCGCATGGGACATATGAATCTCGCCGGCCTGCATCGCGTCGAGCGTGTCGGTGAAGCCCTCTGAGACCAAGCTCTCGGCCAGGCGGGCCTCGGAGCGGGCCTGCGCGCCGTTCATGCGTGTCTGGTCGCGTAAGACATACGCGGTGGCTTGTGCGCCGTAACGCGACGTCATCTCGCCCACCGCCGCTAGATAACGGCCCTCGATGCGAGCGCGCTCAGCGGTCAACTCGACCAGCAGATCCGTGAGTTCACCAACGTCCAGCGCATCTAGATCGGCATCGCAACTGGCCGCATTGCCGCCGACTATCGCGCCGTCAGCAGCACATCCAGCGGCAGTATCACGCCGCTTGGCAACCTCTGCGGCCGAGAACGCGCTGAGTGAGCTGTTCCGATGGTCGGCGGAACCGGCGATATCTTCGACAGGTCCGAAATCGCCACCCGCCCACACCGCCGCCTCATTGGGCCATGCCGAACCGGCAGTGGGCCATGCAGACGCAGTGTCGACGCTGGCTTCGGGTGCATCCACATAGTCAGGAGCGAGTTCTCGCACGACATCGCCGAACATGGAGAGAGCATACACCCGTTTGCGGACAAAAGCAAACATCCGCGCGCACGAATCTCAGCGAGATTCGCGATGGGCTCCGCTACTTGGGCAGGAAGCCCATCGATTCCTTGGCGCGAGCCAAGGTGACGCACGCCACGGCCTCGGCTTTGTCGGCACCGGCGGCGATGATGCGGGCGAGCCCGGCGGGGTCTGCATCGAGTTCGGCCCTCTTAGCGGCGATGGGCTCGAGCATGGCGACGACCGCGTCGGCGGTGTCGGACTTCAGGGTGCCGTACTGGCGGTAGCCCGTTGTGGCCTCAGCGGGGCTGCGACCCGTGGCAGCGCCCAGGATCGACAGCAGGTTCGACACGCCGGGCTTGTTGTCGGGGTCGTATCGCACCTCGCTTTCCGAGTCGGTCACCGCCCGAGCGAACTTGCGTGCAATGTCGGCAGGGTCGTCGAAAATGCCCACCGATCCTTGGGGGCTCTCGGCAGACTTGGACATCTTGGCAGTGGGGTTCTGCAGGTCCATCACACGAGCGCCGACCGTGGGAATCGCTGCCTCAGGAATCACGAACGTGTCGCCGTAGCGGCTGTTGAACCGTTGTGCCACGTCACGGGTCAGCTCGAGGTGCTGGCGCTGGTCGTCGCCCACCGGCACCCGGTCGGCGTCGTAGATCAGAATGTCTGCCGCCATCAGCGCCGGGTACGTGAACAGGCCCGCGGAGACATGGTCGCCGCCGTGGTCGCCTCCCTCGGTACGGGCCGACTTGTCCTTGAACTGGGTCATCCGGCGCAGTTCGCCGAGCGACACCGTGCACTCGAGCAGCCACGACAGCTCGGTGTGCTGGGGGACGTGGCTCTGGACGAACAGCGTGCAGACGTCGGGGTCGAGGCCGACCGAGATCAGCGTGGCCATCGTGCCAAGCGTCGCAGCGCGCAGTTGCTGCGGATCCTGCTGGATGGTCACCGCATGCAGGTCGACGGCGCAATAGAACGCGTCGGCATCGTGCTGGTCGATCGCCCATTGGCGCAGCGCACCGAGATAGTTGCCGAGGTGTACGTCGCCGGTGGGCTGGATGCCCGAGAGCACTCGTGTCATGGCGCCTGACGGTACCGGAACGGTGTTCGCCGACCGCAAAGAATTCGGCGGGCCGGGCCTGCCAACCTCACAAGAGACGTCGGTGGCAATCGGGCAAATATCCCAAGCGCTCACCACATGCCGCGGTACCTTCGGGCCGCGTGACCCACGAGGTGCACACCGAGGCCTTTGCCGGCCCGCTGGATGTGCTGGTGAAATTGGTTGTCTCCCAGGAGGTGGACATCTGGGAGGTGTCGTTGACGCGCCTGGTCGACGACTTCGTCGCCGTCATGGCCGCCATGGACGATGACCACCCGAAACACGAGCGGGAAATATTGGGGGACGCTGTCGGCCACACCGTCGGCGACGGCAGGATCGACATCGACGCTGCCAGCGCGTTCGCCCTGCTGGCTGCGACCTTGATCGAGCTGAAATCCCGCCGGCTGCTGCCCACCCCGCCGGTCGAGTTGGACCTTGAGGAAGAACTGGCGGCGTACGGACTGCGAGACACCGCATTTGCGCGGCTGGTCGAGGGTCGCACGTTCGGCGCAGCCGCGAGCCTGCTGCGTGAGCGCTGGGATGCCGCAGCGCTGCGGTGGCCCCGTAGCGCGGGTCCCCCCGAGTCTTTCCTGGCATTCGCACCGGATCTGCTCTCAGGAGCGTCTCGAGAAGACCTTGCCGCAGCGATGGAACGGGTGCTTGCGCCGCGGCCGGTACCGCAGGTCGACCTCAGTCACCTGAGGGCCGCCGGCATCACGGTGGACGAGGCGGCTGCAAAGCTCGTCGATCGACTCGCATCCATGGGCTCGGCGACGTTCCGTGAGCTCACCAGCGAGATCACCGAGCGCATCGTGGTGGTGGTGTTTTTCTTGGCAGTGCTCGAGCTGTTCGGATCGGGGCTTGTCGAGCTGACGCAAGCTGAGCGCTTCGGCGACATCGGCGTGGATTGGATCGGCGACGGCGTGGCGCTGCCGGCTGTAGCGGGCGGCTTCGGAGAAGACGCTGCGTGAGCGGCACCGCGCAGACCACAAGGTCGTACGCGCGCACGCACGCGCAGGGTCGCCGCGTCGAGGACGTTTCGTGAGCGGCACGCTCCCGCCGACCGGGGCCGCGCGAAGTCTGAGATTGGTCAGCGACGAGGGTCGTACCGTCGTCGAGCCTCGCGATGCACCAGCCGATCCGGCCGCTGCGCCACCGGCCCAGCCACCGGCCCATCCTTCGATCCCCGCCAGCGGCGGCACGCGCGATGGCGCATCGCAGACGCACAACGGCTTCGCAGACATCGCGGCTGAATCCGGGGTCGGAGACCCGCAGTTCGACGGGTCGCGTTCTGTCGATGACAGCGAGCTGTACGCGGCTATCGAGGCGGTGTTGATGGTCGCGACCGAACCTGTGCCGGCCGATGTACTGGCCGCGGTAACCGGGGCACCCACCGCAGACGTCCACACGGCGTGCAACGAGCTCGCCCGGGAGTACGGGAGGGCCGAACGCGGCTTCACCCTGATGCAGGTTGCCGGTGGCTTCCAGCTGCAGACCGCGGCGGCAGTCGCGGAATACGTTGAACGCTTCGTGGGCTCCCGCCGATCGGCCCGGCTGTCCGCTGCAGCGATGGAGACACTGGCAGTCGTGGCCTACAAGCAGCCGATCTCACGTGCGCAGATCAGCGCCATCCGGGGTGTCAATGCCGAGGGCGTGGTCCGCACGCTCGCCGACCAAGGCTATGTCGCCGAGGTTGGCCGCGACCCGGGTCCGGGCAACGCTGCCCTGCTGGGCACGACGACGATCTTTTTGGAGCGATTGGGCCTCCACAGCCTCGACGAGCTTCCGTCGTTGGCGGAGCTGAGCCTGGACACCGATGCGGTAGAGGCCATGGACCGCGAGGTTGCCTCCCTGGGCCCGAGCGGCCCGTGAGCCCGTATCGATTCGAGACTGGGAACATGAGCGGGAAGCGGCGGGCAGCGCAGCCAGAAAGTTCGCCTCTCCTCGCATGTGCGGTGCCCGGCCAGACGATGTGACCCCTACGGACGGGCCGAAAGACGAACCGGAACGGCTGCACAAGGTCATGGCCCGCGCCGGTGTTGCGAGCCGTCGCACGTGCGAGGAGCTGATCGCAGCCGAGCGCGTCACGATCAACGGCAAGACCGCCCGGATCGGAGATCGCGCAGGCCCGGCTGACCGGATCGAGGTCGACGGCGCGATCGTCACGTGGGACGCGGCGACGGTCCACTACCTGGTGAACAAGCCGCGTGGCGTGCTGAGCGCAGCTTCCGATGATCGGGGAAGGCGCTGCGTGACCGATCTGGTCCCCGCAGGAGTGCGCATCTACCCGGTCGGGCGGCTGGACGCCGACTCTGAAGGGCTGATCATCGTGACCAACGACGGCGAGCTGACCCACCGGCTGACGCATCCGTCATGGGGAGTCGCCAAGGAGTATCTCGCTCACGTGGACGGGGTGCCGTCGCGCGGGGCACTGGCACAGCTGCGAGCTGGCGTCGAGCTCGACGACGGCCCGACGGCGCCGGCCGTGGTGTCGATGCCGCAGCCGTCGGTGCTGCGCATCGTGATACATGAGGGGCGCAACCGTCAGGTCAGGCGAATGTGCGATGCCGTGGGACATCAGGTGCTGCGTCTGGTGCGCACCAGAATCGGCCCCCTCTCCGATCCCGCCCTGGCCCCCGGCGAGCACCGGCGGCTCACCGACGACGAAATCCGTGAGATGCACCGCGCCGCGCAACGGCGCGGTGGTTGATGTTGGCCGCGCAGCGGCGCGGTGGTTGATCTTGGCCGGCGCAGCAGTGCGCTGCGCCGGCGGCGACGCAAGGTGCGTTCGGCGTCTTCGCTGTGCCACAGGCAGCGACCACAATGGACGTGACGCACGGAGGGCCTCTGGCATGACCGACGCGAATCGCTGCCAGTACACGGGAGCACGAAGATGAGCCTCGCTGAGACGTACCGGCTGTCGGGGCGCTACACCGACGACAGCGGCACGACGTTCATGACCGGGCTGCAGGCGCTGGCTCGCCTGCCGATCGAACAGCTGCGGGCCGACCGGCGCGCCGGGCTGCGTACGGCCGCCTTCGTTTCGGGCTACCCGGGTTCGCCCCTCGGCGGGTATGACGCCGCGGTCGAGGCGGCCCGCAGCGCAACCGATCTGCCGATCGTCCATTCGCCGGCTGTCAATGAGGAGCAGGCCGCGACCGCTGTCATGGGCAGCCAGCTGGCCACCAGCCGGCCCGATGCCACCTACGACGGCGTGCTCGGGTTGTGGTACGCGAAGGCGCCCGGCGTGGACCGCGCTACCGATGCGCTGCGCCATGCGGTGTTCGCCGGCGCTGATCCCTGCGGCGGCGCAGTCGCCATCGCCGGCGACGACCCCGCCGCCAAGAGCTCGACGATCCCCTCGAGCTCTGCGGGGTCGATGGCTGACCTGCACATCCCCGTGCTCTATCCGGGCACGCCCGCCGAAGCGCTCGACCTGGGCCGCCACGCGATTGCGATGTCTCGGACGACGGGGCTGTGGACGGGTCTCAAGATCGCGGCCGATGTGGCAGACGGCGCCGCGACGGTGCTGCTGGATCCCGACAGGTTCGACCCGGTCATCCCGCTGGTCGACGGCGAGCTGTACCGCCACCGGCCCGACGGCTACCTCCTCACGCCCCACACGGTCGACATCGAGCGCGAGATTGTCGAAGTCCGCTACGAGCTGGCCATCGCGTATGCGGCGGCCAACCACCTGAACGACGCCACCGTCGACCCGCCCGATGCCTGGATTGCAATCGTGGCGTCGGGCATTACCTACCGCGAGGTTCGCGAGGCGCTGCGGCGTCTGGGCCTCGGCAGCGACGAATCGATTCGAGACGCCGGCGTGCGGCTCGTGCGGATGGGCATGCCCATTCCGTTCAGCGCCGAACGGGCCCGCCACTTCGCTCGTGGCGTCACGGAGATCTTCGTGATCGAGGAGAAGAGCCCCAACATCGAATCGCTGCTGAAGGACTCCCTCTACAACCAGTCGCACCATCCCCGCATCGTCGGCAAGACCGACGAGCACGACCGGTCGCTGCTCGCCTCGTTCGGCGCGCTGACCGCTGACGACTTCATCGAGCCGCTGCGCAGGCGACTGGAGGTTCGCATCGGTGACCGGCTGGTGCCCGCCCGCCCCGAACGCGTGCGCATCGAGCTTCCGTTGGCACTGCCGCCCGAACAGAGCCGCTCGCCGTATTTCTGTTCCGGTTGCCCGCACAATCGTTCCACCGAGGTACCCGACGGTGCCGTGGTCGGTGCCGGTATCGGCTGCCACACCATGGCGCTGTTCATGGATCCTGAGCGAGTCGGCGACATCGTGAGCGTGACGTGCATGGGCCAGGAAGGCACGCAGTGGATCGGCATGTCGCCCTTCGTGGAGACCCAGCACATCTTCCAGAACCTGGGCGACGGCACCTATTTCCACAGCGGGCAGCTGGCGATTGTGGGCGCCGTGGCTTCGGGCACCAATATCACCTACAAACTCCTGTGGAACCGAGCCGTCGCGATGACTGGGGGGCAAGATCCCGCCGGTCAGCTGGAGGTGCCCGACGTGGCAGCCGGGCTGCTCGCGGATGGCGTAGCCAAGGTGCTCATCACCACTGATGACCCCACGGCATACCGGAGCCGTGCCCTGCCTTCGGGCGTCGAGGTCTGGCACCGCGATCGTCTGATTGAAGCTCAGGAGATGCTCGCCGGCATCGACGGCGTCACCGTGCTGATCCACGATCAGCAGTGCGCGGCCGAGGCGCGGCGGGCCCGCAAGCGAGGCACCCAGCCGACGCCTGCCAAGCGAGTGGTGATCAACGAGCGAATCTGCGAAGGGTGCGGCGACTGCGGCGCCAAGAGCAACTGCCTGTCGGTGCAGCCCGTCGACACGTTCTTCGGCCGCAAGACCCGCATCGACCAGACGTCATGCAACTTGGACTACTCGTGTCTGGACGGCGACTGCCCGTCGTTCATGACGGTCAGCGAGCCCGGGCCATTGCGCGCGGCAGTACGCGAGATGCTGGCGCCGCTGCGACGCACCCGCACGCCTGCCACCGGTGATATATCGGACGATGCTGTCAGGCCCGAGCCGCCTGATGAGCTTCCCGATCCGGTGCCGCTGGTGGGTCCCGATGAGGTGTCGGTGCGCATGTGCGGGATCGGCGGGACCGGCGTCGTGACGGTGAACCAGTTGCTCGGCACAGCGGCGATGTTCGACGGCTTCGAGGTGCGAGGTCTCGACCAGATCGGGCTGTCGCAGAAGGCGGGAACGGTCGTGGGTGATCTGCGGCTGAGGCGGATCGGCGGGCCGGCAACGGCACGCCTCGGCAGCGGCCAAGCCGACGTCATCGTGGCCTTCGATCTGCTCGTGGCGGCATCGGCGGCGGGCCTCGATGTGGCCGACCCCAACCGGACGATGGTGGTCGGTTCGACGTCGCCGACGCCGACCGGCGCCATGGTTGCCGATCCGGGCATCGACATGCCGGCGACCCAGGATCTGCTCGACCGGGTGGCTGCGGTCACCGTCGAAGGCAGCCGGCACTGGGCCGACGTCGCTTCGCTCGTGACGGCGCTGTGCGGCTCTGCGGTGAGCGCGAACGTCTTCGTGGTCGGCATGGCCATCCAGGCGGGTGCATTGCCGATCACACCGGCCAGCGTGGAGTCCGCCGTCGAGCTGAACGGCGTGGCAGTCGCGCAGAACATCGTTGCGTTCCGTTGGGGACGAGCGATGATCTGTGATCCCGCGATGGTGACGGCGGCCGCAGAGCAGTACACGGCCGCTGCAGCAGACCGCGGTACCTCCGACTCCGCAGGGGCCGATGTGCGCAGTGTCGGTGAGTCGGGGCCGTCGAGCGCCCTGTCAGGGCGCTTGGCGTCCCGCATCGATGAGATGGTGGACGGGTTGGCCAGCGAGGGATCTACGGGAGACCTCGACGGGCTCCGTGCGGGACTGCGCCGGTACGTCAGCGAGCTGCGCGCCTACCAGTCAGATCGGCTGGCAGCGCAGTTCCTCGACGCGGTGGAACGCGTGGCGCATGCGGACCAAGCCGCCGGAGACGGGTCCGTGCGGTTGACCGCAACCGCCGCAGCGGGGCACTTCAAGCTCATGGCCTACAAGGATGAGTACGAGGTCGCCCGACTCATGTGCGATCCCGAAGCGAATACAGCGGCCACCGACGTGGCGGCATCCGTCGGCGGCACGGTGTCATGGAGTCTGCACCCGCCGTTGCTGCGGGTGCTGGGGCGCACCGCCAAGATCCGGTTCTCGACATCGTGGCGACCCCTCTTCGCATTGCTGGCGCGTGGCAAGCGCCTGCGAGGTCGCTGGTGCGACCCGTTCGGCCATACCGAAATCCGCCGGACCGAGCGGTTGCTGCCAGGCGAGTACAGGGAGGCTCTCGAAGCGGCGCTCGAGGCGCTCGAGCGGGACGCGGGTGCGGCCCGTCGTGAGGCTGAGCCGGTAGGCGAAGCCGTGGCCCGAGCGGCCCGTGAGCGCAGCGAACAAGAGCGGGAAATGAATGGCATTTCAGCGGGAAGGCACAGCAGTTCGCGCAGTCTCTATGAGCAGGCCGTTGCCATCGCCAGGCTCGCTGAGCTGGTGCGCGGCTACGAAGACGTCAAGATGGCCACGGTGGCAACGTTCCGTGCCGAACTTGGTGAACATGTCGGCGAGCTGGCGCCGCGTGCCTGAGTGACCTGGTTGGGCGATCGCTGCCCGCAGAATCTCACCGGATCCACGCTGGGGACATTCAGAGCCATCGGTACCCTTCGGTGCGTGGCCTCGAGTCCTGCCGAAACAACGCGGCTGCGGTCGCACACCGACTCGTCGTCGAGGCGCGCCCAAGTCGTGGGCACGGGCTTGATCGGCGGATCTGTCGCAGCCGCACTGCGCAAGTCGGGATGGCACGTGACCGGGCGCGATGCCGTTGGCGACTACGCACAGCGAGCATTCGAGCTCGGCTGCCTCGATGCCGTCGGCACGGATCCCGACGCGACGTTCTGCGTGGTGGCGGTGCCTGCCGCTCTGCTGGCCGATCAGGTTGCGGCTGCGCTGGTCGACACGGCAGCCACGGGCGCCGTGGTGACCGATACGGGCAGCGTCAAGACGCCCGTCGCCCGAGCAATCGCCGACCCCCGCTTCGTGCCGGGTCATCCGATGGCCGGCTCGGAACAGGAAGGCATCGAGGGCGCGAACCCGGACATGTTCGCCGGCGCAGTGTGGACGCTGACGCCGAACGAGACCACTGACGACGATGCGCTGCGGTCCTGCCAGGCAGTGCTGGCAGGGTTCGGGTCCGATGTCGTGACGATGACGCCCGAACGTCACGATGCCCTCGTTGCGGTGGTCAGCCATGTGCCGCACCTCGCTGCGGCATCGCTGATGTGCCTGGCCGACGACCGAGCCCTCGACGACGCACCGCTGCTTCGCCTCGCCGCAGGCGGATTCCGGGACATGACACGGATTGCCGCTGGTCATCCAGGCATCTGGCTGGACATCTGCGGCGAGAACCGTGACGCCATTGTGAGCGTGCTCGACGAGCTGGCTGAGCGAATGGCGCGGATGCGAGATGTCGTAGCTGAGGCAGACCGCGACGGACTGCGCGCCGTGCTCACCCAGGCGCGGCGCGCGCGCACCAACCTGCCGTCCCGCTACGTGCGACCCCAGGAGATGCTCGAGGTGCGGGTGCCGATCCCTGACCGCAAGGGCCAGATCGCAGCCATCACCATGCTCGCCGCGGATTGTGACGTGAACGTGGCCGACATCGAGGTGGCCCACTCGCCCGAAGGCGCCGAAGGCGTGCTGGTGCTGGTGGTGGCACGCACCGAGGCGCAGCGCTTCCTGGCGGCTCTGGCCGGGCAGGGCTATCACCCCACGACGCGCGATCTGGCATGAGCGCCGGACGGGCGATCGGGGTCATCGACCCTTTCACCAATGGCGCGTCGGGCACCGCGCGTTTGCCGGGTTCCAAGAGCATCACGAATCGGGCGGTGCTGTGCGCCGCCTTGGCTTCGGGGCGCAGCACACTCGACGGTGTCCTGTTCGCGGACGACACCGAGGCGATGATCGAGGCGGTGACCGCCCTCGGCGCGGTGGTGCGGGTCAACCGCGGCAAACGCCGACTCGTCGTCGACGGCATCGGCGGCCGGCGATCCCGATCCCATGACGCCGCAGACGAGCCGGTCATGGTGCACGCGCGGTCATCGGGCACGACCGCTCGGTTCATCCTGCCGGTCATGGCAGCCCTCGGCGGCCGGTGGCTGCTCGACGGCGATCCCCAGCTGCGCACGCGCCCGCTGGATGATCTGCTCGCGGCGCAGCGCTCGCTGGGTGTCGAGGTGCACGAGCTCGGCGAGCACGGCTGCCTGCCGATCGAAGTGATCTCCGCCGGCGATGTTGACGCACCACTGCTGCGCCACGTGCGGATCCGGGCCGATACCTCCAGCCAGTTCGCGACCGGGCTGCTGCTCGCGGGACCGCTGCGCGGCGGCATCCACGTGGAGATCGACGCGGCGTTCGACACCGTGAGCCGGCCGTACATCGACATGACGGTGGCGGTCATGGAGGCGTTCGGCGCCAACGTCGTCGTGCCCAGTGCCGATCGTTTCGTCGTGACCGAAGGCGGCTATCGCTCGACGGTGTACCCGATCGAGCCGGATGCTTCAGCAGCGAGCTACGTCTGGGCAACGGCTGCGCTGTGCGGCGGCGAGGTGCGAGTGGAGGGGCTCGGCAGCAACAGCATCCAAGGCGATGTGCGCTTCGCCGAGGTTCTCGGCGAGATGGGCGCGGAAGTCACGGTGAGCGACGATGCCATCACGGTCGGCGCGCCGCCGGGCGGGACGCTGCGTGGAGGCTCGTTCGACCTGCGCGACTTCTCCGACACCGCGCAGACGCTGGCAGCGGTGGCGGCGTTTGCCGAGGGCACCACTGCCATCGAGGGCATCGGCTTCATCCGCCGCAAGGAGACTGACCGCATCGCCAATACGGCGGCCGAGCTCGCTAGGCGCGGCATCGACGCCGTTGCCGAACCCGATGGCATCACCATCCGCCCGAACCCCTTCGGGCTCCGGGCGGGCCTCGTGGACTGTCATGGCGATCACCGCATGGCGATGGCGATGACGCTCGTAGGTTTGCGGGTGGCCGGGATCGACATCGACGACCCGGATTGCGTCGCCAAGACGTTCCCCGACTTCTTCGATGCGCTCGAATCGCTCAGGGCTTCGCCGGATTCGCTCTCGGGGCCGACCGAGCCCTCCGGTCCGGTCATCGCCATCGACGGTCCTGCAGCGTCAGGCAAGTCCAGCGTGGCTCGTGCTGTGGCGGCTGAGCTTGGAATGGACTATCTCGACACGGGGGCGATGTACCGGGCGGTGGCGTGGGCAGCCCTGCAAGCGGGCATCGATATCACCGACCAGGCAGCGGTAGCGAAGATTGCACGCACGGCGGAGATCGAGATCTCCAGCGCGAATGGCGCCCAGCGGGTCACCGTTGACGGTGACGATGCCACGGCGGCGATCCGCAGCGCAGAGGTGGATCGCCACGTCAGCGTGGTGGCCGCCAACCCGCAGGTGCGTTGGGTGCTGACCCGCCGTCAGCGTGATTGGGCGAACCGCGTGGGCGGGGGAGTGATGGAGGGTCGCGACATCGGCAGCGTGGTGTTCCCCGACGCCGTGCTCAAGGTGTTCCTCACCGCCGCTGCGGCCGAGCGGGCCCGCCGCCGACTGATCCAGCAAGCGGTTGCCGCCGGCAGAGCGGATGGCGCGAATCCCGATGGCGAGGCGGTCGCCGAGCTGGCAGCGGAGCTGAGCGCGCGGGATCGGCTCGACTCGGGCAGGGTTGACTCGCCGTTGCGAGTGGCACCCGGAGCGGTCATTGTTGACACGAGCGAGCTGTCTCAGGACGAGGCCGTCGAGACCATCACCGCGTTATACCGCCTCGCGACCGAGCCCCAGGAAACTGTTGGCCCGCATCGGGCGGGGCGCCGATGAGCGGAACCGACCGACCCGAGACCGAGCTGCGCGACGGGCCGCTGAACAGAGCCGTCTACAAGATCATGAAGTACGCCATCTGGGGGGTCTTTCGGGCCTGGAACCGCATCTGCGTCGACGGGCTGGAGAATCTGCCCGACGGCCCGTGCGTGTGGGTGCCCAACCATCGCAGCTACATCGACACGCCGATTCATGCCGCGATTCCAGCGCGGATGCGGGTAATGGGCAAGGACTCGATGTGGAAGTACCGCTTCTCAGCCTGGCTGTTCACGACGATCGGCTGCTTCCCGGTGAACCGCGACGCGCCTGATCGGGCGGCACTGCGCACTGCACTGGATGCACTGCGCCACGGCGACGACCCGGTCGTGATGTTCGGCGAGGGCGAGCGCAAGGACGGCCCGCGCGTGCTGCCGCTCATGGACGGACCGGTGTACCTGGCAGCGCGGGCACAGGTGCCGATCGTGCCCGTCGGCATCGGCGGCACGGCCGCGGCCATGCCGCGCGGCGCCAAGTTCATGTACCCGCGGCGCATCAAGTTCATCATCGGCGAACCGATGGACCCGCCGCCGCCAGGGCCCAATGGCCGGGTGTCGCGCCGAGCAGTGAGCGAACTCACCGAGGAGCTGCGCGAGCGCATCCAGGAGCTGTACGACCAGGCACAAGCCGACGTCGGCACACCCAACGTGCGCTGAGCGACCTGACTCTGTCGCATCTCGCCCGGCCGAACTCGGTCTGCCTCAGCGGTAGGCGTCCTTGCGCGGGGTGATAGCGGCGATGCGGATCACGTGGCCCGAGACTCGATAGATGATGCGGTGGCTTCGGCTGAGGCGGGTCGAGCGCAGACCGCGTAGCTGTCCTTGCAGCCTTTTGCCGAGCGCTGGGTTGTGGCCGAGGCGCCGGATAATCTCTATCGCCCGTTTGCGTTGCTGTTCGGGCAGGTCTCTCAGCGACTTGGCAGCACTGCGAGACAGCTCGGGCACGGCCGAGATCTTGTGCTGCTAGATCTCGTCGAGTCGAACGAATTCGCCGGCGGCGAATTCGGCCTCGCCCTGTGCGATGGCTGTCATCGTGTCGCTGTCGCCCAGGATGTTCAGGGTCTCGATGAGCGATTCGTACTCGTCGCTCGACACGATGACGGCCACCGGCCGTCCGTGCTTGGTGATGACGCACTGTGTCCCTGTCCGGTCGATCTCGTCGACGATCTCGCTGAGGTTGCTGCGAACGTCGGTCAAGGGCGCCGTCGCTGGGATCGGATCGAGCCGCGATGACACAGCGTCACTGTACATATTTCTGTGCAGAAGTTGCGACTGATACTTCGGTGGCTGAGCGAGGCCGCATGTCGGCCCGGTGAATCGGAGTGCCGGCTGTCACAGCTCGGCTGCGTTGGCGCCGAGTCTGTGCATATCGGCTGCGTCGGTGGTGAGGACCTTGACGTCGAGTTGGTCGGCAAGCACGGCGAGGCTCGCGTCGACGACATCGCTCGTGCCGGTGCGGGCACAGCGCTGGCCGATGACGCGAGGGTCCCCGAAGGGGTACACGTTGACCGACTTGACGAGCATCGCCAAGGGCACCTGTCTGGCAGGTTCGCGCCATGCTTGGGCCAGGGCAGCATCGTTCGTCGCCGGGATCACTCCGTCGGCGTGCATCTGGCGGACCAGCGCCAACACGACACGCCTTTTCGAAGGGTTGTCGAGCGCGATGAACACGCCGGCGTCGAGAATCACCGGCTTGACCAGATCTCCTCGGCGCGGGCCGTCTCCGCCTCGGTCGGCTCTCCCCATTCGGCGGTCGCCCACTCGACGAATTCGTTCATGGCATCAAGCTGAGCGTCTCTCGTGGCCAAGAGCCGGAGCCCTTCTTCGACTGCCTCGCGTTCGGTGCGACGCCGAGCTGCAGTCGACCTGAGGTCGCCCAGCGCTTGAGGCCCAAGGAACATCGCCTTGCGCTTCGGCTTGTCAAAGATGGCTTCAGGCATACAACCAGCATACGTCGGCATGCAAACAGTGCAGGATTCGGTGTCGGGGTCGCTTGGCGGAAGGCGTCGGCGCTCCCGGCAGTCCGAGTTCTAGCATCACTCGATTCATGAGGTCTACTGAATTTTCCTGAAATATGGCGAAAGTTAAGATGCCGCAGAGGCGAGTCCAGCGAGCACATCGCTCGCGGCTGTCGTGCGGTCAGCGGCGCTCACGCGCGCCGAAGGCGCGACGGCGAGGGTGGCATGCACGGCAGCCTCCATGGCGCTGAGGAGGTCGCGCAGTTCTCGCGGCGGGGGAAAGTACTCGTCCTCGTCGGTGATGGTCACTTCGGTGGTGCCGTCCTGGGGAGCCAGCTTGGCGATGACCGCCTCGACGAGTTCCTCCGGCGCGGACGCCCCAGCGGTGACGCCCACGGTGCCGAACAGATTGTCGGGCAGCTCGGAGGCGGCGTTCACGCGCAGCACGCGCTCGCAACCCGACTCGGCGGCCACCTTGGCGAGGGCCATGGTGTTCGAGGAATTCGCCGAGCCGATGACCACCACCGTGTCGCAGCCGGGCGCGATCTTCTCGAGGGCGCCTTGGCGGTTGGTGGTGGCAAAACAGAGGTCCGAGCGCCCCGCCATCCAGACGTCGCCGAAGCGAGCCTTGGCGGCGTCGGCAACATCGGACCAGTCGCGGTGGCTCAGCGTGGTCTGAGCCAGCACGGCCACCGGTGCATCGGTGTCGTCGAGCGAGTCGATGTCGGCGGGCTCGGACACCAGCGAGATCGACTCAGGTGCCACCGCCATCGTGCCAACCGCTTCGTCATGACCCTCGTGGCCGACATAGACGACCCGAAAGCCCTTGCCGGCGCGCACCCGCACCTCGTGGTGCACCTTGGTGACCAGCGGGCACACTGCGTCGACCACGTAGCCTCCCCGCAGGCGAGCCTGCGACACCACCTCGGGTGCCGAACCGTGCGCTGACAGCATGAGCGGCCGCCCTGCCGGCACCTCCGCGACATCGTCGACGAACACCACACCGAGCCGCTCGAACCGGTCGACCACAAGGCGGTTGTGGACGATCTCGTGGTAGCAGTACACCGGCGGCGGGAACGAGCGGACGAGCCAGGCGAGCGCCTTGATGGCCATTTCCACGCCGGCACAGAAGCCGCGGGGCGCAGCCAGCAGCACCCGGTCCACAGCCACCCAGACGACGCTACCGACACGGCACGTCGGGTTCCTATCCTGAGTGTGTGTCAAGGCCGGTTGTGGTGGCGGTGGAGCCCGGCTCGGCGGCCGAGATCGCTGGGTTGGCCCCCGGCGACGAGGTGATGTCGATCTCCGGCGTCGTGCCCACCGACGTCATCGCCTGGCAGCTGCTGGTGGACGAAGCCGATCCCACCCTCGCGGTGCTGCGCGGCGGGCACGAGGTCACGGTCGGCGTCGGCAAGGCCGCCGGGGTGCCGCTCGGCGCCGAGGTGCATGCGGCGATCTTCGACCGGGTGCAGACCTGCGACAACCACTGCGAGTTCTGCTTCATCTACCAACTTCCGCCCGGGCTGCGCCGCAGCCTCTACTTGAAGGACGACGACTACCGGCTGTCGTTCCTGTACGGGAACTTCACAACGCTCACCCGATTCACCGAGCTGGATCTCGAACGGGTGCTCGATGAGCGCTTGTCGCCGCTGTACGTGTCGATCCACGCCACCGATCCCGAAATCCGGGCTCGGATGCTGCGCAACCCGCGAGGCGCGACCAGCCTGCGGTGGCTCAGTGCTCTGCTCGACGGAGGCATCGAGGTACACGGCCAGGTGGTGGTGTGCCCAGGCGTCAACGACGGGGCCGTGCTGGCCGACACGCTGCTGGGCGTGCTGGATCGCTTTGGGTCACTGGAGACGCTGGCCGTGGTGCCGCTGGGCGTGAGCTCGCACCAGCGGGAGCCGGCGATGCGCCCGCACACCGCCGCCGAAGCTGCAGCGGTTGTCGACCTGTGCGAGGAGTGGCAGCAGCGCTTTTGCGATGTGCTGGGCAGGCGACTGGTGTACGCCGCCGACGAGTACTACCTGCTGGCGGGCCGCCCCTTCCCGCCCGCAGCCACCTATGGCGACTTCCCGATGCACGAGGACGGCATCGGCATGGCGCGGGCGTTCGAGCAGGAATTCATGTCTGCGGGCACAGGCGGATGGAGCGATGCCGGCCGCGAGCCCCCTCCCGAGCCCGCCGCGACCCACCGGGCACCGGCCGCGGGGTTCTTCTCGTGGGTGGACGGGGCCCCCGCCGAGGGCTACCGGGCCGTTCGCGCTCCCGGGCACGGGGCGAATCGCAGCGGGGAGATCGACCCCGGCGGCCTGCCGCTGTCGCTGCGCCCGACCCCGGTGACCCTGTCGTCGCGGTCCCCGCAGCGGCGAGGCCGCGGCCACCAGGACCGCCCGATCGGCATTCTCACCGGCACCTATGGTGCTGCGGTGCTGGGTCCGCTGGTGGCTGCGTGGCGCAGCGAGACCGAAGCCGCCATCGCCCCGCCGTCCCCCGACGTGCGGGTCATCGCCGTTCCCAACGAATTCTTCGGCGGCAACATCGGTGTCACGGGCCTGCTCGCCGGTGCCGACATCGCAGCCACGCTGCACTCCGAGCCGGCGGGTCACCGCTACCTCGTGGCCGATGTGTGCCTGTCGGGCGGGCGGTTCCTGGACGGCGTCGCACCGGCGGACCTGCCGCGCGACGTTGAGATCGTCCCGACCAGCGGTGCGGCGCTGCGGCGGCTGCTCGACACCGCAGTCGTGCCCGAGCATGGGCGCTCCGGCGCCGAGCCAGCCGCACCCACCGCAGCGGGAGCGCCGCGATGAGCGCAGATCTGCCGGTCGTCGGCATCGTGGGCCGGCCCAACGTGGGCAAGTCCACCCTGTTCAACCGGCTGGTCGGGCGCCGCGAGGCGGTCGTGGCGCCTGAACCGGGCGTGACGAGGGATCGCAAGGCAGCCGGGGCCGCTTGGCGAGGCCACCGGTTCGTGGTGGTGGACACGGGTGGTTGGTCGGCTGTCGGCGACGTGCTCGACGGCAAGGTGTCGCACCAGAGCGAGCGAGCGATGGCCGACGCCGATGTGCTGCTGCTGGTGGTCGACGTGACGGTCGGCATCACCGAGCCCGACGCCCGCATCGCCGCCATGCTGCGGCGCAGCGGCCGACCGACCCTGGTCGTGGCCAACAAGGCGGACAGCGGATCCCGTGACGACGGCCGGTGGGATTTCAATCGCCTGGGACTCGGCGAAGCTTGGGCAATGTCTGCCCTCCACGGCCGCAACGTCGGCGACATGCTCGATCGCGTGCTGGAACTGCTCGAGCTGGACGAGGCCGACATCCCCCGCAGTCTCCCTGGGAGCGACGAGATGGGTTCAGATGCTGCCGGCGAGCCCATTGCGGCGGGCGGCGGGAGCGGCGAGGACTCGGTCGGCGGAGGCGAGGATCCCGTCGACGAAGAAGCGGACGTGCCCGCAGTGGCCATCGTGGGGCGGCCCAATGTCGGCAAGTCGACGCTGTTCAACCGGCTCATCGGCGATGAACGCTCGGTCACCCACGACCGGCCCGGCACAACCCGCGACACCATCGACACGCTCGTAGAAACCGAAGCGGGCCCGGTGCGATTCGTCGACACCGCGGGCATGCGGCGCAAGGCCCGGGTCGACGCAGATACCGAGTACTACGCCAATCTGCGGGCTCTTCGCGCCATCGACGCCTGCGACGTGTCGCTGCTGGTCATCGACGCCGCCGAAGGTGTAACGGCGCAGGATCAGCGTCTCGCCGAGCGCATCGATGCGGCCGGCTGCCCCATCTTGGTGCTGCTCAACAAGTGGGAGACGCTGGACCCAGAGCACCGTGAGGGCGTACTGGGGGAGCTGGCACGTCGCCTGCATTTTGTCGGGGAAGCGCCCGTGCTGCGCATCAGCGCACTGACGGGACGGGGAGTGCACCGGCTGGTGCCTGCGATCTCCGCCGCGATGGAGGCATATGAATCGAGGGCGCCGACCGCCAAGGTGAACGAGATTGTCCAGCTCGCGCAGTCCGCGCAGCCGGCGCCCGGCGGCGCCCGAGTGCTGTACGCCACCCAGGCCGCGACACAGCCGCCGACGTTCACGCTGTTCGCGAACCGCGAAATCCCGGCCACCTACCTGCGATATCTCGAGCGGCGCTTGCGGGAGGAATTGGGCTTGGCGAAGACGCCGCTCAAACTCAGGGTGCGGCGACGATGAGGCCGCTGTCTGGACGACGCGAAACGGCCCCGCCCGCCCAGCGGCAGAATCGCCGGCCGTCGCCCCAGGTCCACGACCATCCGCGCACGCCCCTGGGCAGCGAAGGCGACCCTCCGCAGCCGCAGCGCTCGAGCGCGCCCTGGCACTTCTGGCTCGTCGTCGTCATGGCCAGCGTGTACCTGGGCTGGCGCGCGGTTGAAGGCGTCGTGTGGCTGATCCAGTGGGTCGCCTGAGCGATCGAGCCAGTATCGTGCCAGCGGTACGGGCTGTGGCGCAGTCTGGTTAGCGCACTGGTCTGGGGGACCAGGGGTCGGAGGTTCAAATCCTCTCAGCCCGACCACAGTGAGGTCCGAGACGCCAAGGAGACACATCATGAGCAGTGCAGCGACGAAGCAACGCAAGCCCGAGATAGCAGTCGTCGAAGAGCCGGGACGGGTCACCGTCGAGGTGGACGGCGTGGTCGTGGCAGATTCGACGTCTGCGGTGGTGCTCACCGAGGGACGCCTGCCGCCGCGCCACTACCTGCCTGTCTCGGACCTGAAGATGGACGTGTTCATCCCGAACGACTCATCGACCCATTGACCGTGGAAGGGCGATGCCCGCTACTGGTCAGTAGCAGTCAACGGTCAGCGCTTTGACGACATCGTGTGGTCGTATCCCGATCCGATCCCTGAAATGGCCGAGATCGCCGGGCTGATGAGCTTCTACGCCGAGCGCGACGAAGTGTCCCAGATCATCTCCTGACATCGACGGAGCCTCGCTGCCATGAACGACCGTGGTGTCGCGGGATTCCCCCGATTCAGGCCCGCACCCGCATGGCACTGTCGCCGCCTTGAGCGCGAACCGCCCGTAATCGTTACAGGCAGGTCTGGAGAATTCTGAGAGGCTGCAGAATCATGGAATCTGACCAAGCAGCGCTCGACAGAGTAGAGCGCCAGCAGAGCCTCGCCGCTGATGCAGCGTCTGAATCGAGGTCTGCAATGGGCGGAACTCCGCCTTCGGCGGCGAGTCCGCAGCGAGTGCGCTACGCGTCTGTGGACACATTCCGGGGCGCTGTCCTCGGTCTCATGATATTCGTCGCACCAGCGACAGGACTCGCAGGTCACTATCCAATGCTCGGGCATGCCGAATGGAACGGAATCACAATTGGTGACCTCGTTTTTCCTTCCTTCCTGGTCACGAGCGGGCTGAGCCTTTCGTTCCTATTGCGTGCACCGCTTGTGCGGGCGACGTATGCGCGATTGATTCGGCGACTGCTGGCGCTCATTGTGCTGGGTTTGGCCTATAATGCCTACGGGGACACTTGGCTTGATCTCTCAGACCTTCGGTTCACCGGTGTTCTGCAGATGATAGGAATATCCGGTGCCTGTGCTGCGTTCTTGAT
The DNA here is from genome assembly GCF_965208895.1 of Candidatus Poriferisodalis sp. Classification (GTDB taxonomy): domain Bacteria; phylum Actinomycetota; class Acidimicrobiia; order Acidimicrobiales; family Poriferisodalaceae; genus Poriferisodalis. The sequence continues at coordinate 802,106 of NZ_OZ242363.1, read as the reverse complement.
TCTGATAGCTCGGAAGTGGAGCGAGACTGATCGTGTGGGACTGCTGATCGGTATTGCGACTGCCATGCTTGTGGCGTATGGAATCGGACTCTATAGTGGCTCTTGCGGACCTGCAGGCCGGTGCAGTGTCTATTCTGGCATCGATGCTGCCCTGCTGGGGGCAAGCCATCTATATCGAGGCGGACAAGCAGGTTTCGACCCTGAAGGCATCATGGCCTCTCTCGCAGCTACGGCATTTGTGCTTTTCGGTTTCAGCGCCGGCACCATGCTGCAAAGACATGGCAGCCTAGACTTTCGCAAAGTCCTCATGGGCGTGGGCGCACTTGTCGCGTACTGCCTCGCTAGCGGCCTAGCGCTGTCGTTGTGGATGTTGCCCAACAAGCGACTCATGACGCCCGCATTCGTGATGTTCACGACGGCTATTGCATTGGCAGCTTTCGGAATTATATACCTGCTCATGGATGCGCGTTCCGACAACCATTCTGAGCAGCGCAACCGTCGATGGGTATGGCTATCCGTGGCGCTAGGCCGAAATGCTCTCGTGGTGTACTTGCTGGAGCGGATGCTGTATCAAACCGCTAAGTTTGTACACTTCGGTGATAGGTCAGTGCAGACTCTGTTGCTTGACGACTTCTTGCCGTTCGGTATTCCGAGAGCCCATCTGATCTATTCTGGGATCGTTCTCGTAATCATTCTGGGCGTCACCGGTACCCTGCACCGCCGTCGCGCCTACTGGGCACTTTAGATTAGGCTGCAATGCAGGTCGTTGCCAAGGTGGATTCTATGCGCGTGTTGGAAATGCGGCTGTGGGCCCGTTGGGGGGCATTGCTGGTAGTGGCCGGTGTACTGACTCTGCTGCTTGCCGGGGCCGCGCAGTCGGATGATGTGAAGCCTTCGACGGGACCTGAGGCGCCTGCCTCAGTGACAGTCTCGTACCCGACGGGAACCTCGGGAAGCCAGTTGCTGCTGTCGTGGACAGCGCCCACGAGCACGGGCGACACCCAGATACTGCGCTACGAATACCTCAGCAACGACCTCGTCGGCAATGACGATGGCAATGCAGAAACTGCCGCAGCCGATGACTACTCTAGACGCTGGCGCTCGCTCAGTGTCAGGCTCGGCCTCGATTGCACCAGGAAATGCACCGCCGTGGTATCAGACCTGCGGCAGAGCCGTGCATACGCGTTCAAGATCAGGGCGATTACTCAGATCGGTGCTGGCGCGCCGAGTATGCCCACCGCAGTGCGTACCACCGCCTCTATACCATCCGCCCCTTCCCAACCTACTTTGACCGCTCGCGATGGCACTCTTGACGTTGCTTGGGTCGCGCCGACTGGCACAAGCACTGGCGGCTTGGCGATCTCCGACTACGATGTCCGCTGGCGAGCCGCAGGCCAGTGGATTGAGGCACCCGACACTGTCCACAGTACCGCAGTCAAATATTCGATCATGGGTCTTCAAAACTGCTTGCCTTACAGCGTCCAAGTGCGAGCGCAGTCACCACGCGGTGTAAGCAAATGGTCATCAACAGCCAAGGGCACCCCGACCGGTCCATCCACGGCATCACCAAAGGCACCCAGTCAACCGACCACAGTGCGCGGTGATAGATGGTTGCGTCTGACATGGCACGCCCCAGCTACGTGCGCCAATGCTCCAATCACGGATTACGACGTTCGCTGGCGAGTCGTCGGTGCTGCCGCTTGGGTCACTCACAGCGATGATGTATCGCCCGACACATCTGCGGATCTCAAGCGATCACGTACCATCACCAATCTGAACAACAGCACCCTATACGAAGTGCAAGTGCGTGCAGCAACGAATTCAGCTGAGAGCCCTTGGTCAATCGCAATAACGACAGCAACATTCATCAAACCAAACAAGATGAGCTACATCGTCGTTCCGCACCCAGATGACGAGATGCAGGCCTGGTCTCTTATTGAAGATTCACCCGACAACTACCAAGTATTTATTGTGATGACGCGGGGCGAGCAAACTTCGTATTGCTCGTCTCCCGGTCATGACGCTGGTACCGGCGAAGCGGCACCTGATCCGTGGCCAACCGGGAAATGGACATCCACATGCGAGGAGGCTCGCGAGAGTTCGTTCTTAGATTTTCTGGAAGGCATGGGGGCTACTGACGACGGGTTGCCTACAGACTACACATATCGTGGAAAAAAAGGCCCGTTCGGAGCCGGCGGAATTACCATATGCAGGTACGATTCTGGTGGCTGTATCTCGGATCGAACTGCCGATGTATGGACATCGGCACTTGCATCGGTCGTTTGGTTCAATCTCGGCGACGGCGATCTCACGAAAGAAGAGGTGACGTGGGCCATCAAAGCCGTGCGAGACAATCGCTCTTTGCTCGGCATCAACAGCACTCTGCCTAACCACAACCTCATTGGCGCAAGTTACTGGAACAAGAACTATACTGGTTGCTTTGTCTATCCTCATGGCGACCATCGCGCGGTTCACGAAGCGCTCTGGCACAGTGACTTCAATGTTGGCTATCAAGCTGTCGCCAGTTGTGAATCAGATCCGGATGTTTCCCGGACTGAATGGGTGACATATGCGCATTTTGATGATGCTTTCGACACATCAGGATCGACGCGTTTGGGAGAACATGTTGTCCACTATGGCTGGTTGCAGAGCGGCAACCCTGGCTACTGGCGCGGCGATTACAGCGGCCAAGATGAACTCTTCCATCGAAAGCAAGGATTCTGGGTGCGCTTTCCGTAATGGTGCGAGGTAGGTCGGCAGCCATGCGGCTGAGACGGATATTGGATCAGTTCAGTGTCGCGGCCAGTTCGAGTGCTTCGCCCCAGGTGGGATGGCCCGCAAGCAGGCGGCGGAATCTCACGAACGGCCTGATCGCGTTGAGCGCCATCACTCCGCTCAAGCGGCCGTCGCGCCGGTAGCCCGCAAGGAACGAGCGGCTGGAGTCTCGGTTGTGTGTGTTCGGGCCGTCATTCGCTGATCCGACCAGCACCTCGACATCGTCATCGGCATCGGGGTGGCCCGCGATCTGGATGCGGGCGTCGTACTGGTCGGACCACACGAACGGAACCGAGTGGTAGGGCTGTGCCTCGTCGGGGGCAATGAGGTTGCGACCCACCGCCATGCCGTGCTCGACGGCGGCCGTCCAGTGCTCGACCCGGATCGGCGCGTCGCCGTGCCAGGGGCCGAGCCAGCCGTTGGGCGCCCGTGCCACATCGCCGACGGCGTAGATCCCGGGCGGCCCGCAGCACAGCGTCGCATCGCAGACCACGCCGTTGTCGATCTGCAGGCCCGAGCCCTCCAGCCACGACGTGTTCGGCACCACCCCGATGCCGACGACTACCAGATCCGCGGGGACACGGCTGCCGTCGGCCATGGCGACCGCTTCGACCCGGTCGGTGCCCAGCACGCCGTCGACCCCGACGCCGAGACGCAGCTCGGCGCCGTTGTCGTCGTGCAACGCACCCACCCGCGCGCCCATCTCAGCTCCCAGCCCACGCATGAGCGGGGCCGTGGCCGCTTCGATCACCGTGACCTCGCAGCCGCGAGCCACCGCAGACGCAGCGACTTCCGAGCCGATGAAGCCACCGCCCACGACGGCGACCCGTGCGCCAGCGCGCAGACCTTCCCGGATGGCCATCGAGTCGTCGAGGGTCCGCAGCGTGTGCACGCCTGCGATCCCCTCGGTTCCCCGCAGCGATCGAGCCGCTGCGCCCGTTGCGATGACGAGGCCGTCGAATGGCAGCGTCTCGGCGCTGCCTCCTGCTGCCGGTGCAATCGAGACCGTGCGGGATTCGGTGTCGAGCCCGACGGCGAAGGTGCTCGCCATGACCTCCACGTCGATTTCGTCGTAGGCGCCATCTGGGTCAAGAGCCAGCGAGCCGGGGTCCTGTTCGCTGGTCAGGAACTCCTTCGACAGCGGGGGCCGGTCGTAGGGGAGATGCGGCTCGGCGCCGATGAGCGTCAGCGGCCCGTCGTGACCCGCGGCGCGCACGCTGTGGGCGGCGCGTGCACCCGCCAAGGAGGCGCCGACGATGACGATGCGTTTGGGTGAGTTCGACACGCGAGCAGTGTGTCATCTCCCGGGCGAGACGAGACCGACGGTGCATCTCAGGTGTGGGCAGACCGCGCGCGGGCGGGCCAGCGGTGCTCTCGTACTCAGCTAGTTGCCAAGGGTTCGGACCAAGACTGGCGGGGCCGACTCACGAGCGCTATAAATGTTCCTCACACCTGCGTAATTACAACAGTGTGATTCGAGCAGTCGCCGTGGCCTGCGAGCACTCGAGACGGCACCGCGTTGGGCAGGGGAGAGGGACGAGAACGGCATGAAATTCCCACGACGCATAGCGCATCTCGGTGCCTGTCCAACCCAAGGCGTCGGCAGATGAGCATCACCGAGGCATCTGCGGCCGAGGCCCGGAATCGAGCCGATGCTGCCGATTCGCCGGGCATGCGCGTGCAAAAGCGCGACGGCTCCATGCAGGCCGTCGATGTCAACAAGATCGTGCGCGCTGTCGAGCGCTGCGCAACCGAGTTGGCCGGCGTCGATCCCATGCGCGTCGCGACCCGGACCATCTCGGGCCTCCATGACGGCGCCACCACCACCGAACTCGACGAGCTGTCGATTCGCACGGCCGCAGCGCTGATCTCAGAGGAGCCGAACTACTCGAAGCTCGCAGGCCGCCTGCTCGCCACCTACATCGACAAGGAAGTCCAGAACCAGAACATCTACTCGTTCAGCCAGTCCATCGATCTCGGCGGCGAGTGCGGGCTCATCCATCCCGACGTGGTGGCATTCGTCGGCACCAACGCCCGCAAGCTGAATGACGCGGTCCTAGCGGAGCGCAACGGCGGCTTCGAGTTCTTCGGGCTGCGCACCGTGTACGACCGGTACCTGCTGCGGCACCCCGAACGCCGCACGGTCATCGAGACGCCCCAGTACTTCTTGCTGCGGGTCGCCTGCGGGCTGTCCCGCACCGCAGAAGAGGCCATCTCGTTCTACGAGCTGATCTCCAGCCTGCGCTACCTGCCGTCGTCGCCCACGCTGTTCAACTCGGGCACTGCGCATCCGCAGATGTCGTCGTGCTACCTGCTCGACAGCCCCGAAGACTCCCTCGAGGGCATCTACGACCGCTACAGCGACATCGCCAAGCTGTCGAAGTTCGCCGGCGGCATCGGCGTGGGCTGGCACCGGGTGCGCTCCCGTGGATCGCTGATCAGCGGCACCAACGGCCTGTCGAACGGCATCGTGCCGTGGCTCAAGACGCTCGACTCCTCGGTAGCTGCGGTGAACCAGGGCGGCCGGCGCAAGGGCGCGGCGTGTGTGTACCTCGAGACCTGGCACGCCGACATCGAGGAGTTCTTGGAGATGAAGGACTCCACCGGCGATCACGCGCGGCGGGCCCACAACCTGAACCTGGCGAACTGGGTTCCCGACGAGTTCATGCGCCGCGTCGAGAACGACTGGCAGTGGTCGCTGTTCGACCCCAAGCGTGTGCCGCACCTCACCGACCTGTACGGCGACGAGTTCACCGATGCCTACCGCGAGGCCGAAGCGAGCGGTACCTACGAACGCCAGGTATCGGCCCGCGAGCTGTACAGCCGCATGATGCGCACCCTCGCCCAGACCGGCAACGGCTGGATGACCTTCAAGGACGCCTCGAACGCCAAGTCCAACCAGACCGGCGAGCCCGGCAACGTCATCCACCTGTCGAATCTGTGCACGGAGATCCTCGAGGTCACCAGCGACGCCGAGACTGCCGTCTGCAATCTCGGCTCGGTGAATCTCGCCAAGTTCGTGCGCGACGACCAGAACAATGGCCGCACAGTCGACTACGAAGCGCTCGGAGAGGTCGTTCGCACGGCGGTGCCCTACCTGGACCGCGTCATCGACATCAACTACTACCCGACGCCCGAGGCCGCCCGATCGAATGATCGCTGGCGTCCCGTGGGGCTCGGCGTCATGGGCCTGCAGGACGTGTTCTTCCAGCTCAACCTGGCCTTCGACTCACCCGAGGCGCTCGGGGTCGCTGCTCGGATCGCCGAGGAGATCTACTACTGGGCTCTGTGGTCGAGTTGCGAGTTGGCCCGCAAGCATGGACCGCACGCGGCATTCAGCGAGACCCGTGCCGCGGTGGGAGAGTTCCAATTCGACCTGTGGGGCGTCGAGCCGGCCCAGCCTGAGCGCTGGGCTGAGCTGCGCGAACGCATCGGTCAGCACGGGTTGCGCAACTCGCTGCTGGTGGCAGTTGCACCGACGGCCACCATCGCGTCCATCGCCGGCTGCTACGAGTGCATCGAGCCGCAGGTGTCCAACCTGTTCAAGCGCGAGACGCTGTCTGGCGAGTTCATGCAGATCAATCGCTACCTGGTGCGCGAACTGCAGCAGCGCGGCCTGTGGAGCGAGACCATGGCCAACCAGGTCAAGATGGCCGAAGGCTCCGTGCAGAACATCGCGGAGATCCCCGCCGAGGTGCGCTCGGTGTATCGCACGGCGTGGGAACTGCCCCAACGGTCACTCATCGACATGGCCGCGGCACGCGGCGCCTTCATCGACCAGAGCCAGTCGCTGAACCTGTTCATGGAAAGCCCCAACATCGGGAAGCTCTCCTCGATGTACATGCACGCGTGGAAATCGGGTCTGAAAACCACGTATTACCTGCGATCGCGTCCGGCCACCCGCATCAACCAGACCACCACCGACTCCGTCTCGCAGCCCGCCACGTCAGCGGCGGCCCTGCCGCAGCGAGAAGCGACCGTCGCGGCGATGCCCGACGCAGCCGCCGCCGTGGCGTGCTCGCTGGAGAACCCCGAGACCTGCGAAGCCTGCGACTGAGGCGTCGCGACCACCAAGAGGCACACGACCGATAGAGGACCCTCATGGCGCTTGTTCAGCCAGAGCCCGAATTCACCCCGCCCCTGCGCGACCCGAATCCCGACGGCGCTCCCCGAGCCGACCCGGCTTCAGACCCGGCCGCCGACCGGTTGCGGGGTCGCCGCAACATCTTGGACCCGGGCTTCGAGTTGACGCTGCGGCCCATGCGCTACCCGCAGTTCTTCGACATGTACCGCGATGCCATTCGCAACACCTGGACGGTGGAGGAGATCGACTTCTCCGACGACATCGTCGACCTGAACCGCAAGCTGGCACCGGCTGAGCGACACCTCATCAACCGGCTGGTGGCGTTCTTCGCGACCGGCGATTCGATCGTCGCCAACAACTTGGTGCTGAACCTGTACCAGCACATCAACAGCCCTGAGGCTCGGATGTACCTGAGCCGCCAGCTGTACGAGGAAGCGCTGCACGTGCAGTTCTACCTGACGCTGCTGGACCACTACATCCCCGACATCTCCGAGCGGGCGGCGGCATTCGCGGCCATCGAGAACATCCCCTCGATCGCTGCCAAGGCCGATTTCTGCTTCCGCTGGATGGACAGCGTGTGGTCGGTCGACCGGCTCACCACCACCGAGCACCGCAAGGCGTTCGTGCTGAACCTCATCTGCTTCGCTGCGTGCATCGAAGGACTGTTCTTCTTCGCTGCCTTCGCCTACGTGTACTTCCTGCGGTCGAAGGGGCTGCTGAATGGCCTGGCGGCCGGCACCAACTGGGTGTTCCGGGATGAATCGGCGCACATGAACTTCGCCTTCGAAGTCGTTCGCACGATCCGAGCCGAGGAACCCGATTTGTTCGACGAGGATCTGGCCGAGCGGATCAGGCAGATGGTCACCGAAGCGGTCGACGTCGAGACGCAGTTCGCACACGACGTGCTGTCGGGCGGTGTGGCGGGCATGTCGGTGACCGACACCCGGGCGTATCTCGAGTTCGTCGCCGATCAGCGTCTCGCCCAGCTCGGCCTCGCCAAGGAGTACGGCTCGAAGAACCCCTTCTCGTTCATGGAGTTGCAGGACGTGCAAGAACTCACGAACTTCTTCGAGCGCACAGTCGCCAGCTACCAGGTCGGCATCGAGGGCGACGTCGCCTTCGATCAAGAATTCTGAGCTAGGAGGCTGAGCCGATAGGCGAAGCCGTGGCCCGAGCGGCCCGTGAGCGCCGACTCAAAGGAAATTGGGAACAAGAGCGGGAAACGACTGGTGCGACAACGGAAGGGTTCACCTATTGGCGCTTCCTCTACGCGCCGGCTGAGGCGTCGAAGGCTGCGATCAGCTGATCCACTGCGGCGGCGGGCGTCAGCCGGTCCGCATGCACGTGCTGTTCGATTTCTGCCAGCAGATCGCGGACGCTGGCCCCCAGGCGAGCACGCAGGCGTTCGGCGAGCATTGCGTGCATCCAGCGAACCCGTTGGCCGGCTCGGCGTTCACCGAGTTCGCCTGAGGCCGTCATCGCACGGTGGTGTTCGAGCACGTGGTCCCACAGTGTGTCGAGGCGGACTCCGGTCAAACCTGAGCACGTGATCACGGGGGGCGTCCATGTCGGCGAGACCGACTGCGTCATGTGCAGAGCCAGGCGGTAGTCACGCGCCGCCGCTTCGGCTCGTGCGGCGTTGTCGCCGTCGGCCTTGTTCACCGCAATCAGATCGGCGATCTCCAAGATGCCCTTCTTGATGCCCTGCAGGTCGTCGCCGGCACCCGCCAGCATCAGCACGATGAAGAAATCCACCATGTCGGCAACAGCAATCTCAGACTGGCCGACACCCACCGTCTCCACCAGCACCACGTCGAAACCGGCGGCTTCGAGCACCAGGATCGTTTCGCGGGTGACGCGCGTGACGCCGCCGAGCTGGCCTGAAGCGGGTGATGGCCGCACGAATGCAGCTGGATCGTTCGCAAGCGACGTCATGCGGGTCTTGTCGCCGAGGATCGAGCCTCCCCAAACCGCCGAGGTGGGATCGACGGCGAGCACCGCCACGCGGTGGCCCTGTCCCGTGAGCGCTGTGCCCAGCGACTCGATGAGCGTGCTCTTGCCCACGCCGGGCACGCCGGTGATCCCCACCCGATGCGCGCCGCCGCTGTAGGGCAGCAACTCGCCCAGCAGCTGCTGTGCGGGCTCGAAGTCTTCGTGTCGTTGTGACTCCACCAGAGTGATCGCCCGGCCGATGGCAGCCCGATCACATGCGCGCACGCCAGCGGCGAGTTCTGCAGTGTCGGCGGGCGGGGCGTGGTCGGCCACTGAGTGCAACGTACCGGCACCCGGGGCGCTGAGGCAGAATGGGCGTGTGGGTTTGCTGAAACGACTGCGCACCGGGGATCGCACACATCCCGCTTACGAATTCCTCGGCGAGGGCGACCATGTGCATTCGCTGGTACCTGCGCAAGGGGGCTTGCACCCGTTCTCGTTGCTGGTCATCAGTGTGGGGGCACTCGCGGGCATCGTGCTCACGGTCGATCTGCCGTGGGTGCAGATCAGCTTGATCTCCACGACGGTGTTCGCGACTGCCGCCGTGCTGACGATGTCGCGCTACCGGCTCTTGGCTCTCACCGATGCAGACGTCGTTGTCATGCGTACCCGCGCCCTGAGACCGGCCAAGCCGGTGGAACTGCTCAGCCGGATCGAGCGCGTCGAGCCCTTCGGCATCCGCGGCTCGGCGTGGGGGCAGATCTTCGTGGGCACCGAGAAGCTCTGGGTGCACCGCCGCTATCACAAGCACCTCGATGAGGCCGATGCGCTGCTCGTCGCTGCGCCGCGCAGCATGCGAGCCGCCTCAAGCACTGCGTACCGCGCCGCTCGAGCCAAGAAGAAGGTGCGCAACGTGGGAGGCCGCCACCGCTGAGCAGGCAGCAGCCCCGGCGGCGAGCCCACGCTCGACGCTGGAGTGGCCGTTCCGCGAGCCTTCGAATGCAGAAGTGGCTTGCGCGAGCCGGCTTGTGGTTGCCCCGTCAGCCGGCCTCGAGCAGGTCGAGCATCTCGGCTGCGGCTTGCGCGATGACCGTGCCCGGCGGGTAGATGGCCGCCGCGCCGGCAGCTCGGAGCGTGTCGAAGTCTTGAGGCGGGATGACGCCGCCGACGACCACGAGAATGTCAGGCCGGCCCAGCGCCGTCAGCGCTTCTCTCAGTTCGGGAACCAGCGTGAGATGTCCTGCTGCGAGCGATGAAGCGCCGACCACGTGGACGTCGTTCTCGACCGCTTGGCGGGCTGTCTCGGCGGGTGTGCTGAACAGCGGTCCGATGTCGACGTCGAAGCCCAAATCGGCATACGCGGTCGCCACGACTTTTTGGCCCCGGTCGTGCCCGTCCTGGCCCATCTTGGCGATGAGAATTCGCGGCCGGCGCCCGGTTCGCTCGCCGAAGGCGGCGGCCCGGTTGCGCACGGCATCGACGGCGGCCGCCATCGGATTCGTGCTGCCGCCTGCGTCGGAGCCGCCTGCGCCTTGAGAACTGTCGCCAGTCATCTCGCTCCCGTACACGCCGCTGATCGTGCGGATCTGCGCAGTGTGCCGCCCGAACACGTCTTCCATAGCGGCGCTGATCTCTCCCACGGTGGCATGGCAACGTGCTGCGTCGACGGATGCGGCGAGCAGGTTCCCTGTGCCGGAGCGCGCTACCTCGCGCAGCGCATCCAGCGAGCGCCGCACCGCATCGGCGTCGCGCTCTGCCCGAAGGCGATCCAGCTTCGCCAGCTGGGACCCGCGCACCTCGGCGTTGTCGACGCGCAGGATGTCAACCTGAGTGTCCAGTTGAGACCGGTAGCGGTTCACGCCCACCACGGTCCGCTGACCTGCCTCGATGCGGGCCTGCGTGCGTGCTGCGGCTTCTTCGATGCGCATCTTGGGGATGCCGGCCTCGATGGCGCGGGCCATGCCGCCGAGCTCTTCCACCTCGCCGATGTGTGCGGCTGCCCGCCCAGCCAGCTCTGCGGTGAGCCGTTCCACGTAGTAGCTGCCGCCCCACGGGTCGATCACCCGCGTCGCGCCCGCTTCGTGCTGCAGGAACAGCTGCGTGTTGCGGGCGATGCGTGCGCTGAAGTCGCTCGGCAGCGCCAACGCCTCGTCGAAGGCGTTGGTGTGCAGGCTCTGGGTGTGCCCGTCGACGGCAGCCATCGCCTCGATGCACGTGCGCACCACGTTGTTGTAAGGGTCTTGGGCAGTGAGCGACCAGCCCGAGGTCTGGCAATGGGTGCGCAGCGAAGTCGACCGCGGGTTGGCGGGCTCGAATGCAGCGACGAGCTTGGCCCACAGCAGCCGGGCGGCCCGCAGCTTGGCGACTTCCATGAAGAAGTCCATGCCGATGCCCCAGAAGAAGCTGAGGCGCGGCGCGAAGTCGTCGATGCCCATGCCGGCGCTGATGCCGCAGCGCAGGTACTCCAGCCCGTCCGCCAGCGTGTAGCCGAGCTCGAGGTCAGCCGTCGCCCCCGCTTCACCCATGTGGTAGCCCGAGATCGAGATCGAGTTGTAGCGAGGCATCTCTTTGGATGTGAACTCGAAGATGTCGCTGATGATCCGCATGGAGGGTTGGGGCGGGTAGATGTAGGTGTTGCGGACCATGAACTCCTTGAGGATGTCGTTCTGGATGGTCCCGGCGAGCTGGGCCGGCGCGACGCCCTGCTCCTCTGCGGCCACGACATAGAGCGCCAGCACCGGCAGCACGGCTCCGTTCATCGTCATCGACACGCTCATGGCATCGAGGGGGATCTCGTCGAACAGGGTGCGCATGTCCAGGATCGAGTCGATGGCCACGCCTGCCATGCCCACGTCGGACGCCACCCGGGGGTGGTCGGAGTCGTAGCCCCGGTGGGTCGCCAGGTCGAACGCCACCGACAGCCCTCGCTGCCCGGCTGCCAGGTTGCGCCGGTAGAAGGCGTTGGAGTCCTCGGCGGTGGAGAATCCCGCGTACTGGCGGATCGTCCACGGCTGGTTTGTGTACATGGTCGGATACGGGCCGCGCAGGTACGGTGCAAAGCCGGGATAGCCGTCGAGATAGGTGCGCCCCACGGGGTCGTCCCGGTCGGGGTCCGGTCCACCGTCGTAAAGGTCGGCGATGTCAGTGGCCGTATACAGCGGCGCAACGTCGATGCCCTCGGGGGTGGCGTGGGGAGCGGGGGAACGACCGGTCTCGGCGGCGAAACGCTCCGCCCATGCCGCCCGCAACGCACGCGTGCCTGATGAAGGGCGTTCTGGCGACTCCGCATCGTCGAGCTCCAGGTTCGAGAAGTCAGCCACCACGCTCATGACGCTGTCGTTCCTCGTTCATAGGGTGCCGCCCAGCGGTGGATGCCCAGCCCGCCGTCGAGTTTGCCTGCCGCGCCGTCAGTCACCTGGTTTCGTGCTTCCCCGCCACCGCGGCTTTGCTCGTCGCCCGTTCGAGCGGCTGCCATGTCGCTCGGCTTGGCCTCGGCGCTCACGAATTCGGTGACGCCTACGAGCACCTGGTCGCCTGCGTCGACGCGTTCATGGCGTCGGGCCCGTTCGGCGGCGATCGATGCTTCCATCTCGCCGCTGCTCATCGCCGTGCAGATGCCGCCGGCAGCTTCGATCTGGCGGAACCGCTCCCAAGCAGCCTGCGCCGTCTTGCGGGTGAGGTCTTCGAGGTACCAGCTGCCTCCAGCGGGGTCGATGACCGACCCGATACGGCTCTCGTGGCGGAGGATCAACTGCGTGTTGGCGGCGACGCGCCACCCCAGCCCACTCGAAGCGGGTCCGGCGATGACCGAGTCGAAGGGGCGAACCGTGATGGCATCGACCCCGCCGTTGGCGGCGCCGAAGGTGGCAGTCGTGGCGCGCAGCATGTTCACCCACGGGTCGACGGTGCTCAGCATTGCCGTCGAGGTGACAGCGTGCATCTGCATCGGCAGCGAGATGCCGCCACCGGACAGGTCCATGCCGCACGCGCGGAGCACACGGCTCCAGCACATCCGCAGCGCCCGGCACTTGGCGGTCGCCACAAACGGGTCTGGCCCTGCCGAAAGCGTGAAACCGAGCAGGGGTGCGGCTGTCTCGATTGCCAAGCCCGGACCTTGGGCAGCGTCGCACAAGGCGCGCAGCCACGCGACCCCCGAGGCCAGCATCGCTGCCAACTCAGTCGAGTCTGTCGAGCCCGCGTCGGCGAGCACCGATCCGTCGACCTCGATCGGCACCGTTGCAGGCCAGCCGACGATGATCTCGGCGGTGCTGCGCGCAGCTGCCTCGAATGTGCGGACGAGGTCGTCGCCCTGCGAAGCAAGTCGGCCCCCGTCGATGCCTGCATCGCTGGCAGCCGCCGCAATCGGGTCGATGCCCAGCCACGACCGGGTGTGCTCGGGGTCCGCACCGCGTCGGCGCAGCACTTCCAGCAGGGCGTCGGCGTGCGCCGACGACATGCCGGCTTGCAGGTGAATCGTGGTCCCGGCGCCGGCGGCGTCGCCGACAGCAGCTTCGAGCAGCGCCGCATCGTTGGGGGCGCTCCAGCCACGCGCCACCGTGACCGCATCTACGCCTGATGTCGTGTCGACCGCTACGGCGTCGGGTGTCCCGGCGAGGCGAATGTCGTGGATCTGGCGGACTTCCCAGCCGCCCCAGCCGCCGGCCGCATCGGCACCGCGAGCGAAGGGAGGAGCGCCCGGCACTCCAGCAGGGTCGGCGTCGGTGCCGTGACGATGGGCGGTGTACAGCGGGGCGACCTCGATGCCGTCGATCAGCGTTGTCACCAACGACGACAGCGGCCGGCCGCGCAATGCGCCCTCGGCTGCGGCCTCCCAGTCGTCCCCACCGACATGCGCAAAGTCGGAATCGGCGGCCAGCGAAAAGGAGCGCGGGGCAGGCACGATCCGCAGGGTAGCGACGGGCCACGGGCCAGTAGGTTCCCGGTTGTGATTCCGCGCCGTCGCTCGCCTCGCATCTTGGGGTCGGCACCGGTGAGCTGGGCGACGCACAACATCGACAAGGCCGCGAACCGGATCGGTTGGTTCGTCGCTGTCGGCACCCTGGTTTTGTGGCTCGTTTCCTGGGCGATTGAGGACCCACGATGGCATGGCGAGCTGCTCACATTCGTGCTGTTGGCAGTCGTAAACGCGTGCCTCGGAGGACTGATCTCGATGTGTGTCGCGGGTGCCTGCCTGCGACGGATGAGGCACAGGTGCCTGGCGCCGCCTGACGGCGGCGCTCACCGCCACGCGCACGGATCGCCGAAGTAGCCAGCGGAGTCGGCGACAGATCGACTGGGCGGTCGGCCCGGCGGACGCCGTCGGCCGTCGCGTGGATTTGTCGGTGTCCGTGGCATCCTTGCCGCCATGGATTCCCCGCCGCAGACGGTGACCTCGGGCGCGGCGGCAGCCGCCGATGCTGAGTGGGCGCAGACGGCTGGGCGGTCAGGTGCGGGGGCCGGCGCTGAGGGGCTTCCGCCGTATCGCTACGACGCCCAGATGGCGAACGAGATCGAGCTGCGCTGGCAGCAGCGATGGCGTTCAGATGGCACGTATCACACGCCGAATCCCAGCAGTCCGCTCGCAGGCTCGACGGACGGCATCACCGGCGACGCGCCGCTGAGTTCGACTGCTTCGGCCGCAGGAGGGCCGAAGCTGTTCATCATGGACATGTTCCCGTATCCGTCCGGTTCGGGACTGCATGTTGGGCACCCGTTGGGCTACATCGGCACCGACGTCTACGCACGCTTCAAGCGCATGTGCGGCTACGTGGTGCTGCACCCGATGGGCTACGACGCGTTCGGCCTGCCGGCCGAGGAACATGCCCGCCAGACCGGCGAGCACCCCCGCATCAATACTGAGCAGAACATCGCCAACATGTCGCGCCAGCTGGCTCGGCTCGGGCTTGGGCACGACGATCAGCGGTCGCTGGCCACCACCGACGTCGAGTACTACCGCTGGACGCAGTGGATCTTTCTGCAGATCTTCAACTCCTGGTACGACATTGAATCCGACAAGGCGCGCCCGATCGCCGAGTTGATCGAGCTGTTCGAGACCGGGAACAAGGCCACCACCAGCGGCACCGCGTGGGGCGACATGGACGATGTCGAGCGGCGCCTCGAGCTCGATGAGCATCGCCTGGCCTACCTGGGGGAGGCGCCGGTCAACTGGTGCCCCGCCTTGGGCACGGTGCTGGCCAACGAAGAGGTCACCAACGAGGGCCGGTCCGACCGCGGCAACCATCCGGTGTTCCGCCGCCCCATGAAGCAGTGGATGATGCGCATCACGGCGTACGCCGACCGGCTGCTGGCCGATCTCGACCGGGTGAACTGGTTCGAGAGCGTCAAGATCATGCAGCGCAACTGGATCGGGCGCAGCGAGGGTGCATTCATCAGCTTCGCCGTCGACAGCGCTGATGCGGGAACGGGCACCGACGGTGCCACGGCGCCCGACGGCGACGGTTCGAACGACTCCGGTCCGGACTGCTCAGATCCACAGGGCCGTGACGCAATCGATGGCGGCCCGAGTGACGCCATCCGGGTCATCGAAGTGTTCACCACCCGGCCCGACACGATCTACGGCACCACGGCCATGCTGCTCGCCCCCGAGCATCCCCTGGTCGACAAAATCGTCGCCGACGAGTGGCCGTCGGGCACCGATCCGCGCTGGACCGGTGGTGCAGCCACGCCTCGCGAGGCCCTCGAGGCATACCGGGCACAGGCATCATCGATGACCGACCTGCAGCGCCAGACCGAACGCGACAAGACGGGCGTGTGGCTGGGCGTGAACTGCCACGTGCCCACGACCGGCAAACCCGTACCCGTGTTCGTCGCCGACTATGTGCTGATCGACTACGGCACCGGCGCGGTCATGTCGGTGCCGGGCGAGGACCAGCGCGACTGGGACTTCTCGGTGAAGTTCGGCCTGCCGATCATGCGCACCGTGGCGCCGCCGCCCGACTTCGACGGCGAGGCCTACGACGGCGGGGGACTGGCGATCAACAGCGAATTCCTCAACGGCCTAGAGAAGGCCGACGCCATCGAGGCCATCTGCGACTGGCTGGAAGACCACGGCTGCGGCCGCCGCACGGTCACCTACAAGCTGCGCGACTGGCTGTTCAGCCGTCAGCGCTACTGGGGCGAGCCATTCCCGATCGTGTACGACGAGACGGGCCTGCCGCTGGCCGTGCCCGAGAGCGAATTGCCCGTGGAACTGCCCGAGCTCATCGACTGGGCGCCCCGGGCGCTCGACGAGTCATCGGATCCCGAGCCGCCGCTGGGCCGCGCCACCCAGTGGGCCACCGCCATCTACGACCTCGGCGACGGCGAGCGCACCTACAGCCGCGAGCTCAGCACCATGCCCCAATGGGCCGGATCGTGCTGGTACTACCTGCGCTACCTCGACCCGACCAACGACGACGTCCTGGTGGATCCAGACGTGGAGCGCTACTGGATGAGCGACGCGGCCGGAGGCGTCGGCGGCGTCGACCTGTACGTCGGCGGCGTGGAGCACGCCGTGCTGCACCTGCTCTACGCCCGCTTCTGGCACAAGGTGCTCTACGACCTGGGCCACGTGAGCGGCCCCGAGCCGTTCGGCCGGCTGTACAACCAGGGATACATCCAGGCGGCGGCATACCAGGACGAGCGCGGCGTGTACGTCGAGGCCTCCGATGTGGTCGAGCGTGACGGGAAGTTCTTCCACGAAGACAGCGAGGTCACCCGCCACTTCGGCAAGATGGGCAAGTCGCTGCGCAACGCCGTGACGCCCGACGACATTTACGGCGCGTACGGGGCCGACACGCTGCGGACCTATGAGATGTTCATGGGCCCGCTCGACCAGGGCCGGCCCTGGGAGACCCACTCGGTGATCGGCTCGCACCGTCTGCTGCAGCGCGTCTGGCGCAACCTCGTCGACGAGCAGACCGGCGAGCTCACCGTGACCGACAGCGAGCCCGATGCCGATCTCGAGCGCATGCTGCACCACACCATTGCGTCGGTCACCGATGCGATGGAGGACCTGCGCTTCAATTCCGCGATTGCGCGCATCACCGAGCTGAACAACGAGCTGACCCGTCGTGGCGAGCCGACGCCCTGGCCAGTCGCAGACGTGTTGGTGCGGCTGCTGGCGCCGCTGGTGCCCCACTTGGCCGAGGAACTGTGGGAAAAGCTCGGCAACACCGAGACAGTGGTGTACGCGCCCTTCCCGCAGGCCGATCCGGCGCTGCTGGTGGCGGAGACCATCGAGGTGCCGGTGCAGGTCAACGGCAAGGTGCGCAGCCGCATCACAGTGGATGCAGCCATCTCGAACGAGGACTTGGAGGCTGCAGCGCTCGACGACGAGCGCATTGCGCAGCTCACCGCCGGCGACGACATCCGGCGCGTCGTCACCGTGCCGGGCAAGCTGGTGAACATCGTGGTTGCGTAAGCCACCAGCACGGGAGTCATACAGGAATGGGGATCGCTCCCGCGCCCGATAGCACTAGTCTCAGCGGTGGACCGATCGGGAATCGAACCCGATGCCGGGCGTGTCAAGTGCAGCGGCGGAGAACCATCTCTCGGCCCCTGGCCTTCGGGTCGCTCGGAGCCGCACCAGTCCGCTGGTGCGGCTCTTCGCGCTGGTCGGTCCAGACTGAACTGAGGGCACGAGAGGCACCGCGCACGGCGGGCGATAGGCGGCGCAGCGCCGCGGCGCAAGCGTAGGCCGCGTGCCAAGCTCTTGCGGCAGGCTTTGAGCGGGGAGCGACACATGAGCGGCAAGGAACAGAGCGCACTGGGCGTCACGGCCACCGAGACCCATGGCGGCAAGCTCGCCGCGAAGGCGCTGAAGGCGGCGGGTGTGGAATGCGTGTTCACCCTGTCGGGCGGGCACGTCATGGGCATCTACGACGGCTGCATCGACGAGGGCATCGAGGTTGTCGACGTCCGCCACGAGCAGGCTGCGACCCACGCCGCCGATGCGTGGGCTCGCCTGCACCCGGGCAAGGTCGGCGTGGCGATTCTCACCGCAGGTCCTGGGGTGACCGACGGCGTGACCGGAGTGGCGAACGCCTGGCGGGCCAACTCGCCGATTCTGGTCTTCGGCGGCCAGGGGCCGTTCAAGCATGCTGGGCGCGGTTCGCTGCAGGAAATGGACCACGTGTCGCTCATGCGACCGGTGACAAAGTGGTCGGGCGCATGCGGGGAGACCCGCCGCATCGCCGAATACATCGAGCTGGCCGTGCGCACTGCGCTGAGCGGCATTCCAGGGCCCTCCTTCCTGGAGATCCCGATGGACGTGCTGCACGGCAAGGTGGATCTCGACGCCGTCGAGATGCCCCAGTTCCGCGACTACCGGGTGGTATCAGCCGCACCCACAGGAATCCTGGCCGAGGCTGCGGAAATCATCGCCGGCGCCCGCACCCCGGTGGTGATGGCCGGCACTTCGCTGAAGTGGAGCGAGGGCGGCGGCGCGCTCGGCGCGTTCCTCGATGCCACGGCCATCCCGTGTTACGTGAACGGCATGGCCCGCGGGGAGATCAATTGGGACCACCCCTCGTTCCTGTCGCTGACACGGTCCGAGGCGCTCGCAGCCGCCGACGTGGTGATCCTGGCCGGCACGCCGCTCGACTTCCGCATGAAGTTCGGCCGCGCCATTCCTGCCGATGCCCGTATCGTGCAGCTCGACCTTGACGAGACGCTCATCGGCCAGAACCGCGCTGCCGAAGTAGGGCTGGTGGGCAACCTGGGCGCCAATTTCGAGGCACTGGGGGAGCTGTTCAAGTCGAGCGGCGTCTCGGTGGACGCCTCGGCGCACCTCGCCGCGCTGGCGGCTCGCGAGGCCGAGCTCGACGAGGCCCGCAATGCCGAGCTGAACAGCGATGAGGTGCCGATCGATCCGCTGCGGCTGTGCCGCGAGATCGCCGACGCCGTGACCGACGACATGATCGTGATCGGCGACGGGGGCGACATCGTGGCGCAGGCCTCCAAGGTCATCCGCGTGCCGCGCCGGGGCACCTGGATGGACCCCGGCCCCCTCGGCACCCTTGGCGTGGGCATGCCGTTCGCCCTGGCTGCGCAGAAGGCTCACCCTGACAAACGCGTGCTGATCGTCTATGGCGACGGCTCATTCGGCCTGAACGGTTTCGAGTTCGACACCGCCGTGCGCTTCGGACTGCCCATCGTGGGCGTCGTCGGCAACGACGCAGCGTGGGGGCAGATGCTGCGTCCCCAGGCCAGCCTGTACGGACAGGACCGGGTGGTCGCCACCGAGCTGAACTTCACCCGCTATGACAAGGTCGTCGAAGCCATGGGCGGCCACGGCGAGCACGTCACCGAGCCCGGCGAGATCGCCCCGGCGCTGCAGCGAGCCTTCGACTCTGGCCTCCCCGCACTGGTGAACGTCGAGATCCGTCAAGACCGCGGCGCCATGAAGGGCTCCACCTACGTGTGAGACAGCAGCGGCGCGTGGCGAGGCGGTAGGCGCTGAGCGGGTACCAGAGCATCGGCATCTGCAAACCGGTTGTTGTCGGTCGCCTGTGACGTGCAGGGTGTGACGAGTTCGGTTTCCTGCGCGCAGCGGGCTACGGCAGGATGTCGTGCGTTCCGCAACGGTGCCAGCGAATGTGCAGGAGACCTGCTTGTTGTTGAGTCCCGAACGAGAAGATCGCTCGGCCGTCCTCGGCCCATCGCATCTCGTAGAGACTCTGCACGCCTTGCAGCTTGTGCACGAGTCCGTCACGAAACCATGTGGCGTCGCCCGATTCCATCTCCCGGAGGTCCTCGACCATCAGGTTGCGCACCCGCAGCAGCAAGAGCTTCTGTGCTTTGGAGAGCCGTCGGAAGTCGCGCTGGAATGCCATGTCTTCCTCGTAGGTCGGCATGTGTGCCGTTCACTCGATGGAAGGTTCGTCGAGCAGCGATTCGAGGTGGGCGGCGAATTCTTCCTCGGTATAGATGATCCCGGTCGAATCGTCGAGCGGCGGACCCTTGCCTTGGGACTCGATGATGTCGGCAAGTGTGACCGGGCCTGGCTCGTACAGGTGCGATTCGCCGGGGCGTGATGTGGGCAGCCAAGCGATGATGAGCGCTGACTCGTAGCTGACCCTCACGAGCCGTCGCAGGTGGCGGATGAGGTTGAACGGCTCGTCGGCCCAGTCACGCCAGCCGTTGGGATCGTCGACGATGCCGGATGGCTTGTCGTGCTTGACGCGGAGGCTGTCGATGGCCCATTGCAGCGGGGTGCGGCCTGACACGGTGTAATGCACCGTTTCGAGTGGAATCCCGACGAGGCGGCACCGGCTGTTGACCATGAGCACGGTGGGGTCGTCGCTGCCATCGGGGCGCTTGCCCCAGCGCATCCGTCCCTCGATTCGGTAAGCGCTGTGGTCGGCATCGCCGTTGTCGGGTTCCCCGTCCACCAAGCACTGCACGGGGTATTCGTCGACCGTTTCGTAGCCGATGTGCAGGTCCATCAGCTCGCGGCCGGCGGACCGGAATGCCTCGAAATCATCAGCGAGGGGAATGCGGGGCAGGTTGCGCTGCAGATCGTGCCGGTAATCCATGCGCCAGTCCGGCGAGTGCATGATGCCGTACAGGTACTCCCAGATGCCATCCTTGGTGATCTCGGGGCCGTACTTGGCTTGGAACTGCTCCAGCGCCCAGTCGGAGATGTTGTCTGGGTCGGTCCCAGCACTCGCTTCAGGCAGTCCCAAGTCGAGCGTCTCGCTCATGAAATCCTCCGTCGCGGAATAGCACGGGTGGGCTGATTGGTTCCGCAGGCGCTGAGATCGGCCGGGCGCGCAGTTGCCAAGGACGCGAAGATCGCTCGGCTGTTCGGTGATGTCACCAGCAGAACTTCGACGGGGCTCACGGCCTGCTCCGAGGTGCCGCTCGGCAAGCTGGATCCAACGCGTGCAGGTCCGGCAGTGTCGTGGAGGCGAGAACGGCGAACACGGTCCGGTTCGACGGCGTCGTCATCAGCAGGGCCTCGTCCTGGGCGCGAAGCGCGCTCCGCCGTCCAGACAGTTGAGATCGATGCGCTGTCTGACCGCGAGTGTCGAGAATCGTGTCCTGCTCGACGGGCTGCTGACCGAGATTCCTCTCTCTCTCTCTCTCTCTCTCTCTCTCTCTCGGTGCTCGTCTCGGAACATGGCGCTGATCGACTTCACGGAGGAGAGGATGCGAGGGTCCTCATAGAGCCAGAGCTTGGTGAAGGGCCGGTACAACACCTCGCGGATTCGGTCTTCTTCGAACACGATTGGCTCTCGGCGACGCAATGTTTGCTTGAGAGTGCCAGTCCACTTGATCCGAGCGAGGTCGTCGTTCGTCGTGCATTCATCGACGCTGCATCCGGCCTCGACCAGCTCGAGCGCATCGCTGTAGGCATCGATCAGCAGGCGCAAGCGTTGAGCGAGTTCTTCGCGCGAGAAGGAGTAGACATAAGTGTCGCAGTTAGTTGCTATTCCGAGTGCGTGATCGCCCACAACACTGGTGATGTCGTCACCTCGTCGTCCGGGCTCGCACACGGGCATCAGGTCGTTGAAGCTCCCGTCGGTCACATTCATCCAGTCATGTGACTCGTTCTCGAGAACAGTGATGAGACGTCCATTCGTCACGTCGCCGAGATCGGCAAGCCAGTCGAACTTTTGGCGGAGACTGGAATTCTCGGGCACTTCGGCATACCGGAGCACCGCACGTCCCCCCCCCCCCCCCCGTCACTCGTCGGGTTGCGGACAAGAATCGTGACCTGCACGCCGACGCGAGCCCCTGTGCCCTTGCGCACCTCGGATTGCTCGCGAATTTCTATCCCGAACACAACTTGCCCCTCGCGAGCGCGCTCTTCCCCGGACTTCATCGCATCACCGAGCAGATTGACTACGTAGACGGACGTGTATTCGTCGCGCAAGGCCGCACGCATGCCTGCGAGAGACGGAGCGTTCGACAAAGAGTTGGGGTGGACGAACGCGATCACGCCTGGCTTGGACGGATCATGCCCGGGCTGATCGAGCCGATCCGATGCCCACCGGATCGCTTCCACGTACAGGTTGCCCATGGCTTTGCCGGCGCCTCGGCCGGTGACCTCTCGGTGACGGCGGCCGTAGGTGTCGCGGACGCGTTGTTCGATATGGGGGTGCTCGACGTTGGGGTTGTCGTCGCCTGCTGACTTTTGCCCTGCTGACCACGGCGGGTTGCCGATGATGACTTGGATGGGCAGTTCGTTCTGCTGGCGGGCTCGGGCGCTGTTGTAGCCGAGCGACCCGGTGCCGGGCAGCACCGATGGGTCGTGGGCGAACGTGTCGGTCAGCACGATGCCGCTGAACGGTTCGTAGCTGCCGGTTCGCTCGCGGTAGCCCTCTTCGATCTTGATCGCAGCGAGGTAGTAGGCGAGCAGCACGATCTCGTTGGCGTGAATCTCTTGCACGCTGCCACCGGGCACCAGCGGGTTGTGGGTGTTGACGAACTTGCGAGCAAGGTCGTCGTCGGCGATGAACGGCTTGCCGTCGCTGTTGCGCTGCGTCAACAGTCGGTTGATGAAGGTGCCCGTCCCGGTGAACGGATCCAGAATGTGTACGCCTTCGGACGTCAGGCCCCGGCCGAACTCCTGGCGCAGCACGGCATCGACCGAACGCAGCATGAAGTCGACCAGCTCCACAGGGGTGTACACGATCCCCAAGCGGGTGATCTCCGCAGGCATCGCTTCCTTGAAGAACGACTCGTACACCTCCAGCATGATCTTCAGCCGGGCATCGGAGTCTGTTGCGCCCGACAGCCGGTTGCGGACGCTGTCATAAAAGCGATCGAGGTCCGCGGCCTCGTCTCGGAGCCGGACATCGGCAGCCTTGAACTCGTCGAGCAGTTCGTTGAGCGCCTTCGAGATGGGGTTGCGATCGGCGAAGCCGCTGCCGGCAAACAGCGCCTCGAACACCGGCATCGTCACCACATGCTGCGCGACCAGCGAGGCAAGGTCGCCCGTCCTCACCGCACCGCCCACGGTTGCCTGCATCTGTTCGGCAAACCGGTCGAAGGTGGCGGCCAAGTCGGCATCGGCAGCAACTGCAGTGCCGATGTGGCTGGTGATCGTGCCGGTGATGCGTGCGACCTCGCGGCCCCAGCGATCCCAGTACTGCCGGTCGCCGCACGATTTCACGAGCTGTGAGGCGATGGCGTGCTCGAAAGGGAGCCGCTGCTGGCTCGCCCGAACGCTTGCATCGGCATCGGCTCCGGCGGCGTCGCATTCGCAGTCGCCGTGCGCCTTGCCGCAGGTGCCGCACAGACCGCTCGGCAGCACGGTGATCGGCGGCTTGCCGGTCAGGTCGGCGGTATTGATGAGCACGTCGAGCCGCTCGTCATGCGAGCGCAGCGCCTTGAGCACCTTCCACACGGCCTTGAAATCGGAGCCGTTCAGCACCGCGTCATCCAGCAGGCTGGCGCCCGACGGCACCACGACCGGAAGGATCACGTAGCCCACGTCCTTGTGGGGGGCACGGCGCATCACCCGTCCCACGGCTTGGATCACGTCGACCTGCGACTGCTTCGGCTCCAGGAAGATCACCGCATCCAATGCGGGGACGTCGATGCCCTCGCTCAAGCAGCGGGCGTTGGTCACAATCCGGCAGGCGCCGTCGGGGTCGCCTTGGCGCAGCCAAGCGATGGTGTCGGCACGTTCGAGCGCATTCTTCGAGCCATCGACATGGCGGATGTCGCAGGCCAGCAGTGCAGGTCCGGCGCCGCCGCCGGCTGTGGTCGAGCGGCCGTGGACAGCGCCGGCGATCGCTTCGATGACCGGGTTCCAGTAGCGCTCGACGAGTTGGGAGTTGCGGATCCGGTTGGTGAACGCGATCACCCGCTGTGCCGCGTAGTCACTGTTTACGGCCCCGGTGACTCGGCCTTCGGGAGTGGTAGTAGTCGGATCGGCCAGACCGTCCCAGCATCCGGCGAACTTCACTGCGTCATGGATGCTGAACTTGTGCGCTTCGTCGACAGCGATGTTGTCGTAGGCATCGAGCACGGGGTTCTCGGCCACGGCGATGACCAGCACCTTGTAGTCGGTGAGATGCCCGCCCTCCACGGCGTCGCCGAACGACATGCGGAACATCTCGGGGCCGTACACCGCCGGATCGTCCATCGAGTACACGTCGAAGCTGCCGGCAGCTTGTTGCACGCGGCTGCGCGCTGACTCGGTGTACACCCGGGGCGTTGCAGTCATGTAGAGCCGTTTGGCCGCACGGACTCGGCTGGGGTCGTGAATCAGCGAGTACGGCGTGACCGTGCGCTGCGACGTCGATGGCGGCTTGCGAGCCGCGACGTCCTCGATGCCGGTGGTGCGGTGAGCTTCATCGCAGATCGCCACGTCGAACCGAGGCGCTGGGCCGAACAGGCTCGTGTCTGACTGGGCGTCGGCGATGAGGCTCAGCGACTGGTAGGTGCAGAACACCACCGTCATCGCTGCGGCGTCGGACGCAGCAAGCTGCGCGGTGATGCGCTCGGGGTCGGTCGTGACCGCCATGGCCAACTCGACCAACGGGGCGTCTTCTGCGGTGTGCCCGGCGCGGGTATCCGAGCAGACTCCGATGTACCGATGCGGGATGTCGGGGTCGCGCTGGCTCGCCCACTCACGCATCGTCTGGTTCATCAGCGCGATCGACGGCACCAAATACAGGACACGACCGCCGATGCCGGCGAGGCGCTCTGCGATCCACAGCGACACCACCGACTTGCCGGTCCCGCAGGGCAGCACGAGCCGGCCCCTGTCGTGCGAAGCGAACCCGTCCAGGACCCTCGCCACCGCCTCGGCTTGGAAGGGCTTGGGTGCGTGGCGCTCGGGAGCGACGAAGCGAAGTCGTGACGGATCGTCGAGACACTCAGCCCAGTTGACGGGCCAGGACTCCAGGTCGCTGCGGTGCAGCACTTCGCATCGGGGCGCCGCCTTCTCGATCATGAGGCGGGCCTGCGCGGTAGGCGGCGCGGTCAATACCAGCAGTCGTGCCGTGAAGTCGCCGGTCGCCGAGGCCGAGATGAACGAGTCGACCGCGCCCTTGTCGACGCGACCGACGGCGTAGGCCTTGGTCTGGATTGCGCACAGGCCCCCGCCTGCTTCGGGAGTCTGCTCGGCTACGAGGTCGATGCCGATGTCCGCTCCGTAGCCACGGGAGACGCGTTCGGGCCATTCGCTCCACCGCCATACCTGCTTGAAACGCTGCGGCCCGTACACGTCGGGGTGGCACTGGAGGGCGCGCTGCATCAGTCGCTCGAACGCGGTGCCGCGAGCCTGCGGCGACGTGTAGCGATCTGCGAGTAGCCGGAGCAGATCGACCGGGCGGTCCTCTGCGGCTTCCGATGCGCTCATCGGCAGCCCGATGGAAGCCGGCGTGCGTCGTGCATTCCCCGAACAGTACCGGCGCAGCGAGCGGCGGCAGGAGTGCGCCAGTGCAAGCCCTGCCCGCAGCAGGCATGCCGCAGAGCGTGCCGCCGAGGCTGCCTGCCGACGCCGTTCAAGCCTCATCTGCACTCGACGTCACTGTTGAGGTGTCGCACGGACTCTCAGGCTCGACGATCAGATCGGCCGCAGCGATGGCCGATGCGATCTCGTCTGTGGTGATCCGGTCAAGTGCTGCTGCGAGCTCGAAGCCCTCGTCGGAGAGCATCGCCGTCCAGAGATCCTTCGTGAAGCCCACAGTGTCCAATCATCTTGGGCAGTTGTGTGAAATTCAAATGATTTTTATTACATCTGGCGATCTATGCGTGGACTTCTCGGGCTTCTCGCTCGGTCCATTGCGAGGCCGGGGAGCGGTTCGTTCTACGCTCGCGGCATGTGCGGGCGGTTCGTCTCGGCGGCAGATCTTGAGGCCGTGGCCGCGTACTTCGACACCCCGATGCCCGGGTTCGACGTTCCTCGCAGCTACAACGTGGCCCCCACCACTGACATCGTGGCGGTCGTGGACGGCCCCGATTCGCGTCGGCTCGAAATGTTTCGGTGGGGCTTGGTGCCTCGTTGGTCCCCCGACCCCGCCAAGGGTCCGCCGCTGTTCAACGCTCGCTCGGAGACGGCGGCCACGAAGAACTCGTTCCGCGGGCCGTTCAAGCGGCGCCGTTGCATCGTGCCCGCCGACGGCTTCTACGAGTGGCCCCCCGCGTCCCCCGCGACGAGCCGCGACGAGCGCCCGCTGCCGCACTACATCACCCGATCCGACGGCGGCATGCTCGCCATGGCCGGACTGTGGGAACGGTGGTCGCCGCCAAAAGACGCCGCCGCCGGCACTGAGCAGAACGCGCTGCATTCGGCCGCGGTGCTCACCACGGTGGCGAACCGATTCATGGCGCCGATCCACGACCGCATGCCGGTGCTGCTGGAGCGATCCGCGTGGGATGCGTGGCTGGATCCCGCGAACGACGGCATCGACGTGCTGTCGGCCATGTGCGCACCTGCTGGCGAAGGAATCCTGCGCTCTCACCAAGTAGGCCGCGCGGTGGGCAACATCCGCAACAGCGATGCCACTCTCATCGAACCAGCGGACTTCGCCGAAGCGGTGCCGGATCGGCTCTTCTGAGCTGCTTCGGCGCTGCTCGTACACGGGCGCCGCGCACTGCAGGCAAACCCGGCCTTGCGTAGCCAGGCGCAGCGAGCGCAGCTCGGCTCAGCCGAGTGCTGCCAGCTCAGCTTTGATGGCTTCGGCTGGTGCGGTCAGATCCTCCGCCGAGGCCATCGGCAGTGGCCGGGCGAAGTTCATGTCGGACATCGAGTTCACCCCGCACACATGGATATGGCAATGCGGCACTTCGAAACCGGCGATCACCAGCCCGATTCGCTCAGGTTTCAACGCCCGCATCTGCGCCTCGCCGATGCGGCGGGACACATCGAACAGGTGAGCTTGCAGCTCGGTCGGGACGTCCAGCCAGTGGTCGATCTCCGCGATCGGCACGACGAGCGTGTGGCCCACCGACAGAGGGTTGATGGACAAGAACCCGACACACTGCTCGTCTCGCCACACAAATGTCCCGGGCAGCTCTCCTTCGATGATCCTCGTGAATACGGTGGCCATGGCGCGCAGCCTAAGCCCAGACCCACCTGTGAGGTCCAAACCTTGAACTCATTGGGAAACGATCTTCGCACCCGGCCCAGCGCCAACACCTACCCCGACCGACTGTTCTCTTGCATGGTTGACATGGCTACCTCCTCATTGAGGTGACCGGGAAATGGGGGAGGCACCGTAAATCGCTCGCTCGTGCCTCGAACTTGATTCGGATCGGTGGTGGTCACGGCCCCGCGCATATGAGGCATAGGGTCAGGATCGATCCTTAACGAACGTTAAGGAAATGATCCAATGCGACTTGCAGATGGCTCCGAAACACATCTTCGACACCGCGGCCGATGGCGGCGACGAACAGTATTCTCAATGGTCCTGACGGCGGCGCTCTTGGCGAGCACGGTGAGCGTCGGCGCTCAAGGCGCCGATCCGGTCATCGAGGGCCAGCTGGCCCAAGACACGGGCACGAGCCTCGGCGCCGAGCAGGCAGCAGATCTTGCTGTCGCCTCGTACGCCGCTGAGTTCGGCGTCACCGAGGCCGAGGCAGTCCGGCGCCTCGACCGCATCCAGCCGATCCAGGACATCTTGGCGTCGATCCGAGAACTCGAATCGTCTCGGATTGCGGGATGGGGCATCGACCACGTGGGCACCTTCACCGGCTGGGTGTGGCTGACCGGCGACGAGGTTCCCAAGCCTGCTTCGACAGCGATCGCGGTCGCACACGGCGACGTCGAGATCCGCACCGGTGCCGCGCACACGCTCGCCGAGCTGCTCAAAGCCCAGGACGGCTTCGGTGACGGCAGCAGCATCGGCCCTGTCGGGCGCGTCGACGACCAGACCGGCGTCGCGGACTACTCGGCTGCGGTCACCTTCACCGCGCCGGACTTGGGCACCAATACTCTGCACATCGGCATCGACCCTGCGCTGCTGGGACCCACAGAGCCGACCGAGCTTCGAGGCACCGAAGACGGCATCGGCCCCGTCGGCAGCACCGACACGCCTGCCGCAACCGCTTCGGCGACCGACGCCGAACTGGCTGCTCTCGCAGCGCAGATGACCGCCGCCTACCAAGGCCACATCGGCGTCGCCTACTCCATCGTCGACGGACGCGACCACGGCGACATGGCGATGTTCGACGGCGGACGCGCCATGAGCTCTTGCACATCGGGTTTCGCCGCTCGCCAGCGCAGCACCCGCACCTTCGGCATCATCACCGCCGGCCACTGCCGAGAACCGCTGACGATGCACGGCGTATCGTTGCCGTGGGTGACCGGCTACAAAGGCACCACCGCAGACGCCCAATTTCACGAGATCCCCTCCGGTTCAGGGCATCAGCTCAAGTCGCAGTTCGTCGATTACCAGAGCACGCCCCCTGAGACCCGCGTCGTACGGGGCGCCGAATCGTGGTCGAGGATGCTCGGCGACATCGTCTGTCACACAGGCAAGAAAACTGGCAGTACCTGTGGAACCGTGATCAACATCTACTATCGGCCAACCAACTCTGGCGCGTGCTACGCCGATGAGTTCAATACCCCTGCGGACTGCGCTGCCCGTTTTGTCCGTGTGTACGGATCCGGATTGAAGGGCTGCAAGGGTGACAGCGGCGGACCGTTCTATCGAAATTCCACGGCCTACGGCATTCTCAAGGGCGGTACTGACGCCGATAACTGCATCTCAACCGGCAAGAAGCTGACCTTCTCAGCTATCGACAGAGTCGAGGATTTCTTGGGCGTCGACATCCTCGTCGCCAACAACGTCACCATCGGCTGAGGGCTGGTGTCGCACCAGTACGAGGAGCTTGGACCGCGAATGACGCCCCGCCGCACTGTGCTGGTTCTGGTGATCGCTGCGTGGCTTGTCTTTGGGTGTGTCGCCCAGGGGAGCAGTCTCGACGACAAGCAGGCACCTGCTGCCCTTCCGAGGAACACAATCACAGAGACCCGCACTGACGTCACTGCTCCTGCCGCTACGGCCGACACTGTCGCCGCATCGAGCGCATTGCGATGCCAGTCTTCAAGCAGCGGCAGGTGCGTATATGTCCCGGAACATCGGCCGTTCGAATCACAGCTCGATGGCATCAATCGCGCCCCGGCCAGTTTAGCAGCGAATGATGATTCAGTCGCGAGCACTCTGCCGCCCCTCGGGGCGCCGCCGTCGCCATTCGTGGGAATGTGGGACTTCGACCCAGATGGAGACGGCCAGATGGCCGAGCTGTGCGGCTACCTGATCATCGAGGAACCCTACGTCCATGTGCTGGAGACCGAGCACGATTGGGGGCAAGGCTTCGACCCGGGACTCCGTCGGGACGGCAACGGCAGACTGCTGTATTCCATGATCATGCTCCCGCGTCCCGGAACACGGTATGACCCCGACACCCGGTCGCTGTGGGTGCACGACGAGGGCCCGATGACGGACGGGGATCACGTCTCGGTCGGCGGAGGAGAAGGACCCCGCCGCCAGCCCGATTGGGGTGAACCAGACGTGCATCAACGAAATGTGTGGCGAGCCAACGGCATGGGCCCGGCCGACTACCCCTGCCGTTGAAGCGTCGAGGTCTGGCTCCCGCATGCTCTTGGCCTTGGGTGTGTAGATCTCGATCCGGTAGTGGAACCCGAAGAGGCGCTCAGCACGCGGGCGGTACCACACCAGGGGATCGAACGGATTGATCAGCACCGTCCGGGATCGCGTGCGGCCACGCTTCAGCCCGGCCGGCACATAGCCTGAATCGCCGCCCGCCTGCTCGCCCTTACCCCTGCGTTCGGGCCACGGGTTCGCCTGTCGGTCCCGCCTCAGAGAGCATGAGCATGTCGGTACTGTGAGCCGGGTGAGCGAAACGCCCGATGCGTCGTCGAACCCCGACCTCGGGTGGCGGCCGTTCACTGTGCCCAACCTGATTAGCTTGGCGCGGCTGGGCTGTCTGCCGTGGTTCGTGTGGTTGGTGTTCGGTGCCGAGGACCGCTGGGCGGCGGCGCTGCTGCTGGGTGCGCTGGGGGCCACCGACTGGGTCGACGGCTGGGTGGCGAGGCGTTTCGACCAGGTCTCCGAGCTGGGCAAGATTCTCGACCCCACCGCCGATCGGCTGCTGTTGCTGGTCGCGCTCGTCGTGATGATCGTCGACGGCTCGTTGCCGCTGTGGATTGCCGTGCTGGCGCTGTTCCGCGAGGGAGTCGTTGCCATCGCCGCGTTGGTGCTCGGTGCCCTCGGTGCTCGCAAGATCGACGTGACTTGGTGGGGCAAGACCGGCACGTTTCTCATGATGTTCGCCGTGCCGTTCTTTCTCGCGGGGCACAGCGATATCCCCGCCGCGGATGCGTTCGGGATCGGGGCGTGGATCTTCGTCGCAGTGGGCCTGCCGATCCACTACTGGTCGGCGGTGGGCTACATCCCTCAAGCATTCACTGCGGTGCGGCAGGGGCGTGCTGCCCGCGTCAGCGGCTGAGCACTTGGCCGCCGACACCCGCATGGAAGCCCGGCGCAGTGAGACCTCGTGCTGTGTCAGCAATCGCTTGCGTGGAAGCCCGACTCGGCTCGGCCGAGCGCGCTGCGGACTTCGGCGAGACTCGGCATGGCAATGGCTGTGTGACACGGCTCTAGCTACTGGGGCGACGGCAATCCGGTAGGTTCGTGGACATGGAGATTCCCGCCGAGCTTCGCTACTCGAGCGATCATGAATGGGTACGTCCCGCAGACGGCGGGGTGCAGGTGGGCATCACCGATTTTGCGCAGGATGCGCTCGGCGATGTCGTGTATGTGGAGTTGCCCGAGATCAGTGCACAGGTCACCGCTGACGAGCCGATGTGCGAGATCGAGTCGACCAAATCCGTTTCGGACATCTTTGCCCCGATCTCGGGGGAAGTGGTTGAGGTGAACGTCACGCTGGAGGACGAACCGCAGCTGGTCAACGAGTCGCCGTATGGCGACGGGTGGCTCTGCGTTATCGCCCCGCTAGACGACGCGTCGCAGGCCTCTACGGAGATGGAAGCACTGCTCGATGCCGACAGCTACGCCGCGTTGATCGCCGAGGACATCTGATCTCCATGTCTGTGACCTGCGGCACATGCGGAAAGGTAAGTGCCGAGGATGCCCGGTTCTGTTCCGGCTGCGGGATGCGACTGGACACGACCGGTGACGCACCCACCGAGATTCTCGTGCCGGTGCGCGTTACCGAAGTCCCGCCGTACGCCGGTCAGGCGGAGCTCGTGGTCACGTCGGGCCATCGGTCCGGGACCCGCTTCGAGCTGGCCGGTGACCGGGTCACCGTCGGCCGCCACCCCGACAGCGACATTTTCCTGGACGACATCACCGTGTCGCGCCGTCATGTGGTGCTCGAACTCGGTCCGGCGGGACACATCCTGATCGACGTGGGCTCGTTGAACGGCACCTATGTGAATGGCGTTCGCACCGACGGCGAGGTGAAGCTGAGCAGCGGCAATGAGTTGCAGATCGGCAAGTTCAAGCTGCTGTACCTGATCTCCTCATTCGGATTGTGAGCGCACGCCCCGAGTCGTACGCACCCGGAGCACGGTTGTCGATCGGCGAGGTCGTGTCGTTGCTGCGGTCCGAGTTCAATGATCTGACCGACTCCAAGATCCGGTTCCTCGAAGATCGCAAGCTCATCTCGCCGGCCCGCACGTCAGGGGGTTACCGCAGTTTCGGGCCGCATGACATCGAAGTTCTTCGCTGGATCCTGACCCGTCAACGCGACCAGTACCTGCCGCTCAGCATCATCGGGGAGCGGATCGACCGAGGCGAGCACCTGGCTGACATCTGGGGCATCGGGATTCACGAGGCCCCCGGATCGTCCCCCGCGGCGACGGCTGAACCTGAACCCGAAGCACCCTCCGAGTTCAGGGCTGCAGGTGCCGCTGCGGCGACTGGCGCCGCAGACGCAGCCGAGGGTCCCCAAGAACCTGTTCCCGCGGATGCAGTCGAGAGCGCAACAGATCCGGTCTCGACGGCGCCAACCGCCGGCCCCAAGCCCCCATGGATCGCTCCCGACGCCGCCGCGACGTACAGCGCCGCGGAGCTGAGTGCCGAGAGCGGACTCACTGTCGAAGAGATCGCCGAGCTGACCGATTTCGGTCTTCTCGTGCCGCTCGACGAAGCCGACGAAGCTCGATCACTGCCGCCCCAAGCCGAAGCAGCGCATGCTGCGGCGGTGCAGGCCTCGTTGGGCCTGGAACCGCCTGCGCCGCGTTACAGCAGCGGCGCCTTGCTCGTCGCCCGTATCTCGCGCGAATTCGCCACATACGGCCTGCAGGCCCGTCACCTGCGTGTGGTTCGCAATGCCGCAGCGCGCGATGCATCGATGTTCGAGCAGGGCATTCAACCGATTCTTCATGCCGGCGGTGCTTCGGCCGACCTTGACGCGCAGCGCTCCTTGGGTCGCCTGATCGCGCTCTGCGAGCGGCTGCGCTCCCACGTGATGGGGGAGGCCTTGCGCCGATATTGGCGCTAGTCGCTGAGTGTTCGCCGGCTCACCGGGAGCAGGGGCCGAAGTAATGTGCGGGCCATGGTTGAGATGGAGCTCCTTGGCGTGCAGGTGGAGATGCCCTCGCAGAGCCCCTTGCTGTTGCTGCGCGAGACCGGCGGTTCTCAGCGCGTGCTGCCGGTGGTGATCGACACCCCCGAGGCCCAGGCGATCTACCGCGGCATCGAGCAGATTCGAGTGCCGCGGCCGCTGACGCACGACCTGATGGCGGCCATGCTGGACGTGCTCGGAGCGACGCTCGTCAAGGTCACCGTCACCGACCTGCGCGACCGCACCTTCTTCGCCGAGATGGAGGTCACGGTCGGGGAGGCCACCCATACGATCTCCGCTCGGCCGAGCGACGCCGTGGCGCTGGCGGTGCGGGCCGACACCCCCATCTTCGCCAGCGAATCGGTGCTCGACGAAGCGGGGCAGATCATCGAGCTTCCTCCCGATCCCCCCGCCGATGTCGACCCCGACGAGCTCCTCGACGAGTTCAAGCAGTTCCTCGACGACGTGCGGCCCGACGACTTTGGGCCCGCGGCGGAGGCCAGCGACCCGGAGTGAGGCGCGGTGGCCCGACCGCTGCTGCGGCCCGAACGGCCGCTGCCAGCTCCCGTTATCTGGCCGCTTGCGTCGCAGCGGCGGGTCGTCGTACGCTCTGTGGGAGCGCGGATCACAAACCAGTAGTTCGCAAAATGTGATTTGCGGCGTCCGCTGTGGATGGGGGAGGAAAAACCGATGGCCGTTCAGCAACGAGCCCTGTCGTCTGAGCCAACGGCATCGGGAGGCGCCGACACGCCGAGATCCCGCTCGGCGCCTCTCGCGTCCACCGGCGAAGCAGACCTCTCCGAGTCAAGCGGCGCTGAAGCCCTCGGCGCGCTCGCGGAGGGTTTCTTCGGCCCGCAGACTGCCGAGCTTGTCGGCATCACCTACCGCCAGCTCGATCACTGGGCCCGCCAGGGGCTGGTGAGGCCGTCGGTTGCGAAAGCCACCGGCAGCGGATCACGGCGTCGCTATTCCTACAACGACCTCGTCGAGCTGAAGATCGCCAAGAAGATGCGCGACGCCGGCATCGACCTGAAGTCGATTGCGCGGGCGTTCGACTACCTCCGCAACCAGCTCGGCGGCGAGGTTGCGTCGGCGAACATCGTCATCAGCGGCACCGACGTGTTGCTGGTCGACGACGACCAAGTGCTGAGCCTGCTGCGACAAGGCCAGGCGGCCATGCTGACTGTGCTGCCCGTAGCGGGCGTGCGCCGCGAGCTCGACGCCGACGTGGTGAAGCTGTTTCCTGACGAACCGATCGCCGTGCAGCTCAGTCTGGACATCGGCAGCGAACCGGGCGACGGCATCACCGATTGACCGCCAGCGGCGTTCCGGCCGCTGGCCGACTGGGCACCAGCTGACGCGGTGCCCGCTATGGCCGACCGGTGCTCAGACGAACCGAGTCAGTCCGGGTTGTCGGCGGGCGAGAACTGCAGCGACGCCGAGTTCATGCAGAAGCGATCGCCCGTCGGGCGTGGGCCATCGGGAAAGACGTGGCCCAAGTGCGCGCCGCAGGCCTTGCACATCACCTCGGTGCGGACCATGCCCAAGGAGCGATCGACCTCGGTTTTGACCGCAGCGTCGTCTACCGGCTGGGTGAAGCTGGGCCAGCCGGAGCCGCTCTCGAACTTTGTCTCTGAGCTGAACAGCTCGGCACCGCACACCACGCAGAGGTAGTCGCCCTCGGCATGGTTGTCCCAGGTCTCGCCGGTGAAGGGGCCTTCGGTGCCTGCCTCTTGGGTGACGTGGTACTGCATGGGGGTGAGCCGCTCCCGCAACTCCGACTCAGTGAATGCGACAGGTCGTTCCGTCATGGAACCCACGGTAGCGACGCCGAGGCGGCCTGACAGGTCGCGGCGAGCCCGTGGGCCGGACTAGCCGGCGGCGGGGGCTTCGGCGTTGACGGCCCGCACGATGTCGACCATCTGTGCGAGCGTGTCCAGCCGGTCGGCGGCCGTGGCCCCCTCAGGCTGCAGACGCAACACGTCCACTCCTGCGTCGCGATACGCCCGGACCTGGTCGGTGACCTGGTCGTGGGTGCCCAAGAAGTTGGTCTCGGTGACCAGGCGGTCGGGCACGGCGGCTGCGGCGCCAGCGCGATCGCCGTCGAGCCACAGACGCTGCACGTGGCGGCACTCGTCGGAGAAGCCGGCGCGGCGGTAGGCGTCGTTGTAGAAGTTCGCTGTCGCCGAGCCCATCGCGCCCAGCGTGAACGCGAGGCCGGGGCGCCGCGGCGCTATCAGCTCTTCGATGTCGTCGCCGAACTCCACGGCGCCGCCCGCCTGGCACGCGACGGCGCTCGGCGGGCGCCCGGCTGCTTCGGCACCGGAGAGCACCTTGCCCCACGTCACCTCGGGACGGCTCGGCACGAAGCACACGCCCACCCAGCCGTCGGCGGCCTCGCCGGTGTAATGCAACGACTTGGGCCCCAGTGTGGCGAGCCAGATCTCGATGCTGTCGTTGGCAGGCTGTGCCAGCCGCAGCGACTTGCCCTGCCCGTCGGGCAACGGGAGCACATGGTGCCGGCCGTCATAGGCAATCCTCTCGCCCGCAAACGCCTGGCGGCAGATGTCGACGGTCTCGCGCAGCCGCCCCAGCGGGTCGGCGAAGCGGACCCCATGGAGCCCTTCCACCACTTGGGGCCCGCTCACGCCGAGCCCCAGGATGAACCTGTCGTCGGTCATTGCGGCCAGCGAGAGCGCGGTCATGGCGGTCATGACCGGGGTACGGGCCGAGATCTGCAAGATGCCGGTGCCGAGCTGGCAGCGTTGCGTCACCGCGGCGAGGTAGGCAAGCGTGCTGACGCCGTCCATGCCCCATGCCTCGGCGGACCACAAGATATCTACGCCGAGGCGGTCGGCTTCTCGCAGAAACTCGACCTGTTCATCCCAGTCGCGGCGCTTGCCCGACGCCGGACCTCCGAATCCGATGGCTGTTCGCACGCCGGAACCCTAGAGGCTGAGCAGGCGGCGAAGCCGTGGCCCGAGCGGCCCGTGAGCACAGTCGCATTCGGATCGGGAACAAGAGCGGGGAGCATCTGGCTACTGGTTGCTCAGGCGGGGTGGAGTGTCACCAGGCCACCGAGCTGAGCCAGGTCTTGCAAGGCTTGGTCGTAGAAGAACCTCGCCGAGCAGGCGTCGCGTGCCCAGGCTTCCTCGTCGGGCGTGGGGTAGCCCCCGACGGCCCCGACGCTCAAGTCACCGGTCGTCGTCGAGCTGACGGCAGTTCGATTGCCGACGAGCAGCTCTTCGAGAGCGTCGCTGCGGTCGCCGGGTTCGTCGAAGACGAACAGCCGCTCGCCGTCAGTCACGAACGGCGTGACGTAGTAGGCGCGGTCGCCACCGGGCGTCTCGGCGTCGAGCCGCAGCATGAGCACCCCATCGAACGGGCTGAACGGCCCATCGCCTGACTCGCCGGTCACAGCGGGCAGCGTACAGAGTGCCTGCATTATCAGTAAGCGGCGGCGCCGATAGGTAAACCTTCCCGCTGTCGCACCGGTAGTTTCCCGCTCTTGTTCGCTGTCGCTCACGGGCCGCTCGGGCCACGGCTTCGCCTATCGGCTCAGCCTCTGAGTACCGCATTATCAGTAAGTTCAGGTATCACTAGGTTCAGCACGGGTCCCGCAGAAGGCGGGCCGGCGCATACGCAGGGGGATCAGCGATGACAACCGAGCAAGCGGGCTACCTCGACACCGAGTACTTCGGCTTCGAGCAGGCCTTGGCATCCAGCGGTGTGCTGACCGTGACATTCAACCGGCCCGAGTCGATGAACGCCTCGACCCATTCGATGAAGCGGGATCTGATCGAGCTGATCACCCAAGTGCAGATGGACGACGCGGTACGGGTGGTGGTGTTCACCGGCCAGGGCCGGGCGTTCTGGGCGGGCGACAACCTGGGCAGCTACGAGCAATCCCGCCCCTCTGCCACGCCCACGATCTTCGGCGGGCATCACAATGCCGCCGGCACCTACAACAGCCTGCGGACGATCTCTCAGGCGGTCAACACCGCGGTGCGCCGCCTCGACAAGCTGACCATTTCTGCCATCAACGGCTTCGCCATCCAGACCGGCTTCAGCTTCGCGCTGGCGTGCGACTTCCGGATTGCGGCGCGTTCGGCTCGCATGGGCTCGGCAACGCTGCGTTTCGGTCTGCTGCCCGACGAAGGCGGCCAGTGGCTGCTGGTGCAGCACCTCGGCGTGGCCAAGGCGACCGATTTCATGATGCGCAAGCGGATCGTCGACGCCGAGGCCGCGCACGAGCTCGGGCTGGTGCACGAAGTGGTCGACGACGAAGAGCTGCCGGCTGCTGCGGGCAAGCTCGCCGACGAGCTGGCCGAAGGGCCCCAGGTGGCCATGCGCATGCTGAAGCGCTCGATCCTGCTGGCAGCAGAAATGACGTGGGAGCAGTCGCTCGACGAGATCGCCTCCAAGACAGCCATCACCGACCACCTGCCCGATGCCGCAGAGGGCGTCGCAGCATTCCAGGCCAAGCGCCAGCCGGAGTACAACGACTGGCTGCGCTGAGCCCCCGCCCCAAGAGGCTGAGCCGATAGGCGAAGCCGTGGCCCGAGCGGCCCGTGAGCGACAGCGAACAAGAGCGGGAAACGACTGGTGCGACAACGGCAGGGTTCACCTATTGGCGCTTCCTCCAAGTTCCGGGTGCTGGCATACTTTCGACGTGAAGCGCGCCGAGCAGATCGATCAGATCAAGACCCTGTTGGCGCGACTCGACTCCGGCACCAACGTGGATGCCGGCGGTGTGAGGTACAACCCCACGTCGTCATACACCGATCCTGAACTTGCAGCAGTGGAGCGCAGCGAGTTCTTCGACCATCATCCGCAGATTGTCGGGCTGTCGGGCGATCTGGCTGAGCCCGGGTCGTTCATGACCTTCGATGAACTCGGCACACCGATCCTGGCGACGCGCACTGCGTCGGGGGAGTTCAAGGCGTTCGTGAACGCCTGCCGGCACCGCGGTGTGGTCATCGAGTCTGCCGAGCGCGGCAGAAAGCGCCGCTTTGCGTGCCCATTTCACAACTGGACCTACGACGGCAACGGGACGCTGGTGGGTTTGCCCAAGTCCGACCACTTCGGCGAGCTGGATCGCGCAGAACTGGGACTGGTCCCGCTGCCGGCGGTCGAGCGCGAGGGCTTGCTGTGGGTGCATCCGCAGCCCAATGGCGTCATCGATCCCGACGAGCTGCTGGGCGCCGAACTGGCCGCAGACCTCGCCGACTGGGATCTCGGCAAGCTGCGCCGGCTCGGCGGCGACCGGTACGACGTGGACTGCAACTGGAAGCTCGCCATGGACACGTTCGGCGAGACGTACCACTTCCCGGTGCTGCATTCCGACACGCTTTCCGCGGCCTTTCACGGCAACGTGCAGTGCTATGACACCTTCGGCCGGAACCACCGAATGCTGCTGTGCCGGCGCGAGATCGACGAGATGCGCAAGCTCCCGCCCGACGACTGGGACCTGTGCACCGCCACGCTGCCGGTGTATTGGCTGTTCCCCAACACGCAGCTCATCCCCTCGGGCAGCGTCGTCTATGTCGTCCGTGCCTATCCCGACGCCCAGGATCCGGGGCGGCACACGAGCCGCATCTCGTTCTACCTGCGGCCCCACGTCTCGGTTGACACAGCGTCTGGCGATGCAACTGGCGAAGATGGCGTCCACATGGCCGAAGAGGTGGCTCGCGGATTCGGGAACATCATCCGTGACGAGGACTATGCGATGAGCGCCAGCCAGCAGCGCTCAGCCAACAGCGGTGCCCTCAGTCACGTCGTGTTCGGGCGCAACGAGCCTGCGTTGCATCACTTCCACAACACCTACCGGGCCGCGCTCGGCCGCGAACTGCTGCAGTTGCACCCGACGGGCTGATCGACGACACCGCACCAGCGGCGTCGGTGATTCAGCTCTGGACGAGTTCCTCGAGCGCACCCAGCAGCATCCTGACGTTGCGCATCCGGGCGGTGTGGCCCATGCAGCCGATGCGCCACACCTTGCCGGCGACTGGGCCGAGCCCGCCGCCCACCTCGATGCCGTAACGCTCGAGTAGGGCGCGCCGCCCCGCGGCATCGTCGAATCTTGCAGGCAGCGTGACGGTGGTGAGCTCGGGCAGACGGTGGCCCTCCTGCGCCCACAGTTCGAAGCCCAGCTCGGGCAGGCACGCATGCAGTTCGTCGCCGCAGGCCTGGTGGCGCGCCCAGGCGTTGTCCAGCCCCTCATCGAGCACGGCGCCGAGGCCGGCATGGAGGCCATAGAGCATCGAGATCGGAGCGGTGTGGTGGTAGGCGCGGGCGCCCTCGCCGACGACATAGGCCCGGATCATGTTCAAGTCCAGGTACCAGCTCTGGGGCCGGCCGACCAGCGAGTCCAGCGCGCGGTCGCTGACGGTGAGCGGAGCGAGACCCGGGGGCACCCCGAGGCACTTCTGCGTGCCGCTGTAGGCGATGTCGACGCCCCACCCGTCGATGTCGACTTCGATGCCGCCCAGCGATGTGACGCAGTCGGTGAGCAGGAGCGCATCGCCCTTCGCTTCGCCCAGGGGTGCGATGTCGTTTCGCACGCCAGTGGACGTCTCTGCGTGGACCACCGCGATGATCTTCGGCGACGGGTGGGCCTCGATGAGACGTTGCGGATCGATGGCGCGGCCCCAGTCGGTGTTCACGGCCACTACCTCGGCGCCACAGCGTGCAGCCACGTCGCACATGCGGGTGCCGAAGACACCGTTGACGCCGATGACCACCGCATCGCCAGGCTCGACGAAATTGCAGAAGGCCGCTTCCATGCCTGCCGAGCCGGTGGCGCTGACCGGGAACGTCAGCAGGTTCCGGGTCTGCCACACGGTCCGCAGTCGCTCGTTGGTCTCGTCGAGCAGAGCGATGAATTCAGGGTCGAGGTGGCCGAGGATGGGGCGGGTGAATGCCTCCATCACCTCGGGATAGGGGTTGGAGGGCCCCGGCCCCATCAAGATGCGGTCGCTGTGTGTCACGAGCCCGCACGGTACTTGCCGCGTGCTCAGCGTTCCGGCGGCGGGCGCAGCAATGCGATGAGGCTGGAGGTGTCCCAGCGGCCGCCGCTGAGCTCC
This sequence comes from Candidatus Poriferisodalis sp., assembly GCF_965208895.1. Lineage (GTDB taxonomy): Bacteria > Actinomycetota > Acidimicrobiia > Acidimicrobiales > Poriferisodalaceae > Poriferisodalis. The sequence goes on along the minus strand of NZ_OZ242363.1, from coordinate 762,710 downwards.
TGGACGCGCTTGTAGAACTGGTCGACGAGCGAGGTGACCGGCAGGGGAGCGCCGTTGCGCTGCGCTTCGGCCATCACGATGCCGAGGTCTTTGCGCATCCAGTCCACCGCGAAGCCGAACTCGAACTCGTCGGCCATCATCGTGGTCCCGCGGTTGGACATCTGCCACGACCCCGCAGCGCCCTGCGAGATGGTCTCCAGCACGGCGTCGAGATCGAGGCCGGCCCGCCGGCCGAACTCGAGACCCTCCGACAGTGCCTGGACCAGCCCGGCGATGCAGATCTGGTTCACCATCTTGGTGAGCTGTCCCGACCCGGCGGGACCGATCAGAGTGACCGTTCGCGCATAGGAGTCCATGACCGGCCGCGCCCGTTCGAAGTGTCCCGCTTCGCCGCCGCACATGACGGTCAGGACGCCGTTCTGCGCCCCGGCTTCGCCCCCGGATACGGGCGCGTCCACAAAGCCCACGCCTTGCTCGGAGGACACCGCGGCCAGCTCACGTGCCAAATCCGCCGACGCCGTCGTGTGGTCAACGAGGATCGACCCGTCGCTCATGGCGCCTAAGGCACCGTCATCGCCGTAGGCGACAGCACGCACGTCGTCATCAGCGCCGACGCACATGAACACGATCGATGCGCCGGTGGCAGCCTGAGCCGGTGTGGGTGCCGTCACCCCGGCGTGTTCGGCGGTCCAGCGCTGAGCGACGCTCCTCGTGCGATTGAACACGGCGACCCGATGCCCGGCCGCAGCCAAGTGACCGGCCATCGGGTAGCCCATGACGCCGAGTCCGATGAAGGCGACATCATCTGGCACGGCGGACCCCTTGGTTCCTGGCGAGCATTGCTCGCACCTCGTGCTTGCGAACTTTGCCGAGTGCGGTCCGGGGGAGCTGCTCGGTCCAGAACACGGCCTTGGGGTGCTTGAAGCGCGCAAGCTTGCCGTCGAAGAGTCTGAGCAGGGCTGCCGCGGCAGCGTCGTCGGGGTCATCGGCTAGGCGACCAGTGCTGCGGGATGCTTGGGCCGGGCGTGCGGCGACGATGACGGGCACCTCGCCCCAACGATCGTCGGGCACGCCCACGACGGTTGCCTCCGATACCAGGTCGCTGCGGGCAAGCACCTCTTCGAGTTCCGCGGGATAGATGTTCTCGCCCCCCGAGATGATCATGTCCTTGCGGCGGTCATCGATGAAGATCCAGCCCTCGTCGTCGGCGTGGCCCACGTCGCCGGTGCGAAACCACCCCTCGACCAGCGCTTCGGCCGTGGCCCCCCCATCGCGCCAGTACTCCCGCAGAACGCTCGGCCCGCGTACCCACAGCTCGCCGCGCTCCCCCGCAGCGGCGTCGGCCCCGGCATCGGTGACGATGCGCACCTCGCACATCGTCGAGGGCTTGCCGCATGAGCCCCGATGGGCGGCCGCTTGGTCGCAGCGCAGGTGTACGGCGATCGGCGCCGTCTCGGTGGATCCGTAGATCTGCCCCACCGGCACGCCCCGGTCGAAGAAGGGCTCGGTGGCGGCCATCGGCACGGGAGAGGACCCCGTCATGATGCCGCGCAGCGAGCTGAGGTCGGCGCTGGCAAAACGCGGGTGCGCTGCCACGGCGTTCAGGGCGGCGGGCACCAGCACCGTCCATGTCGGTTGCCACTGTTCGACGTCGTCGAGAAACTGCCCGGCGTCGAACGCCCTCTCGATGAGCACCGCGGCCCCTCCCAGCACAGCAGGCAGCGTCTGGATGTTCAGCCCGCCGACGTGGAACAGCGGGATGGTAGTGAGCACCCGGTCTGTGCTGGTGAGGTCGTGGGCATGGGTCGAGTTGACGGCATTGGCCGCCATTGCTGCTTGATCCAGCAAGGCGCCCTTGGGGTGCCCGGTGGTGCCCGAGGTATAGGCCAGCAGCACCGCGTGGTCGGGCGTGCCCCGGCGAGGGGGTGCAGTGCCCGCAACTGCGAAGCCGTCGGGCTCGTCGGGCACCACCCGCCGCTCGCACGGTGCGTCGACGGCCGCGCCATGTTCGGCGAACGCCGAGTCGACCGCCAGCAGGGCGGGCTCGGCGTGATCGAGGATCCAGCGGTGCTCGGGCGGTGCCAAGCGCGAATTCAGCGGCAGATAGATGGCGCCCAGCCAGGAGCATCCGAGCATCAGCCGTAGCGCAGTAGGCCGGTTCGGGCCGAGCCACGCCACCCTGTCGCCCTCGCCGATGCCGGCGGCTGCCAGCCAGCCCGCTGCTGCTGCGACCTGGTCTGCGAAATCGCGGTACGAGTGCTCGATGCCTTCGAAGGCGACTGCCGCCGCGTCGGGGCGATGATCTGCCCAGCGCTCGATACGCGCTGCGAGGTCAGTGCCGGCCGCCAGCGGGCGGCAGTCGGGAGGCACGGCTGCGTCAGGGGCCTCAGCTCTCAGCGGGGAAGGGACGCTCACGGTGCTGTCCGGTGGCAGCGGGGTTGACGGGCGGGAGGACGGCCGGCAGTTGGGTCGGCTCGCTCAGGCCAGGTCGCCTTGCAGGGCGCCGTCGATCACCACTGCGTCCCCGTCGAGAGAAACGCTGTGGTTGCGCATCGGCAGATCGAAGTGCCCCAGTGTGTGACGGCCGGCGTGCTCGTTGGCACCGGTCGAATACAGGAAGTTGCCGGCGAAGGCCCGCTGTTCGGTGCCGTTGGTCTGGCTGCGGTCGTACAGCGACATCGTGTCCCAGCGGGCGCCGGGGTTCATGCCCCAGCCCACGTGGCTGGTCGCGTAGGCCTCCTGGTCGCCCCAGGCGTCGGTGTAGCTGCGGAACAGGGCGGCGTCGGTGCCGCCGCCTTCGACGTTGACGACGTAGTCGTCGTCGATGTGCAGCGTGACCGGCGACTCGATGTAGCGCTTGAACGTGAGGTTCATGTCGCCGCGGTCCATCACGATGGTGCCGTTCACCGTGCCCGCTTTCGGGAACGCCAGGCACAGCCCGCCCGGCCAGTGGCTGATGGTGCCGGGCCGGGCCGTGTACCCCCAGCCGCCGCCGCACGGTGCTCCGCTCACGTCGACGACCAGGTCGGTGCCCGCGGCTGAGCTCACGCGCATCTCGGAGGCCGCGATCAGCTTCTTGATGCCGACCTTCACCTTCGGTTCGAGTTCTGGCGTCGGCCGCAGCCGCTCGAGGGCCTCGGGGTGCTCGTTGGAGACCATGAGGATGCGGGTGCCCTCTCCCAGGATCTCTGGGAGTTCCGACGCGTGCAGCATCCCCTCCACGGTGCAGTCGACGACAAAGTCGACGGCCCCGAGGGCGGCGATCACCGCCGTCGAGCCGGCAATCGCGTCGGACGCGCCCGTCGAGCGCACCGGCACTGGGGCGGATTGGCGCGGCGTAGGGACAACGATATGAATCGGCGGTGTGCCGAGGCGATCCAGCGCCAGCTCGGCGAGATTTACGTTGACGGCCCTGCTCTGGCTCTCCGACAGGATTGCTGCGGTCTGCGGGGGTTCGACACCGCACATCTCAAAGACCGTCGAGAACGCGTCAATCCACTTCGCTTCAATTCGTTCGACCAGCATGTGGTCCTCCAGACTCCCGAAGCTCTGTGACTACGGGCCAAGTTAGAGGTTGCGCAGATCGGCGCGTCCGCCTCCGTCCTCAGGCGGCTTCGACTGCCGCAAGGTGCGCCGCGTCGTTGAAGCGCCGCACCTGCCAGAGGCGACGCCCGTTCCACTCGAGCAATTCCAGCTCGGTGATGGCGGTCACCGCGGTGACCACGCCGACGCCGCGGTGACTTGGCGCGATGCCGAATGCCATGGCCATCGCGGCCGAGGAGATGCCGCCATGGCAGCCCATGAAGACTGTCTTGGCAGGGTGAGCTGCGGCGATGTCGTTGAGTGCCTGTGCCACCCGGTGGCGAAACCCTGCACGGCTCTCGCCGCCCTCGAGCACAGGTGTGTAGGGCTGGTCCATGGGCTGGATGAACCCGAAGTGCTCGCGCGCTGCCTCCCACGTCATGCCGTCGGCGGGACCCAGGCGCATCTCCTCAAGATCGTCGTGGAGGTGAATCTCGAGACTGCCCCGCTCGCTGTCTGTACCGAGCGCTGGCAGCACGATCTCGGTGGTCTCGCGGGCCCGAGGCAGGGGCGAGGAGTACACGACCTGTACCTCGGGTTCACGTCCGGCGGCGAATCTGTCACGCAGCGCTGCGGCCTGGGCGCGACCCAGCTCGGTGAGACCTCGGCAGCCCTTGGGTCCGCCGACGACTCCTTCGGCCATAGCGACGGACTCGCCGTGGCGGACGATCAGCAGTCGCGAGAGCACCTGCTCGTCAGCCATATCGCCCGCCGCCGACATCCACACCGCAAGACTCTAGGAGCGCACAGCATCTGCCAGTCGAGGCCGGACCTGGTGGCCCCGTGGACCCGCTCCAACGGCGACCGGGGACACAGGCGGGCAACGAGACGTGCCGCGGCGCGAGGGTGCGCAAGCCTGCGTAGGTACTCAGTCGACCGAGTCCAGGGTGTCGGCGTGCCTCAGCGTGGTCCCACGGCGATGTTCTCGTCTCGGTGCGGTGCCGACGAGGTCGGTCGGCGCAGCGACCGCGCAGTGCGTCGTGAGTTGCAGCGAATCCGGGTCGAATACTGCAACGGCCCCGCTGCAGGCCTCCCTGGCCACACAGAGCCCGGGAATGCGTTCCACCGTGGTGACCGCGGCGATCACCGCATCGGTGAGAAGCACCGCTCGACGCGAGAACACGAGCGCCTGGACACCGTCGTGGGCGGCTGCGGCCGGATGGGAGTAGCCGGCGCAACCCAGTTGCTCAACCGTCGATGCGGCGGCTAAGTCGGCGCCGTCGATAAACAAACAGAATTTATGCGTGGACGTCACAGGCGCTTCACCTTTCGCTGCATCACTCGATGCCGGAGGCCCTATATGCACGGCCAAGCGTCCGACGGGTCAGCGGCACTCTAGTAGCGATTGCATACGCGGTGTCAAGAGAGTTTGTTTCAACTAATTTCCGTAGTTTCTGTGTAGTTTAGGAAACTGTCTCTGGCAGTCGATTCGGGTGCCGCCGTGAGCTTGGATGTGGCGACGGGCAGGCGTGCGATCGTGGGACGGCCCGCAGAGCTGTGCCGGCGCAACCGGAGGGCACCCGCGCCGTAGCCTGCTGAGTTACACCACGACAGCTCCGGAGGCAGCGATGGGATCGATCGAGGCGGAAGTCGAACCGGCCGAAGCGGGGTTCGACGCCAGCCGGCTGGACCGCATCGCAACGCACCTGAATCGCTATGTCGACGACGGCCGCCTTCCGGGCGTGTCGGTGCTGCTGACGCGTGGCGGCCAGATCGCGTACACCCACCGCTACGGCGATCGCGACTGTGAGCGGTCGCTGCCGGTCACGTCCGACACGATCTATCGCATCTACTCGATGACCAAGCCCATCGTGTCGGTCGCCGCCATGCAGCTCTACGAGCAGGGCCACTTCCAGCTCAAGGATCCGATCTCGCGCTGGATTCCGGCCTTCGCGAATGCACGCGTCTTCACCGGTGGAAACGTGATGCAATACCAGACCCGAGAGCCGGCGGGCGAAGTCACCGTCCACAGCCTGATGACCCACACATCGGGCCTGACGTACGACTTCCACTTCGCCAACGAGGTCGACGCGCTGTACCGGGCGAACGGCTTCAATTGGGGGGCTCCGGGCAACCTGGAGGAGACCTGCGAGGCGCTCGCGTCGCTCCCGCTGCTGTTCGACCCGGGCACCGAGTGGAACTACAGCTACTCCACTGACGTCCTGGGGCGAATCGTCGAGCTGGTTTCGGGGCAGTCGCTCGACGACTACCTCGTCGAACACGTGACGGGGCCGCTGGGCATGGTCGACACGGGCTTCGAGGTGCCGCCCGCCGACGCCGAGCGCTTCGCGGCGAACTACACGACCGCGACGCTGGCGGCCCGTGCCGCTGCAGGCAACACGGGGCCGTCGATGCCGGCGTATCGCCCCGACGATCCGGGCCTGGTGCGCACGCTGATGGACGACCCTCGCACCTCGGCGTACCTGGGACCGCCCAAGATCCTCTCCGGCGGCGGCGGGCTCGTCTCGACCATGGGCGACTATCACCGATTCACCCAGATGCTGTGCAACGGCGGCGAGCTGGGCGGCGCGCGCATCATCGGCCGGCGCACCCTCGAGTTCATGGCCAGCAATCACCTGCCGGGCGGCGCCGACCTGACCGAGTGCGGCCGTGCGCTGTTCTCTGAGGCGGCCTTCGACGGTGTCGGCTTCGGGCTGGGCTTCTCGGTGGTGCTCGACCCGGCCAAGGCGAAGGTCGTCTCCAGCAAGGGCGAGTTCGCCTGGGGCGGGGCTGCCTCCACGGCGTTCTGGGTCGACCCGACCGAAGACCTCACGCTCGTGTTTCTCACGCAGCAGCTGCCTTCCAGCGTCCACCCGATCCGGCCTGAGCTGAAGGCGCTCGTCTACCAGGCGCTGGTGTAGGGCCGGCTCAGTCGACGCCTACCGCTGATTGACTGCGCACATGTCAGATTTCGATTTGGTCATCGTCGGAACCGGTTCGGCAAATTCCATCCCAGGTCCCGAGTTCGACGACTGGTCGATCGCAATCGTTGAGCGCGGCACATTCGGCGGCACCTGCCTGAACGTGGGCTGCATCCCGTCGAAGATGTTCGTGTACGCGGCCGACGTCGCCGACACCATTGCGACGGCGGGCGACTACGGCATCGCTGCCACCTTCGACGGCGCCGATTGGCCCGCCATCCGGGACCGCGTGTTCGGCCGCATCGATCCGATTGCGAGCGGCGGGCGCGACTATCGCATGGGCCGCGAATGCTCCAACATCACCGTGTTCGAGGGGGATGCCTGTTTTGTGAGCGACCGGCGTCTTGTGGTGCGGATGCACGACGGCAGCACTGAGTCGGTGTCGGGGCGACACGTCGTGCTCGGTGCGGGCGCTCGTGCGTTCGTGCCGCTGTACCGCGGCCTGGGCACGGTACCGGCGCACACGTCCGACACCGTGATGCGGCTGGACTCGCTGCCGGAGTCGATGATCGTGCTCGGCGGCGGGTACATCGCCTGCGAGCTGGGCTACGTGTTCTCCGCGCTGGGGACCGCTGTCACGGTCATCAACCGCGGCGAGCGCCTGCTGCGGGCCGAGGATGACGACATCTCACAGGCCTTCACGGCCGCTGCGCAGCGACACTTCGATCTGCGCCTCGGCGCGACGGTGACCCTCGTGCGCGGCGGAGCCGCGACCGGTGTCCCAGTGCGCGGCGGAGCCGCGACCGGTGACTCAGCGCGCGGCGAGTTCGTGTATGCCGCCGATGGCACGCCGAGCGCCCAGGGCAACACCTACACGGTGGAGTTCACCCGCGGCGGTGCCGCCGAAGCGGTGAGTGCCGATGTGCTTCTGGTAGCCACGGGCCGGGTTCCCAACGGCGATCAGCTTGCGCTCGATCTCGGGGGCGTCTCCGACGAGCAGGGTCGCGTGCTGACCGATGAGTTCTTCCGCACCTCTGCGCAGGGCGTGTGGGCCTTCGGGGACCTGTCGAGCGAGGTCCAGCTCAAGCACCTTGCCAACGCCCAGGTACGGGCCCTGCGCCACAACCTGCTGGTGGCCGAAGGTCAAGCAGACGGCCCGATGCGCACGGTCCGCGAAGACCTGGTGCCCCATGCGGTGTTCTCCCACCCCCAAGTCGCCTCGGTGGGCCTCACCGAGCGCGACGCCCGTGCTGCGGGCCTGCCGATCACGGTGGCGAACAAGCCCTTCGGCCACACCGCCTACGGCTGGGCCATGGAAGACCACTCCAGCTTCGCCAAGCTGATCGCGCACGCCGAGACCCGCGAGCTGCTCGGCGCCCACATCATCGGGCCCCAAGCCTCCACGCTGATCCAGCAGCTCATCGGGGGCATGGCGTTCGGCCAGACAGTCGACCAGATGGCCCACGACCAGTTCTACATACACCCGGCCTTGACTGAAGTCATCGAGAACGCGTTGCTCGAGTTGTAACTGACGCCGCTACTCCACGCGACAGGCTTCGGGGATCAGGTTGATCTCCCAGATCACCTCTTCGAGCCGGTCTTGCGCCGACACCGCCTCGTAGCGGCACGGCCGCTCAGGCGTGACCGTGGACGGCGCCAGCCGCATCACGGGAAAGTCTGACCGAACAGTGACACTCGGTCAGACTGCTGGGGTCAGCGGTTCGGGCCTGGTCTGACTCTGGGTGTTCCGGGCTCACCGCCTTGCAGATGATCTGCCGGTCTGGTGCTCGGGCTGCTGGCGTCCACCGACCGGTCGGGTGGGCGGAACGCCATCCGAGTCTTGGGAGAGCAGCCTGACTGTCCTGCCGCCGTCCCGCCGATGGTGCCTGAGGCTCTCCCCACGGCCCGCCACGGTCGGCTCTGGATCAGATCCGCACAAGGCGTCTTCCTCATTCTCCGAGCGATCGGAGTTGTCGTCCATGCATCTGCATTTGCGCAGCTCGTGGACTCATGTGATACTCGCAGTTGACGTCACTTGCACTCCGAGCGGCGTGGATCATCCGAGTGAGGGGAGCAAGGGCGCGAAGAGTCCGTATAGCGGCAGCATTTCTGATAGTACTCGCGGTCCTTGCGATTCCGAGCATTGCTGGTGCCGACGGTGCCGACAGTTACCAAGAAAACTACTGGAATCACAAAGACTTCTGGACCTCAGGACACGTCGGTGACGATACTCCAACATGGGACGATGAGAATAACTATGTCTCCACCTACGATGTTGAAATCAGTTTGTACGACTGCAGGACCCACAGTGGAGACATTAGCTACGACGAGACTGTAGGTCTTGAGTTGCGCCGTCAGATTACCCTTTGGCCTGATCAAGGCTACGGCGAATCGCTATTCTACTGCGAGGACGAAGATTATCACGCTTGGGTGGGTGTGGACGACAATGGGACCTTCTTTGCCGAGCTGGACGAGATAATGGGAGTGCGGAGTGGCACCCAAGTGCATCTTAGCCGTTCTTTCGTCAGCATTTCCCCCTAAATCAGTTGCCCTAGTGTGAAGCAGTTCCAAGGCACGTATTCGCACCCGGTGTACTTGCTTGAAGCTCTGAGGCCCGTCCGTGAATAGTTCTGCCCAGCTCGGTTTTGACGCTTTGACATTCCGCTATGGATTGAGTACGCCGGTGTTTGCTTCTTTCGATTACGATTTCGACGCCGGTGCGACGCTCTTGCTCGGTCCGAACGGGGCCGGAAAGTCGACGATGCTTGCCCTTGCTGCGTCAGTAATGGCGCCCCAAGGTGGCGCGGTGCGTTTCAATGGAGAGGACGTGACGCACCGGCGAACTCGTCGACGCTTGCGTAGAGTCATTGGTTGGCTTCCGCAGCTCACCTATCCGTATCCTGGGATGCTAGTGAAGGAGCAGGTCGCGTATGCAGGCTGGCTGAAAGGCATGAATCGTTCGGACATTCGAGAACGTACCGACGAAGTGCTTGACCGCGTTGATCTCTCGACGCTGACTGATCGCTACGTGTCTGAGTTATCAGGGGGAGAACTCAGACGGGTGGGACTCGCGCAGGCTTTGGTACACGAACCCAGCATCGTTTTACTCGACGAGCCCACCGCGGGTCTAGACCCTGTTGAAATAGCTCACTTCGGGGCGATTCTGAGCCAGCTCAGCAACTTTTCGATTCTCATGTTATCGACCCACAGGATCGCTGACTATTTCGAGCATTTCGACTTTGTGACCGTGCTGTCGGCCGGCCGAGTCTGTTTCCGCGGCACCGCCGACGAGTTTACCGATGGCCATGCTGGCTACACTGACGCCTATATTCATGCCATTCGTGGCGTTTCTGTCTAGATGCTGCAACGTCGCTGGTTGTGACAATGGTGCGACGACGTACCTCGCTTGTCGTCCTCGGAGTTGCTCTTTGCGCTTTGGCAGCTCGGTCTCACTCCATCTTCGATGGAGACTCCGGGGCACTCGACTACTATCTCGATGACCGTCTGGGCGATGCCAGTAATCTGCTGACTTCACTATTGGTGCCCCTGCTTGCCGGTTACCTCACTTGGGAAATCGGAAAGCTGAGAAAGAGCAATGCACTGCGCGGCGATGCATTGAAGAGTCATTGGCAGATAATTCTTCGTGCGGCTGTGCCGTCGATTCTTGTGTCATTCGCTCTTTTCGCACTAGTGCAGGTCTGGTATGTGAGCCGCATACCGATCACCCCACGGGGACTGTTGGCGATGATGATACCGTACTTGGTACTGCTGTCGGTGTTCGCATTCTGGTCTGCAGTCGCAGTTCGCGTCCCGACTGCGTTAGCGGTGCCTCTGGCAGTGATCGTGACATGGCTCGCGATTGCTTATCCGCCTTCGATCGGCTTGGTGTGGCCGCGCCACATGACTGGCACCCTTGCGGGTTGCTGTTCGGCGTACGAGGCGTTGTCGATACGGGCCATCGGCGCAACGCTGCTGCTCGCAGTGGCGTCTGTGATCGTCGCTGTAGCGCTCTCTTCGAAGCGACCGGAGCTGTGGGTCCTTGCTGCGGTGTTGCCCGTCGCAGGTCTGTTGGCGGTCGGTATTCGAATGGTGGAACAACTCGGCTGGGACAGCGTCGTTCCTCGACCCTCATCGGAACTGGTGTGCGAGCAGCATGGTGCGACACAGGTGTGCTTGTGGCCGGAGCACGAGGAGCTCTTCGAGGCAGTCGGAGCAGAAACCTCGATCGTGCGCGATCGGCTCGGCGCATCCGGGATCAGGACACCGCAGACGTTTACCGAAGCGGCAGATACGACGGAATGGACCTACGACAAGCGCGTTGACCGTACAATCGTTCCTGCTCGAAGTCAAGATCACACGTGGACGCTGCAACTGCACCCAAGGGTCCTTGAGGTGCCCGGGGCGCTGCGTGCACGGCTGACGAATGCAGTGATTCCACGACCTGTCTGTCGATCGCGTCACACACCTCCTCATGACGAGCGCAGGTCATCCGAAGATCTCGTGCCGCTGGCCCGCGCTGTTCTGTGGAACTTGGTCGCTGGCGACACAAGCCAATTGCCGACACTCACCGCCGACCAGCTGCAAGTTGTCGACTATGTTCTCGCGGAACCCGATCGCACATCAAGGTTCATCGCAGCAAGCGTTCACGCAATTCTCGGCTGTCACTCAGTTGACACTGAGAACTTGGCCGGTCTGGCAGATTGATGGTCCGCGTGACGGGACTGAAACTGTGGCTGCGCGCGCGCCGACCTCGGTTGACGCTGACCGTCTTCGCGCTGCAAGCGCTGCATCCGTGGCTTGCGTCCCAAACACTGGTGCCGCTCCCCGATCTGTTGCTCGGAGATCTCGTCGACACCCCGATAGCGGTGCTGGCGCCCATCATCATGGTGGCCATGGTGCAGGTCATCCTTGACACCGATAAGGGAGATCGGATCGCGTGCCCGTTGGTCAGATTCCACCTGTTCGATGTCGGTCTGCTGGTCGCTCTGGCCGCAGTCGGGCTGATCAGCGGCTTGATCGGCAGCTGGCAGATGGACTCGTACTCACACTTGATCTGGGCGCGCAATTCGCTGATCTACCTCGGAATCGCATGTGTGTCTCGCACTATCGGCGCAACACGGGCCATGACCATCGGGCCGCTCATTGCGGGTATGGCTGTGGTGCTGTTCGGCCGCGGCCAGACCGGAGAGCCAAGTATCTGGGCGTTGACGCTTCGACCGCCCGACACAGCGGCATCCATCGGGCTGGCTGCCGCCGTCTTCTTGGTTGGAGCGTCGTTAGCGGCAGTCCAGCCACCGCACAACTCACGGCTCATCACCAAGGGACTGCGATAGTCGCGGTCTGGCTCATTGACGCTCAACGTCTGGCCCGGCCCTGGCCCGACGCCGAAGCAGTTCGGTTCGGTCGCGGTTACTCCACGCGGCGGGCGTCGGGGATGAGGTTGATCTCCCAGATCACTTCTTCGAGGCGGTCTTCGGCGGAGACGGCTTCGTAGCGGCACGGGCGATCCGGGCCGACCGTGGACGGCGCGGGCGTGAGGATGGTGGACGGGCGGGGGTGGCAGAACTGCACCACGCTGAGGCGGCTGCCGCGCTGGGCGGGGTCGGCCTTGACGCGGTGCCAGCCGGCGCCGATCAGGCCGTTGGTGACGTGCTCGAGCATGATGCCCGAGTTGATGATGACGTGGTCGTCGGGCGGGGCTGCGTCGACCCACTCGCCGTCTATCTGCACTTGCAGGCCCCGCTCGGTGGCCCGCGGCAATGCCGTGATGAGGTTGATGTCGGCGTGCTCGTCGGCCCAGATGTGGCCCTCGGCACCGGCGGCGGGCGCATGTGACATCGGCGGGTAGTGGATGGCCCGCGACAGGTGCGTGCCGAACGTGGTCATCCTGTCGAAGTACGTCTCATGGGCGCCGATGCCCTCGGCGATCACCCGCAGGAAGCGCCGCTGCAGTTCCACCAGCCGCCGGTGGAACTCGGTGAGGATCTCGGCGGCGCCGCTGATCTCATCATCGGGAAAGATCGAGGGCCGGTACCAGCGACCGTAGGTGACGGTGAGCGGGTGGCCTGCGGGAGGCAGGTCGCTCCAGTTGAACATCTCCTTCCAATCGGGAAGGTCGGAGACGGCGGCGGTCTCGGTGAGCGGGCCGGTGTAGCCGCGAGCGCCGAACGACTCCGCGTCGACATAGCGCGCCTTGGTGTCGGGCTCGAGCGCGAAGAACCGGCCGAGCACGTCGTACGCCTCGTCGAGCAGGCCGCCCGAGAGATCGTGCGCGGTGTAAACGAAGCCCGTCCGCAGGCTTGCCATGACGCCGTCGGTGACCGCCCGGCGCTGGGCTGGCGAACGGTGCTCGAACGCGAGCAGGTCTACATCGAGAATCTCGTCCATAACGCTCCTCAGTGTTGCTGCTAGCCGCTCAGCCAGGCCTCGTAGCGCACCGGGTCGGTCCAGGCGCCGGTGTGTGCGTCGAAGCTGGCCGCCGCGGGCGCCATCAGGGTCGGGTCAGTGGTGCGGGCTCTGGTGCTCGACACGGTGCCCACCCAGTCCGGCACGTCGAGCACCATCTCGGGTGGGCAGTCGTGCGGCGGCCGGGCGGCGATGGCGACGGCCGGCAGCGCAGCGATGGACGCGTCGCGGCGGGCCGGATCGTTGCCGTAGAAGACCGGGTCGTGGATCTGGTGCCACTTGTCGGCGCCCATCACGATCACGTCGAAGCCGGCTGCGATCTCCGACAGCAGCTGCACCTCGGTGACGGCAATCTCGAGCCAATCGATCGGCGCAGCGACGGCTTCGAGGACTGCGATCCGGTCGGCGAGCCGCGGGAGCTGCACCTCTTCCTTGGCGAGCGCCACCCGGCTCACTGTCCACACGAGCACATCGAGACTGTGCTGTTTGACCACGGCCTCGCTGATGGCGAGATGCGCAGTGGTCGGCGGGTTGAACGAGCCGGGAAACACCCCCCGCCGCCCCATGACCATCGCAGGCCTCAGCGGGAGCCCGCGATGTTGCTTCCGGTGAGCGCACCGGCGATCACGATCGTTCCGACCGGGCCGCCGGTCAGCTCGCCGATGACCGCAGCGGCGTGGCCGCTGTCGCGCAGCTCGCGCACCGCCTCGCCCGCGCGGCCGGGATCGAGGCTGAACAGCAGGCCGCCTGAGGTCTGGGGATCGCCGAGCACGGAGCGGGTGAGCTCGTCGCCGCCGTCGAGGCGCTCGGCGAGGTGCTCAAGGTTGCGCCCGGTGCCTCCGGGCACGAAGCCGCTGGTCGCGAGCCCGATCACGTCGGGCAGCAGCGGCACTGCGCCGGCTTCCACAGCGGCGCCCACCCCGCTGGCTGCCGCGAGCTCGGCGAGGTGCCCCAGCAGGCCGAAGCCGGTGACATCAGTGGCTGCCGTTGCTCCTGCCCGGATCGCCGCAGCGGCGGCGGCATCGTTGAGCCTGCACATCTCGGCCACGCCGGCTTCGTAGGCCCCAGACAGCGCGCCGCCTCGGACGGCCGCTTCGGGATCGGAGCGCTTCAGTGCAGTGGCGAGCAGGCCCGTGCCCAGTGGCTTGGTGAGCACGAGGGCCTGGCCCGCCTGCCCGCTCGCATTGGTGAGCAGGCCTGTGCCGGCTGCGGCTGGTGTGTCACAGGCTCCCATGGCGGCGTCGGCTGTGCCAGAGGGGGTGCTGAGACCGGTCACTGCCATGCCATAGAGCGGTTCGGGGCCGTCGATGGTGTGGCCGCCGGCCACCACCCAGCCGCCCTCAGCGGCGGCGTCGGCTCCGCCTGCCAGCACCTCGCCCAGCAGGTCCAGCGGCAGCACCTCGCGGGGCCAGGCGGCCAAGTTCAGCGCGAACAGCGGTCTGGCCCCCATGGCGTAGATATCGCTGGCCGCGTTGGCCGCAGCAATGCGGCCCCACGTGCGCGCATCGTCCACGATCGGGGCGAAGAAATCGGTGGAGCTGACCAGCAGCTGGCCCTCGGAGAGCCGCCACACGGCGGCATCGTCGCTGGTGTCGTTGCCGACCAGCAGATCTGGATGCGATGGGGGAGTCAGGTGGCGCAAGACCTGCGCAAGCTCGGACGGGCCGAGCTTGCACGCTCAGCCCGCGCCGTGGCTGTACTGGCTCAGCCGGAACGCCGGGCTGTTCGGTGTGCTGTCGGTCGGCACAGCGGCAACGGTACCCAGAGGCTGCGCCGGTAGGCGTAGCCGTGGCCCGAGCGGCCCGTGAGCGGAGCGGACAAGAGCGCGAAGAACTGATGCGACTACGGGAAGGCTGAGCTGTCTGCGTGGGCGCTATCGGTAGCTGCAGACAGCGTCGACAATGAGTGCCAATGCTGCGTCGGCATCGATGCTGACGGCAACCTCGCAGTTGGGGGAGGCATCTGTGCCCGGCCGCTCGTCGGCGACGGTCATGCCCCGGGTGAGCGTGCCGTCAGTCTCCACGTCGACATGGCGGGCCGTGAAGGTGAACAGGTCGGGCCGCGTGACCGCCAGCACAGCGCAGGGGTCATGCATCGGTGCAGCCTCCAACCCCGCCCGCTCGCGGTAGCCGGCCAGATAGAACTCGAACAGGTCGGCGACGAACGTCGACACCCCGCCGCCGTGGGCTCGCAGCGCAGCAGTCTCGGTGGGGCCCACGCAGAGCTGGTGGGTGAGGTTCAGCCCCGCCATGCGCACCAGTGGCGCGCCCGCAGCGAACACGATCTGGGCCGCGTGCGGATCGGCCCAGATGTTGAACTCGGCGGTGGGCGTGACGTTGCCCGGTCCGATCGCGCCGCCCATGAGCGAGACACCTGCGATGCGCTCGACGATGTCGGGGGCCTGCCGGAATGCGAGCGCGATGTTGGTGAGCGGCCCCACCGGCACGAGCCACACGTCGTCGTGCGCCCGGACCGTCTCGATGACGCAGCCGACGGCGTCGTTGCTGGTCTCGCTGCGGTGAACCTCGGGCCTCGGCGGGCCGTCGAGACCCGTCGCCCCGTGGGCACGCGGCGCATGGGTGGCAGGCACCAGCAGCGGCCGATCCGCGCCCGCATGGACAGGTATGTCCAGCCCGGCGAGCTGGCACATCAGCAGCGCATTCTGGGTGGTCAGCGCGAGCGGCGCGTTGCCCGACACGGTGGTGATGGCCAGCATGTCGCAGTGGCGCGCCGCCAGCAGGATTGCCACGGCGTCGTCGTGACCTGGGTCGCAGTCGAGGATGATCTTGGGCGCTGCCATGCGGCTCACTCGGTCATTGTCGACGGCACAAGGATTCCGTGATGACGGCGTGTCGGCGCGGGGCTAGAGCTTGGTGATGCTGGGTGCGGGGGCTTCGGTTTCTCCCCAGTAGTGGGGGAGCCGCAGGTAGCCGAACCGGGTCAGCTCCACAGCCGACGGCAGCCCCTGGATCGCCTTGATCCGCTGGATGGAGCGGATGTGCGAGGACATCTCGTAGAAGAGCATCCAGATCGCGCATTCCAGCGTGTTCACCACCCGCCGCTCGTCGTCGGGGTCGTGCCAGGCGCCGCGGGGCAGCACCGTGATGACGTCGTCCCAGAAGTGGGTGCTGTGACGCGACTCGACCATCTCGCGGAATGTCTCGATGGGGTGCGACGCCACCACGTAGCGCATCCAGCTCAGGCCGAGGTCGAGCTTGTCGAGTAGGTCGGGCACTTCCCAGAACAGGGCAGGGTCGAGGCGCAGGTTGTGCTTGTTGTTGGGGCCTTGGTGATGCTCGGACCACACGATGGGTTCGGGGATGTTGCCTTCGGGCCACAGCAGGGCGCCGCAGCGGCGCTTTGAGAAGATCATCGATACCCAGGCGATGTGGCTGACCTGCCGGCGGATCGACCACCACATCAGTTCCCGCTCGGGGGACTGGTCGTCGAGATCGAGCTGAGCGTCGGTGAGGCCGTCGATCTCGGCGCGCAGCCACGAGTCGATGTGGGAGAAGTACGGCATCGTGCCGGGCTCGGCATCGACCGGCATCTCGAGCACTCGCGGATCCACTCTCGCCATGACCGAACGCTACCGATCCATTCCCCGTCGAGCCGAGCTGCCCCAGCCATGTCGCCACGGCAAGTCTGTGCCGCAGCCATGTCCCCACGGCAAGTCCGCGCCGCAGCAGTCGGTTCCGCTGCACCTGCTCGCGGGGCTAGCCAGTCTCGAAGGCGCGAGGGTCGGGACAGGCGCACATGAGGTTGCGGTCGCCATACGCGCCGTCGATGCGGCTGACCGGCGGCCAGTACTTGTCGGCAATCAGCGTGGCCACATTGGTGCCCATCGGGTACACCGCTTCGGTACGCGAGTAGGGGTGCGCCCACTCGCCGGTGAGCGAATCGATCGCGGTGTGAGGCGCGTTGACGAGCGGGTTGTCATCGATGGGCCATTCGCCCGAGGCGACCTTGTCGATCTCGGCGCGGATCGCCGCCATCGCATCGCAGAACCGGTCGATCTCCGCCAGCGACTCGCTCTCGGTGGGCTCGATCATCAGCGTCCCGGCGACGGGGAACGACATGGTCGGGGCGTGGAAGCCGAAGTCGATGAGCCGCTTGGCGACGTCGTCGACGCTGGCCCACTGCGAGTACGGCCGCAGGTCCACGATGCACTCGTGGGCGACGAGTCCGTAGCGGCCCTGGTACAGGATCGGGAAGTGCTCGCCGAGGCGCGACGCCAAGTAGTTGGCCGACAGGATCGCCGTCTGGGTGGCCCGGGTGAGTCCCTCGACGCCCATCATCGCGATGTACATCCACGGGATCGGCAGGATGCCCGCCGAGCCCCACGGTGCCGACGAGATGGCGCCCGGGCCGGTGCTGGGACCCGCATCGGGGGCGAGCGGGTGGTTGGGCAGGTACTTGGCCAAGTGCAGGCGGCACGCTACCGGCCCGATGCCCGGCCCGCCGCCGCCGTGGGGAATGCAGAACGTCTTGTGCAGGTTGAGGTGGCTGACGTCGGCGCCGAAGGTGCCGGGCGCCGCGAGGCCGACGAGGGCGTTGAGGTTCGCGCCGTCCACGTACACCTGCCCGCCCGCCTCGTGCACCTTGCGGCAGACTTGGCGGATGCCGTCTTCGTAGACGCCGTGCGTGGACGGGTACGTGGCCATGAACGCCGCCAGGTTGTCGCCGTGCTCCGCGATCTTGGCGTCGAGGTCGTCAAGATCGACATCGCCGTCGTCGGTGCAGCCCACCACCACCACCGCCATGCCGGCCATCACCGCGGAGGCCGCATTGGTGCCGTGAGCGGAGGAGGGGATGAGGCACACCGTGCGGTGGGTGTCGCCACGGTCGTCGTGGTAGCCGCGGATGGCGAGCAGCCCGGCCAGCTCGCCCTGGGAGCCGGCGTTGGGCTGCAGCGACACAGCGTCGTAGCCGGTGATCGCTGCCAGCCAGCGTTCGAGGTCGGCGATGATCTGGCGGTAGCCCTCCCACTGGTCTTTCGGCGCGAAGGGGTGAATGTCGGCGAACTGCGGCCAGGTGACCGGCGTCATCTCAGATGCAGCGTTGAGCTTCATGGTGCAGCTGCCCAGCGGGATCATGGACCGGTCGAGCGCAACGTCGTAGGAAGCGAGACGGCGCAGGTAGCGCATCATCTCGGTCTCCGAGCGGTACGCGCTGAACGTGGGATGGGTGAGGTATTCGCTGGTGCGCGTCAGCTCGCCTGCGATGGGTGATGGCGCGGAGGCGGCCAGCGCCTGCACCGAGGCGACGTCGTGCGTCTCGCCGCTGGCTGTGCTGCCAAATGCGTCGAGCACCCGGGCGACGGTCGCCTCGTCGCAGGTCTCGTCGAGCGAGACGCCCACGGTGTCGCCGTCGATGCGCCGCAGGTTGATCCCGGCGTTGAGGGCTGCTGCCAGCACCTCGTCGGCGCGGTCGGGCACCTCCACGCTCAGCGTGTCGAAGAAAGTCTCGTTGCGGGGGCGCAGGCCCAAGTTTCCCAGGCCCTCGGCAAGCCCGGCGGTGAGCCAGTGGGTGCGCTCGGCGATCTCGGCCAGGCCCTCGCGGCCGTGCCAGACCGCATACATCGAAGCCATGACCGCCAGCAGCACCTGTGCGGTGCAGATGTTGCTGGTGGCGCGTTCGCGCCGTATGTGCTGCTCACGGGTCTGCAACGCCAGCCGGTAGGCGGGCCTGCCGGCCGCGTCGACCGAGACGCCCACAAGCCGTCCGGGCATCGAGCGCCGGTGCTTCTCGCTGGTGGCGAGGAACGCCGCGTGCGGTCCGCCGAAGCCCAGCGGCACGCCGAAGCGCTGCGAGCTGCCGACCACGATGTCGGCGCCCTGCTCACCGGGCGGCGTCAGCACGCAACACGCCAGCAGATCGGCGGTGACCGCCGCGATCGCGCCGCTGCCATGCAGGGCTTCAATTGCGGGCCGAAGGTTGCGGACGGCGCCGCTGCTGCCGGGATATGCCAGCAGCGCGCCGTACACCTCTTCGGGGCGGAGTTCCGTCGCGGGATCCCCGACGACGAGCTCGATGCCAAGCGGTCCGGCGCGTGTGGCAACCACATCGATCACCTGGGGATGGCAGTCGGCGTCGACGAAGAAGCAGTCGGGCCCGCTGCGTGTGATGCGACGGGCCATGGCCATCGCCTCGGCAGCCGCGGTGCCCTCGCACAGCAGCGATGAGTTGGCGATCTCCATGCCCACCAGATCGCACACCATCGTCTGGTAGTTGAGCAGCGCTTCCAGCCGTCCCTGGGAGATCTCGGGCTGGTACGGCGTGTAGGCCGTGTACCACGACGGATCCTCCAGCACGCCGCGCCGGATGACCGCGGGGGTGAGCGTGCCGTAGTAGCCCAGCCCGATCAGCGAATGCATGGATTGGTTGGCGTTTGCCAGCCAGCGCATCGCTGCGGCGGCTTGAGTCTCGGTCAGGGGCTGCTCGATGCCGTCGAGCACGATCGGCTCGTCGATGCGGATCTCCGCGGGAACTGCGGCGTCGACGAGCGTTTCGAGCGAGCTGAACCCGAGGCGCTTCAACATGGCGGTGATGTCATCGGGACGAAGGCCGACATGACGCGTTGCGAACGCCCCTGGGGCTGCGAGCTGCTGTTGGAATTCACTCATGGCTGTCACTCATGCTTTGGGGGACTCGTGGTGGCTGCGCACCCTGCTCACGCCACCGATGCGCCGACAGGCGGCGCCGTTCTCGCGCCGGTCGGTGGCGCCGGTCGGTCGCTCTGGTGTGCGGCGTCATCGGTCACGCCCAGTGGTCACGACGGCCGCCAGTAGCGGTGCTCGACGAACGGCAGGGGCGCCACCTGGCATGGCTCGGCACCCTTGCGGCCCTCGGCCAGCAGCTCGGTGCCCGCCGCGGCATGCTCGGCTGCGACGTAGGCCATGGCGATCGGCGCATCGACGGTAGGGCCGTAGCCGCCGCTAGTGATCATGCCGATGTCGGTGCCGTTCGGGGCCCTCAGCACGGCACCGTCGCGGATCGGGCGGCGGCCTTCTGCTGCGATGCCAACCCGCAGCCGTGGCGGTCCGTCACTGAGCTGCGTCGCGATGAGTTCAGCGCCGGGGTAACCGCCGTCGGCGCGCCGGCGTTTCGGTATGGACCAGCCGAGACCTGCTTCGGCCGGCGTGGTCGCCTCGGTCAGCTCGTGGCCCACCAGGGGCAGCCCCGCTTCGAGCCGCAGCGTGTCACGGGCGCCGAGCCCGGCGGGAGAGACCTCCTCCGCGCTCAGCAGCAGCCGTGCGATGTGCACCGCTTCGGCGACGGGCATGGCAATCTCGAAGCCGTCCTCGCCAGTGTACCCGCAGCGAGACACTTCGCAGTCGACGCCGTCGATCGGCAGGGTCGCCGTGTACATGAACGCCAGCTCGGCGGCGGGCGCAGCCCAGCGTGCAAGCACCTCGGCTGCGGCAGGCCCCTGCAGCGCAACCAGCGCCAGGTCGGCCCGTACCTTGATGTGCACCGTGCCGGCGAAACCGCCGCCACCGCCGTCGTCGTTGCGCCCGCTGTCGGTGCCGCTGTCGCTGCCTTCGTTCGCGGCTCGCAGCATGTCCAGGTCTGCATCAGTGCGCACCGCGTTGACCACGATTCGCAGGCAGTGCCCCAGGTTGGTCACGATGAGATCGTCGAGCACCCCGCCCCCCGCCGTAGTGAACAGCGTGTAGCGCATCCGACCGGGCGCCAGATTGACGATCGAGCCCGGCACGCAGCGCTCCAGCCACGCAGCCACCCTGGCGGTCCCATCGGTGCCCGTGGGGTGGAGCTCGACGATGCCCATGTGGCTCACGTCGAACAGGCCCGCTGCGGTGCGGGTGGCTCGGTGCTCGGCCACGGTGCCGTCGCCGTAGCGCATCGGCAGCGCGTGGCCGCCGAAGTTCACCATCCGGCCGCCGAGCTCGGTGTGCAGATCGAACAGCGGGGTGCACACGCCGCCGGTGTCGGGATCTACGCAGGGTTCGCCAGCGCCCTCGCCGCTCGCGTCAGTCATCGACCGTGATTCTCGGCGCAGTCATCAAGCGACGTGTCTCAGTCGGCCAGCAGCTCGGCGATGCGACCCTTCGGGCGTCCGACGATGGCCCGGTTGCCGTGTACCACCACCGGGCGCTGCATGAGCGCCTTGCGCTGGCTCAGCAGGTCGACGACCGCTTCGGGATTGCCCACGTAGTCATCCGCGTTCAGGTTCAGCTTCTTGAATTGCGAGTCCTTGCGCACCAGGTCTTCGACGGGGTCCTCGAGGATCGACACCAGATGCTCGAGCGTCTCGCGGTCGGGCGGCGTTTTCATATACAGGACGATGTCGGCTTCCACTCCAGCTTCCTCGGCGACCGCCAAGGCATTCCGCGAGGAGTTTCAATGGGGGTTGTGGTAGATCGTCACTTCGGCCATGAGGCCGAAGTTACCTGCGCGAGCCGTCCAAGTCTCGGCATGGCGGCATGAATGTCAGCGCAGCAGCGTCGAGAGCGGCCGCTCCGCGTTCAGCGGCGTCGTCGATGCGTCGGCGGCCTCGACTTCTTCGCGTGTGACGCCCAGCATGAACAGGATCGCATCCAGGTACGGGACGTTGACGGTGGCGTCTGCCGACTCGGCCACGATCGGCTTGGCGTTGAACGCGATGCCGAGCCCGGCCGCTGTCAGCATCGGGAGGTCGTTGGCGCCGTCGCCCACTGCCACGATCTGCTCCAGCGGCACGCCCTCGATGTACGCGAGCTGTCGCAGCAGCCGTGCCTTGGCCTCGGCGTCGATCACCTCGCCGACCAGTTCGCCGGTGAGCCTGCCGTCGCGGATCTCGAGCTCATTGGCGTAGGCGTGGTCGAATTTGAGTCGCTTCGCCAGGTGGTCGGTGAAGTGCGTGAACCCGCCGGAGATGATCGCGACCTTGTAGCCCAGCCGCTTCAGCGTTCGGGCGAAGGTGCGGGCCCCGCGTGTCAGATTCATGTGCACGATCGCCGAGTCGATGATCTCGGTGGGCTGGCCGGTGAGCAGCTTCACTCGCTGTCGCAGCGACGTCTCGAAGTCGATCTCGCCGGCCATCGCGGCGGCCGTCAGTTCCGCTGAGCGCGCTTCGTGTCCTGCTTCGGCGGCCAGAAGGTCGATTACCTCATCGCGGATCAGCGTCGAGTCGACGTCCATCACGATCATTCGGGTCGAGCGCCGTGACAGACCGTGAGGCTGCACGGCGATGTCGATGCGCCGGTCAGCGGCCACTTCGATCAGGTCGGTGCGGAGCTTGTCGCCCTGCGCGCCTTCGACCAGGAACTCGTAGCTCCATACCGGGAAGCGTGAGAGTCGGTGGATGCGATCGATGTTGCCGCCGCTGGTGGCGATAGCGCTGGTGACGACCGACAGGTCGGCCGGGCTGAGCTCGGGCGCCAAGGCGGTGACCACGAGGCGCTCCACGTGCCGGGTCGGCGTGGCGTCGACGACCTCGAAGTTCATCTCGAGGCCCCGCTCGTAGCCGAACAGCAGCACTTCCTTGACGAGATCTCGGCCTGCGGGAACCGTGATTGCGAGCCCGAGTGTGAGCTGGCGGCGCACGACGACCTGTTCCATGTCCCCTACGTCGGCGCCGGCATTGGCGAGCAGAGCCAGCAGGTCGGTGGTGATTCCCGGGCCGTCGGGACCGGTCACCCGGATGAGGATCGTGTCCTTCGGCACTGCATCGTCGTGCGGGGCCATGGGAAGGCGCAGGCTAGTTCGCCCCTGGATCGGGCCTTGGTCGCTTGGTGAATGCACTCGGCGGGCGAAGTAAGTGCGCCACGGCGGTACAGCGGAGCGGGCACCGAGACGGGGTGCGAGATCCGTGGATGGGGACAGCGGTCGCGGGGGTGCGTCGGGTTGAAGCGATGTGACAGCCCGGGCGTAGGCTGAACCCATGCCGAGTTACCGATCAGTCACGTCCACTGCGGGCCGAAATCAGGCCGGAGCCCGGGCGCTGTGGCGAGCTACCGGCATGACCGATGACGATTTCGGCAAGCCGATCATCGCCATCTCCAACTCGTTCACCCAGTTTGTGCCCGGACACGTGCACCTGAAGGATCTCGGTCAGCTTGTAGCCCGCGAGATCGAGGCCGCCGGCGGCGTGGCCAAGGAGTTCAACACGATTGCCGTCGACGACGGCATCGCGATGGGTCACGACGGGATGCTCTACAGCCTGCCGTCTCGTGATCTGATCGCTGATGCGGTCGAGTACATGGTGAATGCGCACTGCGCCGATGCGCTGGTGTGCATCAGCAACTGCGACAAGATCACCCCGGGGATGCTCAACGCCGCGATGCGGCTGAATGTCCCCACAGTGTTCGTGTCCGGCGGCCCGATGGAGGCCGGCAAGACGAAGCTGGCTTCTCAGAAGGTCGACCTCATCAACGTGATGGTGGTTGCTGCCGATGAGTCGGTCAGCGACGAGGACGTGGCCGAGATGGAGCGGTCGGGCTGTCCCACGTGCGGTTCGTGCTCGGGCATGTTCACCGCGAATTCCATGAACTGCCTGACCGAGGCGCTGGGGCTGTCGCTGCCCGGCAACGGGACGGTGGTGGCGACCCATGCAGACCGCCGCGAGCTGTTCCTGGAAGCGGGACGCGTCGTGGTCGACCTGTGCCGGCGCTACTACCAGGAGGGCGACGACACGGTGCTGCCGCGCTCGATCGGCAGCTTCGAGGCCTTCGAGAACGCCATGACGCTCGACATCGCCATGGGCGGGTCGACCAACACGATCCTGCACCTGCTGGCGGCGGCTCAGGAAGCAGAGCTGAATTTCACCATGGCCGACATCGACCGGCTGTCGCGCAAGGTGCCGAACATCTGCAAGGTTGCGCCGGCGTCGGAGTTCTTCCACGTCGAAGACGTGCACCGTGCCGGTGGGGTCATGGGCATCCTGGCCGAGTTGAATCGGGCCGGCCTCATTGCCAACCAGGTGCCTACGGTGCACTCGTCGACCATGTTCGATGCGATCTCGCAATGGGACGTTGCCACCAATGACGATCCGGCGCTGTCCGAGTTCTTCAGGGCCGGTCCGGCGGGTATCCCGACGCAGGTGGCGTTCAGCCAGTCTGAGCGTTATCGTACGCTCGACGTCGACCGCGAGCGCGGCTGCATTCGCTCCGTCGATTGTGCCTACTCGGCCGACGGCGGGCTGGCGATCCTGTATGGCAACTTGGCGCCCGACGGCTGTGTCGTCAAGACCGCCGGCGTCGACGAGTCGATCTGGGTGTTCTCCGGGCCGGCGCACGTGGTCGAGAGCCAGGACGAGGCCGTTGAGCACATCTTGGACGGCAAAGTCGTGGCCGGCGATGTGGTGGTGGTGCGCTACGAGGGTCCGCGTGGCGGTCCCGGTATGCAGGAGATGCTGTACCCGACGTCATACCTGAAGTCGAAGGGGCTCGGCAAGGCGTGTGCGCTGGTGACAGATGGTCGCTTCTCGGGCGGCACCTCAGGTCTGTCGATCGGCCATGTCTCGCCGGAAGCGGCTTCGGGCGGGCTCATCGGGCTGGTGCGCACCGGCGACACGATCGAGATCGACATTCCGAACCGCACGATCAACTTGGCCGTCGACGACGCCGAGCTTGAGCGGCGGCGCGTTGAACAGGATGCCGCCGGTTGGGAACCGGCCGAGCCGCGCCCGCGCCAGGTCAGCACTGCTCTGCGTGCGTACGCGGCTATGGCCACCAGCGCCGACCGGGGCGCAGTGCGCGACCTGTCCCTGCTGGGCTGAGCCGGTCTTCCGGTGCTTGGAGGGGGCTCTTTGTGCGACGTGCTCCTGCTGGGCTGAGCCGGTCTTCCGGTGCTTGGAGGGGGCTCTTTGTGCGACGTGCTCCTGCTGGGCTGAGTGCCGTTCGCGGTGCCGTTCGCCGCTGTGAGCGTCTGCGCTGCGGTTTCGGGCTGTAGAGCGCCTACTCAATTGACAACCATGAACCGCCTCGGCTGAGTCATCCCTCCGCAGGGTCGGCGCTGCCGCCGTAACCTCGCAAGCGTGACGGCCGGCGGAGCGACGCATCTCGACTCAGCGCGCGGCTGGGTCTCGGCCTGCGGTGCAGCCCTGAGCGTCATGGCGGCGTTCGGGACGATCTACAGCTTCAATGCGTTCGCCAAGAGCATGTCGGAGGAGTTCGGCACTGGGCACGGGCCGATCAGCCTCGTGTTCGGCATCACGGTGTTTCTGTTCTTCGGCAGCGCCGTGGTCTCAGGCCGCTTCTATGACCGTTTCGGCATCGCTCCGCTGCTCATCGTGGGCGGATCGATGTTCTGCGGCGGCCTGTTCGCGATGTCACACGTGTCGGTGCTGTGGCACGGATATGTGCTGTTCGGCGTCGGCTTGGGCTTCGGCGGCGGGATTTTCAACGCTCCGTTGTTCGCGCTCACGGCGATGTGGTTTGCCCGCCATCGCGCCGTGGCCCAGGGCCTCGTCGCCACGGGTTCGGGTTTGGGAGTCGTGCTCTTTGCACCGCTGGCGCAATGGCTGCTGGAGATCTATGGATGGCGCGGCGGCATGCGGGTGCTCGCTGTGTTGTCAGCCGGCATCTTCGCGGCGGCGCTCTTCATGATCAAGCGGCCGCCGAAGATGGAGATGGGCGATCCGCAGCGTCATCGCGCTCTTGTGGTGCGTTCTGTGCCGTTCTGGCAGATGGCGGTCTCAGGTGTGTTCTTCACGGCGGCCGTCATCGGGTCGTTGGGCTCGGTGGTCACGTTTGCCCAAGACGATGGCCTCCCGGCACGGGCGGCGGTGGCGCTGTTGACGGTCATCGGATTCGCGAGCGTCGTGGGCCGCATGGCGCTCACGAGCATGGCCCGGCCGCTGGGCTCGGTCCGGCTGCTCAAGATCGCGTTCTTCGGGCTGCCGGTCGCGTTTGCGGTCTGGTTTGCGACGACCCGAGTCGGCGGGCTGGAGGCGAAGTTCGTTCTCCTGATTGTCTTCGCGTCGATCCTCGGGGTCTCCTATGGCGGCTTCGTGGCGCTGCTCGGGGACGTCACGGCTCACCTGTTCGGTTTGGCGGGCATCGGTGCGGTGATGGGCTTGCTGTTCTTCAGCGCCGGCACCGGGGCACTTATCGGCCCGCCGTTGATGGGCTTCACTGCCGATGCGACCGGCGGCATCGGTCTATCGATCGCCATAGCGGGCGTCATCGCAGCCGTCGGCGTTGCGGTACTCCTGCCTATGACACGCCACCCGGTCCCGCTCCCCACCTACATCGGACCACCTGGTGCGCCCCCTCCGCCCCGCCCCGCCCCTCTCGCGGCCGAGGTTCCACGTCCATTGGTGCCCCAACCGTCGGCCGCAGCGCCGCTGGCGGCTCCGTCGTCCCGTCCGCTCGCGCCGCGCCCGTTGGCGGCCGGCGGACCGAATGGCAAACCAGCAGTACCGATGATCAGACCGGTCGATGACCCGGTCACGGCCGACCCATCGCTGGCGCCGACGACCGCCGACCCGCTGCTACTCTCGGCTCCGCTGCGCGGCGCCCCGCCCGAGGTGTTCTGGCCTCTCCCCGCCGACGGAGCCGCTCAGCGCAACGGATTGGAAACGCCGGATCTCGTCGTTGACGTGGCGGACGAGGAGAGGGACGAAGCCCGCCGCAACTGAGCGCCCTCGCTGGTGCAGTTGCGAGGGTCTGGCCGCTCCAGATGCCGCGCACTGCGATGTGCAGCTGGTCGCAGACGACGCGGCTGGTGGGGTGGTCGCGAAGGTCTGGCCGCTCGAGACGCCGCGCGCTGTGCTGTGCAGCGGCCGAGCGCTTTCGCTGGTTCACTTGCGGCGTGCGTGCGTGCCCGTGACGCAGCAAGGAGATTGGTGTGAGCGATACGTCGCTGAATCCACAGGCGACTGACCATGTGCCGGCGGTGCCTGTGGAGGTGCTCAGGGGAACAGTGCAGGAGCAGTGGATCGACTACAACGGCCATCTCAACGCCGGCTACTACCTCGTGGCGTTCGACGACGCCATCGCGCCGTGGATGGACTTCATCGGCCTCGGCACTGCCCACCGGGAAGTGCGTGACATCACCACGTTCTCGGCCGAGAACCACATCACCTACGTGCGCGAGATCGGACCGGATGAGCCGTTCGTGATCTCGGTCCAGATGCTCGGCTTTGACCGCAAGCGCATTCACGCGTTCCAGACGATGACCCAGACCCGAGAGGACTACCTCGTGGCCACCTGCGAGGTCATGTCACTGCACATCGACGGTCCGACCCGGCGCGTGGGCCTCATGGCCGATGAGCCGTACCGGCGCCTCGGCGAGATCTGGGAGGCGCACCGGCATCTGCCGCTGCCCCCACAGGTCGGCCACGCAATCAGCATCCGTTCCTCGGTGGAAGCGCTCCGGCACCCAGACCTCGCTTGAGCGCTGGGCGCGGCTGAGCTGCTGGCGCGGCCTCGCGTCCCCGGCCCCGTTCCCCGTCTTGTTCTCCCTCCTCATGTGATCGGGCTCACGCTCGACATGGCAGTGACATGGTGCGACGTATGCACCCCGTCTTGTTCTCCCTCCTCATGCGATTGGGCTCACGGGCCGCTCGGGCCGCGGTTTCCCCTGCTGGCTCGGTCCCTTGACTTCCCCGGTCTGGGCTGGACGGCGCTGACTATGTTGCGGCCGTGGAGATCTTCGGCGTGGTTAACGCCTCTCCCGACTCGAAGGCCGATTTCTCGGTGGTTCACGGCTGCGCCGAAGCCGCCACCCGTGGCGCCGAGCTGCTGGCAGAAGGCGCCGACCACTTCGACCTCGGCGGCGAGGGTTCCACGCCCGGCAGCGACGAGGTGGGCACAGAGGACGAGTGGCAGCGAGTCGTGGGACCACTGCGCGGGCTGCTGTCGCTGGGCGCCGAGGTGGCGATCGACACCCGCAAGCCCCAGGTGGCCCGGCAGGCACTCGATGCGGGCGCCACGGTGCTGAATGCCGGCGACGCGCTGCAGTCATCTGAGATGGTCGAGCTCGCCGCAGAGCGTGGGGTCACCGTGGTGCTGCCGTTCATGCTGGGCCACGACTTCCGCAGCATCCGCGACGTGAGCGGCGACCCCGTCACGGTCATGGTCGAATGGTTCGCGCAGCACATCGAACGCCTGCGCCAGGCGGGGGTGACACAACAGCTGCTGCTCGACTGCGGCGTCGGTTTCGGCCCCCACGACATGGACTGGCCCGACCGAGCGGAGTATCAGCGGGCCATCTACAGCGGTCTGGGGGAGCTGCGCCGCTTCGACCTGCCCCTGTATGTGCCAGTGCCCTGGCTGCAGACCCCCGACCGACTCGAGCTGCTCGACCTGGCGCTCTCCCAGAAACCCGATTACGTGCGAGCCCACCGCCCCGCCCAAGTACGCGAGCGGCACGCCATCCTCACCTCGGCCAGCTGAGACCGCGCCGTCACCAGCGAGCCGTCGGCAAGCGACGGGACCGGTCGCCACTCCAGTCCGCTGAGATTGATCTCATCCGCTGCGATCGATGTGACCCGGCCAGACCGAGCCCTTCAGCCGGCGTCGGATCACGCCGCGACCCCAGTCGTTCGCCGCAATAGCGCCGGCTCCGCGATCTTCACCGGCGACGGTGCCTCTCACGATGCCGCTCCCAGTTCCATTCCCGAACTCGTGCGTGATCGTTTGCATACACGGACCAGCTCAATCCGCAAGTGCCGTGTGCCTCGGCGTCCGGGGGCCTGTGTTGCCGGCGAGCTGCGCCTAGACGGTTAGTTCCAAGGGGTGCGGGCGGAACTCGGCCCTGGATGTGGCCGAGAATGGCCAAAAGACATCAGAGGTGGTGGGCCGACGCCGGGATCGATGTTCCTGTGCGCCTCAGATATTGGGAGGCTCTCCGCTGCATTCGCCGCGAACGTCCGCTCGCACGCCAGCCACGAGACGTCCACGAATGCCTTACCGAGTCTTTCAGTCAGTTTCATTGCAGATCATCGCTCATACCCTTGGAACTAATCATCTAGGTGGCCTAGTTACGTGCGCCTTGACATCCGCGATCTGCCCCCGGGCGTTCAGATTGGCGGTGCTCGGGATGGGTCGCTAGTGATGTTTGGCGGCTCGACCGGCGGTTGGAGCCTGTAGTGGCTGCATGTGGTGCCCCATTCGACGGTGAAGCCTTGTTGGTGGATCTTGTCGTTGTGGCAGTCGGGGCAGACGGTGACGAGGTTCTGGTAGTCGGTGTGGCCGCCGTGCTGCCAGTGGTCGATGTGGTGGTGCTGGCAGCGTTCGGGTGCTATGCCGCAGCCCACGCAGCCCTTGTCGCGCAACGCCAGCGCGGCGCGTTGGAGGTCGGTGGCGGTGCGGCGGGTGCGGCCCATGCGCAAGTCGCCGGTGGCGGCTTCGAAGATCGCTGGCAGCACCTCGGCATCGACGGCGATGCGGGCGATCTCGCCGATCGGGATCGGGGTGCCATCGGCGAGGCGGCCGCGGGTGAGCTGGTGATTCACCATGTCGTAGTCGGCCACCACGATCAGTGACGCGCCCGCGGGGCGTTCGGCGTCGCGATCGCAGATGAGCTGTGTGATTGCGTCGGCCATCCGCTGGGCAGGTGTGCGTCGCGCAGCAGGGTCTTCGTGTTGGCACAGGCGCCGCTCGGTGGCGGCGATCACTGTGCCCAGCTGGGCGCCGGTGAGCGGGTCGATGGCGAGGTTGAGCACCGTCATGCCGTCGCTGGAGCGGGTGAAGATCTTAGCGGTGCGCGCCTTGCGTTGCCGCTCCAGCACCGACGCGCCGTCATCCCGGTTGACATCGGCCACATGGCGCTCAACGGTGCGACGAAACTCGTCATAGCCCTCGTGCTGGGCTCGTTCTGCCAAGTATCGGTCGTCGATCGCAGCATCGCCCGCGGCACGGGCGATCAAGTGCGCGTGGCCCACCGGAACCGAGCCCGCCGAAAGCCCCTCACGGGTCGCGTCCAGCTCGCCGAGCCTCACCGCGTCGCGCACGTCGCCGCGTGCCTTGCGGCCCGAAATAGACATAGCGTCCGCAGCAGCATGCGCAGCCGCACCGTCACCGTCGCGGCGAGCGATCTCGCCCAAGGTGTCCGCCTTCATTGCGGCCAGCCCAGACTCGGCCCGAGCAATCTCACCCAGCCGAGCCTGCAAGGCCTCCCCGCACAGCCCGGCAACATCCACCGCATCCACACGCACCCCACCGGATCCATACGGGGCTGTCACACTGCCGCCCGCAGTCGATGCGCCGCCACTTGCCATAGAACAACCGTACGACAGGGATGTCACATCAAAACTGCTGAACCGGTGAGTCTCGGCTTGGGTCTGATCTACGATCCCTCCCGCTGACTGGCGATCGTCGGCGTCTTGGGAGGTTCAGTGGAACTTGAAGAACGGCTCGCCAAAGTGCGCACGGAGCTGTCGCCGGGCAACTTGGTGCTTGAGACAAACGTGCAGGTCAAGGTCATTCGCCCCGTGCTGCGCAGCTTGGGATGGGATGACGCTGATTCTTCGCATCTGCGAGCTGAATTCAGAACCGACTATGGCAGGGTTGACGAGGCACTCCTTGACGAATTCGGCAACCCCGTGGTGTTCATCGAGGCCAAGAAGCAGGGTCATCTGAAGGACGCGGCCCGCTACGACAAGGCCTTGCGACAGTTGTTCCGCTACGCCAGGGACGCGTCGGCACAGATCTTGCTGCTCACCGACGGGGAGACGTGGGATTTCTACCTCCGCCGGGCGTCAGGACCGCCGGCCGAGCGTCGCTTCCTGCGGCTGGCCTTGACAGGGCCTGTCGGTGTCGAACAAGCGGCTTCGGACCTTCGAACGTTTCTTAGCCGGGATGCCGTGCTTGAAGGCGACGCCATGCGTGCGGCCCGTGCGCGGTTGGAGCATGAGACGGCGCGAAGCGAGAGGCGACGTGATGTGCTCGTTGCGTGGAGAGCATTGCTGGAAGCGGGCCACAAGACGTTGCGATCGCTCCTGGCCGACAGGGTCGAACGAGATGTCGGTCAACGGCCCCCGTCTGCCGAGCTCACCGAGTTTCTTCGCGAACAGGGCGCACTGGCGCTATCAGGCGACGATCCGACGCCACCATTACCGCGGCCCTACACCTACGACGAATTGTTCCCAGACGACCGGCCTCGAACCAGCTACACCCACGACGAACTTGAGCACTTGTTGCCGGTGGAGATGTCCGAGGTCGTCGAATGGTGGACCGATTGGTGGGAACTCGAATATCAGGTGGAGTCCGATCCAGAGTCAGATGAATCGAGTAGCGACATCGCCTTCGTACTGGGGGCGCAAGGAACCCACGACGGCTGGGTGACTGCCGCCAACGAGATCCGTGGAGCTGCTGAGGAATACGACGATGTGCAGACGTATCTCGAAACCATGCGAATGGTGGAGCTTCGACAATTCGCAAAGCGTCTGTCCGTCCAGCCTGGCGGTCGAAGCAAGCAGGACATGGTGGAAGCGCTGGTTAAGTGCCTCGAATGGTTCTGATGGGCTGTAGCACCGGTCCCCCTCGGTGACCGCAGGTGGAACGACGCCCTTCTGGCGGCGGCCGGTTGGCCGGGTCGAGGGAGGCACCGACGCCCAACGGCGTAACCTCGTCCGATTGCCACGGCATGGGCGGTTTCGGTGTCTCCAAGGATGACCGCACGCTGCTCAACGGCCACGCCAGCATCAAGGTGCAACATCCGTTGGTTCTTGGCCGGGGAGCAGTCCCACATCGGACAACGCGGTGTCAGCGAATGGCGCACAGGGGAGAGTTCGAATCGTCGCCCGATCTGCTGCTGATACGAGGCCGGCGGATGCAGCAGAGCGGCTTCCCAGTGTGCCGCAGTGACTGGGCCGAGGATCGAGCGGTGGCAGGGCAGATGGTCATGTTGCTCGTCGATCTGTCGCTCGGCATCAACACCGATTGGCTCGATTGATGCTCAGTCTCATGCTCGCTGACATCCGCCAGCATGAGTAGGTCGGCTCGACCTGGCCGGCCCAAGCCGGGCCTGATCTACGCTGCTTCCCGAAGCCGGTGGGTCGCCGGCGCGTGGAGAGGTCCGAGCGGTGAGTTCTAACGAGTTGGAAGATGCACTCGCCAAGGCGCGAGACAACCTGAAATCTGGTCTCGTGAAGAACGAAGCGGGTGTGCAAGCCGCCGTCATTCGGCCGATTTTGCGTGAGCTGGGCTGGGACGATGCCGACCCTGGGCAATGGCAGGTGGAGTACCCAGTCGACGACGGCCGCGTCGACGAGGCACTTCTTGGCTCACTCGGCACCCCGCTGGTCTTCATCGAAGCCAAGAGGCCGGGCAACCTCAACCCAAAGGCCGAGGATCAGCTGTTTGGCTATGCGGCGAATCAAGGGGTGCCGATCTTGGTCCTCACCGATGGGGACACCTGGGACCTGTATCTGAGCATGGCTGCAGGCAAGCCAACCGAACGCCGGTTCGCCCATCTTGGGCTGATCGAATCCGACGATCTCGGTCTGGTGGCTCGTGATCTTCGTGAGTTCGTCGCACGAGACGCGGTGTGGTCGGGCAAGAACGATGATGCAGCCAAAGCACGCCTCAAGCAGGTCAAGGATCGCGAGATCGGCAAGAGCGGCCTTGAGGCTGCTTGGGCGGAACTGCTGCAGGAACCCGACGACATTCTGCGTGATCTTCTGATCGAGCGAGTCGAGCAACGCATTGGCGCCAGGCCCGCGCTTCCCGACGCCGAACGCTTCCTGCGCGGTCTACAAGGCTACGGAGCCGCCATTCCGCCGTCGGTCGCCGAGCCTGCGGTAGGCGGAGATGTCGCTCAGCCCCAGCCGGTGGGGTTCTCCGAGCGACCGCCCAAGAACGACAAGCTCAGAGGCTTTACGCTTCGTGGTGAGCGATACGCCGCAAGGAACGCGGCAGCGGTGGTTGCGCTGCTCGCAGACACGCTCGCCAGCATCAATCCCACGTTTCTTGAGCGCTGGGCGAACTCGGGCAAGGGACGAACGTTGCCGAGAGCGATTCGGCTGGGCCACCCGCTCCTTGCGGATCCTAAGCGTGGGGCTTGGTATACGCGGTTGCCTCAAAGCGACGAGTGGTATGTGATGACAAGTGTCAATGGAAAGCGAAAGCTGATCATGATGCAAGACATGGCAGCCGAAGCCGGTCTGGCTCGGGACGCGGACGTGCGGCCGATCCTGGGATGAACCCGCCGTTGGCTCTATTCCGCATGCCGTGCCAACAGACGCGCAGCACTACTATCGGGGTGCCGAAACACGCAGGTTGGGCCGGCGCCACACATCCCCGACCTGCGGGTTGGCATTCGACGACCACCCGACAACCGGCTTCTTCAAGAGTCTGCTAGCGCCAGCGCCACGTGGCGCCATCACAGCAGCTGCTGCGCAACTGCGGCGTCGGCTTCGGCCACCGCTACATGGACTGGCCCGACTGAGCGGGATATCAAGCGGGCCATCTACAGCGGCCTAGGTCAGTTGCGCCGCTTCGACCTGCCCCTGTATGTGCCTGTGCCCTGGCTGCAGACCGCCGACCGACTCGAGCTGCTCGACCTGGCGCTCTCTCAGAATCCCGACTACGTGCGAGCCCACCGCCCCGCCCAAGTACGCGACCACCACGACGCGATCGGTACGGCGAGTGCTCAGGCGGTGCCGTCGGCGCTGCCCGACCGCTGAACCGTCACCGGCGGCCTCAGCCGGCGACGGGCTCCAGGGCGACTCGGACGTGCTTGTGGTGCGGGGTGAGCGCCAGCCAGTCGCGGTCTTCGATGTCGGTGAGCTCGTTGACGGCCACGCCGTGAATCTTGTGCTCGCCGGCTTCGTCGGGGTACTCGGTGCCGAACCCGTGGGGGAGCGTGACGTGGCCGGACATGACCGTGTCGGTGACCTCGGCTGGCGCCTCGGCCTCGCCCCGCTTGGACACGATCCGGACACGATCGCCGTCCACCACGCCCAGTGTGGTCGCGTCGTCGGGATTGATTCGCAGCGAGCCGGCCTTGTCCTTCTTGCGCCACTCGGGGTCGCGTATCACGTCATTGGCGTTCGACGACCGACGCTCGCCCGCCGACAGGACGAATGGGAAGCGATCGTGCCCGGCGGCAGGCTCCTCGTCGTTCAGCGAACGGAATTCGTCAGCCAGCTCCTCAATGTGGACGTGGATCTTGCCGTCGGGGTGCGCGATGCGGTCCCACGTCTGGGAGTACTCGCTGACGCTGAAGATCATTCCCGACGGTGAATTCACGAGCTTGTCGAACAGGTTGTTGGCGAGCTCTAAACCGTCGCCGTCGATGCCGGCGGCGCGGACCTCGTCGGGGAATCGCATGGACGCCTGCATGGAGGAGCCGAACATGATCGCCGCGGGCGCCATGTT
Source organism: Candidatus Poriferisodalis sp. (assembly GCF_965208895.1). Classification (GTDB taxonomy): domain Bacteria; phylum Actinomycetota; class Acidimicrobiia; order Acidimicrobiales; family Poriferisodalaceae; genus Poriferisodalis. The sequence continues at coordinate 728,590 of NZ_OZ242363.1, read as the reverse complement.
CCCCAGCGTCGGCCCGAGCGCGTCGTACAGAACAACGGGCAGCTTGGCTCCCACGTCGGGATTGGTGCTCGACGCCTCTCCCAGCGCCTCAATGAATGCCTCGCGCCCCTGCTGGGCCGCATCGGCCAGGCCGTCTGTGCCGTCGGGCCGTCCGCCCATCGCAGCCACCAGCCGGCTGTGGATCTCGGCCTCGGGCAGCGAGTCGCCCAGCGGCTCCAGGATCGGGTGCCGCACCTGGAAGTAGTTGGACGGCATCTCGCCGGCGAAGAACGTTGCCTCCGGCTTCTCGTATTGCGAGGCAGCCGGCAGCACGTAGTCGGCGGCCCGAGCGGTCTCGGTCATCGCCACGTCGATGACTACCAGGCATTCGAGCTTGGCGAAGGCCTCGCGGAACCGCTTCGAGTCGGGCAGCGTGTGCAGCGGGTTGGCTGACTCCACGATCATTCCCCGGAAGCGGTTTGGGTGGTCGGTGTCGATGCAGTCGGGAATAGCGGCGCACGCCAAGAGGCCCGACAGCATGGCGCTGCCGGTGACGGGGTCGGTTTCGCCCTCACCCGAGTGGCCACAGATGGGTGCGAGGCGCAACGGCAGGTTCATGCCGCCTGGCTTGGCGAAGTTGCCGGTCACCAGGTACAGCAGGCGCTGCAGCCAGCTGTTCAGCGTCGAATGCGGTGCCATCTCGATGCCGAGGTCTTCCTCGGTGGATAGCGACTTCGCAGTGCCCATCGTTCGGGCAGCGGCACGCAGTTCGGCCTCGTCGATGCCGCACTTGCGGGCGCAGTCGGCGATGTCCGCACCCGAGATCAGGTCACGCAGCTCATCCCAGCCGACGCACTGCTCGGTCAGGAACTTCTCGTCGGTGAGGCCCTCGTCGACCATGATCGCCAGCAGCGCTGCCAGGGCCCACGCATCGGTGCCTGGGCGAACGCGCAGGTGATGATCGGCCATGGCGGCAGTCTCGGACACCCGTGGATCCATCACGACGAGCTTGCGGTCGTCGTCGTTGCGGATCTTGTTCAGCTCGTTGCGCGACTCGGGGAAACCGTGGCTCTGCCAGGGATTCTTGCCGATGAACACCGCGCAGTCGGTGTGCTCGAAGTCGCCCATCGCACCGATGCTCTGCTTGCCGAACATCTTGCCCTGGGCCCAGTACATGCCGGTCTTCTCTTGAGCCAGTGCGTTCGAGCGGTACTTCACGCCCAGCGTTTGCAGCACCCCGCGGGCGTACGCGCCGGGGAAGTGGTTGCCCTGCCCGCCGCCGCCGTAGTAGAGGATCTTGTCGCCGCCGACGGCGTCTCGGATGCCGGTCAGGCGCTCGGCGACCTCCGCGATCGCAACGTCCCAGCTGACCTCTTCGAAGGTGCCGTCGTCCCGTCGACGCAAGGGCGTCGTGAGGCGGTCGCGCCCGTTCTGGTAGTAGTCGATCCGCAAAGCCTTCTCGCAGGTGTAGCCCTTGGAGGCCGGGTGCTCCTTGTCTCCTCGCACACGCGTGATTTTCCGGCCGTCGAGACGCACCTCGATGCCGCAATTGTTCGAGCAAAGCACGCACGCGGTCTTGTGCCAGACCTTGGTGGGATCTTCGGGGGCACCGGTGGTCTTTGCATCTGCGACAGCTCCGCCGGTGCGCTTGGCGCGAAGTGCGGCGAGTCGGTCTTGGGCGTCAGACATGGCGTCTCCTCGGGGTCAGGTGGCGCGGACACCGCAAGGGTAGGGGACCCGTTCACGTGCTGCCCGAATCCCGGTGCCGCTGCTGGCAAAGCCGCAGCGCACATCATCGACTCGCGAAACGGGTCTTGCGGGGACGGCCCCGGGAGGAAGGGGCTAGCGGGACAGGCGCAGTGGAGGCGGGCCCAGCGGGCCGCTAACTTCGGTATTGCCGGATCGGTGCATCCGATCCAGACGACGGATGGCCCCGATGGGTCGCAGGAGGAAATGCACGTGCGCATCAGTGTGGATGCCGACAAGTGCCAGGGGCACAACCGCTGCTACTCGTTGGCGCCGGAGCTGTTCGATGTGGACGACTACGGCTACGCCACGGCGGCTGGCGATGGCGAGGTGCCTGCGGGCATGGAAGACAAGGCTCGCCTGGCTGCTGCGAACTGTCCCGAATACGCGGTGCTGATTGAGGAATAGCGCTCGGAGCGAGTCGCTACCCGGGTGAGGCGAGACGGTCGCGCAACGCAGCGACGCTGCGGCCTGCGCCCCAGTCGTTGCCCTCCAACGCCAGCAGCAGATCGACCAGATTGCGGTCGCGAGCTGCGCAGAGTTCCGCGACCGACTGACCTGCGGACTGCCCGTCGACCTGTGCGATCAGCGCCGCGGTGAATTCCGGCGTCAATTCGGGCACATCGGTGAGCTTGGTCCACGGAAGCTGCAGCGCTGGGGCGAAGTGCTCGATGAAACGCCCCAAACCCCCCTCGCCCCCTGCGGTGGCATAGGTCTGGAAGACGCCCATCTGTGCCCAGCGCAGACCGAATCCGAGACGCATCACCTCATCGATCTCGCCGGTGGTCGCCACGCCGTCGTGAACCAGCCACAGCGCCTCGCGCCACAGGGCTTCGAGCAGCCGGTCGGCCACGAAGCCTTCGATCTCCGTGCCGATCCGCACAGGCGACATCCCCGCCGCGCGGAGCCAGCGCATCGATTCTTCAACTGCACGCTCAGAGGTTTGGCTGCCGGCGACGACTTCCACGAGCGGCAGCAGGTACACCGGGTTGAAGGGGTGGCCGACAACGAGCCGTTCGGGGTAGACCATCCCGGCCTGCAGATCGCTCGGAACGAAGCCAGATGTGGAAGAAGCGATGACGGCATCTGGAGCAGCGGCCGCCTCGATCGCTGCGTATACCTCCCGCTTGAGCTCCAGTCGCTCGGGCACGCACTCGCAGATCAATTCTGCGCCACTCACTGCAGCAGCGCAGCCTGCCGCTGGCCCGGCCACGACGACGGTGCCTTCGCCGGCCGCTGGTTCGGCGAAGCCGGCCGTTCCCTCCTCGCCAGATGGCTCGTCATCTGCAGCTCGTCCGTGAGGCAGCAAGCCGAGGCGATGCCAGGCGCTCCTGGCCGCTGCCAGTGTCTCGTCGACTCGCTGCTCTGTATCCGGTGAGGGATCGGCCACAGTCACGTCCACCCCGCAGAGCGCCCAGCGCGCCGCCCATGCTGCACCGATGACGCCGGCTCCCACCACGCCGACATGGGTTGGCAGCTCGAAGTCGGCTGTCGCGCCAGGGTCGGCGGGAGAACGGTCGGTCACCGCCGCTTGAGCTCGAGCTTGTCGCGGACTTCGGCGGGGCCGATGACCCGGTAGTTCATCGCTTCGAGGATCTGTTTCGCCCGCGCCGTCAGATCGGCATTGCTGGCGAGCCGGCCGCGTTCGAGATACAGGTTGTCTTCGAGGCCGACCCGAGCATTGCCGCCAGCGACCGCCGCCAGTGCCACATATGGCAGCTGATCGCGACCGAGTGCGAACGCCGAGAATGTCCAGTCGTTGGGCACGTTGTTCACCATCGCCATGAACGTGTTCAGGTCGGGTGGGGCGCCCCAGCGGATGCCCATGCACAGCTGCACCATGACCGGGGCTTCGATGACACCAGCCTCGACCAGCGAACGCGCCTCCCAGAGCTGTCCTGTGTCGAATGCCTCGATCTCGGGCCGCACGCCGAGCGCTTGGATCTGGCGGGCCATCTCCATGAGCGTGTCGTGGGTGTTGGTGGCCACGTAGTTGCCCTCGCCGAAGTTCATCGTGCCGCAGTCGAGCGTGCAGATCTCGGGCAGCAGTTCTCGAACGTGCGCCAGGCGCTCGGTGGCGCCAGCCATGTCGGACTTGAGTGGATCGGGCGGCAGCGGCTGCTCAACCGAGCCGATCACGAAGTCGCCGCCCATGCCGGCGGTGAGGTTCAGCACCACGTCGGTGCTCGATGCCCGCACCCGCTCCACCACCTCTCGGTAGCAGTCGACGTCGCGGCCTGCGTCGCCGGTGATGGGGTCGCGCACGTGCACGTGGCAGATCGCAGCGCCCGCCGCGGCGGCGTCGATCACGCTCTGAGCGATGTCGGCGGGGGTGTAGGGCACCTTGTCGGACTTGCCGACCGTGTCGCCGGCGCCGGTGACAGCGCAGGTGATGAAGACGTCAGCCATGTGCGGGGATCTCCTTGCCGGCACCGGCTTGACCGGTGCGCGATGCGACAGCACCGGCTTGTCCGGTGCGTGATGCGACAGCACCGGCTTGTCCGGTGCGCGATGCGACAGCGCGGCGCAGCAGCACGCGCAGCCGCGAATAGAACTCGTCGGTGTCGATGTAGGTGCCGATCAGCCGCCGGCGCGTACCCGGACGCGGCTCGAATGCTTCTCGCCCGTGGAGCACTCGCCGGTTGTCGAACACGACGATGTCTCCGGGCCGGAACGGGTAGCGCATCTGGAACCGGTCCGAGCTAGCCGTTGCGCTCAACAGACGCAGCGCGGCGTAAGCACGCTCGACGTCGGCGCCAGCCATCGCGGGAAAGGCCCGCACCGGGTGGAACGCCCGGTAGGTGTAGGGAATGCGGCCGTCACCCGTGTCGATGATCGGGCCTCGCCAGCGGTGGTCGTAGTCGGGCGAACGGTTGAAGAAGATCCACTCCAGCGTGGTGAGCGCCTCGAATGCGCCTGGTTCGCAGTCGCGCAGATGGTCGGCGATCGCCAGCCCGTCCGCCATGGTCGACCAGCCGCCCTCGACAGTGTTCTCCACGCAGTGGAGCAGCTGCAGCCCTGGCGGCACCTCCCGGGTCGGCAGGTCGGTATGGGGCGCGAGACGCAGCCCGGTATTGGCGACTGTGGTGGGCGTGATGTCGACGTCGACATGCCAGGTGAGGCCGAAATTGGAGTCGCGCATCGCGCCGATGCGCTCAGCGAGCCGAGCAACCGTGCCGGGATCGGTGCCGCAGGCGGACAGCCGGATGAGGCCGCAGCGAGCCAGGCCGTACAGCGCAGTCTCCAATGAGTCGTCGTCGCACAGCGTTGCGGGGCCGTCGTAGGTGACCGGCTCTGGGTGCGACGCTGCGGTCCACGGTTCCGGTGCAGGAATGACGGCAAACGGCTGATGCATGTCGTCTGCGACATGGCGCAGCCAGCCCGGATGAAACGTGGCGTCGCGATGCTCCGGCTCGAAGGTCACATCGAGCGCCCCGTCGGCCACACAGATCCGCCCCAGCGTCAGGTCGGGGGGCAGATGCGCCGGATCCAGCTCGCACTCCCGGGTCGCCAGATTGATGCCGCCGGGTCCGGGAGCGTTCTCGCGCAGCCATCTCGGGTGGCATTCGAGCGTGGTCCCGTCAGGCCACACCAGATCCGCTGTGCCATGCGCGCTGAGACATGCCGATGAGAGCGCCGCCCACGGATACTCGTAGTAATCCGGTGTGGGGCAATCCGGGGTGGGCGGCTGGGCAAATCCCCGCTCGGTCACTGGCCAAATTGTCTCACAGCGGCCTGACCGGTCAGTCCATCGCGGCGAAGACCTCAGGCGGCTCCCGCCACGGATCGGCTGGGCTGCCTGCTCGCGCCGCCGCGATCGCCTCCCACACCCGTTGCGGGCTCATGGGCATGTCGATGTGCCGGACCCCGAGGTGGGCTACTGCATCGATGACAGCGTTCTGCAGCGCCGGCGTCGAGCCGATGGTGCTGGCCTCGCCGATGCCCTTGGCGCCCAGCGGGTTGAGCGGCGAAGGCGTCTGTGTGCTGTGGACCTCGAATTGGGGGAACTCCGCGGCCGACGGGAATAGGTACGTCATCAGCGTGCCGGTCTGGGGGTTGCCGTCGTCATCGAAGAGCACCTCCTCGTACAAGGTCTGCGCCGCCCCCTGCGCGATGCCGCCGTGCTGCTGACCAGCGAGCAGCAGCGGGTTGATCACCGTGCCGGCATCGTCGACCGCGATGTGCCGCAGGTAGTGGACTTCGCCCGTGTCGGTGTCGACCTCCACCACAGCGACGTGCGCGCCGAAGGGAAAGCTGGCCTCGCCCTGGTCGAAGTCGAGCTGCGCAGCAAGCCCTGGGTCGACGGGCTCGCCGCGCTTGGACGCGTTGACCTCCGCCTCGGTCGGGTCGCCGAGCAGACCCGCCGGTGCCCCGTCGACCGCGCCGGCCAACTGCACCCAGTCGACGGATCGAGCCGGCACACCGGCCACGCTGAAAGTGCCCACCTTGGCGTCGAGCACGATGTCGTCTGCGCTGGCTTCGAGCAGGTGCGCTGCGAGCCGCTGCGCCCTGCCGATGAGCACGTCCGTGGCGGTGGCGACGGCCGAGCCGCCGACCTGCACCGACCGTGAGCCGCCCGTGCCGCCACCTCGGGGCACCAGATCGGTGTCGGATTGGATGAACCCGATCCGCTCGACATCGATGCCGGTGCGGGCCGACACGATCTGGGCGAAGGTCGTGTGATGGCCCTGGCCGTGAGCACTCGTGCCGACACGGATGGTGGCGCCGCCGTCTGGCTCGATGCGCACCGCGGCGAACTCGCTGGTCAGACCGCCGGCGGTGATCTCCACGAAGCTGGCGACGCCGATGCCGAGCTGGCGCACATCGCCGCGCTCACGCCGCGCACGCTGCGTGGCCCGCAGCTCGTCGTAGCCCGCCAGCTCGACCGCTCGCTGCAGCGGCAAGGCGTAGTCGCCGCTGTCGTAGGTCACGCCGGTGAGCGTGTCGAAGGGGAAGGCATCGGGGGAGATGAAATTGCGCAGGCGGATCTCGATGGGATCGATGCCGGTCTCGATGGCCGCTTGGTCGACGAGCCGTTCGAGCAGGGCAGCCGCCTCGGGCCGCCCGGCACCGCGGTATGCCCCGGTCGGCGTCGTGTTGGTGACCGCAGTGGCGACATCGAACCGGATTGCGGGAAATGCGTAGGTGCCGTTGGACATCCGCTTGGTGCCCGCCGGCAGCATTGTGCCGATGTTCGGATAGGCACCGGTGTCGCCCACGAGGCGCACCCGAAGTCCGGTGAAGGTGCCGTCATCGCGCACGCCCAGTTCCGCGTACTGCACCTGGGCGCGGCTGTGCGCCAGCGTGGTCATGTCCTCGCTTCGCCCGGGCGTCCACGTGACCGGGCGGCCCAGACGGTCGGCCAGGGCCGCCACCACCGTGTGCTCGTGGTACAGGCCGGCTTTGGCGCCGAAACCCCCGCCGACATGAGGTGCGATCACACGAAGCCGCGGCGCATCCCAGCCGAGCGCCGCCGCGAGCTGCATCTTCATGAGGTGTGGCATCTGCGTCGCGCAATACACCGTCATGCGGCTGTCGTCGCCGGGTATGGCGGCGCACGAATTGGGCTCGAGCGGCACCGCGGCGATCTTCTGGTTGACATAGCGGCCTCGCACGATGTGGGTCGCGCCGTCGAGCGGGTCGATGCCAGGCGGGTCGGTGATCTCGGTTGCGACGTTGTTGGGCCGCTCGTCGAAGAGTGCCGCCGCCCCGGGGGCGAGCGCCGTCTCGGCGTCGGGAGCTGCGGGCAGCGGGTCGTAGTCGACCCCGACAAGCTCGGCAGCGTCGACTGCCTGAGCCAAGGTTTCGGCCACAACCACGGCGACTGCTTCGCCCACGAAGCGGACCTTGCCGGTTGCCAGCGGTGGGCGAGCAAATTCGTCTGACACCTTGACGAAGCCGTGGTGCGGGGCGACGCCGAGCTCGCCAGCGGTGGCCACCTCGATCACGCCCGGCGCCTGCTGTGCTTCGCTGGTGTCGATAGCGCCGAGGCGCGCATGGGCGATGGGGGATCGGACGAACACCGCGTGGCACATGCCCTCGGCGGTGTGGTCGTAGACATATCGGCCGCCGACCGTCAGCAGCTCAGGGTCTTCGGTTCGTCGGACTTCGTTGCCCAGGATCGATCCAGCCATGGGCGGCGAGGCTAGTGACGCGTTGTGACACCGGACCGGTTCGGCGTGCTCGTCACGCTGCTGCGGTGACCGGCGGCCCTGTGCCGTACGCTGCCGCCGTGACCGGCGGCGACGTGTACACCCACGGCCATCAGCCGGCGGTGGTCGCCCAGCATGCGAGGCGCACCGCTGAGGACTGCGCGGCGTTCGCCCGTCACGTGGTCGGGCCCGATGCCCGCATCCTCGACGTCGGCTGCGGCCCGGCCTCGATCACCGTCGGCCTCGCCCGCTGGGCCGAGCGCGGCCACGTCACCGGCATCGAAGTCACCGACGAGATCTTGGAGACTGCGGCTGCCACGGTTGCCGAAGCCGAAGTCGACAACGTGACGCTGGCCAACGAATCGGTGTACGAGCTGCCCTATGGCGACGCCACGTTCGACGTTGCCTATGCGCATCAGGTCTGCCAGCACCTGTCGGATCCGGTGTTGGCGATCGCCGAGATGGCCCGGGTGGTGCGCCCCGGCGGCTGGGTGGCGGTGCGCGACTCGGACTACTCGACGATGCGGGGCTACCCGTCCAGCACCGAGATCACCCGGTGGCGCGAGGTGTACCGGCAGGTGTGCCGCCACAACGACGCGGAGCCCGACGCCGGCCGCCACCTGTTCTCGTGGTTCCGTGCGGCCGGGCTGCCCGATGTGGCGATGTCGGCGTCGGTGTGGCAGTTCTGGACGCCCGAGACACGTCGCAACTGGGGCTACTCGTGGGCGGATCGGTGCCTGAACACCAGCTTCGCCCGCCAGGCCGTCGAGTACGGCTACGCGTCGGCCGACGAGATGGAACAGATCGCCGCCGGTTGGCGAGCGTGGGCCGACGATCCCGACGGGTACTTTCACTTCATCCACAGCGAGGCGCTGGCGCAGATCAGCTGAGTCCCACAGCGGCCGGCACGGCTGCGGCTCGCATCTGGGCGCCGATTGCAAGGCCTCAGTACCCGGTCGCCTGAGCCCGAGAGCGGCTCGCATCGCTGCTGCCGGTGGGGCATCTCCGGTCACCGGCCGCCGGTCGCGGGTTGCTCGACGTTCGTCTCCAGTTCGTGGGCGAACGGCGGATCGGCACCGGGCCGCGAGCATGTGATCGCCGCGGCGACCGCAGCGCGCTCTGCGATCCCACGCCAATCGACGAGGCTGAGCGAAACGAGCGCTGAACGGTCGCCGCCGAGCCGGTCCCACAGCGACGCCAGCACCGAGCCGACGAATGAGTCGCCGGCGCCGACGGTGTCGGCTGTGTTGATGGCGTCGATCGATGAGGCTGCCACCTCCAGCTCGCCCTCGTCCGTGTACACGGTGACTCCCTGGCCGCCGCGGGTGACCATCACGGTCGTGATCCGCCCGGCGAGCAACTCTGCAGCGCAATCGCCAGCCTCGCGACGGGGCCAGATCCACGCCAGGTCCTCATCGGACGCTCGGTAGAGGTCGCAGGCGCTCAGCCAGCGCTGGTGGAAGTGGTCCCACCGATCCCGGTCATCGATGATCGCCGGCCGAACATTGGGGTCGAGCGAGACGAGGCCGTCGTGACGCGCGGCCAGCCCGGCCAGCACTTCGGCGGTTCGCCCGCGGAACATGCCCAGGGTGCCGCCGTGCAGGATGTGCGGGCCGTCGCCGAGCGCAGCCGAGTCGACCGCTCCGAGCGCAGTGTCGGCGGTGTTGTCACCTTCGAAACGGAACGACGGACGGGGCGAGAGCTGAATGATTGCCTTCGCTGTCGGCTCATCTCCTCGCTCGCAGGCGCGTAGCTCGACACCGCTGCGCTGCAGGTGTCGCCAGATGAGGTCGCCCGCCGCGTCGGTGGACACCCGTCCGACGAAGGCGACCGGCGCGCCGAGCCGCGCAGCAGCGACAGCCGCGTTCATGGGCCCGCCCCCCGGCACCGAACGGGCCTCGTCGCCGTCGAGGACATCGACCAGCGCTTCGCCGCAGCAGACGATCATCGGGCCGCCCTCACTGCGGCTGCCGCCAACTGAGCCGTCGTCGTCGAATTGCCGTCACTGCATCGGCACCGTGGCCGCGCTGCGCCGCCGTCACCGGTCCCTCGGAATGCCAATGTCTTCACGGTGGCAGTCTCGCCTGCGCGGGCAGGGAAATGGTTTGCTCCAACCGCGAGACTGTCCGCCATGTCTGACGTGATGTCTGAGGCGATACCCGATAACTACCCCGACCTCGTCGACCGGGCGGCGCGGCTGTTCGGCGACGCCGAGGCGATCCGCGACGGCGAGGTGTCGCTGAGCTTCGCAGACATCAAGGGACTCTCCGACGAGTGCGCCGCAGCGCTGGTGGCATCGGGCGTCGAGCTGCGCATCGCCGACGACGAGGGACGGGACCTGCCAATCGGGCAGCCCGGCGAGATGTTGGTGCGCGGGCACAACGTCATGGCTGGATATCTCGACAACCCTGAAGCCACCGCCGAAGCCGGGCCGGACGTTTCGACCGGCCGACTTGGCTTGGCCTAACCCAGGCGCTGTGCAGCGGCGATGAGCCGGGCCAGTTCGGCCACGTCGGCATCGCCGCGGAAGTCTCGGGCCAGGCCTTCTGCTTCGTGGCGCAGCGTTCGCATCAACGGGTCGTCGACGAACCAGCTCTGGCGCAGGACTTCGGCGAACTCGGCGGCCACTGCGGCCAGCCGGAAGTGTCGATCCGCGTTGTCGAAGCTGCGATGCGCATCGCTGCCGCGGATCGTCTCGGACACCTCGGTGATGTTCTCGCTGGCCGGTCGCTGATACCGCAGCGTGACCTTGGCGAGCGTCTCGCTGCTGCGACGGCTCCGGCTGTCGGGGTCGACCAGCGTCAGCTCATACAGCGCCGTGGCGCTCTGGGAGATGGCGACCTCGCCGGCGTCGACGGCATCGTTGCGGAAGTCGCGGTCGGCCACGTCGCGGTTCTCGAAGCCAAGCAGCCGGTAGGCGGCCACCGTGTCCGGGTTGAAGATGACCTGCACCTTGGCGTCACGGGCGGCAACCGAGACGAACGAGGTCACGTCGTCGCCGAGCAGCCGCCACGCTTCGTCATGGTCGTCGATGTAGTGGTACGAGCCGTCGGCCCGGTTGGCGAGCTGCTCCATCAGCTCGTCGTTGAAGGGGCCGAGGCCGACGCCGATGGTGGACAGGCCGATGTCGGCGCGCTCGCCGAGCTGGCGCAGGATCCGGTCGGTCTCGGTGGCGCCGACGTTGGCGACGCCGTCGGAGAACAACAGCACCAGCACATCGCGCCCGGAGTCTGCCTCGCTCTCGGCCATGCGGTAGCCAGCGACGAGGCCGTCGGCCACGTTGGTGCTCCCGCTGGGTCGCACGTCTCGCTCGATGCGACGGATCAGGTCGTCGTGGTTCCGGCCGACAGCGGCCGGCCGGCTGACGGTGCGTGCCCAGTCGGCGTAGGCCACCACGCCCACCCGGGTTTCGGGCTCCAGGCCTTCCAGCAGCAGGTCGACGGCGTCATAGACCAGTTCGATGCGGCGGGTCCTGTCGTTGCCGGTGCCGATCTCTTGGTTCATCGAGCCTGAGCTGTCCAGGACCACGATGATGCTGTCGGGCCGCACGGCGTCGGACACCACGTGCGGCGCCTGCACGCCCACCCGCAACAGCAGGTCGCCGCTGTCGGCGAACGGCGACGGGGCAGCGTCCACGGTGATGGTGAACTCGTCGATCTCGTCGTCGTAGCCGCCGTTGAAGTAGTTGACGAATTCCTCGACCCGCACGGCCTCGAAGGGCGGCAGCTGGCCGCCGTCGAGGAAGTTGCGGGCAATGGTGTACGAGGCGGTGTCGACATCGAGCGCGAAGGTCGAGAACGGATCGTCGTCGGTGTCGACGAACGGATTGACGCCGTAGTCGACGAACTTGTCGGGCTCGGTGCGCCGCCGTTGCGTCGGCTCGTAGGGCTCGATCTCTGGTTCCCCAGAGTGCTCCGAGACGGCAGCTTCGGTTTGCTCGTGGGCGCCGCCCGAAGATCGGCTCGAGATGGATTCCTCGCTCAAGCCACCGTCGTCTGACATCTCCTCATCTGCTTCGTCGGCGAAAGCGGCCTCGATGGCCTCCTCCGCAGCGGCACCGCCGAGCGCCCCGGTTTGCTCTTCGTCGGCCATGTCGTTGGAGGATTCGGTCGTGGCCGGCTGTGCCCGGCCGTCCGAGGCAGCCGCGGTCGACTGCGTGATGGCGTCGGAGTCGGCCGTGCCTGCGCCGTCGACGGAGGCGTCGTCGGCCGATGTGCACGATGCCACCACCAGGCACAGTGCCAGCAGCGCAGCGACGATCCGCCACGCTGTGGTGCCGGCCCCCTGCCGGCGATGTTGTGGATTGCAGCTCTTCATCACGTCAGTCCCCTTTGCGTTGGTTGGCTTCCGTCGCATCCGGCCTGCAGCGCTGCTGCGGGTGGTGCGACTTGATGCCTCGACGCATGCGCGGGGAGCTGCGTTCCGCGAATTTCAGATGAGCAATAGCCCTGTCACGGGAACGCAACGTGCGACGACTGAACGACACGCACGCGCAACAGCTGTCATGTGACGCACCGGCGGGCCGTGGCGGTGAACACCGCAGCCGGGGGAGTCGGCCGGGGGAGTCAGCGTTGTGCGCGACGCACTGCCGGCTGGGCGATGTCGGTGGCGGTCAGTCCTGCTTGGACTTGCCGGCGGCTTTCTGGTTCTTCTTCCAGACGCGGACCTCGGCGAGGGCGTCAGGTCCGTCGATATCGGCGACCGAGCGCGGGTGCTGGTCGGCGAATGGACCGGCCACGGCCTTCCACCCGCGGGGGACAACCCCGAACCGCTTGGCCAGGATGGCGACGAAGATCTTGGCCTTCTCGTCGCCGTAGCCGGGAAGGGCCCGCAGCCGGTCGAACAGTGCCTTGCCGCTTCGCACGTCGGCCCATATGGCACCCGCGTCGGCGTCGTAGTGCTCGACGACGTGACGAGCCAGCTCGCCGCATCGCCGCGCCATCGAACCCGGGAACCGGTGGATCGCCGGTTTTTCCTTGAATGCAGCTTCGAGCTCGTCAGGTTCCATGGCGGCAATGGCGGTGACCGAGTAGCGATCGCCAAGGCGCTCAGCCAATCGGGCAGGGCCCTTGAACGCCCACTCCATGGGGATCTGCTGGTCGAGCATCATCGCCAGCAGCAGCGAGAACGGGTCGTCCAGCACTAGCTGATCGGCCGCCGGATCGCCCGTGACCGCCAGCGTTCCCTGTTCCGAACCAGCGCCGCTCGCCATAGCGCCGCACGCTACCGCGACAGCACCCGCCGCTGTTGTCGCGCGCACATCGCCATCGACACCGTCCCTGGGCCTGAACAGCGAACTGCGAATGATGCATCTGCGGTGCGCTCGACTTCGCGTAACGTCGAGGCATGGATTGGTCGAGTGTGACGCCGATGTTGACGGTGTTCGCCGCCACCGCTATTGCGTTCGCTGGCGCTGTGTGGGCGCTGATCAAGTGGGGCTTCGGGGGCATCAACGACCGCTTCGACGACCAGAACGACCGCATGGATGCGATCGTCGATCTCATCAACGTCCGGTTCGATGCGATGGATCAGCGCTTCGACGACCAGAAGGACCGTATGGCTGCTCGCTTCGATGCCTTGGATGCCCGTTTCGATGCCGTCGACCATCGGTTCAACAACCAGAACGGCCGCAAGGATGCTCGCTTCGATGCCGTCGACCATCGGTTCGAGGGTCTCAACAAGCGCGTTGACGGCATAGACCGCCGCATCGACGAAATGCGCATCGACCTTCGGGCAATTGTCACCAGGGTCGACGCGTTGCAGGCCTCCACCGCCATCGCCTAGTCACTGACCGTCCCGAACAGCCCCGAGATGGAACTCAGTGACATCGCCGCTGGGATGAGGTTGTCGGGCGTCGTTGCGGGCAGCGACGTCACTGTCGTCGCTGCTCAGGTGCACGGGCCTGCGTCAGCCACGCTGACCTACCGCACGGCGGAGGGCCTTCTCGGGGAACGGCTTGTCACTGCGGCCGATCTGGCTGACATCAGCGAGGCCGCAGAGAGCCACTGGTCCTTCGACGCGGAAGGCGCCATGTTCAAGCTGGCCTCAGAAGCCCGCCGCATGCAGATGGCCCACCTTGCCGATCCATTCGCAGCGGTGGATACCTCGAATATCGACCCGTACCCGCATCAGATCGACGCCGTTTACAACCGCTTGCTCACCCTCAAACCGCTGCGGTTCCTGCTGGCCGACGATCCAGGTGCGGGCAAGACGATCATGTCGGGGCTGCTCATCCGCGAGCTGATGCTGCGTGGTGACGTGACCCGGTGTCTCATCGTGGCGCCGGGCAGCTTGGTCGAACAGTGGCAAGACGAGTTGTGGGACAAGTTCGGCCTGAGCTTTGATCTGATGTCTCGTGAGAGCGTCGAAGCATCCCGCACCGGCAACCCATTCGTCGAGCGCAACCTGCTCATCGCCCGCGTCGACCAAGTGGCCCGTTCCGACGAGTTGAAGGATCGCTTGCAGGCGTCCGAATGGGACCTCGTCATCGTCGATGAGGCCCACAAGATGTCCGCGCACCGCTACGGCGATGAACTGCGCCGCACCAAACGCTTCGAGGTCGGCGAGGTGCTCCGCGAGTGCACACGTCACTTCTTGCTGCTCACCGCTACACCCCACAACGGCAAGAACGAGGACTTCCTCGCGTTCATGACGCTGATCGATCCCGAGAGGTTCGAGGGACGCCTGCGGGCCACGAACGGCAGTGGGGGACCCAGCGAGGTGCCCGACGTCAGCGACGTGATGCGCCGGCTGGTGAAGGAGAACCTGCGGACCTTCGAGGGCAAGCCGCTCTTTCCGAAGCGATACGCCCAGAGCCTGCAATTCGAGTTGTCTGGGCCGGAGAACGAGCTGTACGAGGCGGTCACTTCCTACGTCCGTGAGGAGATGAACCGGGCCGCGCGCATGACGGCCGAAGGTGACGCTCAGCGCGGTGTGATCGTCGGCTTTGCGCTCGCAGGCCTGCAGCGCCGGCTCGCGTCCTCGCCGGCAGCCATCTACCACTCGCTGCTGCGACGGCGCGATCGGCTCGCCAACCAAGCAGCGGAGCTTCGACAGCTCGCTGCCACCGGGGCACCAATCCCGGTGCCTGAGCTTCCCAAGGGCGTCCGCATTGCCGATCTTGAGGACTTCGACTTCGATGACTTCGACGAGGTTGAGCTTGCCGAGTTGGAGAATCTGACCGTCGACGCCGCAACGGCGGCCGCCACTGCCGACGAACTCGAAGCCGAAGTGCGGACATTGGACCGGTTGGTGGAACTGGCCGATGGCGTGCGGAACAGCGGCGTGGACGCAAAGTGGACCCGCTTGCGGGACCTGCTTCGCGCTGAGCAGTTCGGTGCTGGATCGTCCGTGACGGCAGCCGACGGCGCGGTCGACGCTCGCAAGCTGATCGTGTTCTCCGAGCATCGAGACACGCTCGACTATGTGTCGGGCCGCATTGCCGCCGAGCTCGGCAGACCGGAAGCAGTCGTCACGATCCACGGCGGCATGAGGCGCCAGGACCGCCGCGTCACTCAGGACCGCTTCCGCGTCGATCCGACGGTGTCAGTGCTTGTTGCCACCGATGCGGCTGGTGAGGGCGTCAACCTGCAGGTCGCCAACATGATGGTCAACTACGACCTGCCGTGGAACCCGAACCGCATCGAGCAGCGCTTCGGGCGCATCCACCGGATCGGCCAGCGTCGGCCCTGTCATTTGTGGAATCTGGTGGCACACGAGACGCGGGAGGGCCAGGTATTCGAGCGGCTCTTCGCCAAGATCTCCCAGCAGCGCGAGGTGTACGGCGATCAGGTGTACGACGTGCTGGGCGACGCTCAGATCAACGTGTCACTCCGGGAATTGCTGATGAAGGCGATCCAGGCCGACACCGACCCAGCCCACGCAGAGTGGATGAACACCGTCATCGACGGCGAGATCGGCGAGCAGCTCCGTGAAGTGCTGGAAGAGCGTGCGCTCGTCGCGGGCATGGCCGATGCCGGGGCGAACGACGAGGTGCGCCGCCGCATGGAAGAGGCTCGTGCCCGCAGGCTGCAGCCGTGGTTCGTGCACGACTTCTTCACCCAGGCGTTGCAGCTGTACGGAGGGCGCATCTCAGGCCGCGAGCGCGGCCGGTACGAGATCACGCGGGTGCCGGCCTCGGTCAGGGCGAGTGCTGATCCGGCCCTTGGAGCCGTCCACGACCGCTACGCCCGGGTGACCTTCGACAAGGACTGCATGCAGCCCGACGCCGAGTCCGCCCGAAAGGCGGGTGGCTCCGGCGACCGAGCCGACCTGATCTCGCCAGGGAGCACGCTGTTGTCGGCGGTGGCTGGAAAGGTGCTCGCCGATCACGGTGACGCGTTGCATCGCGGCACGGTGTTGGTGGACACGGGTGACCCCTCGACCGAGCCACGACTGCTCGTGTACCTGGATCATGTGGTCACCGATGGTCGGATGGTGAACGGCGCCCGTCAGGTGGTGTCACGCCGGTTCCAATACGTGGAAGTCGACCGGGAAGGTGCGGCCCGCGACCCCGGCGCGGAGCCCTACTTGGGCTACGAGTCGCTGACTGCTGAACAGAAAGCACAGCTCGCCGGCGACCTGGACACCGTATGGGCGAGTCAAGCGGCCGAATCGGTGGCGCGTGATTGGGCCATCGAGCACCTCGCCGGGCCACATTTCGAGTCGGTGGCGGCTGTGGTGAAAGACCGAGTCGACCGCGTGAGCGAAGCGGTACGGGTACGTCTGGAATCCGAGATCCGCTACTGGGACCGACGCACCAACGAAATCAAAGCTCAGGAGATCGCGGGCGGCAAGCCACGGCTGAATTCGGGGCGAGCGCGAGCACGCGCCGACGAGCTGGCATCGCGACTGCTGCGCCGACGCGCCGAGCTCGACTCAGAAGCCGACCTGCACAGCAGCCCGCCCACGGTCGTCGCCGCAGCGGTAGTGGTTCCGCAAGGACTGCTGGATCAGCTTGCGGGTGCGCCGCCAGACCCGGCTGCCGTAGCTGACAAAGCCGAGACCGACCGGCGTGCAGTGGCTGCCGTCATGGCTGCAGAGCGAGCACTGGGCCGCCTCCCAACCGAGCAGGAGCACGCGAACCCAGGCTTCGACTTGATGTCAGTCGACCCAGACACTGGCGACCACTACTTCATCGAGGTGAAAGGCCACCTGCCCCGAACAGACGAGATCCACGTCAGTGCCCGCCAAGTACGCCAAGCCCAGAACGACCCGGACCGTTGGCGACTCGCAGTGGTCTCGGTGCCCGATGACCCGGCCGCTGAGCCCCAGGTCCACTACCTGGTCAGGCCATTCGCCGACGCCACCATGCCTTCCGCTATGACGAAAGTGGCGCTGAAAGTAGCGGCGCTCCTCACAGACGCCAGCCCACCTCGCTAGCTCCTCCGTCTTACTGCTGTTGCACGGGAGCTGGCGATCTGCCTGGCGGCCGGTGCCGGGACCTCAGCGTTGGATCGCTCCCAGTGGTTCGAGAAGACCCCAGCACGCTCGCCAGCCTTAAGCAGCCCGCGCAGCCGCGGAGATACCGCCGAACTGAACCGCATCAAGGGTGCGTGGACAGGCAAAGGCGAGCACAGCTGGCCGACGGGAGGCTTGGATCTGCCGCGAAGCGCCCATATATACTGGAATTCTCGCACGAACTATACGAGAAATCTATTCTGCATGTGCTCAGCACGCGAGGAGTCGGCAATGCTGCTGCGCTTTGAGATCTCCAACCATCGTTCGATCATGGACCCAGTCGAACTGTCGATGATCGCCGTCGACAAAGATCGCGAATCGGCGCGTCCACTCGGCTGGGGTGATGAGAAGGCCTTGACGGTCGCCGGCATCTACGGCGCCAACGGATCGGGCAAGACAAATGTCCTCGACGGCTTCGCATGGTTGCAGCACGCAGTGAGGTCGTCGCTAAAGGGATGGGAACGCGCCATCCCACGCGACCCCTTCGGCTTTGGTGCCGAGGACGCTCGCCCGTCGGGATTCGGCCTGGACATCGTTGTCGATGGCGTACATCACCGTTACGAACTCGCAGTCGACGACTCGACCGTCCAGTTCGAAGCTCTCTACAGCTACCCACAACGGCGGCAGCGAGCGCTGTTCGTGCGCGAGGGCGAGGACGTTGCGTTTCGCCGCGGTACGCGCATTACGGGCGGTGGCCGCGAACTGCTCACGTCGACGACGCTCGCTCTGTCAGTCGCGAGCCGCCTGACGGAGGAAATCGAAGCGGTAGCGGCTGCTGTGCGCGGTATCAGCTTCATCGGCGTCTGGCCTCGGTCATTCATGCCGGCCGATATCCGGATGCATCGATTTGGGTTCGGTCGCGGCCGGCACGACTGGCACGAATCACTGCTGGAGGTCTTCGGCGACGAATCACCGAAAGCGTCGGCGGGGGGCGACAGCAGCGGGCGCTCTCGACAAGACGCGGACCGCGCACGAGCATTGGCCATGCTTCGGTTCGCCGACTTCGGTGTACATGACGTTGAGGTGGCCGATCACTCGGACGAGGTGGGGTACCGGGGCAGGCGATTGCGGCTGCTGCACGACGTAGCAGGCACACCGCGTCCACTGGAACTTGGCGAAGAATCGAGCGGCACACTCACCTGGCTCGAACTCATGCCGGATCTGCTCGCCGTCCTCCAAGACGGCGGTGTACTGGTGGTGGATGAACTCGACTCCAGTCTGCATCCGGCCATATCGGGAAAGCTCGTCGAGATGTTCCAAGACCCCGAGACCAATCGGCACGATGCGCAACTCATCTTCACCACGCACGACACGAGCCTGCTGGGCAGCCTGAATCGCGACGAAGTGTGGCTGACGGACAAGCGCTCAAACGGCAGCACGGACTTGACGCCGCTCTCGGACTTCCGCGGTGATCGCGTGCGCCGGTCCACAAATCTCGAACGCGGCTATCTGCAAGGCCGTTTTGGCGGAGTCCCCGTTGTCGATCAGTATGTCGTCCGCGAGGCTCTGGGCCTGGATGCCTGAGGCACCAGTTTGCCTACACGACGCCCAAGTGCGAAGCCGCTGCGCCGCCGTCGGCCCCAAAAGGACGAGCGACCGCGTTTCGTCATCTTTTGTGAAGGCACGGTCACTGAACCGGTGTATCTCAATGCCTTCGCTGCACTCCCGGAAATCCGCAGAGTGGCAGCGCTCGATGTACGCGGCATGGGGTACGACCCACATCGTCTAGTCGCCGAAGCAAAGCAAGCCCGGCGCTCAGAGCCAGGTGCCCGTGAGTCCAGAACCGAGTATTGGTGCGTCTTCGACGTCGAGGCGCCCGAGCCGCATCAGGGCCTTCGTGACGCCGTTCAAATGGCGAGGGACAACGGCATCGGTGTCGCGGTATCCAACCCGTGCTTCGAATTGTGGCTGATCCTGCACCATGCCGAACACACGCGGTGGCTCGATACCGAAGAAGCCCAGAGCCTTCGGCGGCATAGCGACGGCTCGACCGGCAAGGGGCTTGACACGGTCGAGTACATGCAGCGCCGCAAGACTGCGGCTGGCAGAGCTCGACAGCTGGCAGAGATGCATGAGCGAGACGGAAGCAGCTTCCCTGGCGACAACCCGTCCTCCGGGATCTTCCGTCTGCTCGAAGCCGTCGAGCAGGCACCTCGACAGCACGGCGGTCCGGCGAAGCCATCCCCGTCTCACGGATTGGAGTGAGGCGACCGCTCCGTGTGCAGCCGTTGGCGACTGGTCGAACTGACTTCCCGGCTTGGGCAGGCAGCCAAAATGGCTGAAGCTGCAGCGAGAGGGGCCTGAGCGCCCCGCGACCGGAACGGATTGCCCATGTTTGACAGTCGGCGAAGTTTGGCTGAAGCCATCCGACTGCGTGAGACGAGTCGCATCGTCCTCAAGGAGGTTCGCTTCTCAGGGCACCGAGTCATGGCGCCAACCGGCGATGCCTTGGCCGACGAGATAGCGGCGTTCGCGAACAGCCGAGGCGGCGTGCTCGTGCTTGGGGTGGAGGACAAGTCTCGCGACATCATCGGCATCCCTCAGGACAGGCTCGATGCTGTCGCCGACTTTGTGAAGGAAGTGTGCAACGACTCCATCGTCCCGCCGGTCGAGCAGTTGTTGCTGGATCGAATCCCGCTGCCGACGAGCACTGGGCACACAGCAGTTGTCGTGAAGCTCGAAGTGCCTCGGAGCCTCTTCGTGCATCGCAGCCCGGGCGGCTACTTGCATCGTGCCGCCGACTCGAAGCGCGTCATGACGCCGGAATTCTTGGCTCGCCTCTTCCAACAGCGCAGCCAGACGCGCTTGATCCGGTTCGATGAGCAGCCCGTGGCGAGCGCATCCGTCGCGGACCTCTCTGAGGATCTGTGGGCGCGATTTCGCACCTCGCGCTCAGACCACGACACAGAGACGTTCCTGGCCAAGCTCGGCATGGCTGTCCGAGCCGACGATGGCGCCGTCACGCCAACCGTCGCCGGTGCGCTCATGGGCAGCGAGACGCCCGAACGCTGGATGCCGAATGCCTATGTGCAAGCTGTCGCGTACAGGGGGACTTCCGTCATTGCCGATGGAGTCGCTGCGAGCTACCAGTTGGACGCCGCTGACATCACGGGACCCTTGGATCGGCAGATCATTGAGGCGAGCCGGTTCGTTCTCAAGAACATGCGTCGACGCGCTTCCAAGACCGTCGGGCGCGTCGACGAGCCCCAGTTCGACATGGCGGCCGTGTTCGAAGCACTGGTGAACGCCGTCGCGCACCGGGACTATGCCATGCACGGAGCGAAGATTCGCCTGCGCCTCTTCGAAGACCGACTGGAACTGTTCTCGCCTGGCGCGCTCGCGAACTCGTTGACCGTGGACTCTTTGCGGTACCGCCAGACAGCGCGCAACGAGACGGTCTGCAGCCTGCTGACGCGATGCCCCGCGCCCGACGAACCGTGGCTGACGGAGGGCCGCGCCCATTTCATGGAGAAGCGCGGTGAGGGTGTGCCGATCATTCTCGACAACAGCACGGCACTCTCGGGGAAAGAACCCGAGTACCGCGTCCTCGACGACGCCGAGCTGATGCTGACCATCCACGCCGCACCCACTAACCAAGCAGGCGGCTGAAGTCCGGCGGTCCGCGCAATGACGAGGACTGAGCAGGAGATAGCAGCGGCGAGTGTCGCGACCGACGGCATCCGCGGCGCTCGCTCAAGGCGGGCTTACGCTCGGGCGATGGCTCGACGCAAGTCTCGACATGGTGGGCGCGTGAGGCACAAGGGAACTCGCCCGAATCCGCGCGGGGGCCTGCCTCGGCTCGATCCGGAGACCCGCTACGGACTCGAATTCTTGGAGGCGAGCGCCGCCGGCCTCGCCGGTCGCTGTTCCGAGGCCGACGAGGCCGACGCCTGGGCTTCCGTCGTGCAGGATTTTGTCGCCTTTCCGAGGGCGCCGGAAGGCCTCCAGCCTGCGCTGCTGCTTGCTCACGCCCGAGAGACAGGAGGAGCGGCCGGTGCTGCCTTGACTGCTGCGCTTGCCGCATACGGACCGAAACGGTCACAAACGGCGGCTCGTCGGCAACTGGACCAGATGAAGTCGTTGGGCGAGGTGCCGCCATGGGCCGCCGAGATGGGCTGTGCGACCCCGGTCGAAGCCTTCCTGCGGCGAGACGAATGGGGCGAGGGATGCGAGATCACGATCCACTATCGGCGCCCCGGCGGCAGCCTTCACGGATTGCTGGTCGACATCAATTGATTCATGTGCGGGGCGGCACGCGGCTTCGACCTCGTCCACGAGCGTGACCTCGCAGTCTGGCCTGCCGACTTGGCGCCGGATGAGCGTGGCAGAACAGCGGTCGAGACGGTGAGCTTGGCGGACGCCCGAGCGTTGTGCCTGCGCGCGCTGGACATCTACACGTCCCTCATTTCAAACGACGAGTTGGAGATGCTCGAAGACGGGCTCGACTTCGAGGGGACGCACTTGAGCTTTGTGGCCGGCCATCGGCTCGACCTGCTGCCCGAGGGTGGCACCGACGCTGCGCTTTTTCCCGCTGAGGAACCCGACCGCAGCGCTGCGCTGGAAGAATTCTGGCGTACAGCCCGCCCGGCATGCGAAGGAGACGACGAACTCTCTTCCCTGATCTCAGGGCTGCAGGTGTTCGCTTCGCTGTGCCGCGACGGCGATGTCCTGCACTGGAACCCATGCAGGGTCGAAGCCTTCATGGGGGGCTTCGTCGCGGACTACAGCCCTGCAGACATGCCGGTGTGTCGGGAGTTCGCCGAGTCGCGCCCCGAAGTGTTCGACCGACACTTCATGTCCACTGTCGAGTCGGCGTTCCCGCGCTGGCTGCGATTCGCCGCCGAGCATTGCGAGCCGAGCAACGAACACCTGCAAGAGAATCTGTACGCAGCTGCCGAAGGGTTCGAGGACTGGCGGATAGCGGTTCGCGAATACGAAAGGGCTCAGATCGGCGCGCCCGAACTGTGGCTGCCGCGCTCGGCCTGAGCTGCGACGAAACGGGGCTAGCGCCGATGATTGGCCCACTGGGCGCGCAATGCATATCGCTATGCTGATTGCATGGCACAGTTTGTGACTCGCATCGACGATGCGGTTGCCGGCCAGATCGACGAGCTGGTGGCAGCGGGAGCGGTCGAATCTCGCTCAGACGCGGTCCGGCGCGGCCTCACGGCCCTCATCGACGTCCATCGGCGCAAACGCATCGGCGAAGCCATCGTGGAGGGCTACCGGCGGCATCCTCAAAGCGAGCAGGAGGTGGGATGGGCAGACGCGGCCACGGCAGCGATGATCGCTGAAGAGCCGTGGTGATGCCCGCTCAGGGCGAGGTGTGGTGGGCCGAGGCCAACGACAAGCGCCGCCCGGTGTTGGTCGTTACTCGCAGCGATGCTGTGCCGGTGCTGACGTGGATCGTGGTCGCCCCGGTCACGCGGACAGTGCGCTCGATTCCGACCGAGCTGCGGCTTGGCCCCGACGAGGGGATGGCGTTCGAGTGCGCGGCGTCGTTCGACAACCTGCAGCCGATCCGACGTTCGTTCCTCACCGAGCGAATCGGCGCCGTCGGATGGCGGCGCATCGAAGTCTGCGACGCGCTCGCGGCACTGGCCGACTGCTAGCCGACCAAGCGTTCTCGAAGTCATAGAAACGGGTCACGCGTGCGATGCGCTCAAGTGCTGCCTTGACCTCGCCGTGTGCTGTGTGGCCCGGCTGATCGACGCTGGGTTCAATGGCGCTCATGGTGCTTTGTTGACGGAGTGCAGCAGCCAGTTCGGCTCCGTTGGTGACGACGAATATCATCGGAGCACCAGTCGCTGCGAAGGCATCCGCGAACGGCGGTCGGCAGTGGGCATACGATCCTGCGATGGCCCGACCCAAGTCCCGACGTGGCGGGCGCGTCACTCCCAAAGGGACGCGCCCCGGCGCAGGTGGCGGCACGCCGCGGCTCGACCCGCAGGCTCGCTACTTGCTCGAACTGCTGGAGGCGAGTGCAACTGAGTTTGCGGCCCGCGGCCCCGATGTTGACGAGGCTGACGGCTGGGCGTCAGGAATGCAGGAATTCGTTGCGGTGCCTCACTCGCCAGAGGGCCTGCAGCCTGCGCAAGTGCTCGCCCACGCCCGCAAGATCGGCGGCGCTTCCGGTGCGGCCATGACGGCTGCGCTCGGCGCATACGGGCCGAGCAGCGCGCGAGCGACGGCTCGACGTCAGCTCGAGCAGATGGCGTCCTCGGGCGATGTGCCGACGTGGGCGACAGCAGTGGGCCGAGCAACGCCGGCGGAAGCCTTTCTGTGGCGAGACGAGTGGGGCGAGGCGTGCGAGATCACGATCCACTACCAGCGTCCCGACGGGCGCCTCCACGGCTTGCTGGTTGACATCAATTGGTTCATGTGCGGGGCCGCTCGCGGTTTCGAACTTGTGACAGAGCGCGAGGCCTTGGCATCGGCCGGGCGCGACCGCCCAGGAGTCGAGCAATTGAGCTTGGCCGACGCCCGAGCCCTGTGCCACTGCGCGCTCGACATCTACATGTCCCTCGATGCCAACGACGAGATGGAGCCGTTCGAGGAGGCGCTCGAATTCGAGTGGCCGGACTTGGGATTCTTGGCAGAGCAGCGACTGAGCCTGCTGCCCGAAGGCGGCACCGCAGCTGCGCTGTACCGCGCGGAGCGTCCCGACCGCAGCGCTGCGTTGGACGAATTCGGACGCGCGGCCCGCCCAGCGGGCGAAGGCCATGACGAATTCTCCGCCATGACCTCGGCGCTGCGACTGTTCGGAAGGCTCTGCCGTGATGGCGATGTCCTGCACTGGACACCGTGCCGGGTAGACCTCTTCTTGGAGAGCTTCGTTCCCAACTACAGCCCCGCCGACGGGCCTGTGTGTTCCGAGTGCGACAAATCACACCCTGATGTGTTTGATGCAGCCTTCATGTCCACCGTCGAGTCAGCGTTCCCGCGCTGGCTCCGATTCGCGGCCGAGCATTCTGGGCAGACCAAGGAACTCTTGGATGAGAACCTGCATGCGGCCGCCGATGGATTCGAGGACTGGCGGGCAGCGGCCCGTGAGTACCGACGAAATCAGGTCGGCACGCCGGAACTGTGGCTTCCGCGCTCAGCTTGAACGGCGACGCGGTAGCGCCGCTCGGCTTCGTCGGCGGAGGTGCCCAGCAGTTCGCCGATGCGCTGCCATGAGGTGCCTTCGTCTCGCGCCCAGCAGACGGCTTCGGCGATCTGGTTGCGGCTGACCTCGGTCGGCTTCTCGATGGTGCGCTCGGCTTGCACTGCGAGTTCGAGGTACGTCTCATGCCGGGGACCTGGCAGGCGGCCCAGCCAGTCGAACGAATGGAAGTACTCGCAGATCTCGTCTGCGCGCGTCTCGAAGTCTTCCTCGGACCAGTTAGCGAAGTCGGGTCGTTCTATCGCCATGTCAACCTGCGCACGTCTCCGGCCCGTGCGGGCATTGCATGGATGATGCGAACTTCATGTCGCTCCTGATCATAGGAGACCCCCACTTCGATCGGGTTCCCGTCCCTCGCGCCGCCGACCGACACCCGGACGTCGTCATCAGAGATCACGATCATCGGGTTGCGATACGCATGCATGATGTCCTCGTCCGGAACACAGTGACGGTGGGCCGCGTTGAGGATGCGAACAGTAGGCGGAGAACGGTTCACAGTCGTGCGAACGTAGGCACGACTGCGAAGGCGCTCCAAGGCATTTTCGAGCGGCCATGAATTTTCCATCCGAGCCGCCAGCCCGCCGCTCACGGCTGGGCTGCGACATCTGTCAATTCGGCAGGCCTCGAGTTCATCGGGCAGCGCGCGTGCGCGCAAGTAGGGTCGGCGACCGTGGTAGCGGGGGAGCACAGACCGAAGCTGATCGAGGTCGCGCTGCCGCTGGCGGTGATCAACGCCGAGGCGGCGCGGGAGAAATCGATCCGGCATGGGCACCCGTCGACGTTGCATCTGTGGTGGGCGCGGCGGCCGCTCGCTGCGGCTCGGGCGGTGATCTGGGCTTCGCTGGTGGACGATCCGTCGGCTGAGGGGTATCGCGACCCCGAAGGCAACTTGCTGGCGACCGCGGATGCGCAGGAGGCTGAACGGCAGTAGATGCGGACGCCCCGCCGCAAGCCGAACGCTTCGAAAGCCTGGACCGGCTGCGCCAAGCGCGCCGCGGTGCTTGAGGGCTATGCGCCCGATGGCACGCTCAGGGTGCCGTAGATTTCCTCGGCTTCGTCGGCGGAGGTGCCGAGCAATTCCGCGATGCGCTCCCACGAGGGGCATTCGTCTCGTGCCCAGCAGACGGCTTCGGCGATCTGGTTGCGGCTGGCCTCGGTCGGCTTCTCGATGGTGCGTTCGGCTTGCACTGCGAGTTCGAGGTATGTCTCATGCCGGGGACCTGGCAGGCGGCCCAGCCAGTCGAACGAGTGGAAGTACTCGCAGATCTCGTCCGCGTATTCCCCATTCTCGTCCTGCGCCCAAGCGGCGAAGTCGGGCCGTGCTATCGCCATGTCAGCCTCCGCACGTATCCGACCCGTGCGGGCATTGCATGGATGATGCGAACTTCATGTCGCTCCTGATCATAGGAGGCCCCCCACTTCGATCGGGTTCCCGTCCCGCGCGCCTGCGCGTGAGCAGGGTCAGCGGCCGAGGCAGCGGGGGAGTACGGAGCATGGCACTATTCGGTTCGGCTGAGAACTCGCTCATAAGCCTCCAGCGTGCGAGCGTCGAAGCAGACGAAGCGAATCTGACGGACCTTCGTCGGCGTCGAGCGCACGGTGTTGACAGCGACCTCGGCAGCGGCAGTCCTCGGGTATCCGTGGGCACCCGTCGCGATTGCGGGCAAGGCGACACTCTCGGCGCCGACTTCGTCGGCGCGGGCGAGTGATTCCCGATAGCACGACTCGAGCAGCACCGACTCGCCGTACGATCCGCCTCGCCATCGGGGACCCACGGCGTGAATGATCCACTGCGAGGCCAGTCGAAAGCCTGGCGAGATCTTGGCGCGACCCAACTCGCATCCGCCGACCGTTTGGCAATACGCCCGCAGCTCGGGACCTGCTGCTTTATGGATGGCGGCATCCACACCGCCCCCGCCGAGCAGGTTTGCGCTGGCTGGATTGACGATGGCGGCGACGCGCTCGGCCGTGATGTCCCCGAGCACCGCTTCGAGCTGGGGCTTGCTCTGGATCAGGACCGGCAGCAACGGCGGCATGGGCTCACCGGAAACGTGTGCGATGAGATCGCGGAGCCGCTCGCGCTCGCCCAGGTCGGAATCACGGTTGTAGACGTCAGGGTCGCACTCGACCCGGGCCGAGGTGATCATGAACCCGGTCTCCTTCGCTGCAAAAGTGACCTCGTAGATGCCCAGGCCCGTCCAGCTGCGGTGCAGGTAGAGGCAGTCGCCCTCCAGGAAGGCGAACCACTTGTCATTCATGTCCACCGGGACATAACCCATGGCGATCGCCTGCATCTCGGCGCCCGACAGCAGCATCTGCGGAGGCGGTATCGGCGCGGGTTGCCGGATGGGCGTCACATCGTTCCAATCCCGCCGCGTGGCCGCATCTTCCGACGGACCGTCCGGCCCCCACAGGGCCCTGTTGAACAAACTCAAGCCGTCTTGTGACATGCCTCCACGGTAGGAAGGGGGTGCCACAAACTGTCTGGCCGGCAAGCGGACTCGCCGGCTTCCGCCATTCCTAGGCTCCCGCGGGTGCCGGCCACGTCGCTCACCGACTTCATTGCCGGAGGTCTTCTCGGTGTGGCGGCCGGTGATGCGCTCGGCGCCACGGTCGAATTCATGTCAGCGGCCGAAATCCAGCGGCGGCACGGTGTTCATCGGGACATCGTGGGTGGCGGGGCATTCGGCTGGCGTCCAGGCCAGGGAACCGACGACACCGACCTCACTTGGGCCGTTGTCGCGGGCTATCTCGAGACGGGTGGCTCGGAGAGCCTTGGGGCAATCGCTCGGGAGTTTCTGGAGTGGTTCGAAGCCGATCCACCTGATGTGGGTATCACCACCCGCCAGGCGCTTCTGCAACTGCGCCACGACGGCGATCCGGCGACCAGCGGCCTCACGTCGGAGCATTCCTGCGGCAACGGGTCGCTGATGCGGGCGCTCCCGTCGGCGCTGGTGCGCAGCGATTCCACGGTTCGCCAGGCCGAGAGCGCTCAGATCTCCGCGGTTACCCACGCTCACAGGCGATGTGTCGACAGCTGTGTGGCGTACAACGAGATTGCGGCAGCGCTCCTGGACGGGTGCACCGCGCTTGAGTACGCCGACCGGATGTGCGGCGCTGCTACCGAGTTTGCGCGAATGCGATCTGCAAAGTGATGCGCTCGGAGCGGCCGACTGCTAGCCCACGCCAGCCGCCAAGGCATCCACGAACGATGAGCGCCGGCGGGCATACGATCATCCGATGGCCCGACCCAAGTCCAGAAGCGGCGGGCGCGTCACGCCCAAAGGGACGCGCCCCGGCGCACATGGTGGCAAGCCGCGGCTCGACCCGCAGGATCGCTATTTGCTCGAACTGTTGGAGGCGAGCGCATCAGGGTTCGCGGCCAGCGGACCAGATATCGACGAGGCTGACGGCTGGGCGTCCGGAATGCAGGAATTCGTCGCAGTGCCTCACTCGCCAGAGGGCCTGCAGCCTGCGCTCGTGCTCGACCACGCCCGCAATATCGGCGGCGCAGCCGGTGCGGCCATCACTGCCGCGCTCGGCGCATACGGACCGGGCAGCGCGCGAGCGACAGCTCGACGTCAGCTCGAGCGGATGGCGTCCGTGGACGATGTGCCAACATGGGCGACAGCATTGGGCCGAGCAACTCCGGTGGAAGCCTTCCTGTGGCGAGACGAGTGGGGCGAGGCGTGCGAGGTCACGATCGAGTACCGGCGTCCCGACGGGCGCCTGCACGGCTTGCTGGTCGACATCAATTGGTTCATGTGCGGGGCAGCTCGCGGTTTCGAACTTGTGACCGAGCGCGAGGCCTTGGCATCGGCTGGGCGCGACAGCCCAGGAATCGAGCAACTGAGCTTGGCCGACGCCCGAGCCCTGTGCCACTGCGCGCTCGACATCTACATGTCACTTGATGCCAACGATGAGATGGAACCGTTCGAGGAGGCGCTCGAATTCGAGTGGCCGGACTTGGGTTTCTTGGCAGAGCAGCGATTGAGCCTGCTGCCCGAAGGCGGCTCCGCGGCGGCGCTGTATCCCGCGAAGCGTCCCGACCGCAGCTCTGTGTTGGACGAATTCGGGCGCGCAGCTCGCCCCGCAGGCGAAGGCCATGACGAATTCTGGGCCTTGATCCCGGCACTGCGACTGTTCGGAACGCTCTGCCGCGATGGCGATGTCCTGCACTGGACACCCTGCCGGGTAGACCTCTTCCTGGAGAGCTTCGTTCCCAACCACAGCCCCACGGACGGGCCTGTGTGTTCCGAGTGCGACGAATCACACCCGGATGTGTTTGATGCAGCCTTCCTGTCCACCGTCGAGTAGGCGTTCCCGCGCTGGCTCCGATTCGCGGCCGAGCATTCGGAGCACACCAAGGAACTCTTGGATGAGAACCTGTATGCGGCCGCCGATGGATTCGAGAACTGGCGGGCCGCTGCCCGCGAGTACCGGAGAAGTCAAGTCGGCACACCGGAACTGTGGCTGCCGCGCTCAGCTTGAACGGCGACGCCGTAGCGCCGCTCGGCTTCGTCGGCGGAGGTACCCAGCAGCTCGCCGATGCGCTCCCATGAGGTGCCTTCGTCTCGAGCCCAGCAGACGGCTTCGGCGATCTGGTTGCGGCTGACCTCGGTAGGCGCCTCGATGGTGCGCTCGGCCTGCACCGCGAGTTCGAGGTACGTCTCATGTCGGGGACCGGGCAGGCGGCCCAGCCAGTCGAACGAGTGAAAGTACTCGCAGATCTCGTCTGCGCGCGTCTCGAAGTCTTCCTCGGTCCAGTTCGCAAAGTCGGGTCGTTCTATCGCCATGTCAACCTGCGCACGTAGCTGGTACGAGCCGGCGTTGCATGGATGATGCCGTTCTCACGTCGCCCCTCACGATACGAAGCCTCCACTTCGATCATCCGTGACCACTGCGCTCTTCTGTGGTCGGCCGGCATTCACAGCCCTCGGCGACGAACCTCGGCCTCGCGGTCGCAGACGAGGGCCTCGCGGTCGTACATGCTGGCCAAACTCTCGAAGAGCGCTGCCGTTCGGGGCCGCGCCCTGAATCGACGGCTCATCTCTCGGTAGTGCATTGCGTGTTCCCGTTCTTGGTCACCACCTTCAGTGAACGAGCGTGATGTGATGCCACGTTGGTTGCTCACGGCGCTGAGCAGGCCGCTCTCGATGTCTTCATTCTGCAATAGCTCCAGGAGGTCAACGACTGCCTCGGCAGGCCATAGCCCCTCGGGATTCGGGGGCGATGCCGCGAGCGCGTGACCGATTGCGCTTTCGCCTGCCGCGACTCGATCTGTCGCCGCCAGTAGTGAGCGCACGCGGTCAACCCAATCGTTGAGATGGCTTGCGCTGAGCACGCCGTCGTCGACGCCGGGGGCGAATTGCCCTACCGGCCACTCGTGCAGCACCCAATAGGCATTTGATGCGATGCGCTGTCGGCGTTCTTTCTCCGCGAGCTCGTCGCCCGGCTCGGCGTCGGCGGGCTTGAACGCCAATTCGACGAGATGCACGAACATCTCTGGGTCGCTGGCGATTCCTCGGTACAGGTTGGGTGCTTTGAAATCCGGAAGGTGTCCGAGCTGCGCGAGAAAGTGCCATTCGAGCATGGCCAGACGGTCGATGCCGATGCAATCGCGGTGTGCGTCGAGCACGCCGAGAAGCTCGATGACGTCTGCACGAGCTAGCGCTGACACATCTGAGGCGTCAGCGAGATGATTCAGCCACTGCTCAAGGCTCTCGGCCGCCTCCGAAGCGAATTCACAAGTGGGCGAACGGCTTCCGAGTTCACGCCAGAGCAACTCCAGCACGACATCATGCCGTTTGGCGTCGCGCAGGCGATGACAGATGGAACGCAATTCGTCCATCTCGTGCGAGTGACCCAACTCGTACGGACCGACTTGATCCCAGTAGGCGGAGGCAACGCCGGGGCTGTGCTTGTCGACCCGCCTCCATGCTTTGGAATCCGCAGGTGCCGAGCGGAGGACTGCTGCCTCACCACGAGGGCCCAGGCGATGATCACGGAGCAAACGCTCGATGCCGTCCCAGCCCAACGCAGCAAAACGACGATTGAAATAGCCCATCGCGAATCGCGTGATGGTGTCGTCTCCAGATTGGAGGGCTCCCACAACCTCGCGGTCGCGAGGCGGCTTGTTTGGTGCGAGGGCGCCGCCGACCTGATCGGGCCGGTCAGCGGCGGCGGCAAGTTCAAGTACCGCTTCGAACCCGCGGTCGCGCAGGATCTCATCGACGGCCTCGGTTTGCTTCTGTTCAAGTGCCTCACGACGGGCTTGCCATCCCGCAGCGCTGTCAACGCCTTCGATGGTTGGGGTGCGTGACGAGAAGAGGTACCCGTAGGAGACGCCGGTGTCGGATGGCCGCAGGAGTTCGAGCACTCCGTCGAGAGGTTCGAGTTCGGCTTCGGGAAGCGCCCATTCGGTATCGCTGAACTGCCGGTGGCGCGCCACGAAGTCCCGAAGCACGGGCCACACCAAATCCTTCAGTGACTCGTCGGGCTGGCTCTCGGCAACACCGCACAGACGATGAATCGCATTGTGACGGGTCTCGCTGGGAAGGTCTCCCATGCGGGCGATCAGGTCAACCCAATGGTGGGGGTCGCGGTCGATGTCATCGAGCAGCATCGCTGGGACGGCCGAGACCGTCTCGGCATATTCGCGGCGAGAGACTGTGGGCTGGATGGGCCTCCAGTTGCGGTAACGAGGTGGACTTCCCGATGTCTGGACACTGTGGCGGCTCGGCAGCATCGACAGCATCAGATGCCACGCAATGCTTGGATGGGACCGTCGCAGCATTCTGACTGCCGACAATCGGTCCTCGACGGTCGCCGAGGTGTGCGGCATCCACGGGCACATGATCGAAATGAGGCTCTCCAGCAGCCGGTCGAGGTCTCGCGCGCTTAGCCGGTTCTCACGTCGCCTACTGGAGTCAATCGAGGCAAATTGTGCGAGCAGATCAGTAGCGGCGAGCAAGTGGTCGGCTGACCACGCCATCACTCGCAGCGCGTCCAATACCTGACGATGCGGCGACGGTGCCCAGAAGCCGAATCCATCGGTGTCGTCATCAGTGAACATGGTGCGGGTGAACGCATGCTGTTCGGCGATGCAGCTCCGAAGAGCTTGCAGCACGACATCGGGATCAGCCTCGGCGAGCAGCGGCAACATGTCGGAGATTGCTGTCCAAGTACGTGGCGTCGCATCGTCCTTGGCTGATTGGAGCAAGCGTTGGACGACACCGCCCGCAAATCCTTGGCCTGACGCGGCAGCACCCTGGCTCCCGGCGAGCGCGAGCGTCGTTGCGATCCCGCGTCGAAGCTGAGGGGAATACTTGGCTTCGACGCCTTCGATCTGCGCGCGGAAGAGATCGTCGCCGGACAAGTCGCTGAGAGGGTCACGGGCAGTGAGCACGTCATGGGCGACGTCGGCGAATTCCTGGACATCGGCGTCGTCGATCTGGTCTCGCAGCAGCATCCAGGTATCCGCCGGCGACACGGAATGCCACAGATCACCGACTGATGCCATCGGTGCATCACCGAGACCCAACTCATTCATGCCGTCGGTCACGTCCCTGTATGAGCGCCCGAGGAATTGCT
Source organism: Candidatus Poriferisodalis sp. (assembly GCF_965208895.1). Taxonomy (GTDB): domain Bacteria; phylum Actinomycetota; class Acidimicrobiia; order Acidimicrobiales; family Poriferisodalaceae; genus Poriferisodalis. The sequence continues at coordinate 696,496 of NZ_OZ242363.1, read as the reverse complement.
CCACCATTTCGAGGTCGCCTTGGCGAGCGTTGTTCCAGCTGCCGAGGAGCAGGGTTCGCCGCACGGTCCTGTCGATGTGCCCCTTGGCCCACTCTGGCGTGTGCAAAGCCGGATCCTTGGCCAGTCGCCGTCGCAGTGCGATCAAGCTGGTGCGAGCGATGCTGCCGAGTTCTTGGGCCTCGTGCAGATCGAATCCCGCTGATTCGAGCCGTTTCGCGACCACCTCTGAATCGGCAGCGCCCAGTGTGACGGCTGCCTGCGGGATACCAGGCGTCGGCACGATCATTCGATGCGGACTCCCGATGGGCAGGTGCTTTGCAAACTCCGCTGACGGCACCACCATCGTCAGCACGCCAGCATTCGACGGCAAGCCTGGCTGAGTTGTCAGGGCATCCTGCACGAACAACGCCGCAGCCGCTTCGTGGCTGTCCACGTAGAGCACGTGGTCCATATCCCTACCCGCGGCGCCACCCCCACTGAGCGCCGCAGCGACGAACGCGATGATCTCGTCAAGGTGTACTTGACCGCCAACGGTGATGGCCCCCCGACTCTCCCTGCAGCGATCGCGCAAGGCCTTGGCCTCTTGCTCTCTCCCTGCGAGCACCACGCCCTCGTCCAGTGGCGGGTTCGTCGCTGCCAGCCACTTCTCCGACTCTCTTGCCAACAGGGCGATGCCCGAGGTCGGCTTGCCGATCTGTTCGCGCATCCAGATGGTCGTAGCGACAGCGCAGGCAAGCCAATCTTCCAGGCTGTCGACGTTCAAGGCGCTGACTCTGCCGAAGTCATCTTCGCTGGAGCGTCCAGACTCGAAGGAGCGTCGCCTGTCCCAAGGGGCGCATGCAACCGACACGTACGCAATCTCGTCGCGCTGGCTGGGTGCGAAGTCCTTGAGCCGCTTCGAGTAGTCGTCCGCTGCCTTGTTGTGGGTACTGCTCTGCTGTGTCGTGAGCTCCCATATCGATTTCCCCGCGGGCACGAAGCGATTCCCGCGAGCGCACCGCACGACGCCATCCAAGCCAGACAACGCCACCCCTGTTCCCGCAGGCATGTCGATCCACTGGGCTGACGGCTCGGTCTCGGCGATGAGGCCGCGCACCAGCCGCGGGAACTCCCTGTCCGCGTTTGCAGACTTCGCCCATTGGATCAGGTCGTCCCGACTCACCCTCAACGATTCCGGCACGGTCGGTACGAGATGGACGGGAGGCTTCATCGCTCGCTCCAAGTCACGCGCGACTTCACAGTCTTCGGCAGAGCACAGCGCCAGCAGACCGCTGCCGCGAAGCGATTCCACGATGTGCCCGAGGTCACGGACGCGGTTCGCCGGTCGGGGGAATCGACCGGCCAGCTCGTTGAGACTCTCGCCCGATGCGACCGATTTCCGCAGATGGGAAAGGTCGTCGGCGGCACGAGCAAATGTTTCTCGCAGTTCGGCTGTCGCGATCGTCTGCAGACCGGCACTCAGAGGCTCTTCGCCGCGCAGCTGCACTTCCGCAGCGATCTGCTCAAGCCAGCGTCGTCGTGCGGCGTCATCATGTAGCTCGCCAAGCGAATGGAGCCGTTGGCCCGCAGCGATCAGCACTCGGTCGCGCAGTTCGTTGTCACCCGATGTGGAAACCGCGCGCAGCCCCGAGATCCAAGCGTCCTCGAAGTCGTAGAAGCGGGTAGCGCGCGCGATGCGCTCCAGTGCCGCCTCCACCGCGCCGTGCGCTGTGTCATCCGGCTGGCCGGCGCTGCTTTCGATGGCGCTCATGGTGCTTCCCAATCGTACGAGGTGACCCCGTCGGGTCGAACGTCGATTCCGGCTGCCAGCTCCGGCTATCCGAGCGCTTCCTGCGACGTCGCAGAGACGTCGGCTGTGAGCTGAGGCGGTTGTTCGCGTTGCGCGGGGCCATCATTGTGGCCTTCTCGGGTGTCACATCGCACTCCCAGCAGTGAGCACGGGGCATCAGTCTGAGCGCACTGCGTGCGAGACATGTTCACCGAGCTGACATCCCAGTCGGGATAGCGCCGATGCCTGCCGCTACACGAACCGCATTCATGTCGAAGCTGAGCGAGGTGGTGTTGCCTCTGTGCGCGTGCGCCCCGGCATCGCGAGCTTCCGGGCAGCTCCGCCCTTCTGTCTGACACTGCAATGCTGCGGTGAGCAGCGCGTGGCCGAAGCGGCGACCCCGGTCGACGGCCAATTGGCGCGGATGATGTGGCACCTCGTCGGTACAGTCTGCTTGCGAGCACGCTTACCCGATGGGTGGTCACCAGAGGGGCACTCGCCAAGCACGCAGGGGCGACGGTATGGATCAATCAACGGCGCCGATGGCAGTGGGCGGCGATAAACCCTGGTCGCTCCCGCGTCACGCTGAGGCCCCCCCGGACGAGGTTTGGCACGAGTGGGCCGAGCATCAGGACCGGCCGCTTGCTGTGGACCTCTTTTGCGGCGCTGGTGGGTTGAGCTGGGGTTTGGAGGCTGCTGGCTACCGAGTTGCGCTGTCCGTCGACACGGACGCGTGGTCGCTCGAGTCGCACAGCCACAATTTTCCGGGCAGAGCCGTAGCGCTCGACCTCGGCACCGAGGACGGCCGCGATGCGGTGGTCTCGCAGTGCGAAGGCCTCGATATCGACCTCGTCGCCGGTGGACCGCCCTGCCAGCCGTTCTCGCTGGCCGGACGCGCCAAGCTTCGAAGCCTCGTGGAGACGGGCGCACGAGATGCCAACGACCAGCGACGGGAGCTCTGGCAGTCGTTCTTGGACGTGGTCGAGCGCTTGGAGCCAAGGGTCGTCCTAATGGAGAACGTCCCCGACATGGCGCTCGGAGACGACATGATGGTGGTGCGGCTGCTGCTGGACCGACTGGAGCAATCGGGCTATCAGGCTGACGCCCGCATTGTCGGTGCTCGCGGGTACGGCGTGCCGCAGCAGCGTCGCCGATTGATCGTCGTAGGCATGCGTGGAGGGCCAGCGTTCGATTGGCCTCGTGAGAGCGAGATAAGCGAAGCAGTGTCAGTTCGCGATGCGATCGGCGACCTGCCAGCGCTCAGGGTCATTGCCGAGCGTCCAGTGGGGTCGCCGGAACTGTCATACTCCGGGGAACCCGGGAGCGAATTCGCACGCAAGGCCCGCAAAGACTGTTTCGGCGATGCTGCGAACTTGGTCCACGATCACTACACACGGCCTGTCCGCAGCGACGATCTGGAGGCCTTCAGCATCTTGCAGCCGGGTATGAAGTACGGTGAACTACCCGAGAGGCTCCGGCGCTACCGTCGCGACATCTTCAATGACAAGTACAACCGACTTTCGTGGGAGGGCCTGTCTCGGACCATCACAGCCCACCTAGCCAAGGACGGCTACTGGTATATCCATCCAGGGCAACCTCGAACAATCTCGGTTCGCGAAGCTGCACGCCTCCAAACATTTCCCGACAGCTTTCGCTTTGCCGGTGCTCGATCGCACCAATTTCGACAGATCGGTAACGCAGTACCACCGACGCTAGCTGAAGCTATGGGGACGGCATTGATTGACGGCCTCCGCGATTCGATTGCAGAAAAGGACAAATCCAATCACGGAGGATCAGACCGTTTGGAATCCGTTGAAGCCGTACCATCGTCAACGCCCCCTGACATTCGTGGCGATCGCGCCGCCGTGCGGGAACATCTTGCCGGCTGCGCGAAATCGTTGGATCTTGAAGGCATCGAGCAGGAGGCAATCGAGGGTTCCATATCTCATGGTCGATCGATCGTTTCGGAATCGTTGTTGGCTTCCGCCGCATGGGTCAGCCTCTTGGCGGGAGAAACTACGAGGCTGGTGGCATCCGCGCCTGTGCTCCGCGCGGTGAGTCGCTTGATGGGCTACGCCTCGCGCAGTGCGACCAGACGTTCAGACCTTCGCCTAGAACTCGCGAAACTCGCAGGCAGTGGCGAAAATGCCGGATACTGTAACGCAGCCCTGCATTGCCTTGGCCGCGCGATTTGCAAGCCAACGCCCAATTGTGAGGAGTGTCCTATGCGCAATGCTTGTGTGCATCATTGGGCAACGGAGATCGGTTGATGCATGGCGTCCAAGACCCGCACTGAACATCGCGCCTTCAGGCCACGAGCTCGCCTTATGGCAACGCTCGGCAATGAGCTTATCAGCAGTGAGATTGTGGCCTTGTCGGAATTGGTGAAGAACGCTTACGACGCAGATGCGCACCACGTGATGATCAGATTCCAAGGGGGCGTGCGCTCCGATGGCTCACTTGACCCCAATACCGCATGCATACACATTCTTGACGACGGCTGTGGTATGTCGGAGCAGACATTGCTTGGTGCGTGGTTGGAGCCGGCAACTGCGTACCGGGCACGCGAAAAGGTCACGAGGAGTGGCCGGCGCGTGCTCGGCGAGAAGGGCGTAGGACGGTTCGCGACAGCAAAGCTCGGGGAGCAGCTTGAGATCACCTCGAAAATGAAGAATCATGACGAGGTCCGGCTTCGAGTAGATTGGTCGGACTTCGAGAATGCAGACTTATATCTTGACCAGGTCGATGTAGAGTTTGAATCAAGGCCTGCGAGCTTCTTTGATGCCGCCAATGCCGAGAGCGCAGCGATTTGGTCCAGAAGTTCCATTATAGGTGGTCACAGTCAATTGGAGCAGGTATGCGCGAGTGGCACCTTGTTGAAGATAGACAGACTACGGTCTCGCTGGACCCGACACGATGTCCAAGTTGCCCAAAATGCGCTCGCCCGCCTCATCAGCCCTCTCGACAGCAACCCTGATATCGAGCGTGATTTCCGCATCGAATTTGTTGGCCCCGATGATCTCGGTTTTGACGGCGAAATTCAGCAAGACGAGATTTTCCAGAAGCCAAACTATCAGCTCATAGCGGAGGTGAACGAGCGCGGAGTCGCGACAGTGATGATGCAATTGAAGGACAGCCAACAGATCGACACGGAAGATGTCGACCTGACTCCGGACGGAAGCATCCTGCCATGTGGCCCATTCCTTTTCTCGCTTAATGTTTGGGATCGAGATACCGCATCACTTAGGCAGATAGCTCGCACGGCGAAGATCGCACGAGAAGCACTCGATGGCGCCAGCGGCATCAGCATCTATCGTGACCGCTTCCGAGTGTTACCGTATGGCGAACCGCGGAACGACTGGTTGCGATTGGACCTACGTCGTGTGAACAATCCGACACTGCGTTTGTCTAACAACCAAATTATCGGCTATGTACGTATTACCCGTGATGGCAATCCCAACCTACGCGACCAATCGAATCGCGAAGGCCTGATAGAGGGGCCGGCGCTCGATAGCCTCCGGGATACAATTGGACAATTGATCGCCTTGCTCGAGCAGGAGCGTTACAAGCAACGACCTAGAGCATCTCGTCAGAGTCGTCCGAGCTTGTTGTCCCCTGTAGATCTTTCGCCCATTACGGACTTGCTCAGCGAACGTTACCCAGGGGATACTGAGGCGCAGCAGCATGTCGCGAGCGCGCAGCAGGAAATTGATGATCGACTTCGGCACGCGGGAGAGACGCTAGCTCAATATCACCGCCTTGCAACGCTAGGTCAACTCGTTGACATCATTGTGCATGAAGCCGCTCAGCCGATCGCTACCATCGGACATACCGCCTATGCGGGCGTCGAGTTGACGAATGCCTTAGCGTCTCATGGCCACGAGCTAGATCAATCTGCGGGTCAAGTGCTAGCACAATTCGAACGCATCCAAGAACAGAATCAAAGAATCGACGAAGTCATCAAGAGAGTGAAGCCCTTCGGTGGCCGAAAGCGGGGACGCCCACAGCGATTCACTGTCGAATCAGCGATCAATAATGTTGTCGGCCTCATGGCACCCCAAATGGATGAAGCAGGCGTTCAAATCACAATATCGCCGACGCAGCATGAGGTATCGCTCGACGGAACTGAGACACAAGAGGTTCTGTTCAACCTACTCAACAATAGTTTGCATTGGTTGATGAAGGTGCCGCGTGATAAACGTAAAGTTGATATTTCCGTCACGCGATGCGAAGACGATGCACTATCGATCATGGTTGAGGACTCTGGCCCAGGTATAGCGGATCACGACCAAGACCATATCTTCGACGCGTACTTCAGTACGAAGCCGGACGGGACGGGTCTCGGACTAGCGATAGCCGGAACGATCATTAAGGATTACTACGACGGAAATCTAGAACTGTTATCGCCTGGCGAGCTAGGTGGTGCAAGGTTCCGAGCTGTATTTCGAAAGCGAGTGACGTGACAACACCTATCCGCATCTTGCTGGTTGATGACGATGTCGCTCTAGCTGAGAGTGTGGCCGGCAATATTCAGCAGTCCTTGGCCGGCCGGTTGGCGGTGCCATTTGATGAAGCCGCGGTCGACACTGAGCACGACTTCGGAGTGGCACTTGAGCACCTGTCTAATCGCAAGTTCGATGTGTTGATACTGGATATCTTGCGTGATTCAGTTGGCGGTGCCGTTCCGGAGGACGCGGGTCGAGAAGTCTTCGAGGGTGTGCGTTGTCACCAGTTCCTGCCGATAATATTCTATGCGGGTGATCCTAGCGCAATTGGGGAGTTGGTGGACCCGCCATTCGTTCAGGCCGTCGAGAAAGGCCCGAATGTTGAAGAGTTGCTTGGCGCGGTCGTCGATGCTGTCAATAGCGGGCTACCTTCTATTCTGAGAAGGATTCATGACAGTGTAGACGAAACGGTAAGAGATTTTGTGGAGACTTTTGTCACACGGAATTGGCAGCAGATTGAAGACAGTGCGCCAGATATAGCATATTTGCTCGCACGTCAGCTTAGTACGGCCTTCGATCTGAATGCTGATCAAATTGCTGAAGCGGTTGCAGAGGTGCCGGATGACGAGAGGGCGTCTGTCCCATCAGATGCGATTCATCCCCACAGATATTATGTCGCGCAACCGCAAATTGAGTACGCAACAGGGGACATTTATCGAGCTTCGCCCGTTAGTGCTCCGGCAGGCGACGCGGTAGAAAAGCGCTACCTAGTGCTCTTAACGCCGACATGTGACCTAGTCGGACTTGGTAGCGATGACAATATGACACAGGTGACCAAGGCCGATTTCGTGCTGATGGGCACCTGTCGGCCGGTAGAAGAATTTGACCAATTTGCGAAGTGGCAAGAAGGCATCAAAGATGGCAGCCCGAGCAATAGTTCGAGACAACGTTTGGAGCGTTTGCTGACTTCTCGACCCGAGCATGGCCAAGCTGACCGCTATTTCTTCTTGCCCGCGGCGTGGGGTCTCCCGGATTTGTTGGTTGATCTACAGCAGGTTGCGAGTATGCAGCTTGATGATTTTCTTGAGCTGGATAAGGTTGCGTCGCTTGACAGCCCATTTGCACAGGCGTTGTCGCAGCAATATGTCCGCTTTGTAGGCAGGATTGGCGTTCCGGATCTCAACCTGCGGGTGACGCTGGATCGCATGCAACGTAGTGTTGCCGAAACCGATGACGCCGATTAATCGGGTGCCCCAGCAGAGTAAGCCGTGAATGGGCCGAAGCTGATTGAGGTGGCGCTGCCGTTGGCGGCGATCAACGCTGAAGCGGCGCGGGAGAAGTCGATTCGCCATGGACACCCGTCGACGTTGCATCTGTGGTGGGCGCGGCGGCCGCTGGCGACAGCTCGGGCGGTGATCTGGGCATCGCTGGTGGACGATCCGTCGGCCGTGGGGTACCGGGACCCCGACGGCGACTTGCTGCTGACTGCGGATGCGCAGGAGGCTGAACGACAGCGGCTGTTTCGGATCTTGGAACGGCTGGTCAAGTGGGAGAACTCCAACGACGCCGATGTGCTGGCGGATGCCCGAGCCGAGATCGACCGGGCTTTCCCAGAAGGACCTCCACCGATCTTGGATCCGTTTGCTGGTGGCGGGGCCATTCCGCTGGAGGCGCAGCGGCTCGGGCTGACAGCGCTAGCTGGGGATCTGAACCCGGTTGCGGTGCTGATCAACAAGGCGATGATCGAGATCCCGCCACGCTTCGCTTGCCTGCCGCCGGTACATCCCGAAATTGACAAGAGTCTGACCACCTGGGAGCGGGCACAGGGGTTGGCGGCGGACGTGGAGGCGTACGGCCGTTGGATGCGCGACGAGGCTGAACGGCGTATTGGGCACCTCTACCCGGATGCCACCGGGCCCGGCGGCGAGAAGCTGACACCAATTGCGTGGATTTGGGCGCGGACTGTGGAGTCGCCTGATCCGAGCTGGTCAGGCCATGTGCCGCTCGTGGCGTCGTGGACACTTTCGAAGAAGAAGGGCAAGCCATCGATCTGGATTGAACCCATTGTCGACCGGGCTGCGCAGTCGATTAGCTACGCAGTACGGGAAGGCGGCGAACCGCTCTACGGCCGAACTGTTGAACGCGGACGAGGAACTTGCTTGGCTACAGGTGCAGCCATCTCCGGTGAATACATCAAGGCTGAGAGCCGCGCCGGGCGGATGGAGCGACAACTGATATCAGTTGTCGCACAGAGCGACCGAGGCAGGGTCTTCCTCTCGCCCGATGCCACTGACGCCAAGGAAGCGATGTCGACGAAACCGTCGTGGCGACCTTCGGGAAGGAACCCGGAAAGGCTAACCGGTGGCACCGTGTACGTCTACGGACTAGACGAGTGGTGGAAGCTCTTCACGCCTCGGCAGTTGGTTGCTCTCACGACGTTCTCGGATCTGCTCTCCGAAGTTGCCGAAAGAGTGCGCGGCGACGGGATTTCAGCGGGAAGCACAGGCGATGGCGCGCGTCTGCGTGACGGCGGTCGCGAAGCTGATGCCTACGCCGACGCCGTTGTTACCTACCTTGCACTAGGTATCAGTCGCCTAGCCGATATGTGCAATGCGCTGTGCCGTTGGGAGTCTTCTCGAACGCAAGTACGTAACTTGTTCGGTCGTCAAGCGATACCCATGGTGTGGGATTTCGCTGAGAACAATGTATTCGGCGAGGCGGGTGGCGACTATCGCGTTTCTCTGGGAAGCGTCGTCAGAGCACTTGAGCGTTTGCCGGCGACGGTTCCGGGATCTGCAGAGCAGCGCGACGCACGAGCGCGGGTGCGCGAAGCCGATGATGCGGCCGTGTCAACCGATCCTCCCTACTACGACAACATCTCGTACGCCGATCTGTCGGATTTCTTCTACGTGTGGTTGCGCAAGGGCCTCGCAGACGTCTGGCCTGATGAGTGTTCCACGCTGCTGACGCCGAAGTCGGAGGAATTGATCGCCAATCGGTATCGCGCCGGCTCGAAACCTGAGGCGGAGATGCACTTCGAGTCGGGAATGGCCGAATTCATGCGCGAAGTAGCTGGCGCAGGCCCAAGCACCACGCCCTCCACGATCTATTACGCCTACAAGGCCACTGAGGCCAAAGACGGTGAAGTCCGCACGACTGGCTGGGACACTTTCCTTCAAGCCGTGCTCGAGGCCGGATTGCAAGTGACCGCAACCTGGCCGATGCGTACTGAACTCAGCAACCGACTCGTGGCTTCGGGTACCAATGCGTTGGCGTCGTCGATCGTGCTCGCGTGCCGGCCGCGAACAGACTCGGCAGTCATGGCCAGCCGAGGTGAATTTATCGCTGCGCTGCGGACTGAACTGCCCGAGGCCGTGCGCATCTTGCAATCAGGCAATATCGCGCCGGTCGATATGGCCCAATCCACGATCGGGCCAGGGATCAAGGTGTTCTCGCGGTATGCCAAGGTCGTCGAGGCCGATGGGACCACGATGCGAGTGTCTGCGGCGCTGTCGATCATCAACGATGTGCTGGGCGAGGTGCTGGACGGCGAAGAAGCCGAATTGGACCGCGACACCCGGTTCGCGCTGACCTGGTTCTCCGAATACCAGTACGGGCCAGGGTCTTCTGGCGATGCGGAGAGCGTGGCCAAGGCCAAAAACACATCGCTTGAGGGGCTTGACGAGTCGGGCATCGGCGAGGCGCGAGGCGGCAAGTTTCGCCTCAACCGGCGCGACGAACTCAAGCAGCCATGGTCGCCTGCCGAGGACGACCGCTTCACCATCTGGGAGGCTCTGCAGTACCTCGTTGCGGCCTTGGAGCGCTCCGAGTCAGAGGCAGCTGATCTGCTCCACACCCTCGGCGGTAACGCCGACCGGGCACGCCAGCTCGCCTATCTGCTGTACCAGAAGGCCAACGACAACGGCTGGGCCGCCGAGGCCAACGCCTACAACAGCCTCATCACCGCTTGGCCCAGCCTGCGCGAGGGTGCCGTAGCAGCGGCCGCTCGCGCCACGGCGCCAGTCGAAGGAGAGATGTTCTCACAATGAGCCGATCGAACCGTTGTCGCTGTTGCTGGATCCCGGTTCCGCTCTGTCACACCGCTTTGGTTGACTGCACCCATGGGGGCCTGCGCGGCCGGGTTCTGGTCACGGTGCAGATGGAGGCGCAGGAGAAGATTGCATGAGTGCCGACATCGTTCTCGCAGACTTCTTCTCCGGCTGTGGTGGCACCGCGCGGGGGTTCGCCGACGCTGGGATCCGTCCGGCATTTGCCACAGACTGGGACAGTGAAGCTGTCGAGACCTTTCGGTTGAACTTTCCGTCCACCACGGCGATCAAGCGCGACATTCGAGAACTCGACCCCCAGGAGGTCGCTGCGTCGCTGCCGCCGAGGAGCGAGGCCATCCGGCTCCTTGCTGGCTGCGCGCCGTGTCAGCCCTTCGCCGGGCACCGAAACGCCGCGACCGGCCAAGACCAACGATCGGATCTGTTGCTCGAACTGCTGCGATTCATCGAGACGCTGCAACCGGCGCTGGTCTTCGTCGAGAACGTGCCCGGGATGCAGCGAGCGTCGACGCAGCACGGTCCCTTCGCCGAATTCACCGATGAACTGTCCAAGACTCACCATGTGGCGTACGGCACCATCTCGAGCGCGGATTATGGGGTGCCCCAGACCAGGCGCCGGCTCGTGCTCATCGCGAGCAGCCTGAGGCCGATCGGCATGCCGCCGCCGACGCACGGCCCCGACGCCGGGCTGCCGCATGCGACAGTGCGCGACTGGATCGGCTCGCTGCCGCCCGATGTCGACGGGCCCGAAGCGGCCTCGGTCAGCAGCCACAGAGCCATGCGCCTCTCGCCGCTGAATCGGCAGCGCATCGAGGCCACGCCGGAGGGCGGCGACCGGCGGAACTGGCCGGAGCACCTGTGGCCCGACTGTCACCGCGACGGCTTCAGCGGCCACACCGATGTCTACGGGCGACTGAGCTGGGACAAGCCGGCGCCGACCTTGACCACGAAGTGCATCAGCTACAGCAATGGACGATTCGGCCACCCGAGCGAGCATCGTGCGCTCACCGCCCGCGAAGCAGCGCGCCTGCAGACGTTCCCGGATTCGTTCCTGTTCGCCGGGGGACTGACCGCGCAGGCTCGGCAGATCGGCAATGCGGTTCCGGTCTTGCTGGCGCGGCGGTATGGACAGCATTTCGTCGAGCACGTGGCCGCGGCTCATGGGCGGCACAGCAATGCCGCGAGTGCTGAACCGCCGAGCCCGGCCTCAGACGGCAGAGTCGCGATGAGGAACGCAGCGTGACTGGGTTTCGAGCCAGGGCGCGAGCGGTCGACATGCTCGGCAGGCAGCAGATCGCGAACCTGCCCACGGCGCTGAGCGAGCTATTCAAGAACGCCCACGATGCCTACGCCACATACGCCATCGCGGACTACCACCGCAATCTCTACACGTTGGCGGTGAGCGATGACGGCGTGGGAATGGACCTTGAGACGTTTCAGCAGTCGTGGCTGACGATCGCCACCGAGTCGAAGTTGGACCGCTCGCCCGTCGCCGAACCGCTTGGCATGCAGCCCAGAGTGCAACTCGGCGAGAAGGGCATCGGCCGGTTCGCCATCGGGGCGCTCGGCCGCCAGGTCCTCGTGTTATCGAAGCGAAACGGTTGCCCCGCGGTAGCCGCGTTCGTGAACTGGCAGATGTTCGAGCTGCCAGGCATTGACCTCGACGAAGTGCCAGTGGGCCTGATCGAGCTGGATGCCGATGTATTGGCCGCCGACGACCTGCGTCGCCTCAAGGTTCCTCTTCGCGAGGCAGTCGAGCGTTTCCGGCAGCGAGACGGTTCGCCGACATGGCAACAAAGACTTGACGCCGTGCGTGCGACTATCGACGCGTTGCCCGAAGATCCCTACAGGGCCATTCCAGGCTTGCAGGCCCTCGAGAAGGCCGGCACGACCTTCCTGATCTCGCCAGTGTCGGAAGATCTCCCAGCCGACATCGAGCCACAAGGATCCGACAAGGCCTCCCTGTTCGACCGAACGCTGCACGGGTTCACCGACGTGTGGCTTCGGGAGGCCACGACGCCGGAATTCTCGGTCGACGTCATGGACCACCGCGGCGGAGGCGACAGCGAGAGCCGACTCGATCCCAACGAGTTCTTCGGTGCGGATGAATTCGACCAGGCCGATCACCACATACGCGGCGAGTTCGACGAGCGCGGCAACTTCTCAGGCACCATCCGGATCTTCGACGAGGGCGCGACCGGCCTCGAGGTTTCGTGCCCGGACTCGTTGATGCCTCGTTGCGGCCCGTTCACGTTCGAGGTCGGGGTCGTACAGGGCATGGCCAGCGAATCGATGCTCGACCCCGAGGCGTTCCGAGTGATGAACACAAAGCTGCGGAAGCTCGGCGGCCTGTACGTCTACAAGGACGGCATCCGCGTGCAGCCATATGGCCGACCAGACGTGGACTACCTCGAGATCGAGGAACGGCGGACCCTCGGCGCCGGCTACTACTTCTTCTCCTACCGGCGGATGTTCGGCGCCATTCGCCTCACCAGCGGGCGGAATCCCGGGCTGCAGGAGAAGGCGGGCAGAGAAGGCTTCACCGGAGGCCGCGCCTACTCCGACTTCCGCAGCCTGCTGATGAACCTTCTTGTCGAGCTGGCGGCCAGATACTTCCGCACCAACGCACCTGAGGTCCGTGCCTACGAGCAGGGCCGAGAACGCTTGGTGAGGCAAGACCAGCTGCGCAAGGAACGAGACAAGCGGGCCGCTGCCGGACGACGCCGGCTCAGCGGCCAGCTCGTTGCCGCAGAACGGCTTCTCAACGCGACCGACATCGGGCAGAAGGCCTCGAGCATCGTCGACGAGCTGCGCGCCGACCTCGATTCTGCCGACCGCCTGCAGCCAGCGACGAGACGCGTAGGCGAGGCCAAGCATGCACTGCGCCGGCTCATCGAGCCTCTGACGTTCGATGAGCCCGAAGGGTTTGCGCCAACAGAGTCGATGCGGCGAGACATGGCTCACGTCGAGCGTGCTTTGTCCGATGTTGAGCAGTCGCACATCCAGCCTGCGCTGAAAGCTGTCGACGAACTGGCTGCCGATGTCGAGGCCCGGCTCGTGGCAGCAGAATCGGACGAGCGCGAGCGCCGCGCGTTTGTCCGAGAGCGAATCGATTCGGCACGAAGCCGAGTGCGCGACGCCGAGCATGAAGGGACACAGGCGCTGAGCGCCATGAGCGCCAGCGTCAGGTCGGCTCTTCAAGGACTTCGCGGTGATTTCGACGAACGCTTACGCGCCGTCGCTGAGCCGAGTGCTGCTGGCGGCCAGGGCTGGATCGAGGAGCAAGCCGAATTCGAGCGAGCACTCGACTCGCTTGCGGCCGATTCGCGCAGAGCTCTTATGAGGGTCGCAAATCTCGTTCGGTCGAGCAGTGCGGTGTTCGACGCGAACACCCCGACGCCGACCGAGCTCGCCGCGGCCGCCGATGCCGAGATCGTGGAGCTTCGAGAGCAAGCAGATGCCCAGTTGGAATTCGTGCAGCTCGGCATGGCATTGGCCGTGGTCGATCACGAGTTCCGACAGACGGTGTCCAATATCCGCAGCGATGTGCGGCGGGTCGGTTCGTGGGCCAAGAAGAACCCGCCGCTTGTCAGCGTGTACGAGAGCCTGCGACGTGACTTCGATCATCTCGACAGCTACCTCACGCTGTTGACACCCATGCAGCGGAGGATCCGGCGCACCAAGACGACCATCAAGGGCAGCGACATCGCACGATTCCTCGGCGAGCTGTTCTACGAGCGAATGCGCTCAGCGAACGTCACGCTCGAGGCCAGCCGCGAGTTTCGAGCGCTCAAGATTGAGGGCTACACGTCGACGTTCTATCCGGTCTTTGTCAATCTTGCCGACAACAGCCTGTACTGGATCGGCCGCTCCAAGGCCGAGAAGGCCGGCATCATCGAAATCGGATGCCGCGGTGAGACGATCCTCTACCGAGACAGCGGCCCAGGCATCGCCGATGACGTCGCCGATCGCGTATTCGACTTCGGCTTCACCACGCGGCCGGGCGGGAGCGGGCTGGGATTGGCCATCGCCAGCCAGGTTCTGGAGCGGGCAGGCTGGTCCATCGGCCTCGGCGACTGCAGTGACGGGGCAGAGTTCCTCATCGGTCCAAGTGGTCGGCAACGATGAGCGCCATCGGCGACTACTTCCGCACTGCGCTGCTGATCGATGACCGAGTGGCTGCCGATTTTCGCCCCCTTGAACGCCTGCACGACGAGGCGGCCGCAGGCCGGGCAGAGAATCCGGCACCAGGTCTCGCTGTGCCCGCCGAGGAAGACGAGACGCCAGTTCACCCGTCGGAACTGGTCCGAGCGTTCCTCGCATCCGGCGTGGTGTGCAGCGTGCTCGAAGCCGGCGAGGAATCGGAGGGTGCGGGAGGCGGTCCCGGGTTGGTGCAACAAGCACTGCAAGGGGCGCAGATTGCCGATCTGCTGATTCTGGACTGGCTCATCGACGGCGACGAATCGGTGACAATTGAGGCAATCGATGCAATTGCCTCGCATGGCACCGAGCGACTCAACGTCGTCGTGGTATTCACCGGCGCTCACAGTCTTGGCGATGTCGTGCAACGTCTCATCGACGCAGCCGATTTTCGAACCGTCGAAGGCGCAGATGATTTCATCGTGCGGCGCGGCGACACGGTGGTGCTCGTTTTCGGCAAGCCAGGAGTCCGGCTGGTCGGCGGCGAGGACCGTCGGCAACCGGCCGAATACGGCGAACTGCCGGGAATGATCTGTGATGACCTCGAACTGGTCTACCGCGGCCTGATGTCCGAGTTCGCATTCAGCGGCATCAATGCCTTGCGCGAGTCTGCACCGCGGATTCTCGCAACCTTCAATGAGGGGTTGGACGCTGGTGCTTTGATCCACCGAGCGCTCCTGCCGGACCCCGATGAGGCAGCAGCACAGTTCATTCGCTTGCTCTGCAGCGACATGGAACTTGCACTGCGCGATGCAGAGATCTCCAGGACTTGGGATGTTGACGCTTCGTCGGAGTCGATTGCGAGAGCGATCGCAGCCGGCGATGCATCACGGCTGGCTGACAGATTGCGACGCTCGCCGAAGGTTGCAGGTGATCTCAAGAGTCTCAATGACGACGAACTGGCCTGTGAGGCGATTTCGCGCGGGCTGGCCGGCATGGGGCTGAGCGATTCGAAAGTTACGGAGGTGTCGGCCGACTTGGCGGCAGCGATAGCTGACGCCCGGCCGTCCAGCGAAGATCTCGCAGTTCTCATCAACACGAACGGATTCGGCAGTACGGCACCGCGGCTTGAACTCGGTGTTGTGCTCATGCGTGAGTCAACGGCGGAGGAAACTCACCAGGTCGGCGATGATGCCGACCAGTGCCTGTGGCTGTGCGTCCAGCCCTTGTGCGACAGTGTGCGGTTGCGGGAACCGCGAGCGTTTCCGCTCGTTCCAGTCCGCGCGGACGCTGACAAACCCCAGGCGATGATCCTCTCCCCTGATGGTGCGCCTACTCGCATCTCGTTCGACACCCATCTGCATCGGCTGATACAAGTGAGATTTGCGCCCGGTGAGGCTCGGGCGGTAGTCGCTCACGGCGGTCCGACAGACTGGCACTTCACTGACGAAGACGGCATCAGTTATCGCGTCGTCACCCGGTTGAGACCCGATCTGGCGGCGCAGGTGGTCCACGCCCTCGGCTCGGCTGCCACACGCATCGGTACCGACCAGTCCGAGTGGCTGAGGCGAAACGTGCAGACATAGGCCGGATTGAGCCTGCGCAAGAGCCAGGGTGAATCTGGGAACCGAAGCGGCCCGTATCGTAGGCGTCGCCCGCAAGATGCAGAGGCGCCTCAGCCTCCCATGTCGGAACTTGGGCGTCGGAGGTCACCTTGGCCAGCAAGCGGAAAGGCAGGCGCGCACACAGTGGCAAGCCCAGCCCGAAGGGCCACCGTCGGGCCCCCCGTGGCGGCAGCCGCCGGGTCACCCCCAAGGGCACACGAAGCGGAGATGACCGCTCGGGCCGCAAGCAAGCCGACACCGGCACCCGCAGCGGCGTCGCTGGCACCCGTAGCAACGCTGAGCTGCTTCAAGAATTGAGAGAGTTCTACGGGTCGGCGCCCCGGTCGCTCACGGTCGAGATCGGTGTGTACCTGGACGATCTGCACAGGAGCATCAAGCGCTTCGGCGGTGAGCACTCGTTGCTTGAAACCGAGGCCGTGCTCGCGGACTGCGTCGGCACCTCCACGAGGACGAGCTGGTCGGACCACGGGGCCAAGCAGGCCGAGGCACTCGAGTTCGCCTCGTCGGAACGCAGTGAGGCGGGGGCAGTCGCAGTTGCGGCGCTCGCCGTGTACGGCGAACCTGCTGTCACGTCCAAGGCGCGAACCGTGCTTGGCGAGTTGATCGAATCGGGCATCGCCGTCCCCGAGTGGGTCATCGCTCTCGGCGCGGCCGAGCCGGTGCGTGCCCGCAAGCTCCGAGACGCATGGGATGACCACTGGACCCTCGTGGTCACCTACGCCAGCCCCGATGGATCAGAACATGAGGTCTGGTCGTCCATTCATCCGTACTTCTGGGGAATGGCGTACCAATTCGCAGTCGCATCAGCAAACGCGGGGCTGATACGCGAGGCGGACAGAACGGAAGTGATCGAGGAATTGAGCTTGGCCGAAGCTCGTGCGATTCTCGACCACGGAATCTCCGAGTACGACGCCTCGATGCGGAGCAAGGAGGAAGCAGCCGGTCTGTTCGATGACGGCTGGGAATGGGATGCCGATGAAGGCGACCTTTCCCTCCGCCCGCTTGTCGGTCAGCGAATCCGGCTGCTGCCTGAAGCTGACCCAGGTCATTCGCTTCATGCGGTGCCGTCTGCCTCGACGGGGTTCCGGCGTGGCTCGTACCGTTTCGAGGGCGAGGCCGTCGAGATCACCAAGGAATTCAACAAACTGGCTCGCCCGTCCTCGGAGCGACCGAGCGACCTCGGCGACTTGGCGTTCACGCTCGGAATGTTCAACAGCACCTGTCGCGTCGCCGACGGCCTGCGTTGGACTCCGCCGAAAGTGCACATGTTCATCGAGCACTGGCTCCCGAACTTCGGACTCGAGACCGGCGGGGACTGGACGGGCTTCGATGAGGTGGGTGATGGATTCGAACCGTCCGCTGAGTGGCTGGCGACGCTCAACTCGGCGTTTCCCCGCTGGCTGCGGTTCGCAGCAGAACGCCGCGACGATCCGGACGAACTGCTGCAAGAGAACCTCGAGTCTGCCCGTGCATCGATGAGGGAGCTGCGCAGCAGGGTGGCGGGATCGTGAGTCTCCTGCCCCAGGACGGCCGCGGGGCGGGCGACACATCATCTGCATGTCGGCCTGCATGCGTTTGGCCTTGGTACGGCCAGAACTTGACCTCGGCAGCCCCGGTCCCACGAGAACGCGAAGGCTCAAAATGCGCTTGCGGCATCATTCGCATCGCGTAGGGTTGACCCATGGACTGGGCAAGCGTCCCGCCGCTGCTGACGATTTTCTTGGCCGTCGTTGTCACGGTCGCGGGCGGCTCGTGGGCAATCATCAAATTCGGATTCCAGCGTGCCATCGAGTTGTTGAACGCCCGCTTCGATACGGGCGATCAGCTCCGCGACGCCCAAGGGGCCCGATTTGACGCACGTTTCGACGCGGTGGATGCACGTATTGACGCACGTTTCGACATCGTGGATTCACGGTTTGACACGGTGGATTCACGGTTTGACGCTGTGGACTCGCGTTTCGACATCGTGGATTCACGGTTTGAGGCGGTGGATTCACGATTCGAAGCCGTTGACTCCCGCTTCGACAAAGTCGACGTCAAGATCGACGCCGTCGACAAGCGCGTTGATGCCGTGGATCGTCGCATCGACGAGCTGCGTGTCGACCTCCGGGCTGTGGTGAACCGGATTGAAGCGTTCCAGGCCGCCATCGTGCCCGCAGCAATCGGTCCGGCTTGACGCCCAACGGCTGAGCGAGTTCACGGCATCGGCCGAGGCGTACTGGCCGGGCGCGCCTCGGCGGCGCGAGATGTGACAGCCCGGTGGAATGATGTGGCGGCTGCCTGTGCTGCCGGTCGTCGAGAGGTGTGCATTCCATGGTGATGGCGAACGCTGAGCGGGTGTCGAAGGCGCTCGACCTGCTGGCTCACGGGCTTCGGCCCAAGTGCGAGCAGACTTGGCAGGGCTTCTACGGCGACGATTGGCTGGACCAGCTGCGCAACCAGATGCGCGGCAACGCGCGCGATGGGGGCACCACGTCGGACATCGCCTTTGTGCTGAATGGCATGAAGGCCACATGGAACGAGATCTTCGGGCACGGCTTCTCGCCCGCGATTCGGTCGCTCGTGTTCGAAGTGGCTGAAACCCGCAACAACTGGGCGCACAAGCAGCAGTTCTCCACCGATGACACCGCCCGAGCGCTCGACTCGATGGAACGGTTGCTCGAGGCATTCGGCAACACCGAAGAACGTCAGCAGATTCGCAACTCACGCCGCGACCTCATGCGGCAGATGTTCGACGAAGAAGCGCGCTCTGAGCGGCGCCGCACTGCCGCCAAGCCCACCGAGGGTCAGCCCCAGGCGGGACTGACGCCGTGGCGGGAGGTCATCACGCCCCACAGCGACGTGCAAACAGGCCGGTTCGACCAAGCCGAATTCGCCGCGGATCTGTATGAGGTGTCTCAGGGCACCGCCGATCACGAGTATCAGGACCCTGGGGCATTCTTCGCTCGAACGTACCTGACGGTCGGGCTGCGGGAACTGCTGGTCGGGGCGGCCCGGCGTCTGTCTGGCAATGGCGGCACACCGGTCATCGAGCTGCAGACCAACTTCGGCGGCGGCAAGACCCACAGCATGATCGCCCTGCACCATCTGGCGTCCGGTGTGCCGGCGGCGAGGCTGTCAGGCGTTTCGGAGATGCTGGCGGAGGCCGATGTCGAGCTGCCAGCGAAGGTCAACCGGGCCGTCCTCGTGGGGCAGGTCATGTCGGTCGCCGATCCCAAACGGGTGAGCGACGACACGGCGTTGCACACGATGTGGGGGCAGCTCGCCTACCAGCTCGGCGGCCAGGAGGGCTACGAGTTGCTGCGCACCGATGACGAAGCCGGAACTAACCCGGGTGAGAAGTTGCGCGAGCTGTTCCGCCGTTACGGCCCAGCAGTCGTGCTGATCGACGAGTGGGTGGCATATGCCCGGCAGCTGCCTGACGCGGGCGCTGACGGCCGGCGCGTCGCCGCTGGCGACTTCGACACCCAATTCACCTTCGCCCAAGCGCTCACCGAGGCGGCGTCCGCGTCGGAAAACGTCGTGGTGCTGGTGACGATCCCCGCATCGGACATCGAGACCGGCGGGCCGCGTGGCCATACAGCGATGGAACGGCTCAAGAACGTCGTCGACCGCACTGCGACGCCATGGCAGCCGGCTTCAGCGGACGAGTCGTTCGAGATCGTGCGGCGACGGTTGTTCGACTCCATCTCGCCGGCGAATGCGCGGGTGCGCGACGGCGTCATCCGAGCCTTCAGCGAGATGTACCACGACGCCGCCGGCGAATTCCCGCTGGGCAAAGGCGAGGCCGATTACCGGCGGCGCATGGAACTCTCGTACCCGATCCACCCCGAGCTGTTCGACCGTCTCTTCGAGGACTGGTCGGCGCTCGACAAATTCCAGCGGACCCGTGGTGTGCTGCGGCTGATGGCGATCGTCATCTCGCAGCTGTGGCAGCGGGGCGACCAGTCGCTGCTGATCATGCCGGGCAACCTGCCTATGGATTCCGCTGGGGTCGCGAGCGAACTGAAGAAATACCTGGAGGAAGGCTGGGACCCGGTCATCAAGTCGGACGTCGACGGGCCTAATGCGCTGCCGCTGAGCATCGACAAGACGTTCTCGCACTTCGGCCGGTTGTCGGCAACCAGGCGAGCGGCTCGCACTGTGTACATGGGCTCGGCGCCACGGCCCGACGGCAAGCGCGGCGTGGACGTGAAGTCGGTGGTGCTGGGCTGCGTTCAGCCGGGCGAACCCACTGGTCAATTCGCTGACGCGCTGCGCCGTCTTTCTGATCAGGCCACACACCTGTATGTCGACGGATCGCAGTACTGGTACTCGCTGATTCCCAACGTCACTCGAATCGCGGCCGACAGGGCTGCATCCAACTTCAGCGACCGCGACGCCGACGATGAGGTTCGCGGCCGGATCGCCGCCCAACGGGACCGGGGCAACTTCGTAGCTGTGCATCCTTTCGTCGCCGGACCAGGTGACGTGCCCGACAACGACGACGGCACCCATCTGGTCGTGCTGGAGCCCGACGCCACCCACTCGACCGGGGACCAGAATTCGCCGGCCATCAAGCTGGCAGCACGCGTTGTGACGCAGCGGGACGCCGGCCCGAGGCTGAATCAGAACCTGCTCGTGTTCGTGGCCGCTGCCGCGAACCGACTCGCGGAGTTGCGCGGGGCGGCCCGGTCGTTCTTGGCGTGGAGGTCAATCGTCAAGGACCATCTCCCGCTGGATCTCACCGCCCAGCAGAAGCAGCAAGCCGACAGCAAGCTGACCGATGCGTCCAAGCAGGTCGACAGCCTCATTGCAGAAACCTTCACCCAAGTGCTGGTGCCCTCTCGATCCCCCGGCACCGCGGACATCGACTGGCAGTCCACGAGAGCGACTACGACGGGCGACATCGGCGAGCGGATCAGCCGCAAGCTGGGCACGGAAGAGAAGCTGATCGGCCGCTACGCCGGAGTGCGGGTCCGCATGGACCTCGACAGGCACGGACTGTGGACCGAGCGAGGCGACGTTTCGGTCGCAGCGTTGTGGGAGGCATACGCCCGCTATCCGTACATGCCCCGCCTCACCTCACGTGACGTGCTCGATCATGCCGTCAGCGATGGCGCGTCCCGACTGAACTGGCAGCAGGAGACTTTTGCTTACGCCGAAGCGCATGACGGCGATACCTGGGTCGGTATCCACACAGCGCAGCACGTCACACTGCCGGCCAGCGGGCTGCTGATACACCCCGACTACGTACCTGCGCCGCCAGTGCCAGTCGATCCCGGCGAAGAGGAGCCGATCGGCCCAGGGGGTGAAGACACGCCTGGGGGTGAGAAGGGTCAAGGTGGCGAGCGTCGGGATCCGGACTCCGGCGGCGATGATCGTCCTAACCCCACGCAGTTCTACGCCCAGTTCCATCTCGACAGGATTCGAGGCGCACAGCAGCTCGGAGACATCCTCGAGCACATTGCTGCACATCTCGGGCCAGAGGTGCAACTCGAACTCGAGTTACGGGCCACGAATACTGACGGCTACGACGACGGCATCCGCCGAACGGTGAGCGAAAACGCCCAGAGCCTCGACGCCCGAGCCGCCGAATTCGAATAGCCGTTTCGCCTCGCGGTTGCGGCGAGCAGAATGCTGCGCGTGGAGGGATGCATCTTCTGCCGGATCGTGGTCGGGGACGAGCCGTGCCATCTCGTGTATGAGGATGAAGTCCATCTCGGTTTCTTGGACGTCTTCCCCAACACCGAGGGTTTCAGCGTGGTCATCACAAAGCTGCACCACCCGAGCGACATCGCCCGAGTGGACGCCGATGTGGCGGCAGGCCTGCTCGAGGCGGCGCGCCACCTCGCGGCGAAGATCGCCGCGACGTATGACGACGTGGACCGCTGTGCTGTCGTGTTCGAGGGAATGATGATCGACCACCTGCACGCCAAGGTCATCCCGCTGCACGAGACCGTCGGCGTGACGCCGGGCCCCGAGCCCGAGACAACCGCCCGCAGCCACCAGTACTTTGAGACATACCCCGGCTACGTGACGACTGAGATCGCATCCAGGAAGGCAGACAACGAACACTTGGCAGCAGTGGCCGCAAAGATCAACGCAAGGGAAGGGCGCTAGTGGGCGAAGCAATTCCGTTTCCGCAGACGCAGCCGCGGGGGTATGAGTGGCTGGAGGGCGAGCCGGCGTTCGACCCGGAACAGCACTTGCAGCTCGAGGGACCGGCTGAGGTGCTGATGCTGGCCGATCTGGGTTACGACGCTGCCGAGATCGCCACGAAGGCCACGCCGGTTGCGCTGTCGTCGCCGTTCCGGATGCTGAGCGACGAGGGCGCAGCGGTCATGCTGGAGACGGCCCGGCGGCTGCGGTGCTTCACCCGGCCGGCAGGGGAGCGGATCGAGCGAACCGTGCGTGGCGGCTGCTACCGCTCACGCTGGCTGCGCGACCTGTGCCTCAGCCCGGAGGTCACGGCGCACCTCGAAGCCATTTACGGCATCGAAATCGCACCGCACCCGATGCCGGTGCACCTCGGCCACCTCAACTACGAGCCGTCACAGATCGACAGGGCCATCGACAAGTGGCATCACGACACGCTGCCGCTCGACTACGTGCTGGCCGTGACCGACCCGGCCGATGTCGCCGGGGGCCGCTTCGAGTGGTTCGGGGGCACCAAGCACGAAGCCGCCGATCTGGCCGACGCCGGCCAGCAGGTCCCCGCAGCGCGCACGGTCGCTCCCGACTTCGCGGGGGCCGGATACGCCATTGCTCTGCACGGCGACATGGTGGTGCACCGCGCCGGGCCGCTCGACGAGATGTGCGAACGGATCTCGATGGTGAACGGGTACGTGGCGACCGACACGACCATCGACGAGCAAAGCCGCACTTGCGACCTCATCGAGGTCGACGACCACGAGACGCTGTGGACCGAGTGGGCCAAGTTCGCTGCGTGGCGGTCGCAGGGCCGCCTCGCGACCCTCGTCGAAGAGCTGGAGTTCACTTCCGATGCAGACGCGGTGATCGCCGAGCTGGAGCACGCGATCGGCGACGCGCAGCGAGCTGTCGCCGAGATGCGCTCACGTGAGCGCGGAATGCAGCACTACGGCGGCTGAGCATCCCCTGCTCGGCAGCGCCGGGCCGAGTCGTCGCATCGGCACCCGGTCATCGCCGCAACGGTCCTGGAGTTACGGTCGCTAGCTGGCTGTGGCGCGGGGCGAGCGGCGGATTTGGGATGCTGACGCCATGCAGACGCACATGCTCATCGGAGGCAACTGGCTGGCTGGAGACGCAGCAAGCCGCATCGACGTGCTCGACCCCGCCACCGGCGGCGTCGCGGCAAGCGTCGCAGCGGGATCCCCGGCCGACGCCGTCGCAGCGTGCGATGCTGCCGATGCCGCGCAGCCGGGGTGGGCAGCCGAGCCGCCGCGGGTTCGCTCGGAGATCCTGCGGGACGCTCACCGGATACTCGTTGAGCACACCGATGAGCTGGCCGACCTCATCACCCTCGAGAACGGCAAGCCCCGCGCTGACGCCGCCGGCGAGGTGGCCTACGCGGCAGAGTTCTTCCGCTGGAACGCCGAGGAAGCTGTGCGCATCCACGGATCGATCAGCGTCGCCCCCTCAGGAGCGAACCGGATCATCACCCGCCACCCCCCGGTGGGTGTCGTGGCGATGATCACGCCTTGGAATTTCCCCGCGGCGATGATCACCCGCAAGCTCGCCCCGGCGCTGGCTGCCGGCAACGCAGTGGTCATCAAGCCGCCCCGGGAGGCCCCGCTGACCTCGCTGCGCATCGCCGAGCTGCTGGCCGAGGCCGGAGTGCCGCCCGGCGTCGTCAACCTGGTGCCCACGTCGAACTCCGGTGCCTGGCTCGACGCCGTAGTCGACCACCGGGCCGTGCGAATGCTGTCATTCACCGGCTCCACCGAAGTCGGCCGGGTGCTGCTGAAGCGCTGCGCCGACCGGGTGCTCAAGGTGGTCATGGAGCTCGGTGGAAATGCACCCTTCATCGTCTTTGCCGACGCCGACCTCGAGGCCGCCATCGCGGGCGCCATGGTCGCCAAGATGCGCCACTCGGCCGAAACCTGCACGGCCGCCAATCGCTTCTTCGTGGAAGCGCCAGCTCATGATGAATTCGTTGAGCGCCTGGCGACGGCTATGGGCGCCATGAAGGTCGGCAACGGCAGCGATCCCGACGTCAGCTGCGGTCCGATGATCAACGCCGCCTCAGTCGACAACATCGACCGGCTGGTGCGCTCGGCGCTCGACGCGGGAGCGACCGCCGTCACCGGCGGCAGCGCCATCGACGGCCCGGGGTTCTTCTACGAGCCGACGGTGCTCGGCGGCGTCGAACCGGGCGCGCCCATCACCCGTGAGGAGATCTTCGGCCCTGTCGCACCCATCTCCAGCTTCACCGACACCGACGCCATGATCGCTGCCGCGAACGACACCGAGATGGGCCTGATCGGCTACGTGTACACGCAAGACCTCGCCAAGGGCCTTGCGGTCAGCGAACGCATCGAAGCCGGCATGATCGGCCTGAACCGCGGCGCAGTGTCCGACCCCGCTGCTCCGTTTGGGGGCATGAAGCAGTCGGGCCTCGGCCGAGAGGGCGCCAGCGAGGGCATCTACGAGTTCTGCGAGACCCAGTACATCGCCGCAGAGTGGTAGCCCGGCCTGCCATAGGGTGGCCGCTCGAACCCTGAGGCGCACACACCCATAGCCTTGCCCTCAAGTGCTGTTTGCTGCGTCGGCACCGCCGCTATTGACCGAACTGGCAATCATGCTGGTTGCGGGGACACTGATCGCCTTCGTGTCGGCGCGCATCGGCGTCGTTCCGATCGTTGGCTTCCTCGCCGCGGGTGCGGTCATCGGCCCCAGCGGAATCGGCATCATCAGCGACATCGACTTGGTCAACCAGTCGGCTGACATCGGGGTGATGCTCCTGCTGTTCACGCTCGGCATCGAGTTCAGCCTCGAACGGGTGCGACAGCTCGCGTCGATGTTCCTGATCGGAGGGGCGAGCCAGGTCGGGCTCACCACAGGCATCGTCACCGCGATCGTTGTCGCCTTCGGCGTCGAATGGCGCACGGCAGTGTTCACCGGCTTGCTTGTGTCGCTCAGCAGCACCGCCATCGTGCTCAAGGTGCTGGCCGCACGGCGGGCGACCACAACGCCGACCGGCAACATGTCGATCGCACTGCTTATCTTCCAGGACTTGGCAATCGTCGCCATGGTGCTGGCCGTGCCGTTGCTCGGCGGGCAGACCACCGGTCCCGTAAGCGCCCTGCTCGCGCTCGCCAAGGCGGCAGGCATCGTCGTCGCGGTGATCGTCGCGGCTCGCACGCTGATGCCGGCGCTCCTGCGCTACGTCTCTCGATTCCAGTCCCACGAGGTATTCCTGCTGGCCATCCTGGCGATCTGTTTCGGCACGGCGTACCTGACGAGCCTGCTCGACGTGTCCATCTCGCTCGGGGCGTTCCTTGCCGGGCTGATGGTGAGCGAGAGCCGCGTCGCCGCGCGGGCGCTGGGCGAGGTGATGCCGCTGCAGATCCTGTTCTCGGCCACGTTCTTCGTGTCGATCGGCATGCTGCTCGATGTCGGCTACCTCGCCCGCAACTTGCCGCTGGTGATCGGCCTCGCCATCGGCGTCGTGGTCATCAAGCTGTTCGCGACCGCATCGGCCGCACTGCTGCTGCGCCAGCCTCGTGCGGTGGTCGTGTCGGGGGCACTGGTGCTGGCACAGGTCGGCGAATTCTCCTTCGTCCTCGAACGGGCCGGCGAGGAAGCCGGGCTCGTTCCGGCCGGCCTCGCCAACGGCACCGACGCCTTCATTGCGGTCACCGTGCTGCTGATGGCATTCAGCCCGTTCGGGGTGCGATGGGGCGAATCACTCGCAGGACGGCTCGAGGCGGCGAACAGCGACAGTCCCGCTCGCCGCCCCGCGGTCGACCTCGATGACACCGCAGACGCCGCCGAGCACGAGCCGCTGCAGGATCACGCCGTCGTGAACGGATTCGGTCCCCGGGCGCGCCGCATCGTCAGCGCCCTCGAGCTGGCACACATCCCGTACACGATCGTGTCGATCGACCCCGAAGCTCAGCGCTGGGGTGTCTCGACGGGCCGACGGGTGCTGACCGGCGACGTCTCGCGGCACCTCATAGCGGACCGGGCGGGCCTGCGTGACGCCCGGATCGTGCTCGCGGTGGACAGCCCGCCGTCAGTTGTCGAGCAGTTCGCCCGCATCGCACGCGAGCACAACCCTGATGTGATCGTGCTGGCGTGGGCGGCAGACCCTGCCGATGCTGCGGATCTTGAGCGAGATGGCCTGGTCGACCACGTCGTCGCAGAGCGGCAGGCCGCCCTCGATGCGCTCATTGCCCATGCCCTCGGCCACTTCGAGCTGCCCGAGCCGGCAACCGAGGCTGTCACCCACGCCGTGTTGCACGCAGAGGTGCCCCGGCCTGAAGAGGAAGACTCCTAGCTGCCACGGCGGCCACATGCCGCCGGGGGCGGTTCAGTCGAGGAAGCTGGGGTCGCGCTCGAGGACCTTGTCGTAGATCGGTTGGTAGCTGAACCAGCCGGCCAGTGGGCTGCCGGTTTGCGTCGCCGTGAGCTTGGCGGACTCGTGGCGGATCGGGATCGGCGTGCCGGCCGCTTCGGCCATGAGCTGGCTCTGGCAGGTGCGCTCCATGGTGATGAACCACCATGCGGCCTCTTCGACGGTTTGGCCCACCGTGAGCAGCCCGTGGTTCTGCAGGATCACGGCCTTGCAGCTGCCGAGCGCTTGGCCGATGCGCTTGCCTTCGGACGTGTCGAGCACCACGCCGGTGAAGTCGTCAAAGAGAGCATGATCCTCGTAGAACGCGCACGCGTCCTGGGTGAGCGGGTCGAGCAGGCGTCCCAGGCTCGACCAGGTCTTGCCGTACAGCGAATGGGTATGCGCCGCTGCGATCACGTCGGGCCGGGCCTTGTGCACCTCACTGTGAATGGCGAACGCCGCTTGGTTCAGCGGGTAGCGCCCCTCCACGATGTTGCCGTCGTGGTCGACCAGCAGCAGGTCCGACACCTTGATCTGGCCGAACCCGACGCCGAACGGGTTGACCCAGAAGTGATCGGTCAGCTCGGGGTCGCGTGCGGTCACATGGCCGGCAACGCCCTCTTCGAACCCGAACAGCGAGAACGCCCGGTACACCGACGCGAGGCGCTCCTTGCGGTGCTGGCGTTCGGCCTCGATCGTGTCGAACGTCGGGGCCTCCGGGATCGGGATCTCGGTGAACGGGTCTGCGGTGGTGTCGGTGGTCGTCGTCACGGACGACATCGTACGACGCAGGAGTCACGGTGACCGAGAACGCAGACCCGGGACGCTGAGGAATCGTGCCTCTACAGTCATCACGGTGAGCAGCGCTGATGGTGTCCCGCCAAGCAGTGACGCACCG
Organism: Candidatus Poriferisodalis sp.; assembly: GCF_965208895.1. Lineage (GTDB taxonomy): Bacteria > Actinomycetota > Acidimicrobiia > Acidimicrobiales > Poriferisodalaceae > Poriferisodalis. The sequence goes on along the minus strand of NZ_OZ242363.1, from coordinate 669,034 downwards.
GTGAGGTGCCTCGACGGGGTTCGTGTCGTCGAGCTGACCACCGGCATCGCCGGACCGTATGCAGCGCGCTTCCTCGCGGACCAAGGCGCTGCTGTGGTGAAGGTCGAGCCGCCCCGCGGCGATCCGTACCGCAGCGACCCAGGCTTCCAGGCCGTGAGCCGCAACAAGCGCTCTGTGGTGCTCGACGGCGTCGAGTGGGAGCGGGCACCACTGCCGGTGGGCACCACCGGCCCGCCGGCGTCACTGCCCGGCATCCTGCGCCCGACCGCAGCCACGCTCGACACACCGACGCTCAGCCAGCTGCTGGCCGCCGCCGATGTCGTGTTCGTGCCCGACGGGCCGACTGCGTCTGCGGTGCGGGCGGTCGCACCGGGCGTGGTGATCATCTCATGCCCGACCTGGGGAGACGAAGGGCCCTACGCAACCCGTGCGGGCACGCCATCGCAGGTTGCTGCGGTCACCGGCATCGGCTGGAACCAGATCAGCTACTCCGAAGGTCCTGTCGAGCTGGTGGTGCCGCTCGCCTCCTACGGGGCCGGGATGCTGGGGGCGATGGCTGCTGCAGCAGGCCTGTACGCCCGCCGGGCGCACGGCGCAGCACACGTCTACACCGTCTCGGAAGTGTCCGGCTCGGGCGCCATGCAGATCGGCGACTTTGAGGTGCCCGAGATGGCCGGGCTGGATCGTGACGGTTCGTGCCCGCTGGGCTCGGCCGGCCGGCTTCCGGTGTACCGGCTGTTCCGGGCCGCCGACGACCGCTGGATGTTCGTCGCCTGCGGCACGTATCCCTTCTACGTGGCAATGCTGCGCGCCATCGGCCGGGAGGATCTGCTCGAAGATGAGCGCTTCCCCAACCCGCCGTGGGGACTGCTCGACCTTGAGCCGCTGGCGGAGATCACGCCCATCCTGGAGGATGCCTTCGCTGCCCGCCCCCTCGATGACTGGCTCGAGATCTTCAGCGCCCACGACGTCCCGTGCCAGCCGGCCCAGACGCGCGAGGAGTTCATCGCCTCACCGCTTGCAGCCGCCAACGGGCTCGTGACCACTGTGGCGCACCCCGAACTCGGGGCCGTGCGCACACCGGCGCAACCGATGTGGATCGACGGCTGCGACGAGGTCGAGCTGCGCCCGGCGCCACGGCTGGGGGAGCACACCCGAGACGTCCAAGCTGAGATTGACGAGGGCGCGTGGCCCGCACAGACGGCACCTGCCTCGGCCGCAGGCGGCGAGGCGCCGCTGCGAGGAGTGAATGCAGTCGACCTCAGTTCGTTCATCGCCGGCCCGGTCATCACTCGCCATCTGGCGATGCTCGGTGCCGAGGTCACCAAGATCGAGCAGCCGGGTGGGGACCCATTCCGTGTGCTCGGCCCGTACTTCAACGGCTGGAACCAATCCAAGCGCTCGATCTGTCTCAACCTCAAGGACACCGCCGAACACGCGGTCATGGCTCAGCTCGTCGCCGACGCCGACCTCATCGTGGAGAACTTCCGACCTGGGGTGGCCGCACGTCTCGGCGTCTCCGATGACGACTTGCGCCGCATCCGTCCTGATGCGGTGCTGGTGAAGAGTCCCGGCTATGGACGCGACCCCTCGATGGCAGATGTGCCGGCCTTCGATCCGCTGCTGCAGGCGCTGGGCGGGATCATGGCTGCGCAGGGGGGCGATGACGAACCGGTGTTCCTGACCGTGCCGGTACATGACGCCGCGACCCCGATGATCGCTGCGTTCGGCGTGCTGTGCTCGCTGTACCGGCGGCTCGGCGACGGTGAGGGCCGTACCGTGCGCACCTCGCTCACCCAGACCGTCATGGCGGCCCAAGCAGCCGAGTTCGTGCAGTACCCCGGGCGACCGGAAGCTGAGACGGGCGGCATGGACTACCGGGGCGCCGGAGCCGACCGCACCTACGTCGAGATACCGGGTGCCGACGGCCCCGAGTGGGTCTGGCATCAGACGACGCCCGAGGGCACCAGCGACCTGCCGGTCGAGCGGCGGGGCTTCGTCGGGTCTCAGGTTGCAATCGAGAACAGTCACGTCGTCGAGTTCGGCGAAACCGAATGGGGCCCGATGACCCAGCTCGGCTCCCTCATCGGCGGCATCGGCGTGACGATGCGCCGCGCCCCGTTTCTCGACGAGCATCATGGCGAGATCGACGCCGAGCTCACCGCACGCCAGAGTGCCGCCACGCAGCCCGCAGCGGCCGATTGAGACCACCGATTCCGGCTCGTATCGCGCAAACAACGTCACTACGGTGACGGCATGGCGACTGCTCGACTCGCGTCCGAGGATGTTCCGATGCTGCGCGGGACGGCTCGCTTCACTGCCGACTTGCCGCTGCCAGACGGCTGCCTGCACGCTGCGTTCGTGCGCTCGACGGCGGCCCACGGCGAGTTGCGCAGCGTCGATATGCGCGAGGCCGAACAGGCTGCTGGCGTGGTTGCCGTCTTCGAAGCGGCGGGACTCGGGCTGGAGCCGCTCGAGTATTACCGCGCCACCACGATGGGCGGTCAGATGGCGCGACCGCTGCTGGCGCAGGGACGAGTCCGGTTCGTCGGCGAACCGGTAGCGGTGGTTCTGGCCGAGTCGCCGGCCAGTGCCCTTGACGCTGCAGAACTCGTCGTCGTCGACATCGATGAGCTGCCGGCGGTCATCGACGTCGAGCTGGCTGCGGCCGACGACGTGCTGCTCTACCCCGATGCCGGCACCAATGTGGTGCACCCGCTGGACCCGCCTGACAGCGGGGGGTTCCTGTCAGCGCCCACCGAGCTTGACGATCCCGCAGCGCCGCCGGCCGAGACCGGCGAGGATCCCTGTGCGGGAGCGCACTGCGTGGTCGAGCTGGTGTGCGAGAACGGCCGCATCAGCTCGGTGCCGATCGAGCCGTGCGCCATCGTGGCGACGCCGTTCGAAATGATGCGTGGGACACCGCTGGCCGACGGAGCATCACCCGATTGCGAACTCGACATCTGGAGCACCGGCCAGGGCGTGCACAGCGCCCCGTACCTGTACCGCCGCATGCTGGGCATCCCGGTGACCGCCGTACGGGTCCGAGAGCCCCATGTCGGCGGCGGCTTCGGCGGCCGCGGCGACCCCATGCCGGAGTTCTTCGTCGTGGCACGGGCCGCCCAGCTGCTGGACCGCCCCGTGCGCTGGGTGGAAAGCCGCCAGGAGCAGTTCATCTCGATGCCCTACGGGCGCGGTCAGCGGCACCGCATCCGCATGGGCTTCGACGCCGACGGCCGCATCGTCGGGATCGATGTCGTGATGTGGTGCGACGCAGGCGCCTACCCCCACATGGCGCCGATGCTGACCGCGGCCAGCTACCGCCAGAGCACCGGCCTGTACCGGGTGCCGCGGCTGCGCTACCGCATCGGGTCAGCGGTCACCAATGCGCCGCCGACCGGCGCCTACCGTGGCGCCGGCCAGCCCGAGGTGAACGCCGCGCTCGAACGGGCCATCGACGCCGGCGCCCGCAAGCTCGGCCTCGACCCGGCCGATGTGCGTCGGCGCAACCTGCTGGGTGCCAGCGAGCTGCCGTATGACACCGGCACCGGCATCACGCTCGACAGCGGCGATCCGCACGGGGCATTACAGGCTGCCCAGGACCTCATCGACGCGAAGCGCTGGCGGTCGCTCGCTGCGGAACGCCGCGCCGGCGGCGGCCGGACCAGTCTGATCGGCGTCGGATACGGCTGTTACAGCCAGACATCGGGCAGCGGAGATGATCCCGACTACGCCTCGCTGGAGCTGGGCGCCGATGGCAGCGTGCTGGTGACCTGCGGCAGCCACGGCCATGGCCAGGGCCACCACAGCCTGTGGGCGCAGATTACGAGCGCCAGGGTTGGGGTCGCCACCGATGCGGTGAGGGTCAACGATGCCGATTCCGCCACATCCACCTCGGGCGGCGTCACGGGCGGCTCACGCACATCGTTTGTCTTGGGCAGCCAGATCGCCGAAGCTGCGACCGAATTGCGCGCCCGCATCTGCGAGGTCGCGGCCGAATTGCTCGAAGCCAGCCCAGACGACATAGAGGTCACACCCGACGGAGCGCATGTGGCCGGCGTGCCGTCCCGGTTGGCCAACTGGACCGACATCGCGACGGCCGCACCCGATGGCATCAGCGTGACCGCCACTGAGCGGCGAAGCGGACCGACTCACCCCTATGGCACTCACGCCGCTGCCGTGGAGGTCGACGCGGAGACTGGCCGCGTCCGTCTGCTCGCATTTGCAGCGGTCGACGACTGCGGGCGGATGCTCCACGAGACCTCGGTCGAGGGCCAGCAGCACGGGGGAGCCGTCGCGGGCATCTCCCAGGCGCTCATGGAGCTCGCCCAATGGGACGCTGACGGCACGCCTCGCACGACCTCGTTCGTGGACTACTTGATCCCCGCAGCCCCAGACGTGCCGGCAATCGAGACGGCTCGGCTCGGCACCCCTACCGACCGCAACGAGCTGGGCGCCCGCGGCATCGGTGAGAACGGTGCCATTGCGGCCCCGCCCGCTGTGCAGAACGCCGTCATCGATGCCGTTGCGCACCTCGGCGTGACCCACATCGACATCCCGGTCTCGCCCCAGCGTGTCTGGGAAGCAGTCAACGCCGCCGCGAGCTGACCTGACGGCTGGAGGGCTCAGGTACGCCGTCGCGCTGCGCCGGGTGGCAGGGCCGCCCGCGTGCTGAATACTTGAGTTCTCGCACACGCCCCTGGAGGCACCCATGGTCGAGCCGGACTTCCTGCACTTCGACACGCTGGCGCTGCACGCCGGTCAGCGGCCCGACCCCACCACCGGCGCCCGGGCCGTGCCGATCTACCAGACGACGTCGTTCAGCTTCACCGACACCGAACAGGCGGCCAGCCTGTTCAACCTGGAGATCCCCGGCCATATCTACAGCCGCATCTCCAACCCGACGGTCTCGGTGCTGGAAGAGCGCATCGCTGCGCTCGAAGGCGGCGTCGGCGCGGTCTGCACCGCCAGTGGCATGGCGGCGTTCCACTTGGCGTGCGCCACGATCGCATCTGCGGGCGACCACATCGTCGCCAGCCGCAACATCTACGGCGGCACTCACAACATCTTGAGCCTGACGCTGCCCCGTTTTGGCATCACCACGACGTTTGTGGACCCCCGTGACCTCGACGCGTGGCGCGACGCCATCCAGCCCAACACCAAGGTGCTGTTCGGCGAGACGCTGGGAAATCCCAACATCGAGGTGCTCGACGTACCGGCTGTAGCCGCCGTTGCCCACGAGGCCGACCTGCCATTGATGCTCGACGCAACATTCACCACCCCGCACCTGATGCGACCGATCGAGTTGGGCGCTGACATCGTGATGCACAGCGCCACGAAGTTCATGGGCGGTCACGGCGTCGCTATCGGCGGCGTCGTGGTTGACGGCGGACGCTTCGACTGGGCCGCCTCGGGCAAGTTCCCGACGCTCAGCGAGCCCTACGCCGGCTACCACGGCATCGCCTTCACCGACGAGTACGGCCCCCAGGCACTGTCGATGCGAGCCCGAGCCGAGGGCTTGCGCGACTTCGGCGCTGCGATGAGCCCCGCTACGGCGTTCTACCTCTTGCAAGGACTGGAAACCCTGCCCCTGCGGATGGATCGCCACGTCGCCAACACCGAAGCGGTGATCGAATTCCTCACCAGCCACGACGCGGTGAGCTGGGTCAGCCATCCGTCGGTGCCGTCGCACCCTGATCACGATCTGGCGAAACGCCTGCTGCCAAAAGGCGCGGGAGCGATCCTGAGCTTCGGCGTCGAAGGCGGGCGCGAAGCAGGTCGACGGTTCATCGAGGGGGTGCGGCTGGCGTCCCACCTCGCCAACGTGGGCGACGCCAAGACCCTCGTGATCCACCCCGCCAGCACGACCCACCAGCAGATGAGCGCCGAAGACCTTGCCGCTGCGGGGGTCGGCGAGGACCTGGTGCGCTTGTCGGTCGGTCTCGAACATCCCGGCGACATCATCTCGGACCTGTCCCGCGCCCTGCGGGCCTCCCAGAAGGGTTGAGCCGATGACAGCGACTGAGGCATTTTCACTTGACGTCCGCGGCCAATCCGTCGGCGTGGCCACCGGGGGAGTGATCCCCGACGCGACATCGGCGTCTGGGGCACCGGTGGTGCTGCTCGTGCACGGCGCCGGCATGAATCGCACCGTGTGGCAGCTCCAGACACGCTGGCTGGCGCATCACGGCTACACGCCGCTCGCCATCGATCTGCCAGGCCACGGCAACAGCAAGGGCGAGCCGCTCGGCTCAGTGGCCGAGATGGCCGGCTGGCTCGGCGAGGCCATCACCGCAGTGTGCGAGCAGTTCAGTTGCGACGATGTCCGCCTGGTGGGCCATTCGATGGGTTCGCTCATCTGCACCGAAGCCGCTGCGGCGGAACAGGACCGGATTGCCCGGTTGGTCCTGATGGGCACTGCCGCGGGGATGCCGGTGCATCCGGCGTTGCTGGGTGCTGCCGAGAAGAACGAGCTCTTGGCGCCCGAACTCATGACCGCATGGGGACACGGCAACCGGGCGCACGTCGCCACCAACCCCACGCCCGGGCTGTGGATGGTCGGCGGCGGAATCGCCTTGCTGGAGCGGGCCGACGGCGGCGTGATCCACGCCGACCTGTCTGCGTGTGCTGCCTACGAGGCCGGAGACGTTGCCGCACGAGTGATGTGCCCAGTGACGGTCATCGTCGGCAGCGAGGACAAGATGACCCCGCCCCGGGCGGCAGCACCGCTGATTGCGGACTTTGCCAATTGCGACGTCGTCCACCTCGCCGGTGCCGGGCACATGATGATGAACGAGGACCCCGCCGCCGTCCGCACCGCGCTCGCAGCTGCTCTGGCATAGACGACATCGGCCGTGCGCGTGTTGCGTGCGGCTGCCATCATGTGCCGGCGGCATCTAGACGCGACCTGCCGCAAAAAGGAGCCGGACATGGCAGTCGAACGATTTCCCGTGGAGGCCTCGCACATCCTGATGTTCGCGAGGTCCATCGGCGACACGAACGCGATCTACAGCGACGCTGAGTACGCCGCTGGCACCGAGGTCGGTTCGATCATTGCGCCGCCGACGTTTGCGCAGTCGAGCGCGCAATTCGACCCCGACTATTTCCTGCGCCCCAAGCCTGACAAGAAGTGGTTCGGCAGCGGCCGCACGGCCTCCGGCACCTTGGTGCGCGACCTGTCCGAGGCCGACGGCGAGGACGTCGCAGATGAGCGCGAGGACGACAAGCAGTCCGGCTCTGCTGCGGGCGGTCTGCACGCCGAGCAGCACTTCACCTATCACCGGCACCTGAAGCCCGGAGACGTGCTGCACACGGTGACCTACGACGGCGAGCGGTGGGAGAAGCAGTCCAAGCGGGCAGGCATCTTGAAATTCTCCGAGGCCGTCACCGAGTACCGCGACGAGGACGACGAGCTGGTCATCACGGCCAAGGGCGTCGGCGTCGTCACCGAAAAGGTCATCGACAACTAGCGGTTCGCTGGAACCCGCCAATCAGACCAGCATCCAGAAAGGAACCCAGACATGGCACTCAGCGCATCGCAGCTCAATGTCGGCGACAGCTACTCCGAAGAGATCGTCGACGACCTCACCCGTACCCAGATCGTCCAATACGCAGGCGCATCTGGCGACTACAACCCGGTCCACACCGATGAGAAGTTCGTCACCGAGGTGGCGGGCTACCCGACAGTGTTCGCACACGGCATGCTCACGATGGGCATGACCGGCCGCATGGTCACCAACTTCGTCGGCGACGGCCGCCTCACCTACTACGGCGTGCGGTTCACCAGCCAGGTGTGGCCTGGCGACACGCTCACTGCAAAGGCCGAGGTCGCCGAGATCCGCGACGAGGACGGCCAGAAAGTGGCCGACCTCACCATCACCACCACCAACCAGGACGACCGCCCGGTCCTCACAGGCCAGGCCACAGCCCGCCTCGACGACTGAGGGACGCTTTGGCATCACCGCCAATGTGCTACAATGTAGAACATGGCGGAAGTCGGCATCCGGGAGCTGAAGCAGAATGCATCCGAGGTTGTCGCGCGAGTTGAGGCCGGCGAGGAGATCACAGTGACGAACCGGGGTCGGCCCGTAGCGAGGCTGGTTCCGCACGTTCGCAATCCGCGTCGGTCACGTCTTGAAGAGTTGATCGCTCGCGGGGAGGCCACGCCAGCGACTCGCGACATCGCAGAGTTCCTGCCGCCCCCTCCGGCACCGCCCGGACGTAGTTTGTCAGAGGTGCTGCTGGAGATGCGGGCCGAGGAACGGTACTGACACAGCCGTCGAACGGTGAGCTTCTACTGCGACACGTCGGCACTCGTGAAAGTGGTTGTCGAAGAAGCGGATTCGGCGGCTTTCGCAGCGTGGTTGACCCATGCGCCGCGATCGCTGTATTCATCCGATCTGACACGTACCGAGCTCATGCGAGCAGTTCGTCGCCATGCGCCCGCCTTCGGGGCCCGGGCACGCTCACTCTTGGGCACTGTGGCGCTTGTGCAATTGACGCCTCCGCTGCTCGAGCGGGCTGCCTTGCTCGACCCCCCCGAACTCCGCAGCTTGGACGCAATCCATCTCGCTACTGCGCTGAGTCTCGGTGGCGAACTTGAAAGCCTCGTCACCTACGACGAGCGGCTGGCACGCGCAGCGCGAGCGTGCGGCATCCCGACACTCGCGCCAAGCTGATTCCTGTGCGATGCCGGCCGAAACCGTGAGCCGTTCGTACGACGAGCGCGGGTGACGTCGCGGCTGCTGGGTGATGCGCGCCGACATCTACGACAGGGCGACCGTCGCAATTGCTCATATAAGTTGATCGTCGTGCTCTACGGCGCCCCTCACCTTGAGCCGGATATGACGGGCTAAAGCGCTGTCTCGTCGGTTCGACCTGCGCAGGATCGCGAACGTGGTCAGGTTGACGCTGGGGTGCTTGCCACCTGCGCTGCCAGCCGCGAGGCGCCGAGCTCATCCCCTGGGCCTTCAGCACCGGCTGAGCCTGCGGTCGCCCAAATAGAATCCCGACATGGCTGCTGCGGTAGCGGGACGAGATTCCTTCGACGCGATCAATCAGGAAGTCGGCGCGAGGCTTGCCGAGCGACGTAGCGAACTCGCCCGCTCCATGCGTCAAGTAGCAAATGACGCTGAGGTGTCCACCAGCCATCTGAGTGACATCGAGAGCGGCGCCTGCCGCGTGTCTCTTCCGGTCCTGTTGCGCATCGTCCGAGCGCTGAATCTGACCATAACCGAGCTCCTGCCCCAGATCGGCGGCCATCGGGTGTTTCGGACGAGCCTCGATGACGCACCCGGCGACGCGGCCAGAGTGCTCTCTCACCACGACCTGGATCTGAGTATCGCCTTGATACGCCTCAACGACGGTGGGTCTCACCAGATCGACAATCCGGAGCGGGCCGACACATTGATCTACGTGCTCAGTGGCTCCGTCGCGTGCGACGCCGACGGGACAGTGGTCCAGCTCGAGGAGGGCGACACCCTCGACACAGAACAGGTTGTCCGCCACCGGCTCAGCGCTTTGGTGGACGCCCGGGTACTCGTCGCATTCAGCGAACCGAATCGTTAGGCCCCGACGAAGAGCGCCACGGCTCCCCGACTCAGACCTCCACGAGTTCGCGAGCGCTGTTGTTGCAGCGGCGCGCCCCGCCGTTCTCGATGACGACAATGTCCTCCAACCGCATGCCCCACCTGCCGGGTATGTAGATCCCGGGTTCGACGCTAAATGCGTGGCCGACCTGCACCGGATCTGTGTTCAGCTGGGTGACGTACGGATGTTCATGGACCTCGGCGCCGATGCCGTGACCTGTTCGGTGGATGAAGTTGTCGCCGTACCCGGCTGCGCTGATCACCCGACGCGCTGCGAGATCGACGTCGGCGAGCAAACGCCCCGGCTGTGCAGCCTGCACAGCTGCCTCTTGGGCTGCGGCGAGCACCTCGTAGGCCTCGCGCACATCCGCGGGCGCCGGGCCGGTATGCACGCAGCGAGTCGTGTCGCTGCAGTAGCCGTTGAGCCGGCCGCCGAAGTCACACAGCACGATTTCCCCCGTGCGAACGGTCCGGGAGCCGGGATGGTGGTGCGGGCTTGCGGCATTGGGGCCTGACGCGATAATGACGAACTCGACCGTCTCGTGGCCGACCGCGATGAGACGCTCAGCGATGTCCTCAGCAATCTCCGCCTCGGTTCGCCCCAAAAGGGGAATCTGGCCGTGCTGGAGCTGGGATGCAACTTGGTCTGCGAGCGAGCCGGCTGCGGCCAGGGCGGCTCGTTCCTCAGGGCTCTTGATCAATCTCAATCCGCCGACTGAGTCGCTGAGCGACCGAAGTTCCAAGCCCGGCGAGCTACGCTGCAAGCCCAACAGGTGCAATGCCCATAGGTCGTCCGACACCAGGACTGCGCCTCGTTGGGGCAGGGCCGCGGCGATCACGCTGGCCGAGTCGGCCGTGTCGTCCCAGGTATGTACCGAATACACCGACGGCCGACGGCGGACCCTCGCTTCTTCCAGTTCGGGCACAATCAGTGTGGGAAGCGCGTCTCCTGACGAGAATCGCCCGACGAGCGCTGTGATGCGCTCTAAGGGCATCGCGTCATAGCCCGTCAAGTACTTGAGGTCCGCTCCGCCTCCGAGCAGAATCCCGTTGGCGTCGGCTTTCTCGGTTCGCTGCCTAACTTGATGCCAGCGTCGAATCAACTCCTCGTCGTCTACTTCGTATTGCATCGATGGCTTCCTTCCGGTGGGCCGATTGGCGAGGCTGCGTATGGAGGTCTCGGCGCTACGGCCTCGCCGCGGTTCGCGGTCATCGATTTCTTCGCCTGACCAAGTGGTCGATCGAGACTGCTGCGAGAATCAGCCCACCCTGAACAACTTGCTTGTATGTGGGGTCGACGCCGAGCAGGTTGAACGCATTGCCGATGGTCTGCAGTAGAACCACGCCGACGACGGTCCGCCAGATCGCGCCTTCACCTCCGAATATGCTCGTCCCCCCGACAACGACAGCGGTTATTGCTGAGAGTTCTAGGCCGATGCCGATGTCCGCCTGAGCAGAGCCAGTGCGGCTCGAGGTCAAGACTCCAGCGAGCGCAGCGCATGTGCCGGACATCACATAGGCAAATGTCCGCACGGAGCCGACCCGGATGCCCACAAGTCGGGCAGCATCAGCGTTCCCGCCAATGGCGTACAGAGACCGGCCCAAGGTGGTGCGAGCCAGTGTCAGGCCAAGTATCACCGCGACGACGACGAAAATCCAAACGGACAGCTTGGCGTCGAGGAACGTCTCGGTTCCGAGCGTCTTGTATCCGCTGTCGGCCACGGAGACTATGAGACCGCTGGTAGTCAGCAAGGCAATGCCGCGAAAGATGATGCTCGTCGACAACGTTCCGATGAACGAATTGACCCCGGTGGAGCTCATCACGAGTGCGTTGAATGCACCGAGCAGCGCGCCGACCCCTACTCCGGCGACAAGGCCGGCCCACGGGTTGATCGAGGCCACCTTGGCCGCCACGACTGCCGCTACCGCGAAGACCGAGCCCGTCGAGAGGTCGAAGATCCCAGCGATGATGCAGAGTGTGACTCCAACAGCGATAAGGCCGAGGGGCGCGGCCTGGTCGAGGAGATTCAGCAGATTGCGCTTCGTCAAGAAGCGATCGCTCTGGACGGCGATCGCCAGCACTAAGAGCACGTATGCGACGAGTATCCCGTAGCGGCTCAGGTAACCGGTCAGCCTCGACAGGATCACGCGAGTCCTGCTGCAGGCGACGTGTCGGCAGCAAATGCCGCTCGCAGGAGCGTTGACTCGTCAGCGGAATCGCCGTCGAATTCTCCGACTACGCGCCCATCGCGAAAGACGTAGATGCGGTTCGCGACCGCCAAAGCTTCGTCAAAGTCCGATGTGACCATGAGCACGCTCATTCCTGTCTCGGTCAAGCTGGCAAGAACACCGTGAATCTGAGCGGTCGATACCACGTCCACGCCCCGTGTGGGCTCGTCGATCAGCAGCAGGCGCGGCGGCTCGACCAGCCATCTGGCCAGCAGGGACTTCTGCTGATTTCCGCCGGACAGCGACGAAATCGGCTGGCTCAACGTTTCGGCCCGGACGTCCACGCGGCGAGCCGCTTCGGAGCTGCGTTCGCGCTGCTGGCTCCCACGAAGCACGCCCCAACGGCTGATGGTTCTCATGTGGGCGACGGTGATGTTGGCATCGACGCCAAGTCGGGGGAAGACCCCGTCGAGCTGTCGAGATTCTGAGATGTACGCAATACCGGCGCGCTTGGCGGCGCGTGGGTTTCTGATGCGGCGGGCGACACCGTCTATCAAGATCGAGCCTGAATGCGGACTGTGGATCCCGTAGACGGAGGTAAGGAACTCGGTGCGCCCTGATCCCACGAGACCAACTATGGCCACGATCTGGCCGACCGAGACGGTGAGGTCGACGTCCGCGAACCCTCGGCCCGTCAGGTGACGGGCCTCCAGCCGCGGAGCGGCCTGCGGCGACGCAGCAGTGGGGCGGCAGCTCCGGTACGCGTCCTGCGGGGCGCCGATCATCTGCTCCACGAGGTCGTCTGCGGTCAGCTCGGATGTCGGAGCGTGCAGTACGACTCGGCCGTCTCGCATGACGGTCACGACATCGCACACCCCGAGCACCTCGCTCAGGAAGTGTGAGACGAGCACAACCGCCACGCCGTCTTGCGCGAGGTTACGCATCACCTCATAGACGTGCATCGCCTCGTCCACGGACAAGCTCGATCGAGGCTCGTCGAAGATCACCATGCGAGCGTTTCTGGCAACCGCACGGAGGATCTCGGTCTTCTGCCTTTGAGACTGCGAGAGGTCGGAGACTAGGTCCGAAGGGTTGAGATCGAACCCGGACTCGTCGATCAGTCCTTGAGCGCGCCCCATCAGTTCAACGTTGCTGCAGACGCCGAGCCGGCTGGGCAGCTGTCCGAGCAGAAGGTTCTCGGCGACCGTGAGCTCCGGTACAAGTGACAGCTCTTGAGAGACCATCGTGACCCCGGCGTCGAGCGCAGCTCGTGGCGAACCGAAGATCGTCGGGACTCCCTCTGCTTCGACGTGCCCGCTGTCGGGGCTGAGCGCCCCGCAGAGCATTTTCGCGAGCGTGGTCTTGCCGGCGCCGTTCTGGCCGACGATGCCGTGAATCTGCCCTGCATGGAAGGAGACGTCGGCGGAGTCCACGCAGCGGACTCCGCCGAACGTCTTGGTCAGGCCGACGGCCTTGAGCAACGCCTGGGAGGCGACGCTGCCTGGGCCCTCGGGGGCTGACGCTTCCACCGTCGGGGCGGTTAGCTGTCCCACTGTCCTTCGAAATCGCCGATCACGTTCGCTGTTCCCTTCACGTTCGGGACCAGCGTCGTGGTGTCGAAGGAGCTGGGCGGATTGCCTCCGGTGACGGCCAGCACAGCGAGCTCGAACGCGGTGCGTCCTGCGTCGCGCTCGGCGTCAAGGAATACAGCGTGCCAGCGGCCCTCGCGAACCGCGTCAACGGCTTGGCGAGCGCCACCGTTGCCGATCAGCTTCACGCTGACTTCTGCGTCGTTGGCAGCCTGCTCAGCGCCGAGGATCGCTTGCGATGAGCCGACCATCACATGAACGTCACCATGGGCGACGAAGACGTCTTGAGCGGCGCTCAGGCCGGTGTCGGGCAGGTACCCGCCCTCGACGCTGGTGATCAGCTCGACACCGACCGCTGCTTCGATGGTCGCGTGAAAGGCCTCCGTTCGGGCCACGTCGAGCGGCAGCGCGCGGAAGCCCTCGAGAAAGGCGACATTGCACGGGCTCGTGCCTTCGCACGCTTCGATCGCCATCTCGGCAAGGATCACGCCGTTGTCCACTGGAGCTGCCCCGACGAAGATCAGGCCCTCGACTTGAGGTTCGACCGTGCTGAAGTCCGGGCCAATCGGCGTGAATTCTCCCACGACAGGGATCCCGGCAGCGAGAGCCTCCTCGATGACAGGAATAACTGCGTTGCCGTCATTCGCCTGAATGATGAAGGCATCCCAGTCACCGGCAGTGATCGCATCCTGTATCTGGGAGATCTGAGTGTTGGCATCGAAGACCGGGTCGAAGAACTGCACCTCTGCGCCGATTGCGTCTGCGCCCTCTTGGATTCCGGCCCAAGTCGCCTGGGCGAAACCGTTGGCAGCCGCGAAGCCGAAGAATGCGATTCGAAGCGGCTCGTCCGACGGCGGCTCTGTCGCCGCGGCCGGCTCGGGTTCGTCCGCGGGCTCCGGCGCGTCCGTCGGATCGGGTTCGGCGGTAGTCGCCGGTTCCGCTTGAGCCGGTTGTTCCGTGTCCGGACTCTCGGCGGCGTCGCCGTCTGCATCTCCGCAGGCACTAGCCAAGACGGTGAACGCCAACAGGAAGGCCGCTATGCGGAGTATTGGTCTGGTCATTGTTGTCTCCTTGGTTGGGTCGGGAGCTTCCGGTGATCCCAATTCGGACTTGTCGACTGAGTCGACTCCGTCGTCAGGTCGGTCACGAATTGCCGCTTCCGTCCGGTGGGGGATCAGCCAGGCCATAGACGTCGCGGGCGATCTCTGGAGTGATCACCCCGTCGGCGACGTCGGCCCTCACGGCACCGCCGTCACGGTCAGCTGGATCTCCGAAGCCTCCGCCGCCGCCGGTCTTCGTGCGGATGATGTCCCCTGCAGAAAGGCGCACATTTGCGCACTTGAGAAAGTGACGTTCGTCGGGACGGCCGGGGTTGAGGACGACGTCGGGAGGCTCGGCGGTCCAGCCGCCAGCCAGCCCCCACGCCGGGGTCCGGCTGCGCTCGAACCATGCAGACATTGAGGAGTCAGCCAGGATCTCGAACTCTCGCTCGACGCCGACGCCGCCCCGGAACTGGCCATGGCCGCAGGAGTCCGTTCGGTATCCGTAGTGACGAAGCCGTACGGGATACTTGGTCTCAAGTACCTCGATCGGCATGTCTTTCAACGAGCCGTTCACGTTGTTGATCAGTCCGTCTTCACCGTCGGAGCCGTCCCAGGCACCCCAGCCGCCCACCGTGGGCTCCACATGTAGCCACGGCTGCTTGGTGTCGGGATGGGTGCCGCTGAGGTAGATGACCATCGAGTCGCCGTAGCTAGCCGCCGCGGCTCGTTCGGGCACGGCTTCGGAGAGGGCCTTGACCACTAGGTCGATGAGCAGCCCCAGGGGCGTGAAGTACCACTCGACGGGAAACGGCTCGTTTGCGCCCACAACTGAGCCGTCCCGAACGCTGACGCTCAGCGGTCTGAAAGAACCGCCGTTGGCCGGCCGGTTCGGGTCGACGAGCAGCTTGTATGCGACGCGGGCGGCAGCGACGGCCTGCGTCGCGCCACAGTTGACCGGGCCTCGACAGGCGTCGTCGCTGTCGCTGAGGTCGATCGACATCTCATCGCCGTCGATGGCCACTTCGACCCGGATGAACACTTCGCGGTCGCTGATCCCGTCGCTGTCGATGCTTCCTTCGGCCCGATAGGTGCCGTCGGGAATCGAGGTGATGAAATCGCGTTCGAGCCGTTCGGCTTGGGCGAAAATCTCGTCGCGGGCGTCGAGCACAGCGTCGGTACCGAATCGGCGATAGATCTCGGGCATCCGCCTGGCGCCGGTGTGGCAGCACGCGATCTGGGCTCCGAGATCGCCCATGGCTCCGTGGTAGAAGCGACTGTTCTTGCCGATCATCTGAGTGAGGGTCGGGCTCTGGGTGCCTGCTTCGACGACCTTGATAGGAGTGAGCCTCAATCCCTCTTGAAATACGTCGGTCGAGTCGATGGTGCCGCCAGGGTCCTTGGATCCGACGTCGAGCCAGTGGGCGCGGGAGGCCGCGAACCCGATGAGCACTGACTGGTCGAAGATCGGTTCCATCACGGTCATGTCGTGAAGGTGAGTTCCGGTGACGTACGGGTCGTTCATGATCCATACGTCACCCGGCGCCCATACGTCGCGGCCGTACTGCTCTTCGATGGCGATCGTGCACGCTTCGAGGTTCCCCAAGAAGATCGGAAGGCCGGCCGATTGGCCCAGCACCCGGTGCTCGGCGTCGAGCAGGGCCACTGAGCAGTCCTTCATCTCGTAGATGATCGGGGTGTAGGCCGAGCGGATAAGGGTTGCGTTCATCTCGTCAGCGACCGCTATCAGGGCGTTGCGGATGATCTCGACGGTGACGGGGCTGACGGGGCCACTCATAGAGGGCCGCCTTTCTCGGATTGGTCGTGAGCCAAGGCGGAGAGGTTCCCGTAGTCGTCGACTTCGAGTCGCCAGCCCGGCGGGATGACTGTGGTGGCCGTCGGCTCGGAAATGACGAGCGGGCCGCTCAGGTCCGAGCGGGGAGCCAGGCCGTCGCGCCGCAGCAACGGGGTATCGAAGACCGAATCCCCAAAGCGGACCGGGCGGATGTCGACTGGGTCGGAAGGCGGCCGCGAACCCATCGGCCTCGGCGTGGCCCGGCCAAGGTCGCCGAACCCGGTGGTGCGCACAATGGTGAACTCGATGGGCGCCTCTGCGTTGCTGTGCCCGAACCGACTGTGATGAGCGGCGTCGAATGCGGCCTTGATCTGCTCGCGCCAACCGTCGGCGTCTCCGATGCTGTGGCTTCCTGCCGGGATCGTGAGCGTGTATTCCTGGCCTATGTAGCGGGCGTCGATCGCATGGTGCAGTACGACTGAGTCGTGGCTGACACCCTCAGACTCGATCTGAGCGCGCATCTCGGCGCCCATTTCGCCGAAGATCTTCTGCAGGGTCTCGAGATCCGCAGCCGCATGCGAGTACGGGAACCCGCGGGCCGTGTCGCGGCGAAGCCGAGTCTCGAGCATCCCCCACGCGGAGAATGCTCCCGGGAATCGGGGAACGATCATCCGCTCGATGCCGAGTTCTTCGGCGAGGAAGACTCCGTGCATGGGGCCGGCTCCGCCGAAAGCGACGAGGGCGTAGTTGCGTGGTTCGATGCCCTTCTCGACGGTGAGCGTCCGGATTGCCTGGGCCATCTTGGCGTTCACCACATCGACGATCCCTTGAGCCATCTCTGCGGTTTCGAGCCCCAGCTCGGAGCCGAGAGTTGCCAGAGCGCGATGCGAAGCCTCAGTGTCGAGCGTGAACTCGCCGCCGGCGAATGCCCCCGGGTCCACCCGTCCCAAAGCCACGTTTGCGTCTGTCACGGTGGGCTCAGCGCCGCCTCGGCCATAGCAGGCCGGTCCAGGCGACGCCCCGGCGCTTCGAGGACCGACCCGCAGACCTCCGGCTTCCCGGTAGGCGACGGAGCCGCCTCCCGCGCCGATGGTGTGGATGTTGACGACCGGCATCAGCAGCGGGAAGCCCTCCAGCGACGCCTCGGTGGAGATGTCCGCCTCCCCGTCCACGATCAGGCTGACGTCGAATGACGTGCCGCCCATGTCGACGCATATGAGGTTGCGGTGACCCGTGAGCCGGGCGAGGGACACGCCTCCCATGGCGCCGCCGACCGGTCCCGACAGCAAGGTCTGAACGGTGTGGTCCCGGGCCGAACGCGCAGTGATGATCCCGCCGGAGGACTGCATGATGTGCAGCGGCACGTCCATGCCGTCGGCGCGCAGTCCCTCGGAGAGCTCTGCCAGGTACGTACGCACTATCGGGGCCGTATATGCATCGAGTACCGCGGTCGAAGTGCGCTCGTACTCCCGCCACTCCCGGGCCAGGCGATGCGAGAGGCTGATCGGCGCTTCGGCGCCGAGCTCTTGACGCAGCACCTGTTGGGCCTGCAATTCGTGGTCGGGGCACTCGTAGCTGAACAGCAGCGCGACCGCGATCGACGTGTAGCCGCCCTCGCGGTAGCGGCGGGCCGCTTCGACTACGTCGTCGTGGTTCAGGGGCTCGACTTCGCGGCCGCGCGCGTCGAGCCTGCCGCGGACCTCCGCCGTGTCCGATCGTGACGCCAGCGGCCGCGGCTTGCGGTACTGCACCTCGTACATCTCGGTCCGGTTACCGCGTGCTATCTGGTAGACGTCCCCGGCGCCCGCGCTGGCGATCAGCAGCACTTTCTCGCCGCGCCGCTGCAGGAAGGCATTGAGCCCTTGAGTGGTGCCGTGCACTGCGAACGACACCGTTGAGAGGTCGTCCACCACAGTGCGCATGGCGCGGTGCACCCCGACCGACAGTTCGCCGGGCGTGGTCGATGCCTTCCCGGCGCTGTACTGGCCGGTGGCCTCGTCGTAGGCGACGGCGTCGGTGAACGTGCCCCCGATGTCCATGGCGACCCGGTATCGGCTCATGACCAGCCCTCGGTGACCTTGCCCCCGAACAGAGCCAGCGCGTAGCAACCGCCTCGGCTGTGCGCTGTGATCGGCACTTCAAGCAGTTCGTTGAGCGCCCCGTTGTTCGAGTTCCGCCTCGGATGCTCGATCCAGTCTTGGTACGCCCTCGCGTCGGTCCAGGTTCCCACGACCAGCACTTCATCGGGACCGGTCCAGACCTCGACTCCGAGGCAGCCCTCCACAGTCAGTGCCCGCTCGACGATCCCCTCAGCCTCGAACAGATCGACCACCGCGTCGGCTTGGCCCGTCTTGGGCTTGAGCGCCAAGACCGTTCGGATCATCATCCTCTCCCGACTGCCTATCCGGTATTAGTACATATCTTTATAGTTGCTGTCCAGATAAGTTGCAAGTCGTGTACCAATACCGGACGGCGCCGGTTCGCGTGATGCGCGCAACCGCACCGAAGAGCGCTCAGACGGCCGCCAACGGAGTCGCTCCGTGGTAGAGGTCGAGCTACAAGCCGTCGGCCGAAATCTGGCCGAATTGCGATCAGCGCGAGAGCTGACGCTGCAGGATCTTGCCGACCTCACCGGCTACACCGTCTCGTACCTCTCCCAGATCGAACGCGGTGAGTCGGTGCCGTCGCTGTCCGGCCTCGCCAGCGTGGCTGCCGCGCTCGGCGTGGAGATGCGGGCGTTGTTCAAGGAAGCTTCCGGACCGCGGCTGCACGTCTCGCGCGCCTCGGAGCCGCTCGCGCTCAGGACCGGCCTCTCCGACAGCGGGGATCCCGCGCATCGCTACACAGTGCTGGGCGCGCACGGGAATGAAGGCGCGTACACGGCGCTCATCCATGAGCTGCCTCCCTTAGAGCCGCCGCTGCGATACCGGCACTTCGGCGAGCGCTTCGCCCTGGTGCTGGCAGGCTCAGTGCGTTTGACGCTGGGCGGAGAAATGCATGACCTTGGCGAGGGGGAGTGCATCCACTACGGCTCGCACGAAGAGCACACATTCGAGGTGACGAGCAATTCGGACGCCGTGGTGTTGTGGATCGTCAGCCCCGCGATCTTCTAGCGTTTCTAGCGCCCGGTAGGGGAGGCAACGGCAGCCAACGAAGCGCCTGACTCGTCGAGTTAGACGTGGCAAGACCGCTCCCTCGGGGTCAGCCTGAGATCCTGCGCTGGTGAACCCGGAACTGGGCTGGGGTCTCGTTGGTGAGGCGCGCAAAGCGCTTGGTGAAGTCGGCTTGGTCATAGAAGCCGGCGAGCACGGCTACTTCTGCGAGCGGCAGTTCAGTGTTGGACAGCAACTCGGCGGCCCGTTCGACTCTCGCCCTCAGAACGTACTGCATGGCCGACAACCCGAATGCGTTGCGCATTCGACGCTCCAACTGGGACGGTGACAGCTCGGCGGCTGTAGCGATGTCGATCACACGGATGGTCTCGGCAAGGCGCTCCCGCACGAGCTCCACCACGTTCCGAAGCGCCCGAACGGAATCTTCATCTGAGCTGGAGGTGCGCAAGTCTCGGCTGATGCTGACGAGGCCGCCGACTTGCTCCGGATCTTCCCGGGCAGCGACCGGAAGTTTGGTCGTCACATACCAGCCAAGGCTCGCATCCTCTCGTTGAATCAATTCAAGTTCGTCGCGCAAGGGACGACCTGTGGCGAACACTCGGCGGTCTTGCTCCTCGTAGCGCCTTGCTAATGGCTCGCTGAACAGATCAGGGGCGCGCCGGCCGATCACGTCCCGCTTGGAGCGGCAACCAGCCCGTCTCACGAAGGCGTGATTGACGGCTCGGTAGCGGCTGTCGGTGTCCTTCATGCAGAACATGACGTCCACGAGGAGATCGATGAGTTCCAAGATCTCGGGCTGCGCAATAGGGAACTCGCCGCGATTCAACAGACGGTGGATGTCGGAGGTCACGCGGCTGACAGTATCCCTCGGCCGAGATTGTACGAATCGACCTCTTGGACACTCCCGTTCGACCAATACCCGGAGGGCAAAGGACCGGCATCGTGCCATCAGATGCGTTCTGCGGTCCGAAATAGAAGTGAGCGGGTGAACTGTGGACGAGCACAACACTGATCCTGAATTTATGGCTGAGGGGGCTATCGAACAGGTGGAACGGTGGCTCGAGACTCCTCTCGCGTCGGACTCGAGACCGGACCGCGCCGCGAGCAAACGACTAGCAGGAGTGGTGAGCGACCGAGCCGGCACGGCGTTCGCGATGAACTTCGTGGACCGAGCGATCCGTCCTGAGGATCCCTCGGTGTCCATCCGTCAGCTGGCGTCGTTGGTCGGTGAGGCGAAGCTGCCGTCGTTCCTGTCGCCGCTGGACAAGCTGCTTCTCCGAATCGGTGCTCGGGTCGGGCCGAGATTCCCGCGGCTCGTAATGCCCCTAGCGAGGAAACGGATGCGAACACTGGTCGGTCATCTCGTCGTGGGCTCCGAACCCGACCGGTTAAGCGCTCATCTGCGGGCGCGCGTCGCTGCCGGTTTCTCGCTCAACGTGAATGTGCTCGGCGAGGCGGTTCTCGGTGATCTGGAGGCGGTTCGCCGGCACCAGGAGGTTCTCGAGACACTCATGCTGGCGGACGTGGACTACGTCTCGGTGAAGCTCTCATCGGTGGTGTCCCAGCTCAACCCGTGGGACTTCGACGGTTCTCTTCAGCGGGTGACTGAGGCGCTTCGTCCCCTGTTACGAGCGGCCGCCGTAACGACGCCCGCGACATTCCTCAATTTGGACATGGAGGAGTACAACGACCTTGAGCTCACCGTCGAGGCGTTTCGGAGGGTGCTCGATGAGCCCGAGTTCGCGGCTGTTGACGCCGGGATCGTGCTGCAGGCGTACCTACCCGACTCATTCGATGCGCTTCGCTCGCTGGTCGACTGGCATAACTCACGGGTCGAGACGGGCCGACGCACTGGCTTCATCAAGATCCGGCTGGTGAAGGGTGCGAACCTGGCGATGGAGCGGGTCGAAGCAGCCACGCACGGATGGCCACAGGCCCCCTATGCCCGAAAGGCTGACACTGACGCCAATTACAAGCGCTGCCTGGACTGGGTGTTGACGTCGGTACGCACCGCGTCGGTGCGCATCGGCGTCGCCAGCCACAACCTGTTTGACATGGCATGGGCCGACCTGCTCGCCACCGAGCGCGGGGTACGGCACCGCATGGAGTTCGAAATGCTGGAAGGCATGGCTCCCGCGCAGGCCGCTCGCTTGCGCGATGACGGCCGGGGTGTGCTGCTGTACACGCCGGCTGTGGCCGAACGGGACTTCGATGTTGCTATCAGCTACCTATTCCGACGCTTGGAAGAGAACGCATCCGATGAGAACTTCATCCACCACCTCTTCGGACTACGGCCCGGCAGTCCCAGCTTTGACATCGAGGCAGCGAAGTTCCGTGAAGCTGTCGGCAACCGATGGACGGTGAGCCATGAGCCTCGCCGTCTCCAGGACCGCACACGTGCGGCAGAATCCGCCGACCCTAGTCAGTGCTTCTACAACGAACCTGATACCGACCCCGCATTGGCGACCAATCGTCGGTGGATCCTCGAGATCGTCTCGCGTGGCTGGAACGGGCCGGGTACCGGCATCACCCGTGATATCGACGAGATTGATCGGCTGGTCCGCGACGCTGCCGCGGCGCAACGCGATTGGACTGCCCGATCGCCCGCGGAGCGGCGCGAGACTCTGTGGAGAGTGGCTGACGAGCTGAGCCGCAGGCGCGGCGACCTGGTGTCGGCCATGGTTCACGAAGGTCGCAAGACCGTCGCCGAGGCGGACCCAGAGGTGTCCGAGGCCATCGACTTCGCCCGCTGGTACGGCGATCGGGCGCTTGATCTGACCGGTTCGGATCTTGTGCGGTTCGAACCCTTCGGCACGGTGCTGGTGGCGTCGCCGTGGAACTTCCCGGTCGCCATTCCGTCCGGCGGGATACTCGGCGCGCTTGCCGCGGGCAATGCTGTCATCCTCAAGCCCGCACCCGAGACACCCGGCTGTGCGGAGATCGTGGCCGAGTGCTGTTGGAGCGCGGGTCTGTCCCCGAAACTCGCGGCGTTCGTCCGCACGCCCGACGATGACGTCGGACATCACCTGGTGACCCATCGCGGCGTAGCAGCGGTGATCCTGACCGGGGCCTACGACACCGCCCAGACATTCCGCGCATGGAAGTCGGACATGCGCCTATTCGCCGAGACCTCCGGCAAGAACGCCATGGTGATCACACCCAGCGCGGACATCGACCTGGCCGTCGCGGACCTAGTGGCGTCAGCATTCGGGCATTCAGGCCAGAAATGCTCAGCGGCCAGCCTCGCGATCTGCGTCGGCGACACCTACACATCGACTCGGTTGCGCCGCCAACTTACGGATGCGGTGTCGAGCCTGCAGATTGGACCCACGACAGACCTGGCCACCAAGATGGGTCCCACAATCTGCCCGCCCGAGGGCAAGCTGCTGCGTGCCCTCACCGAGCTCGACGAGGGTGAAGAATGGCTGGTCGAGCCACGCCGGATCGACTCCCACACCTGGACGCCAGGCATTCGGCTGGGAGTGCGGCCCGACTCATGGTTCCACCAGACCGAGTGCTTCGGCCCAGTTCTGGGAGTGATGCATGCCCCGACGCTCAAAGACGCGATCGCACTGCAGAACTCGACCAGCTACGGGCTGACTGGGGGCATTCACACGCTCGATCCCGCAGAGATCCGCCAATGGAGCGACGCGGTCGCAGTCGGCAATGCGTACATCAACCGCCCCACCACCGGCGCCATCGTCCGGCGGCAGCCGTTCGGCGGCTGGAAGCGATCCACGATCGGACCCGGTGCCAAAGCCGGCGGCCCCAACTACGTGGCACAGCTCGGCATCTGGCATCCCGTCGAGACGGGTCTCAGCGACGACGAATGGCTCAGCGCGGTTCAAGCCAGCGACGACGAAGCCTGGATGACGGAGTTCGCCAAGTCGCATGATCCGACCGGGCTCTATTGCGAATCCAACGTCTTTCGCTACCGGCCACTGCCACGCATCGTCATGCGCGCGGAGGCCGACGCCACGTATCGAGACATCGCCCGAATCCGAGCCGCAGCGAAACGATGCGGAGTCGAATTGATCACCTCGCACGCTCTGCTCGAATGCAGCAGCCAATTCTCCGCACGGCTAGCTGGATTGGATGTCGAACGGGTCCGAGTCGTGGGGACGTGCCCCCAAAACGTGCGCGCGGCAGCCCACGACGCGGGCGTGCACATCGCCGACGAACCTGTCACCGCCGAGGGCCGAGTCGAGCTGCTGCATTTCCTGCGTGAGCAAACCGTCAGCCACACCACCCACCGGTACGGGAACATCCTCTAGAGCGGAACAGGTCGGCCCTCAGCAGCGGTAGTCGTCGATCTGGCTGCGAGGCTAGGGAAAGATGCCGAGGTATTCGTAGCCGGAGTTAAGTGCGCGTGCTGCTTCTACATAAGCCGCCAAACGCCAGCTGCATCGAAATTCGGATGCGGTCTTGAACACGCGTGCGGATGCCTCCAGCATCTTGCCGTGCAACGCTTCCTCTACTCGTTCAAGCGGCCACCGTTCGGCGGTTCGGTTCTGGATCCACTCGGCGTGCGACACGATGATGCCGCCGGCATTGGCGAGGATGTCCGGGATCACCATCACGCCCGCGGACTCAAGCGCAGCTCCAGCCTGCATGTCGATCGGCCCGTTGGAGCCCTCTGCGATGAAATTCGCCCTGACGTCGAGTGCATTTCGTTGTGTGATCTGCCCGCCGAGTGCTGCGGGGACAAGGACGTCGACATCGAGTTCGAAGATCTGGTCCTGCGGGATCGCTTCGGCACCGCGGAAACCGTGCACGGTGCCTGCTAGGGAGGTGTGCTCGTTCAATGCTCCGATGTCGAGTCCGCGGCAGCTTTGGATCGCCCCATGTGCATCAGACACCGCGACAACCGAAGCTCCTTGTTCAGCGAGGCCCTCGGCGACGTGGCGACCCACATTCCCATAGCCCTGGATTGCGCACTTCAGTCCTTCGAGTTCGAGGTTCAGCTGGCGGACGAAGTACCCGAGTGACACGACCAGTCCCTGCCCGGTCGCTGACGCACGACCGAAGCTGCCGCCTACTGCAACTGGCTTGCCCGTGACGACGCCGGCGCCACTGTGCTTCGCGCCCGACGCCGAACTCTGGACGAACGTATCCATGATCCACGCCATACAGCGGTCGTTTGTGCCTACGTCTGGCGCCGGGATGTCGTGGTCCGGCCCGATATTGGGGCCCAATGCATGAGTGAAGCGACGTACCACGCGCTCCAGCTCGGTGTCGGACAGCACATTGGGATCAACGACGACGCCTCCCTTCGCTCCGCCGAATGGCAAGCCGTGCAAGGCGGACTTGAGTGTCATCAGCCTCGCAAGCTCCCGCAGTTCAGCAATCGTGAGATCAGGATGGAATCTCACGCCGCCCTTGTAGGGACCCAGCGCATCGTTGTGCTGAACGCGATAGCCGCGAAACATCCGAATGCCGCCCGTGTTCATGCGTACGGGGAAATCGACTGTGACCTCGGTTTGGACCGAGTTCAGAATGTTGATGAGATCTGTGTCAAATCCGGCCATTCGCCAAGCTGACGAGAAAAGATCTGAGGAAGTACCAGTCCAATGGCTCGCTTTCGTCGGGGATTCGAGCATTTCCCCATTGTGGGTTGGTTGACACCAGTCGGTCTTGTACGTTTCGCGCCTCAGAATCTGACGAATCGACCAACTATCGGTTCGAGCAAGTGGTGCTCCTTGGATTCCGCGGTTATGGCCGTTGAGGAAGTGCTACGGCGTTGAGGGGAAACTTGCCGGAGTCCCAGCGTCGCCGAAGTGACGGGCTACCCGACGGTGTTCGCACACGGGATGCTCACCATGAGTATGACCGGCCGCATGGTCACCAACTTCGTCGGCGACGGCCGCCTCACCTACTACGGCGTGCGGTTCACCGGCCAGGCCACCGCCCGCCTCGACGACTGATCAGCCGGCTAGCCCTTCGCCCTTCCGGCGCTGTGTTAGCCCTTCGCCCTTCCGGCGAAGCCGAACAGCTTGCCGGCGACCTTGCGGATCTGGATCTCTTCTGAGCCTTCGGTGATCCGGTACCGGCGGTGGTGCCGGTAGATGTGCTCGAAGGGCATGCGGCGTCCGTAGCCGTTGCCGCCGCAGCTCTGCATGGCCCGATCCGCCGCATCGCAGCAGAACCGGTTGCCGCGGTAGTTGCACATGGCCACCTTGTCGGTGATCTCCATGTGGTCGACACCCTCGTCCATCTCCCACGCGGTCTTCCAGATGAGGGCCCGGATCATCTCTGCCTCGGTGTAGAGCTCGGCCAGCGGGAACTGGATGGCTTGGTTCTGCGCCAGCGGCTTGCCGAAGGTAGTGCGGTTCTTCACGTAGTCGACGGCCACGTCAATGCAGTGCAAGCCGGCGCCCACCGACGATGCCGCCTGGCGGATCCGGTTCTCGTGCACGAACAGCTGCGCAGTCTGCAGTCCTCGGCCCTCGGTGCCCAAGATGTCGTCGTTATGGACCCGCACGTCGGTGAGGCGCACATGGGCGTGGTCGGTGGGCATGTTGAACGTCCACATGAACTCTTCGACCTTGAACCCCGGTGAGTCCACCGGGACGATGAAGCACGTTATGCCGTGCCCCTCGCCGGGGTTCCCTGAGGTGCGGGCGAAGATGTAGTCGTGGGTCGCGTGGTGCAGCCCGGTGTTCCAGTATTTCTCGCCGTTGATGACCCACTCGTCACCGTCGCGCACGGCGTTGGTCTCCATCCAGGTGGCGTCGGAGCCGTGCAGCGGCTCGGTCAGACCGAAACCGATGCGGGCCTGGCCTTCCAGCATTTTGGGGATCCAGTACTCCTGCTGGGTGGGTGAGCCGTAGCGCTCCATCATCAGCACGGTGGGGAAGTTGCCGATGATCGAGCTCTCGTTCTGCAGGTCGTTGTGCAGGCCGAGACCGCGGCGCGCCAGGTGCTCTCGGATGATGGCCATGCCCAGGTTGGTGCCGTCGCTGCCGCCGAAGCGTTCGGGCAGGTGCCAGCGCAGGAACCCGGCCTCGTCAGCCTCCTTGCGCATACGAACCAGTAGCGCTTCCCATTCCGCGTTAGGCAGACCGTCGCGCTCCCAGTCGGTGCGCGAGTCCTCTCGTCGGTGGTCGAAGAAGCGGATGTTGTCGTCTTCGTTCTCAATGGGCTTGATGACGTCGTCGATGAACGTGTCGAGGTCACCGAGCAGCTGCGCGATGTCGTCGGGAATGGTGAAGTCCATGCGCGGCAAGCTACTGGCCCGCCTGTGGCGCCCGCCGGGCTGCGGGGCCGGTGTGCGACGATGGTGTGGAGGAGGTCCAGATGGGCGAAGCGTTCGACGAGATCATGACTGGCCTTGCCGATGTCGAGCGCTTTGTCGAGGGCAAGCGCCAAGGATTCGTCGTGCACGATGGCGAGGCCGCTGGCAGGAGTGAGGAAGACGACGAAGGGGCAGAGTGGTGACGGCATCGGCGATGTCCGTGCTGGTGTGGTCGGATTACCTGTGACCGTGGTGCCATCTGGCACGGGCCCGGGCGGCCCCTCTCGCAGAGCGTCACAATCTCGACATCACCTGGCTGGCCTACGAAATCCATCCCGAAGTGCCCGTCGAGGGAGTCGAAATCCGCATGAGTTTCGAGCGTGTGGAGGCGCTTGCGGAGGCCGAGGGGATCCGATTCGTGACGCCCAAGCGCCTCCGAAACAGCGCAAAGGCGCATCAGGCGGCTCTGGCGGTCGAGCATGCCGACCCCGAGGCCGCCGAGCGCTATCACGACCGACTCTACGCGGCGTACTGGGAAGAGGAGCTGGACGTCGCCGATCCTGAGGTGCTGGTCGGCTTGGCGTCCGACGTCGCCATTGATCCCGACGTTCTGCGACGAGTGGTTGCCAACGACGAGTTGATGCCGGCTTTGCGGGCCTCTATGGCCCGGGCCAATGAGTGGGGCATCAGTGCCACGCCCAGTTGGCTGTTGGACGGCCGGCTCGTCATCCCAGGAGCGCAGGACGACGACTTCATGACCGACGTCATCAGGCGCCTGCGTGAGCGACCCGCGCCCGACGCAGGCTAAGCGCGGGGCGGCGGCACCACGGGCAAACCGGCTTCGATCCAGCCTTCGACGCCGCCGTCGAGGTCGGTAGCGCGGGCAAAGCCCATCTGCTGCAGCTGGCCTGCGGCAAGGCTGGAGCTGTAGCCCTGATTGCAGACGACGACCACATGGTCGTCCAAGCCCGCAGCGGTTCCTTCCGAGGCGCCTGACGCCGGGTCGAGGCGCCACTGCAGCACCAGCAGCCCGATGTGCTCCGAGCCTTCGATGATGCCCGTCCGTTCTCGATCTTCGCGTGGCCGTATGTCGATGACGCGTAGTCGCTCGCCCTCGGCGTGGTCCGCAGCTTTCATCAGATCGGCCAGCTCGGCAGGAACGACTCGCTCCAACCCCGAGCGCGCTTCGGCCAGCAAGTCGTGGACTGTCTTGCGCTGCCGTTCAGGCACTGCTCATCGCTCCAAACGCCGCCCTGACGCGCGAGCTTCTCACGCTCAGGGGTTGTCGATGAATTCAACCCAGTTGCCGTCGGGATCCTCGACCATCCCGACCACCACGCCGGGCCGTGCTTCGAGCCGGCGCCAGATGATGTTGGCCCCGGCGTCCTCGCACGCGGTCATCACTTCTTCAAAGTTGCCGACGGTGAACGTGAAGTAGCGCAACCCGGTGCCGCCGGTGATGCCGCCGGCAACGCCAGCGGGCACGTCCGCGACGGGCACCACCAGCTTGAGCAGGCTCTTGTTCGCCCACAGCCGATGCATCTGGGCGATGCCCACCTGCTCCATGTTCAGCGTCGCCTCGAATTCGAGCCCGAGTACGTCACGGTAGAACGCGAGCATCTCATCGCCGTTGCTGGTGACGATGCCGAGGTCAAAGCCCTCTTTGGTCGGTTGCAGTGCCACGTTGTCCCCTGTCTGTGCTTATTTCGCGCGTGATCTGGCCGGTTGATCCGTGTGTTCAGTCGTAGCTGACGCCCAGGCCGGCTCGGGCGTCGGTCTGGATGCCGTATGTCGGGATCGGGTAGCGCAGGCCGTTGCGTGCCAGCGCCTCCATGCCCTCCACGGCGACAACCAGATCCTCAGGCGTGAGCGCAACCAGCATCTCGTCTTCCATCACGCCGCCGTAGCGCCGTTCTGCGAAGCACGGGATCGACACGCTCGGCTCACCGGTTCGCAGCGCACGGCCCCACGAGTCGGCGCAGGCCGACTCGCCCACGCAGCCCCATTCCAGCTTCTTGTACTCCCGCCACTGCAGGCCGTTGATGAAGATGATCATCTGGGCCGGCGTGGCGTAGATCATGCAGACATCGGGCGGGTCGAGTCGCTTCGACGACAGCGGCGAGACGACCATCGCCTCGTAGGTGCCGTAGGGCACGAAATCCATGGCGTGCTGGTGCGCGGAGGCGTCTTCCAGCGTCTCGTACCACACCCCCGCCATGCGGTCGCCAGACAGCCATTTGTCGTCCTGGGGATGCAGCCCGATGACCGCGCCGCATTGGGCGCCGACGAGGTCGTCCATCGTGAAGCCGACCGTCCAGTTGAGGCGGCAGGCCATGCCCACGATCTGGTCGGTGGTATGGATGGCGTTGGGGCGGCGCACACGTGGCACCGCTTCCATGTCCTCGACGGTCTCGAAGAGCTTCATGCCGATTGGCGTGGTGCGCAGCCGAAGGACGGCCTGCAGTCTGCCCAGCAGTTCGTCCCAATCGATCGACGCGGTTCGCACATGCGCTGCGGTCTCGGTCGTTGCATCGGTCTGGGCCACGGCTTCTCCCTCTCGTCCGGCTGCCCTGTCGTTCCCGGATTCACAGGCCCGCCGTCGTCGCAGGGTCACGCTAGTTCGGCGACCACTAGCGTGAGCCGCCGAGCGAGCGCAGACCGAGTGACGGGAGACGGGGCAATGGCAGATGGACTGAGAATCGAGCGGGACGGGCGTGTCGGGCTGGTGATCATGGATCGCCCGCCGCACAACTTCCTGAGCTACCGCCAGGTGCATGACATCGCCGACGCCATGGTGGAGCTGGAGCAGGACATGAGCATCGGCTGCGCCGTGCTGGCTGCCGATGGCCGCTCGTTCTGTGCAGGAGCCGATCTGGGCGGCGAGGGGGTCGGCGGCGGCGCCGAGGAGAAGGTCGGCGGCAGCGCAACGCTGCAGCTGTACCAGGGCTCTGGTCGGCTGTTCGATGTGACGCTGCCGATCGTGGGAGCGATTCACGGCCCTGCCATCGGCGGCGGGCTGGGCCTCGCGATGGTGCCCGACATCCGCATCACCTGCCCCGAGGCTCGGTTCTGTGCGAACTTCGCCTCGCTGGGGATTCATCAGGGCTTCGGCATGAGCGTCACGATGCCGCTGCTGCTGGGGCCTGAGCGCGCTGCGAAGGTGCTGCTGGGCGCCAAGCGCTACAAGGGCGACGAGGCGGTCGAGCTGGGCCTGGCTGACGAATGCGTGCCGGCCGATCAGGTACGAGACCGTGCCGTCGAGGTGGCCCGAGAGATCGCAGCCAACGCCCCGCTGGCCGTGCGCGCCATCAAGGCCACCCTGCGCTTGGGCCTGGGTGACAAAGTGCGCGAGATCACCCAGCGAGAGGCCGCCGAACAGCTGCGGCTGTCAGGCACCGAGGACGCCCGCGAGGGCATGAAGGCTGTGTCCGAGCGCCGGCCTGGGAACTTCACGGGGCGCTGAGCCGGCTTGGGGGCGCCAAGCCGCCTTCTGCGATCTTCCAAGGGTCGCGAGGCGCGACATGATGAGTGTCATGCGCATCGCGATCACAGGGTTTCGTGGACTGATCGGCAAAGCACTCGCAGCGAGCCTGCGGGCCGACGGCCACGAAGTAGTGGGCGTGTCCCGAAGCCCGGGTCCGATCGCAGCTGCTGACAGCGCCGCAAGATCTGGCAGCACGACAGCTGCGACAGGCGCGTCAAGCACAGCGGGCGAGACAGTCGTGTGGGACGTGGCCGCCGGGACGATCGACGCAGCCGCGCTGGAAGGGCTCGATGCAATTGTTCACCTGGCCGGGGAGAGCATCGGCGGACGCTGGTCGGCTCGCAAGAAGGCAGCGATCATGTCGAGCCGTGTCGAGTCCACCAAGCTGCTGGCCGACACCATCCGTTCGCTCGACGCCAAGCCGTCGGTATTCGTCAGCGGATCTGCCGTCGGCTTCTACGGCAATCGGGGCGAAGAGGAACTGACCGAATGGTCGCTGCCCGGCGATGGCTTCCTGGCTGAGGTCTGCAAGCAATGGGAACGGGCTGCGGTGCCGATTCCCGACGCTGGTGTGCGTCTCGTGCGCATCCGCACCGGCCTGGTAGTCGGGCCTGGGGCCGAGGCCATCGAGCGGATGGCGAAGATCACGCGGCTCGGTGCCGGCGGTCCGCTCGGCGACGGCCGCCAGTGGTGGAGCTGGATCAGCCTCGACGACGAAGTGCGGGCCATCCGCCATCTCATCGACAGCGATGTGGATGGGGCGTTCAACCTGACGGGCCCGAACCCCGTCCGCCAGCGCGACTTCCAGCGGGCGCTGAGCGCGGCGCTGCGCCGCCCGTCGTTCATACCGGCACCGCAGTTCGCCATCCGGGCAGCGCTGGGCGAGATGGGCCAGGCGCTGCTGCTGGATTCCACCCGAGTGCTTCCCGACGCGCTCACCGAGGACGGGTTCGAATTCGCCGATCCCGACTTGGAGACCGCGCTCGCAGCAGCTCTGTAGAGGCGGCGATCACGCTGTTGGGTCTCGTTGGCGTGGTTGTGGCGGTTCTGGGGCGGCGGCGAACACGCTGTCGATTACAGCCCGGCGTTCTAGCGTGGCCGCCATGACTCACGGCAGTGATTCACAAGGCGGCGCCGAGGGCGCTCTCGGCGCGACCGTCCGGAGGGATCAGTGGGGGATCGCCCACGTCGAGGCCCAGACGGCCGAGGCGGCATTCGCAGCGCAGGGCTGGGTGGCGGCCGGTGACCGGATCTGGCAGATGGAGTGGGACCGACGCCGGGCGATGGGACGCTGGTCCGAGGTCGTCGGCATGGCCGGAGCTCGCGAGGATGCCTTCTTCCGCCGGCTCGGACTCGCCGCGATCTCCCAGACCGACTACGAAGCGCTTGAGACCCGCACCCGAGCGATGTGCGAGGCCTACGCCAGGGGCGTGAACCGTTGGCTCGCCGACCACGCCGAAGCGCTGCCGCCCGAGTTTGAGCGCCATCCGGCACCGCCCGAACTCTGGGAGCCGTGGCACTGCGTGGCGGTCTACAAGCTGCGCCACATTTTCATGGGCACGCTCACGCGCAAGCTGTGGCGCGGGCGCATCATGGCCCAGGCTGGCCCTGATGCTGTGATGGCCACCGTCGGCGACATCGAAGCCGACGCTGCGATGGTGCCGGGCGATGCTCCCCGCCCCGATCTGCTCGCCGACGCAGCGAGCGTGCTCGACGCGAGCGCAGCGGACATGGCGGCCTTGGCGGCGGCTATGGACTCCGACGGTGCATCCAACTCATGGGCGCTCAGCGGCGGGCGCACTGCGAGCGGCAGGCCGCTGCTCGCCGGCGATCCGCACCGAGGCATCGAATTCCCGAACGTGTATCACCAGTGCCACCTGCGCTGCGACGAATTCGATGCAATCGGCATGGGCTTCCCCGGCGTGCCGGGTTTCCCACATTTCGGCCACAACGCGGAGGTCGCCTGGGGCATCACCCATGGCATGTGCGACGACACCGACGTGTTCGTGGAGCGATTCGAGGAGGGTTCCGCGCTGGGGGAGCCGTGGCGAACCGAGAAACTCGAGATCCGTGGTGAGGGCACGGTTGAGGTGCTGTGCGGGGCGACGCCCCGAGGTCCGGTGGTGCTCGGCGA
The DNA here is from genome assembly GCF_965208895.1 of Candidatus Poriferisodalis sp. Classification (GTDB taxonomy): domain Bacteria; phylum Actinomycetota; class Acidimicrobiia; order Acidimicrobiales; family Poriferisodalaceae; genus Poriferisodalis. The sequence goes on along the minus strand of NZ_OZ242363.1, from coordinate 636,889 downwards.
TCCCGCCGACGGGTTAGCGCTGTCGATGCAGTGGACCGGCATGTTCGGTGCCGACACGACGCTCGACGCGATCTGGCCGATGCTGGTGTCCCGTTCGACGCCTGAGCTGATCGAGGCCGTCCGGCCGTGGGTGCTGCCCGTCAACAACCTGCTGGCGGCTGATCGCTCCGGTGCGATCGCTTTCAAGATCCGGGGCCGCGTCATCGAGCGATCTCCGGCGAGCCGATGGACCCCCGTCCCCGGCACCGACGAGTTCGCCTGGGACGGCTTGGCGCCAGTGCCCTTCGAGGAACTGCCCCAATGGAGCGATCCTGCGAGGGGCTACCTGGTGACCGCCAACAACCGCACGGCCGATGGCGGCCCGTTCATCTCGCTGGACTTCGCCGGACCGAGCCGCCATGACCGCATCTGCGAATTGCTGGCGCCCATGAGCGACGCAACCGTTGCAGACATGAGCGCCATCCACGCCGACGTGACCTCGCTCGTGGCCCCCAGAGTGCTCGGTCTGATCATGGAGTACGCAGTCGAGTGCGGCCACGAGTTGTCGCACACGTTGCTCGACATGCTGGCTGACTGGGACCACGCCATGACCGCTGACTCGGCGCCGGCGACCGTCTACGCAGTCATCAAGCGCCGTCTCATCGAAGGCATCGTCGAGCGGCTCGGCATCTCAGGCGCCGAACTGGGAGCAGTAGGGTGGCCACCCGCCGCTGAAGCGAGCCGTATGGCCGCAGGCGCCGCCACTCGCATGCTCTGCGAGCGAAACCTCGACGTGGTGCCCGGGCTCGACAACCCCATCGCACGGCGCATGGCTGCCAGCGCTTGCGTCGACGAGGCCGCGGCTGAACTGCAACAGCGGCTCGGCCCAGACCCCCAATTGTGGGAGTGGGGACGGGTGCACCGAATGGCGTCGCCTCACCCTCTGGCCTCAGCGCTTGCCGCGGCGCGGGACCTTCACCCGCCGGTCGACGGCTGCGCGGGCGACGGCGACACCGTGCGCCAGGGCGGTACGGCGCCTGAGACAGGGGAGCGGGCCATTCACGGTTCGGTCGCCCGCTACGCGTTCGATCTCGACGACTGGGACCAGTCCGGCTGGGTGGTTCCGCACGGCGTGTCGGGCGTGCGCGGCAGCGGCCACGACCTCGACCAGCGACAAGCGTGGCTCGACTGCGAGCTGATCCCGATGGCCTACAGCCCGCAAGCAGTGGCCTCGGTCACGGCCCATGAGTACGAGATCTAGGCCCACGTTGCCGCACTGCCGCTGCGCATGCGCCGCGGCCCAGCCAACGTGAGCACCGACGGGGACGCTGCGCCACCCATTTGCGAGCATCGATTGTCTCCCCAAGCCATCGCGTACAAGGCCCGGCGCAAGCCGTCGGTGCCGATCCGGATGCCCGATCTAACCGACCATGCTGCGGTCGCGAACTGGCGGGCTGCGACCAATGCCATGTGGGGCGAAGACGACAATCCTGCGGAGCCACACCGTCGAGAGGTCATCGGCGGCATCCCATGCTTGGCCGCCGGCCCATCGCCCGGCACCGACCCGCCGATCGCGGTCTATGCGCACGGCGGCGGTTACGTGCTCGGCAGCGCGGCTGTTGCGATGCCGATCACCGCCCGCCTCGCAGCTAGCGGTCTGCGAGTGGTCTCGGTGGACTACCGCCAACCGCCCGAATTCCCATTCCCAGCGGCGCTGGACGATGTCCTGTCCGTGTATCTCGCACTCGCCGCCGGTGACTCCCCGGTGGCGCTCGCCGGCGACTCATCTGGGGGAGCGCTCGCACTCAGCGCCGCCGTCATCGCCGCTGCGGAGGGCGTGCCGCCTGCCGCAGTTGCGCTGCTCAGCCCCCTGCTGGACCACGTGTCCGTGCCGGGCAATCGGCTCGCCGATGACGAGGGACGCCGCCTCATCGACTCCTACACCGGCAACGCAAACCCAGCCGACCCTCGCCTGTCGCCGCTGCGCGCTGCACTCGGCGGGTTGCCGCCTGTGCTCGTCCAAGCGGCGACCGATGAGCCGCTCGCAGCCCAGGCCCGCGAATTCCGGCGACGGGCCGGGGCAGCCGGTGTTGCCGTGACTCTCGATCTCTGGGAAGGCATGTGGCACACTTGGCAGTACCACGCGCTGCCCGAGGCCGACGAAGCGCTCGCAGAGGCTGCTGGTTTCCTGGCAGCAGCCTTCAGCCCGGCGGATTCGCGGTGACGGCGGCGACAAAGGCGTCAAACAGCGCCGCTTGCAGAATACTTGCGTGTAACTCTGGCATATCGACTGCCAAGTGGCTCGGTGCTCGCGGATTCCTCAACGGCACGTCAGCTGAGGTCGCTCCTAGTGCGGATTGGGGATGTCGTCGTCGCCGAATTCATCCAGGCGGTGGGCCGTTGGTTGCAGTCCAGAGTGCCGATATCGGTGTCGCGACAATGCGGTCGTCGAGTTCGAAGGTGTCGTGGCCGGCGTAGAGCACCACACCGGCGACGAACATGTCGCCCACCGAGTCTCGGAGCCAGATCAGGTGGCGAGCGTCGCTTCGGCGCACCTTGGCCGCCGCCTTGATCTCGATGCCGACCAGACGCCCTCTTGGCAGTTCGGCGATGACGTCGACTTCCCGCCGACCGTTCTGGTCTCGCAGGTGCGAGAGCCGGTAGCGCATGTTGGAGACAGCAGACTCGGCCCGAAGCTGAGCGACAACGAAAGTGTCGACCAGCGCGCCCAGCAACACGCCGTCGCCCCAGGCATCCTCACGGTCCACGTCGAGGATCGCGGCCATCAGCCCGGAGTCGACCAAGTAGCGCTTGGCGGTCCGGCTCAAGCGCTTGAGCCGATTCGTCGACCAAGCGTTGAGGTGGTCGGTCACCACGAGGTCGCTCAGTAGCTGTTCGTAGGACTGGGCCGTGCGACGGTCGATGCCGGCCGCCTCGTACAGAGTCTTGTCTTGGGGTGTGCCGGCCGAATTGATGGCGAGTGCCTCCAGGTATCGACGCACGCGACTCGAATCGGGCGCGACGGCGTGGGAGCGTGCATCACGAAGTGCCACCTGGTCGGCGTAGCTTGCCAGCCAGCGCTGTGCGCCGGATTCGCCAAGTTCGAGGACGGGCTCAGGGAAGCCGCCTCGAAGTGCGAGCTTCAGGTAGTCAGAAATGTCGCACGGCGGCGTGCTGCCGGCCAACTCCTCGCCGGCTGCGACCCGGTCGATGAAGGGACGAATGGTTGTTCCCGAGGCCTCCGCAACGGTCAAGGGGTGCATGGGCAGCATCACGACGCGCCCAGTGCCGGGCCAGAGTCGCTCGTCGGTGTTGGAACGCGCTGAACCGGTGATGATGAAGCGACCCGGTCGCCGCTCGGTGTCCACTGCGCGCTTCACGGCGCCCATGACGGCCGGAAACTCCTGCCACTCGTCGAGCAGTATCGGTTCGGCCCGGTTTCTCAGGGCGGCGTCGGGATCCGACCGCAGTGCGTTGGATCCCGCTTCGGTGTCGAGCCTCAGCACCGTGGCGGCGTGCCGAGCGGCGGTGGTGGTCTTCCCGCAGGCACGCGGTCCGACGAGCATGATCGCCGGGAACTCGGTCAAGCACTCAGCGAGCAAGGCATCGACATGCCGAGGTAGGTACTCGGAGGTCATTGGGACATTCTAGCGAGCAATACATGCAATGGCGTGCATACACGGGAATTAACGCAGTTCTAGCACAGACGCCGCGCCCAGTCGACGACGCGCCACGCCGCCAGCACAGTCGGCGAAGGCCGGGTTGCCAGCGGTGGGGTTTCTGGCAGTGCTGGCAAGGTCCAGTTGGCTTCAGCCGACGAGCCGCTCGCAGAGGCTGCTGGTTTCCTGGCGGCGTCCTTCTAGCCCTGCAGATGGGCCGTGACGGCCGCCACGACGGCGGCGGGCTGCTCGTAGGGCAGCATGTGCCCGGCACCGTCGACCAACTCGACGCTGGCCTCGGGCAATGCCGCTTGCCATGCGTCTGCGTAGGGCGGCGGGATCAGCCGATCCTGGCGTCCCCACACGATCAGCGTGGGCACCGTCACCCGGTAGGCCCGCTCGGAGAACCTTCGGTTGGGAATCGGGAACAGGATCTTGCCGGCCATGCCCTGCTGGCGGGCGCGGGCCACCATGAACCGCGTCAGCGTCTCATTGTCGGAGAAGTCGGCACCGCCAGTCAGCACTTCCTCGCCCACGTTGGGATCGGCGAAGAGCACCTCAGCGAGTTGGTAGGGGAGCATGGCGAAGATGTCGGGGATCGGGTGATCGCCCAGCCACATCCCCGCAGGGCACAGCAGGGCCATGCGCGCAACTGACTGAGGTGCCAGAGCGGCCATCTCTGCCGCGATCATGCCGCCCATCGAATGGCCCAACAGGTGCAGCTCGCCGTCGCCCTCCAGCAGCCCCATCTCAGTGGCCACATCCCAGCCGTGCAGCGCAAAATCCTGCATGCCTGAGAGGCGGTCCTCGTCGCCGTGCTCGCTCCAGGCCGGCCACACCGGTGCCACCACCCGCAGCCCGGCTTCGACCAGGCCGTCGAGCACGGGCTCGCCCGGCAGCCATCCACCGGCGCCGTGCAGTGCCAGCACCGTCGCCGTACCGGCAGACGCCCCGCCGGCAGGCTCATAGACCCGCACGGGTGCAGTCACCGAGCGCCGAGTCGTGACGACGAATTCTTCGAATGCTGGCGCAGGTGCTGTCTCGGTCGAGCTCATGTCACTGGGCCCTTGGGAGCCTCGGGGTAGCGGCGGGCGTCGGCCATGGTGTCCTCGGGACGAACCCGCTCGTCCATGGGATTGCACCACCAGTCCTCCGCGTCGGCAAACTCGTCGCCCCAGATGCCACGCAGGCCCGGCATGACCTTCTCGGCGAACAGCTGGCTGGAGTAGCGGGTCTTCCAGTCGGGCATGTTGCCCATGTGCAGCAGGCAGAACACGGTGCCCACGCGGAGCCGCTTGATCATGTCTTCCATGCGCTCGCGCACGGTGTCCGGCGAGCCTGCAATCACGTAGCCGCCCTCGACGAGGTCCTTCCAGGTCAGCCGCTTGAACAGTGCCTGGTTCTCTTTGCGGAACTGGTCGAGCTTGCCTGCCTGGATGGTCTTGACGGTTCGGTAGCCCGGCGGGTCGGCAAAGCCGGGGAACACATGCAGGCAGCGGTTGAAGAAATACAGCATGTGCTCGCTGTACAGCTCTTCGGCCTCAGCGTCGGTGGCCGCCGTGCAGATGATCTGCGCGAACCCGGCGCGGCCCGGCGTCATCGACTTGTCCATCTCGGCCACCCGGTTCCAGTAGCCATCCATGAGCGTCTGGCCCGCCAGATAGCCATTGAAGCTGAGGTAGGAGTAGTTGTACTCGTGCTCGAGACAGAAGTCCCAAGTCTCGATCGAGCCGCCGCCGGGGATGTAGATCGGCGGGTGCGGCTGCTGGATCGGCTTGGGCCAGCAGTTCACGTACCGAAGCTGGGTGTACTTGCCGTCGAAGGCGAACACGTCAGGGTTGGTCCACGCCTCCATGATCAGGTCGTGCGCCTCGTAGTACTTCTCACGGGTCAGCGCAGGGATCTGCCCGTAGGTGAAGTTGGTGTCCATTGGGGTGCCCACCGGGAAGCCCGCTACGAGCCGACCGCCGCTGAGGCAGTCGAGCATGGCGAATTCCTCAGCTACCCGGTGCGGCGGGTTGTACAGCGCGATCGAGTTGCCGATCACGCAGATCGCCGCCTGTGAGGTCCGCCGCGCAAGCCCTGCCGCGATGATGTTGGGGCTCGGCATGATGCCGTAGGCGTTCTGGTGATGCTCGTTCACGCCGATGCCGTCGAAGCCGAGCTCGTCGGCGAACTCGAGCTGGTCCATGTACTCGTGGTAGACGCCGTTGGCGCGTTCGGGATCGAACAACGACCCGTCGATGTCCACCCATACCGAACGGTGTTCGGTCTTGAAGTCGTCGGGCAGGTCCGGCCACGGCATCAGGTTGAACCAGCAGAACTTCACGGTCATGTGGGGACTCCTTGGGTGACTGGACTCAGCGAGACAACAGTGTGGGCTAACGGCGAGCGACTCGGACGGGGAGGTGGGTGTAGCCGTGGATGAACGACGAGAAGGAGCGCTGAGGCTCGGCTTGGATCTCGATCCGATTGAAGCGCGGGAGGATCTCCTCCCACAAGACCCGCAGCTGCAATTCGGCCAGCCGGCTGCCCAAGCAGTAGTGGAAGCCGTAGCCGAATGAGAGGTGACGATCGGCGTTGTGGCGCTCGACGTCGAGATCGTCAGCATTGTCGCCGAAGACATCTTCGTCCCGGTTGGCTGACACGTACCACATCAGCACCTGGTCGTCCTTGCGGATCTGGCGGCCTCCGATCTCGCAGTCGGTCGTGGCGGTTCGCCGCATGTAGGACAGCGGCGTCTGCCAGCGGATCATCTCGGGAACGAAGTTGGCGACGAGTTCGGGATTCGCGCTGAGCTTGTCGTACTGGTCGCCGAACTTGTTGAGCGCATACACGCTGCCCGACATCGTGTTGCGCGTGGTGTCGTTGCCGCCCACGATCAGCAGGAGCAGATTGCCGAGCTGGTCGGCAGCGGCCATGTGGCGTGTGGCCTCGCCGTGGACCAGCATCGAGATCATGTCGTCACCCGGGTTGGCCCGCCGCTCTTCCCAGAGCCCTTCGAAATACGACAGGCACTCGGCGAGCTCCTCGCGCCGTTGAGCGCCGGACTCCACCACTCCACCGGGTTCGGGCAGCGTCGTGACGACGTCGGACCAGCGGGTGAGCTTGCGCCGATCTTCCAGCGGGAAGTCGAAGAGCGTTGCCAGCATCAGCGTGGTCAGCTCCCGACACCGTCTCGACCCAGTCGAATGTCTCGCCCTCAGGGAGCGAGTCGAGCACGGCAGCCGCACGTTCACGGATGAGCGGCTCGAGGTTTCGCAGATTGCTCGGCGCCATCATCGGCTGCACCGTGCGGCGCTGGCGGGTGTGCTCGGGCGGGTCCATGGCGATGAACGCCATGAGCTGTATCGAGTCGGACGACTGTCGGTCGATCGGCGGCCCGATCGCGATGCCGTGCGCGGACGAGAACGTCTCGTGGTCGCTCTCGACGGCGCGGACGTCAGCCCACTTGGTCACCGACCAGTAGCGACCCGCGGAGCCCAGCTCGTTGAAGTGGACAGGATCTTCCCGGCGCAGGCGCGCGAAGTGATCGTGCCAACGGTCGTCGCGAAACAGGTGGGGGTTCAGCGGGTTGATGTCTTCGAGGGCAAGTTCGGCCGCCGGCGGGACACCGCCGCCGAAGACTGCCTGTTCCCGCTCGGGATGTCGACCGGCACCGGCCCGCCACGCCTCCCGCTCAGCCTCAGTCGTGTCTGCCACGTCGGTCACCCCCAACGACGAATCGGCTGCGTTTCGTCGGCCAACTGCAGACCCTACGGGGACGGCTCGCGCGGCAGTCCCAGCACTCGCTCACCGATGATGTTGCGCTGGATCTCGCTGGTGCCGCCCGCGATGCGCATCCCCGGTGCGTACAGGAACGCCTCGGTCTCGGGCGAATCGAGCATGGCCTCAGCGCCGCGCAGGCTGGCACCGATCGCGACTTCGTCGTAGCCGAGCTCGCTGTTCGCGAGCTTGGACACCGGGGCCATGCGTGGATCGGCGCCGTGCAGCTCCATGAGCGCAGCGAGGGCGCTGCCACGGGCGAGCAGATCGGCAAGCGACTGCCTCCCGAGCGGCCCCGTGTCGCCTGCCGCCTCGATCATCTTGGTCAGACGCTTGCGCAGGCTGATGACTCCCGAGGCGCCCGCTCCGCCCCGCTCGTCGGAGAGCACCGCCATCGCGACGCCCCAGCCGCCGCCGCGCTCGCCCAGCAGAGCGTCGTCCGGTATCGAGACATCTTCGAAGAAGACCTCGCAGAACTCGCGATCACCGGTCATCTGGGTGATCGGCCGCACCTCGATACCGGGCAGCGTCATGTCGAGCAAGAAGAAGCTGATGCCGCGGTGCTTGGGCGCGTCGGGCTCCGTGCGAGCCATCAGAATGCCGTACTCGGCGAATTGCGCATTCGACGACCACACCTTCTGGCCGTTCAGCACAAAGCGGCTGCCGTCGGCAACAGCGGCCGTCCCGAGTCCGCCGAGGTCAGACCCCGCACCGGGCTCGCTGAACAGCTGGCACCACAGCATCTCCCCGGTCAGGATCGGGTGCAGGAATCGCTCGCGTTGGCGCTGGGTGCCGGTGCGCAGGATGGCTTCGCCGGCCAGCACGATTCCCTGCAGGTTCAGGTAGGGCGCGACGCCCGCTCGCTCGCACTCCTCCATCCACACGCCGGTGTGCGCCCGGCTCAGCCCTTGGCCGCCGACCGAGGTGGGCCAATGCAGCCCGGCCCAGCCGTGGTCGTAGCAGTACCGCTGCCATCGCCGTGCCTGGTCGTGCATCGCCGGCACCAGGATCGCCCCGTACGCAGGGCAAGCCACACCAGAATCGACCGCCTCGGCCAGAAACTGCACAGCCTCCGAACGGAAGGCGTCGAGTTCGTTTCCGGTGGCTTGGGCCTCAAGTGTCGTGCTCATCGGCTTCGCAGTGTCCCTTGCTGTATTCGCTGCCCTCACGGTAGCCGTGGGGTGACGCGCCAGCCCTAGCATCGCTGCCATGGCCGACCTTGACCACACCAATCCAGCGCTGACCAACGAGACCATCGAGCTCTTGCAGCAGATGATCCGCAATGCCTGCGTCAATGACGGCACGGTCGAATCGGGAGAAGAGGTGCGCAACAGCGACCTGCTCGAGACCTATCTCGAAGGCCCCGACGTGGACCTGCAGAGCTTCGAGTCTGAACCGGGCCGCCGATCCCTCGTGGCACGCATCACCGGCACCGACCCAGCCGCACCGAAGCTGTGCCTGATGGGCCACACCGACGTGGTGCCCGTCAACGCCGACGGCTGGAGCCGTGACCCCTTCGGCGGCGAACTCGTCGAAGGCGAGGTGTGGGGGCGCGGCGCGGTCGACATGCTCAACCTCACGTCGTCCATGGCTGTGGCATTCCGCCACATCGCTCGCAGCGGCTACCGCCCACGGGGAGATGTCATCTATTTCGGCGTGGCCGACGAGGAAGCCGGCGGCACCTATGGCGCCAAATGGATGGCGGAGCACCATTGGGATGCCATCGAGTGCGACTACGTCCTCACCGAGTTCGGCGGGATGCCGAACCACACGCCACAGGGAACCAAGATCACGCTCGCAGCGGGCGAGAAGGGCATCGGCTGGCGCCGACTCACCGTCCGCGGGACACCCGGTCATGGCTCCATGCCGTTCGGCACCGACAATGCCCTGATCAAGGCGGCCGAGATCGTCCGGCGGATCGCTGAATACCGGCCGGCCCCCCAGCTCACCGAGATGTGGCAGCACCACGTCTCGACGCTGCGCGTCGACGACGAGACCCGCGAAGCGCTGCTCGATCCGGCCCAGGTCTACGACGCGGTGGCCGGCATCGATTCACCGGGCCTGGCGCGTCACCTGCATGCGTGCAGCCACACCACATTCAGCCCCAACGTCGTCGGCGGGGGCAACAAGACGAACATCATCCCCGACAAGGTGGAGATCGAAGTCGACATTCGCACGGCACCTGGTGACCCCACCGAGGTCAACGAGCACCTGCGGGCCGCGCTCGGCGAACTCTTCGACGAGGTCGAGATCGAGCATCTTCACGACGACCCGGCCAGCTTCTCGCCGACGAACACGCCGATGTGGCAGTTGCTGAGCGACCTCGTGGCCAAGGCGCATCCAGGTGCACCTGTGATCCCGCAGCTCATCGTGGGCGCGACCGATGCTCGGTTTTTCCGGCTGAAGGGCTCCGTGGCCTACGGGGCCGGTCTGTTCAGCGACCGGGTCAACTCCAACGACTTCATGCTGCGATTCCACGGAAACGACGAGCGCGTCGACACCGAATCGCTGGCGCTCACGACTCAACTGTGGATCGACGTCATCGAGAACCTGGGCGATATCGCCGCGAGCTGAGCGGGCACACGCGGCGCGCACGACGACGAGCACGCACGCTTGGACACCGGATCGCCAGTCGGGCACGACGGACTCGTCGCCTGATGGTCACGCACGTTGCTGAACAGTGATACGCTTACGTCTACTAAACAAACGTTTAGTAGACGTAAGCGTATATTCTGGCGCAAGGAGCGAGGATGTACAGCAGATTCAAGCCGGACAAAATGATCAAACATTCATGGACCCGTCATGCCATGCAGGGAACCGCAGCGGCATTATTCGCTGCCGCATCCATACTTGCGCTTGCGGTACCGGCGGCACACGCGGCCAGTTGCGACTTCACTGGCGGTTACACAGATCGCTATTCGTGGACGCGAGATGAGGGCGACTCGTGCAGTGCGATCGGCACCGACGCACTTGTATTTGATGCTGATATCGGCGAGTTCGTTTGGTTTGGCACGAAGTGGAGCAATAGCTGGTATGTCAAGCTGACCCCGGGAACAACCGTACACAACTATCACTCGGTCGGCTGGCTCAACGGGTGATCCAGTACGCTCGCAGCGCAGCCTGTCTTGACCGGAGCCAGGCTCGATGCAATACAGCAAAACGGCGCGGGCCGGTCCGTTGCGTCGGTGTCCACTTGGCTGTTGCCGTGCTATCGCTCGCGACCGCAGGCTGCGGCGGTGCGACGGCAACCGAGGCGACGGCGTCCACGCAGCTTGTGCAAAACACACCAGGGACGCAACCATTGCAGTCTCACGACCAAGAGTCCCAAGATCAAGACACGCTTGTGTCAGACGGACTGCCTACGAGCACAACTTCTACTGAGGCGACAGAGGAATCCGCAGCGATACAACGTCAGATCGAAGCGCTACAGGACGAACGTGTAAGTGACGATGAGTACGTCGCCGCCTACGAAGCATTTGTTTCATGCTCACGTGGCCTCGGAGCCGACGTCATTGAGCGCGGTCGCGATGCGCGGACCGGACTGATTCGCTACGGCTATAGCGACGAACACGCAGATATCGTTCGCAAATGCAATTCGTGGCATTTCGCGCGTATCGACGCATGGGTCCAGACACGCGACCCTGACGTGCATGAGGAGCGACGGGCCGAAAGCGTGCGCTGGTTTGAGGAAGACGTGGTGCCCTGCTTGGAGCGGTTTGGGATCGAAGTACCGGATCACCTAACGGGCGAGCAGGAAGACCCCGAGGAGCGCGAGTATTGGACGCAATACTCGGACTATGTGATGACGGGTGATTGCGAGTGAGTCGTGCCCGCCGCGATGGCCGAGTGACACCTCCGATCCCGAGGCGATGCGCGGTAGTAGTCTCCTGAGGGCAGCGTAGGGCTCGCGATGCGTGGTGCGCTGATCGGGCTGTCGTGTGCAGTATTGGCGGCGGTCGTGGCCTTGCTATTGGTGTGGCGCGACAATGCGGCAACGGAGGCGTTCGCTTCCGCTCGTGGCCGCCAGTTCGCGCTTGTTGGTATCGAACAAAGCCGTGAACCGCAGCCTGCCGTGGTGGAAGTCACCAGAAGTGAGCCGCGTATCGTTAGCTCGCTCGGTCTTGAGGGAATCGTTACTGCGGTGCACTTCCGCGCTGGCCGACTCGGCATGGCGGAAGCTGTTCTCGACCTCGACGGTGTCACTCGGCACGCCCTAGTTTCCGAGAGTCCTCCCTATCGCGTTCTGGAGTCGGGCGAGCATGGCGATGATGTTGCCGATGTGGCGGCATTCCTATACGCAGCAGGCTATCTCAAGAGCCCTGCTCACCTGATATACGGACCAAGAATGCAGCACGGAGTGAGCGCGTTCGAGATGGCGAGCGGACGTGCCGAAACGGGGCGATTCCAACCGCACTACGTCGCATGGGTCCCGGCTGACCACACCAACGTTGTGCTGCAGGTTGGCCTAGGCGATCGCGTCAGGGCCGATATGCCACTTCTGCTTGAACCCGAGTCGGTCACCTCGGCGAAGGTGCAACTGTCCGTGGGTGAGACATCCGTCGAAGCCCCAAACCGCTGGGTATTTCAGGTCAACGGTGGTCCGCTTCTCGAATTGGATCGAAGCGCGAATGTACTGGACGCAACCTTGCCGAACCTCGCAGCGCACCTGCAATCTTTGCCGCCTCGTGTCGCCCAAGAGCCGGTGCGGGGTGTGGTAATGCGAGCCAATCCGATCGAACGACAGTCGGTACCGACGCGTGCGGTGCTCGTGGGCCTCGGGGGCTCGACGTGTGTCATAGATGAGGATGACGCAGTGCACCTCGTTGATGTACGCGCCAGCAGCGGCGGAGTGTCCTATATAGAAAGATCCCTGCCCATAGATATCCGCGTCATGCTCGACCCTCAGCAGACTGGTCAGGTTCGTTGCGGCTCATGATGACAGGAGTCGGCCATACCATCGGCGAACGACGATTGTTCGCCGAGGTGAATCTACGCGTCAGCAGCGGCGAGTCGGTTGCCGTTGTGGGTCCGTCGGGTGCCGGAAAATCAACACTCTTGGCGATTGCTGGCGACTTGCTCCGACCGAGCACAGGTCGTGTCGAAGTTTGTGATGAACGACCGTCCGATCACTCGCTATTGCCTGTTGCGCAGCAATGTGCATGGGTGTTGCAATTCGCGGCAGTATTCCCGAATCGGACCGTCGCGGACAACGTCTCAGTGCCACTGATGCTCGCAGGTGTTGAGGCCGGGGAAGCAGACGAGAGGGTCAGTCATGCTCTTCGGCTTGTTGAGCTTTCGGAGCAAGCCGAAGCGCGCGCTCGCCACCTGTCGGGAGGCGAATTGCAGCGCCTCAGCATTGCTCGCGCCATTGCAGCTCGGCGGCCGGTTGTACTCGCAGATGAGCCCACATCTCAGCTTGACGCGCGCCTCTCTGGGCTAGCCGTTCGTTCATTGCTTGCAAGCTGCCAGGACTCGATTCTCGTCCTCGTGACGCATGACCGCGACATTGCGCGTCTGTGCAATCGTTGTTACGTCTTATCCGACAGCGGCCTGACACTCTTGCGGCCGACGCACGACACGGCCCTGTCCGGATTACCAGCGGCCGACGCGGAGCGGCAAGTACCTGGAGTGTTCGAAGTTCGGCGGCAGCGGTAATGCGTGCTCGCGCCGTGTGGCGCGAAGCGACACAGAACGTCTGGCGTGGACGCCTGGCAACGTGGATGCAGGTTCTCGTGATCGGAGCCGGACTCGCTGCCGTCTTTGTGGCAGAGTGGACCAGCGCTGCCGACGCGGCGCAACGCAGCGCGTCGCTCCGGATTGACGGTTACCACGTCTTGGCGGTCTTCGGTGCCGAGGATGGCAATAGCACGGTTGAGCGCATCTCACGGGAGCACTGTGAGCGCTTGGTTCATTCAAGCGGTGTGACCGCAGCAGGTAGCGTGGGCGCGCTCAGGCCGACGTCAATCCGGCAGGCCCCGAACGCGGTTGTGCACGAGTCGGGCGCGACAGCTGGGATTTTCGCCGTGCTTGATACCATCGATCCTGCATGGTGGGACGGCTCGAGCTCCAGGAACGGTTCCGTATTTGACAGGCTGCTGATGTCGCCTTCGCACATGGACGCTAATGGACTCGCCATGGGCGCCTCGATTGCGCTTCGCAGCGACGTGATTGTGGACTTGGGTAATGACGTAGCGGACCGGGGCGGTGCCCGGGCAAGAGCCAGCGACTCGATGTCGGCAGGCGACGCACTCATCACTGAGCGCGCACTCGCTAAACACGACGTCAGAGTTGTTTCTGGTGCTCCGCTGGAGGCGCTCGGCCGTGGCTATCGGAGTGCCATGCTGCGCTTGGTCCCGCCGGTTGGCAGCGCCGAAAGCTGTCTCATCGCCCTCGAGGGAGAGTTGTTGAGCGGGTACACGGCCCCGATCGCCACGGTGCTCGCCGATGAGACATTGACCTATCGACGTGTAGTACTCGGTGCTGAACGATTGCAGACCGGCGACGACTTGTACCGCGAGCGCCCTTGGCGACACCTGTGGATAGTCGTCGCGGCTGTCGCATTGGCGTTGCGCGCCTTGGTGCTTTGGACGCGACGGTCGGAACTCGCGCTCTATCGATCCTTGGGAGCGCGGAGGTCGGAGGTCCGATCAATCGCCGCAGCAGAATTCGTGCTCGTTATGGGCTGGAGTGTGCTTATCTCGCTTGGCATCGCCGCGGTCACCGTCGCCACCGTCGACCCCGGGCAGTACGTGTGGGCACCGGCACTCCCGTCGCTGCTCGCAGCGACTTGTGCGTCACTAGTCGCAGGTGTATTTGCCGCGGTTGCTGTGCCGACGGCTCGGCCCATCGATGCCATGAAGGATCGATGAATCAGCCGGTGCAGGCCACCCGCGGCTCGATGTGCGGGAGGCGGCCGGCGCGCAGCGAGATCACCGCACCTGCTTCGTCGACTTCCCACACGACGCGCTTGTCGACATCTGGAGCGTCAACCGGCACGTACTGGATCGCTGAGAGTCCGGGCCCGTCTTCGATCCTGTCGCCGAAGGCTTCGATGATCTCGCTTCTCGTGGAGCCGATGCCGTAGCCGGAGATCGTCGTGATCGGACCGGAGTCGATGTCGACTCGCACGATCTCCGCATTGACGGCCAGGAACCGGATGCCCGCAGGGCCGTTCTGGACCGTGAAGTAGCGGCAGGCGTCAGTGCCGCCCGGGACGGCGATCATCAGCGAATCAGCGGCCGTGCGAGCGTCTTCGAGTGACTGCCCGATCTGCACCGGCCCCAGACCTGCAGTCGACAGCTTCGATTCGAGCGTCACGTTGGAACCCGACGGGTTGTCGGTGGCCATGGCGTCGTCGGCAGCGGTCGTCGGCGCAGGCGTGACGACGGTGGATGTCTCGGTTTCCGTGTCCGACATCATCTCGTCGTCGGCGGCCGTCGTCGTGGTCGCGTCGGTTTCGTCATCGCTGAGCAGACCGCAAGCGCTGACCAGCATCGCAGCGGCCAGCGCCACGGCAAGAGCACGCCATCGTGCGGAGTTGCCTCGCGTCAAGCTGCGTGGGGAGTCGAGTTGGTGCACGGCAGTCACCCTTCCAGTCACACCCCTCAGGGGAGTCGGCATCCAGTCGAGAGTACCGAAGCCAGCACCGGGGCGCGGCGACACCGGCAGGCAGCCCTGCTGCGGGCGTAAGCTCGGCGGTCGAGACCTCATACGAAGGGGAGCGCGCGATGTCCCACGACACAGTCATTCGAGGCGGCTTGGTGGTCGACGGGACCGGCGGCGATGCCCGCGTCGCCGATGTCGCCATCGACGGCGAACGGATCACCGCCGTCGGCGAGGTCGAGGCGTCCGGGCGCACAGAGATCGATGCAGCCGGCAAGGTCGTCACGCCCGGTTTCGTCGACATCCACACTCACCTCGACGCCCAGCTTGCGTGGGACCCCATCGGTTCGAGCTCGTGCTGGCACGGCGTTACCTCGGTGGTCATGGGCAACTGCGGGGTCACGTTCGCTCCCGTCAAGACCACCGACATCGAGTACATCGCCGAGGTCATGGAGTCGGTCGAGGACATCCCGAAGCAATCGATGATGCAGGGCCTGCCATGGGACTGGCGCTCATACGGCGAGTATCTGGCCTTCCTGGACGGCATGCCCAAGGGCCTCAACGTCGGCGGCATGGTCGGCCATGTCGCCGTCCGCTGGCACACGATGGGCCCCGACAGCCTCGACGAGCGCCCCGCGTCGGAGTCACAGGTCGCAGCAATGTGCGAGCTGGTGGACGAGGCGATGGGGGCCGGTGCGCTGGGATTCTCGACGTCGCGCACGCTGCTGCACCGCACACCCGACGGGCGACCGATCCCCGGCACCTTTGCTGACGACAACGAGCTGTACGCATTCGGCGACGTCTTGGGCCGCCACGGCCGGGGCGTGTTCGAATCGGCACCGCGCTTCGAAGCAGCCGGACCCGATTTCGCGGGAGGCCGCCACGAGATCGAAGTGCTCGGCGAGATCACGCGGCGCAGCGGCCAGCCCAGCACGTTCGGCCTAGTGTACTCGGCCCGCAAGCCGGAGATGAGCGACCTCGTGCTCGGGTACGTCTCCGAGCAAAACGCAGCCGGCGCGCAACTTCGGCCCCAGACCACCTGCCGGGCCATCGGTGTCGTGTTGGGCATCCAGCACCGCACGCCGTGGGATCGAGCGGGCGAGACGTGGCGCTCGCTGCGCAGTCTCGACGTCGCCGGACGCCTCGACGCGATCCGCGACCCGGCAACTCGTACGGCACTCGTGGCCGAGGCGAACTCGTCGGAGTCCAATTCGACGGGCATGGCGAACTCGCTCGTCGATCTGAGCCGGCTGTACCTGCTTGACGCTGTCAACCCGAACTACCGGATCGGACCCGAGGGCACCCTCGAAGCGCAGGCCGCGGCCGCCGGTGTATCCCCGGTGGAGCTCTTCCTGGACGCGACCGACCGCTCCGACGGAACGGTGATGCTCAGCCTGCCGGTGCTGAATCAGGACTTTGATGCGATCGAACGGATGCTGAGCCATGAGTCCATCGTCATGGGACTCGCGGACGCGGGGGCACACGTCGGGCAGATCATGGACTCCAGCCAGCCCACGTTCTTCCTGAGCCACTGGGTGCGCGACAACGGGTTCTTCTCACTGCCCGAAGGCGTTCGCCGGATCACCTCGGACACTGCCGACCTGTTCGGGCTGGTCGACCGGGGGCGCCTTGAAGCCGGCCGGTTCGCCGATGTCAACATCATCGACGTCGATCGCCTGTCGCTGTCGGGTCCTGAGTACGTGTACGACTTCCCGGGCGGCGCGGGCCGCTACATCCAGCGGGGCGCCGGGTATGAGGCCACGCTGGTGAACGGACAGGTGTTCATGCGCGACTGCGAGCACACGGGTTCGCTGGCTGGACGGACGCTCCGCTCCACCGACTGAGCCCTAGAACTCACGGGTAGCGTCGCTGCCTTATGGCTTCTGCACCCCCAATGAACATCAACACCGATGCGATCTGGCGTGTCACGCTCGACACGTCCAAGGGCCGTATCGTCATGGACCTCGACCCGCAGCTTGCGCCGGCGACGGTGAACAACTTCGTCAACCTCGCACAAGACGGTTATTACACGGGGCTCACCTTCCATCGGGTCGTGCCCGGATTCGTCATCCAGGGCGGTTGCCCCGAGGGATCGGGGCGTGGAGGCCCGGGGTACCGATTCGCCGACGAGCCCGTCAAGGGCGACTACACGCTGGGTGCGGTGGCCATGGCCAACGCCGGGCCCGACAGCAACGGCAGCCAGTTCTTCATCTGCATCGACGACTGCCGCGCCAAACTGCAGCCCGCCTACAACCTGTTCGGCCATGTGACGGAAGGAATGGACGTAGCGCTGGCCATTGCAGTCGGCGACACCATGGACACGGTGACCGTGGAGGAACTGCCGCGTTCGTGACGTGGCAGCGACAGGTCCGGCCGCGTTCGTGACGTGGCGACCTCCGAATACTTGGGGGCCGCGCGAGTAGCGTGTCCGAAGCAGTATCTGCAAGGAGGGCTCTGATGAGCGGCAGCCAGACGAACGACCCAAGTGCCAATGACACAGTGCTGTACGAGGTTGACGACGGCGTGGCGGTCGTCACGCTGAACCGTCCCGAGCGGCTGAACGCCTGGACCGGTGAGCTGGGGACCGGCTACTTCGACGCTCTCGACCGGGCTGCAGCCGACCCCGACGTCCGAGCCGTCGTGGTGACCGGTGCTGGCCGGGGCTTCTGCGCCGGTGCCGACATGGACAACTTGCAGGGCATTTCCAGCGGCGGCGGAGAGAGTGGCGGAGATGCGCCACGGCTGCGCAACGAGCGTCATGACTACGCGCTGACCATTCCCAAGCCGGTTGTGGCTGCGATCAATGGGGCATGCGCCGGGCTGGGCTTCGTCCACGCCATGATGTGCGATGTCCGGTTCGCCGCCGAGGGGGCCAAGTTCACCAGTGCGTTCGCCCGTCGAGGCCTCATCGCCGAGCACGGCGTGGCGTGGATGCTGCCCCGTGTCGTCGGCCCGTCCCATGCGTTGGACATCCTCATGTCCGGCCGGGTCTTCCTTGCCTCCGAAGCCAAGGAGATGGGCGTCGTCAGCAAGGTGGTGCCGCGCGACGAGCTGCTCGACGCCGCGGTCAGCTACGCCCGTGATCTCGGCCGCTACAGCGCGCCGTGGTCGATGGCGCAAATCAAGCGGCAGGTATGGGGCCAGCTCGATCAAGCCCGCAGCGACGCTCTTGAAGAGTCGAACGCCCTCATGCGCGAGTCGCTGCGGCGCACCGACTTCAAGGAGGGCGTGCAGAGCTTCGTCGAACAGCGCGATCCCAACTTCGAGCCGGTCGTCGCCGACGGCTAGCCAATCGCGTCAGCTCGCTCCGGCACCGCCAACACCAGCCCGCCGTTGTCACACCGTGATGCCGGCAGGTCTCCGGTGATATGAGCCGGCGATGAACGACACGCTCGTCGCGTTCGCGGTCCTGGCTTGGCTGGCGTATCTGGCCAGCCGACTGCTGGCACGCCACCACCTGCCCGAACTGGTCGCGTTCCTCATTGTCGGTGCCTTGCTCGGCCCCTCGGGGCCGCCGGTGATCAATTTGATCGACGCGCCGTCGCTGGTTGCGTTGCGGCCGGTCACCGAGGTGGCGCTGGCGGTGCTCATGTTCGTGATCGGTGAGCGGGTGTCGGTACGTGCGCTGCGAGCGGCGCGGTGGACGTTGACCACCGGTGTCGCCCAATTCGCCTTGAGCGCGATTGCGGTCTTCTGGGTGACGAGCAGGCTCGGCGCAGATCGGCCGGTGGCGCTGGTCCTCGGGGCGCTGGCGGGCGCTGGTGCACCCATGACGATCGCGCACATCGTGAGCTCGGTGCGCGCCCGTGGCAGCTACCCCACTGGCATCGTCGGTACCCACGCGGTGTCCGACGCGCTGGCCACGACCACGTTTGCAGCAGTTCTCCCCATTGCGTTGCTGCTGTCCGACGAGGCTGCCGACATCGGCAGCGCCATGCTCGACTTCGTTCAGCTCGGCATCGGCGGCGCAGTGCTGGGACTGCTCGGGGGCTGGTTTATCTCGCGCCTCGGCTTTCAGATCGAGACTTCCGGCGAGCTGCTGCTGTTCGTGCTGGTGCACATCGTGATCGGTTGGACCATCTCGGGCTGGCTGGACATCTCGCTGCCGCTGGCTGCGTTGGTGGCCGGCGCTACGGCGGCGACGGTGTCACCCCAGGCGTTCTCGGTGAGGCTGTTCCGGACGATCAAGACCATCGAACAGCCGTTGTATCTGCTGTTCTTCGCGCTGGCCGGTGCCTCGATCCACCTCTCCGACGTGCCCAAGGTGGGCTTGGTGGGCGTCGCGTACATCGTTGTGCGGGTCGCAGCCAAGATTGTCGGCGGCCTCGGCGGCGGCTTGATGGGGGGGCTGGGCTGGCGGCGGTCACTGAGACTGGGCGTCAACTTGACGCCGCAGGCCGGGGTTGCTGTGGGCCTGGCGGTCATTGCGTCGGAGCGGCTCGGCGACCCGGGCGCAGAGGCGGCCACGGTGGTGCTGGGCGCCGTGGTGCTGTTCGAACTGGTCGGGCCGCTGCTTGTCGCGCGGGACCTGCGCGGCTGGTCATCTGCCGAAGACGAGAACGGTGACGTCCCCGAGGAGTTTGAGCTGCCCCATCGCGTGCTCGTCGCAGCGCCCGTCCCGGTGGAGCTGCCCGAGTGGCTGATCGACCAAGCGGCACGATGGCGGTCTTCGCTGGTCGTGCTGATGCCAGGGGAGCGCGACGAGCCGCATGCCACGAAGATCGGCGAGCTCTGCAGCAGCCGCGATGTCGACTTCGAATTCCGCTCGCTGCGGAACGAGAGCCTCACCGGTGCAGTGGTGCGCTCGCGCAGCCAGCATCATGCGGACCTTGTGGTGCTGTTCGCACCGCGGCCGCCGACTGGCGCGTCGCGCCTCGTGTTGTTGCCGTCGGAGCGGATTGCACGTCAGCTGCCGGTGCCGGTGCTGACGTTTCCGCTGAATCAACCCGAGTCCGATGCAGAATCGCCCGATTCTGATGCTGCGCGTGGGCAGCGGCCCCGACGCCTGCCCTGGCAGAGCCCGGGACGGAGCGAGTGAGCGCGCCGCCCCAGGGCTCGGCGCGCGACAGCGTGCCGGGTGCGGGGGAAGACCTCGTCGCCGCGGCTCGAGACATTGCCTCTGCCGCGGGATCGCTCACGCTGCGATGGTTCGGTCGGCGCGACCTCGGCGTCACCTGGAAGCGGGACGGCACCGAGGTGACCGAAGCAGACCGGGCAGCCGAACGTCTCGTCCGAGAACGAATCGGCGAGCAGTTTCCCGATGACGCGATCTTCGGCGAGGAAGAAGGCGGTGCAATTCGACCGGACGGCCGGACATGGATTGTCGATCCCATCGACGGCACCCGGGGTTTCGTGCGGGGCGTCCCCCTCTACGCGACCCTCGTGGCGCTGGTGGACCCCTACGGTCCGCTGGTGGGCGTCATCGATCTGCCGGTGCTCAACCAGACGCTCGTCGCTGGACGGGGCACCGGCTGCTGGCTCGGCGACCACCGTTGCACGGTGAGCGATCACCCCGATCTCCGCGGCGCGCTCGTCAACACCTCCGACTACAACACCTTTGAGCCCTCCCAATTCGAGGCATTGCGCGCCGCAGGCGCGATGATGCGCACATGGGGCGACGCCTACGGCTACTTCCTCGTCGCAACCGGTCAGGCGGAGGCCATGATCGACCCGGTCTGCGAAACGTGGGACTTGGCGCCGATGCCGGTGATCATGTCTGAAGCCGGCGGCGTCTTCACTGACGTTGCCGGACAGCCCGACTTCCGCAACCGCGCCGGCATTGCTTCCAATGGCTCGCTGCACGCTGCGGTTGTCGCTGCGATGCAATCGCTCCCGGGAGATCCCGATGGCGGGTGAAGCACGACGTCGGGCGGAGCTTCGGCTGCCCGAGCGCGATCGCATGCCGCGCTGGGTGCCCCGCGCCATTGGCTTGGCGATGCTCGCGGTCGTGGGCCTGGCCACGGCGGCGTGGCTGCTCGACCGGCTGCGCGATCTGCTGGTGGTGCTGCTGGTGTCGTTGTTCCTCTCATTCGCGATGGAACCGGCGGTCAACTGGCTCGCGAACAAGGGTCTCAAGCGGGGCCTCGGCACAGCGTGTGTCTTCTTGGCGTCTGCATTGGCCGCAGGGGCTTTCGGAGCGGCCATCGCATCGGTGCTGGCTGAGCAGATCACCAAGCTCATCGAAGACGCGCCCGGCTATCTGGCCGACATCGAGCAGTGGGCCGACGAGCAGTTCGGCTTCGAGCTCAGCACCGACAACGTGGCAGCGCAGTTCACCGAGGGCGGGACTGCTGCGTCGCTGCTGGGCGACGTGGCGGGCAACTTGGTGTCCGTTGGTTCGGCGGCAGTCAACGTCGGGCTGCAGCTGTTCACCGTCGCGCTGTTCACGTTCTATCTCGTCGCCGAGGGTCCTCGGCTGCGGCGTCTGGTGTGCTCGGCGCTGAGTCCGGAACGGCAGGCGGTTGTGCTGCGGGGCTGGGAGCTGGCTATCGACAAGACCGGCGGGTACATCTACTCGCGGACACTGCTCGCGATTGCGGCGTTCTTGGTGCACTGGGCAGCGTTTGCGATCATCGGCGTGCCCTCGCCGCTGCCGCTTGCGATGTGGGTGGGCGTGCTCTCGCAGTTCGTGCCGGTGGTGGGCACGTATCTCGCGGGCTTGCTGCCGCTGCTCATAGCACTGCTTGACAATCCGATCTCGGCGATCTGGGTGGTCATCGTGGTGCTGGCGTACCAGCAGCTCGAGAACTACATGCTGTCGCCTCGCGTCACTGCTCACACCATGAACATTCATCCGGCGGTGGCATTCGGCTCGGTGCTCGTCGGCGCTGCACTGCTGGGATCTGTCGGGGCGTTGCTGGCCGTGCCTGCGGCAGCAACCATCCAGGCCTTCGTGTCGACCTACATCAAGCGGCACGAACTCATCGAATCTGAGATGTTCGAGTCGCAGTCGGCTGAACCGGACGAGGCCGTTGTCGTGCCCGAGTTGGCCGAAGGCGCCGATGAGGCTGGCGAGCCGGCCGAACAAGACGAGTCGCCTGCGGGCTGAGGCGAGCGGGTTCGGCCGGTGACGATCCTCGTCGACGACGCTCTGTGGCCGTGGCGCGGCCGCCGCTGGGCCCACCTCGTCTCGGACGAGAGCTATGACGAGCTGCACCGGTTCGCAGCTCTCATCGGCAAGCGGCGCGCTGCCTTCCAGGGCGATCACTACGACGTCGATGAGACGGAGCGAGAGCTGGCGCTGCGAGCGGGCGCCGTCGGGGTAAACAGCCGTGAGTTGGTGTCGCGGCTGCGGGCTGCGGGGCTCAGAAAACCTCGAGGTGTTCCATCACCGCGTCGATAAAGCCGAAGTTCTTGGGCGTGGCGAAGTGATCGCAGCCACGCAGACCCGTGAATGAAGCATCCCCCAAGGCGTCGAGGAGCGGATCCGCGGGGCCTGCGAAGTCTTCGGTGCCGAGGACCACTCGCACCGGATGGGTGATGCGTGCGAATTCGGCAGCTCCGAGCGGTGCGTGCTTGCGGCGCATGAACGCCGCCAGCGCTTGGCCGTCCTGGTCGGGCTCGGCGGCATAGCGGGCGAAGGTCTGGGCGTGGACATCATCGGCCTCGGCTTCGCCGGCGACGCCGCGCGCGATCCGTTCGGCCTGTTCGTCGTCGCGTTCGAACAGGTTCCGGCCGACGCCTGAGACGACCAGGCGACCGAAACGCTCGGGTGCCATCGCCGCCATGACCAGCAGCGTGCGCGATCCCATCGAGAAGCCCACACCGTCGACAGCTTGATCACCGAACTCCGAGGCGAGCCGCTCGACCAGCTTGGATTCCATGTCGGCGTACCCGGCTGGGTCGTGGTGCTTCGGTGCTGAGCCGTGTCCGGGAAGATCCCACGCGATGACCTCGCGTCCGCCGTCGGTCAGCAGATCGATGATCCCGGTCGGCTGCCAAGTGCTCGCCACCGAGCCAGTGAAGCCGTGGAGCAGGAGCACGGGGTTCGCCATGGCGGGAAGTCTGGCAGAGCGGTGACCTACCCTGCATCCGAGCATTGGGCACCCCAGCACCCCACAGCGGGGCGCCACCCGCCCGAGCCCCGAACAGAACCTGAGTCTCCCCAACAGAAGAAGACGAGCACCCCACATGAGCACGACGACTGCGCCGCCCATCCGGATTGCCAACTGCAGCGGTTTCTTCGGGGATCGCCTCGCTGCCGCTCGCGAGATGGTCACCGGTGGCCCTATCGATGCCCTCACGGGCGACTGGCTCGCCGAGCTGACCATGCTGATCCTGTCGCGTATCGCGGCCAAGCGGCCCGGCGCCGGCTACGCCCGGACGTTCGTCACCCAGATGGAGGAGGTCATGGGCACCTGCCTGGACCGGGGCATCAAGGTGGTGACCAACGCCGGGGGTCTGAATCCTTCGGGGTGCGCCGACGCCGTGGCCGAGGTCGCGGACCGGCTGGGCCTCAACCCGTCCATCGCCTATGTCGACGGCGACGACCTGACGGACCGCTTGGGCGACTTGATCACGGCCGGGAACGACTTCGCCCATCTCGACACAGGTCAGCCTTTGGGCGAGCTGGCCGATCGGATCGTGACTGCGAACGCGTACATCGGCTGTTGGGGAATCGTGGAGGCCCTGCATCAGGGTGCTGACATCGTCATCACCGGGCGCGCCACTGATGCAGCCGTCGTGGCCGGGCCCGCGGCGTGGCATCACGGTTGGACCCGTGACGACTGGGACGCGCTGGCCGGCGCGATCGTTGCGGGGCACGTGATCGAGTGCGGCGGGCAGGCCACGGGTGGCAACTACAGCTTCTTCACCGAGATCGCCGACATGACCTATCCGGGATTTCCGTGGGCCGAGGTGGCAGCGGACGGCTCCAGCGTGATCGGCAAGCACTCGGGCACCGGCGGCGAGGTGTCGGTCGGCACGATCACCTCGCAATTGCTGTACGAGATCCAGAGCGAGCGCTACCTCAACCCCGATGTGGTGAGCCGTTTCGACACCATCGAGCTGACCCAGATCGGGCGCGACCGGGTCCGCATCAGCGGCGTCCGCGGCGAGCCCGCACCCCCCACGCTCAAGGTGGCCATGAACTACCAGGGCGGATTCCGCAACCAGATCTCCATTGGGCTGACTGGCCTCGACATCGAGGCAAAGGCAGAGCTCATCGAGCGCCAGTTCTGGCATGCGTGCCCCTACAGCCCTGACGACTACGAGACCGTGGTGCGCAAGTTCCTGCCGACGCACAAGGCCGACCCAGGCACCAACGAGGAAGCCGTCGCCGTCTACAAGATCGTCGTGAAGGACCCCGACGAGCGCAAGGTCGGCCGCGCGTTCTCGAATGCAGGCACCGAGATCGGCCTGTGCTCGATTCCTGGGATGTTCGGCACCGGGGGAGGCCCGGGTCCGGGCCAGCCCTTCGGGGTGTACTGGCCAGCGCTGGTCGACGCGGAGCTGGTTCCCATGCAGGTCGTGGTGGACGGCCGCCGGACCGTGGTCGACAGCACCCCTCCCGACATCGCCTTCTCCGGAGTGGCGGTGGCGCCCCCCGAGCGGGTCGAGCCTCCCGGCGGGCCGACACGCACGGTGCCGCTCGGCACGCTGTACGGCACACGCTCGGGCGACAAGGGCCCGAATGCGAATCTGGGCATCTTCGCCCGTTCGGCTGAGGCCTTCTGGTGGCTGTCCGACTTCCTGACCGTCGAACGGCTCGCGCAGCTCATGCCTGAAGCGGCCGAGCACCGAGTAGATCGCTACGACCTGCCAAATATCTGGAGCCTCAACTTCATTTTCCACGGGCTGCTGGAAGAAGGCGTGGCTGCGTCGACCCGGCAAGACCCGCAGGCGAAGGCGTTGGGGGAATACCTGCGCGCCAAGCTGGTCGAGATTCCCGAGGCGCTGCTGGGCTAGCCGGCTATTGCCCCTGCAGGTCTTGCAGGGACATTCGTGGGCCGTGGCGCGGGGGTGCCCCGGCAGACTTGGCCAGTCCTTGTACACGGGCACGCTGGCCGCGGTAGGGCTCGAGCAGTTCCAGCATCCGGGCGTCGTCGCCGCGCCGCTCCCCGGCCAGGTGCCAGGTGACGTAGTTGGGGATCTGGTAGTCGCCGACGATCACCGAATCGGGATCGCCGTGGCAGAGCAACACGACGATTGACGCCGTCCACGGTCCGATGCCCCTGACGGTCTGAAGGTGGTCGCGGGCCTCGGTGGGCGACAGCCGTGCCACGCTCTCGAGCGTGCCGGCCCGCCGGGCGAAGGCGATGATCGCCTCGGCGCGCCGGCGTTCGATGTCGAAGCGGTGAAATTCGTGGTAGGCGAGCGACGCCATGAACTCGGGGGCAGGCGGCAAACGGAGCATGCCCGGTGCCGGTCCTGGCGGGCGGCGACCCCATCGCCGCAGGATGCCCTGCCATGAGTTCCGGGCGTTGAGCCCGGGAACCTTCTGGCCGCACACCGTTGGAACGACATGCTCCCAGACCGTGCCGGTAGCGGTGAGGCGGCGCTGCGGCCAGCGACGGACCCAGCCCGCAACGATGCTGTCGTGGGGGACGAGGGCCGCGGGCTCATCGTGAGCGCCCAGCAGCGCCGGCACTCCGGCGACGGCATCCGCCGCGCCCGGTCCCCACCCGGCGACCTCGACAGCGTGTCCGGCACGAGTGATGTGCAGCGTGGCCTCGCCTGCGGGCGTGTCGGTGGCCCGCCAGATCACCGGGCCGTCGTAGAGCACCGGCCCCAAGGCGCCCTTGCCGCCCACGCGTCCGAGTGCCTTTCCTGCATCCACGGAGAAGCTGAACTCGAAGCGCTCCCGCACGTCGGGCTGCGCCGTTCCCGATGCGGCCGCTGTGCTGGGGCCCGACGGCATCACAAGTGCTGCCTAGGCGTTGGGCTCCGCGATGACGGGATTTGTCAGCGTGCCGATGCCTTCGATCGTGATGGACACTTCGTCGCCCGGGCTGAGCAGGCGCGGCGGGTCGAAATACAGACCCACACCCGCCGGCGTTCCCGTGGCGATGATCGTGCCCGGATCCAGCGTGAACGCCGTCGAGAGGTGCTCGACGATCTCATAGCAGTTGAAGATGAGATCGTCGGTCTTGGCGTCTTGGCGGACCTCGCCGCTGACCTCGGTGACGAGGCGGCACCCGTGTGGGTCAAGCGAATCGCTGGTCACCATCCACGGGCCGCACGGCCCATGGGTGTCCCACGACTTGCCCATCATCATCGTCGGGCTCGCACGCTGCCAATCCCGCACGCTGACATCGTTCATGATCGTGTAGCCGGCGATGTAGTCGGGCGCATCGGCCGCCGACACGGCCCGGGCAGCGCGCCCGATGACGACCGCCAGTTCTCCCTCGTAGTCGACCACGTCGGGCGCGGCTGCGGGGATGTGGATCGGGTCGCCGGGTCCGACGATGCAGTTGTGGTGCTTGTTGAAGATGATCGGCACCGACGGGGGCTCCCGGCCGCCCTCGGCTGCATGAGCCCGATAGTTGAGCCCGACGGCGAGGACGGTTGGCGGGCGCCCCACAGGTGAGAGCAGGTCGGCCTCGTCGAGCGGGGTCACTGCGCCCGTCGCCATGGCTTCGACCGCAGCCACCACGTTGCCGTCGCAGGCGTCGAGCAGCGACGTCAGGTCGGTATGGGCGGTCTGGAGTGTCGCCAGGCCGTCGTCGGTCACGATGGCCAGCGCCGGCTGGCCGTCAAGGAGATGTCGTGCGATGCGCATGCGCCGACGCTACAGCGGGCATTGTGCGGATCGCTTGAAGGTGGCACTCTGGCACTCCATGGCTCGCCATGGCGCCGGGGGCTCTACCCCCGGCGTATTCGACTCTGTGCTGGATCCTGTCACGGGACTCCCCGACGTGCGTGTATTCGCACTCCTGCTCGACCGCAAGCTGGCGTTGGCTCGGCGCGCCCTGCAGCCTCTTTCGGTGGTGTTCTTCGAAGTCGACGGATTCGAGGAGCTCAGCGGCACACAGGCCCGGGTCGCCCAACGGCTCGCGGCACGCTTGGTGCGTGGCACGCTGCGCGAGTCCGACAGCGTCTGCCATTGCACCGGCGGGATTCTGGCCGCAATCCTCGACGACACGCCTCACGGCGGTGCGGTGTGGGCCGCCGATCGGGTTCGCCGTGAGGTCGCCGCGCGCTCGTATCACACCGGCGTCACGCTCTCGATGGGCGTGGCCAGCTATCCCACCCATGCCCTCGAAGCAGCCGAATTGCGCGACCGTGCCTACGCCGCACTGTTCGTCGCCCGCTCGCTCGGCCCCTCCCGGCTCGAGGTTGCCGAGCCGATGCCGCGCTAGGGCGCTCGACTGCGTTCGGGTTCAGTAGCCCGCAGCAGAGCCGGTGAGCGCGCGTGGATCCGCCGCTCCGGCGAGCACACCGTCGTGCACCTCGATGAGATGCGCATGGCCGTAGGAGTTGTCGTGCGGGCGGTCGATGCCGACCCGGTGGCCTCGCCGGGTGAGGTCGGCAACGCTGTCGCTGGTTGACCACGGCGCGTGGCCCTCGATGTACATCTGGAGATTGCCGGGATCGGCCCAGGTGTCGAAGCCGGTTCCCTCGGCGGCGCCCCAGCGCCAGCGGCCCGAGCCGATTGCCGTCGCCGGTTCTTCGCCGGCGCACAGCGTCCGGGCCAGTACTTGCAGCAGCACCTGTGGCTGGGCGTCGCCTCCCATTGTTCCCACGACCGAGCGCAGCGAACCGTCGGCGCGCTGGACTATCGCCGGGGCGAGCGTGTGAGGAGGGCGCCGCCCCGGTCGGTACTCGGCCGGGTGGCCCGCGACGAGATTGAAGCCGATGCCCCGGTTGTGCAGGCTGATCCGGTGCGTCGGCGTCCACAGCCCCACGCCCCAGCCCCCGGCATTCGACTGGATCAGCGAAACGCCCATGTGATCGGCATCCACCGCCGCGAGATACATCGTGTCGCCGGTACCGGTGCCCGAGCCGAGCGCTGCCGCTGCGTCGGGCGAGATTGCGGCGCGGCGCGGTGCCAGCCGCTGCGGTGCGATGAGCGCAGCGCCGTCAGCGTCCTGCGACAGCACTGCGGGGCGATCCCAGCCCGCCTGCTTTGCGGCCTCGGCCAGCAGGTGTGCGAATAGCGGGTCTTCGGGGTCTGCGGGCAGGTCGAGACCTGAGGCAATCCATGCGCCCGCCAGCGTGAGGTAGCCCTGCGAGTTCGGCGGCACGGTCCACAGGGTGTGCCCCCACGCATCGGCACGCAGCGGCGTCACCCAGTCGGCGTGGGAGCGGGCCACGTCGGCCGTGGTGTACTCGCCGCCGCCCAGCTCGATGAGATCTTGCGCGAAAACGCCTTCGTAGAAGGCTTCGCGGCCACCGTCGACGATCTCGCGCAGCGCAGCGGCGACACCGGGCCGGGTGATGAGATCTCCCGGCTGGCTCCGGGGCGAGTAGTCGTCAGCGTTTGCGATGCCGTCGAGCAATGCCGCGGCGGCGGAGCCATGAGGCGAGAGCGGGAAGCCGCCGCTTGCGAGGTCGATGGCCGTCGAAAACACCTCCGACAGCGGCGCCCGCCCGAATCGTTCGTGCAAGCTCATCCACCCGTCGACACACCCGGGCACCGGCACACTGCGAATGTCGGAGCGGAAGCGCATGCGCGTGCGGCCCTCGGCACGCAGGGCATCGGCGTCGGCGCCGCTCCCGGCTCGACCGCTTGCATTGAGCGCGGCGGGGGCGGCGCCGTCGGCGTCGTGGACGAGCGCCCACAGGTCTCCGCCCATGCCGCACATGTGCTGGGTGGTCACCGCAAGCACGGCCGAGGCGGCCACTGCTGCGTCTGCCGCTGAGCCGCCCGCGCGCAGCAGCGACACGCCGGCCTCGCTCGCAAGGTGGTCGACACTGCACACCATGCCGCTGCGGGCGTAGCGGGTGGCAAACGGGACCTGCGTACGGCTCATGGATCGAACGGTAGACCCGCAGGTCTGCCGCCGCCTGCGCGACAGAACATGCCGCCTCAGGGCAGCAGAACGTTGGGATTGAGCAAGCCAGCGGGGTCCAGCGCTCGTTTGATCGCGCCGAATACCGCCAGCTCGGCCTCCGAGCGGTTGAGGTGCAGCTCTGCGAGCTTGGCTGTCCCGATGCCGTGCTCGGCTGAGATGCTGCCGCCCAGCTCGGCGACGTAGCGCAGCACCGCTCCGTCCACGTCGTCGGCAGGTTCAGCCCCATCGGGGCCCAGCACGTTGACGTGCACGTTTCCATCGCCAAGGTGACCGAACAGCAGCGGCTGCGCCTCAGGATCGACAGCCCTGATGACGGCCTCAACGCCGTCGGTGAACTCAGCGAGGCGAGCCGCCGGCAGCGTCACATCCAGCTTGTGAGGGATGCCCGCAGCGGAGATCGCCTCGGTGACGTTCTCTCGGAACGCCCACAGGCGCTGTCGTGCAGCCGGCTCGAGCGCCACAGCCGCGTCGACGACAAGATCCTCCAGATCAGCGACGGCTGTGCCGAGTTCGTCGCTGGGATCGGTGCGGGCCGCGGCCTCAGCAATCAGCCAGGCGGCGCCGACGTCAGAATTGCTGGCGCCGCCGTCGTTCAGGCTGCCGACAGGAGGTGCGACGCCCAGATGGGACGACACCAATGCCATTGCTCCCTCGAAGACAGCTTCGAGCGCATGCAGGGACGCGACGCTGCGACGTAACGCGGCGGCCGCAATGACAGCATCGGCAGCTGACTCGAAGGCCAGCAGGGCGGTGGCACGCTCGGGCTGGGTGGGGTGCAGCCGCAGCCGCACGCGCGTGATGATGCCGAGTGTGCCTTCGCTGCCTGCAAGCAGGCTCCCCAGGTCGTAACCGGTGTTGTCCTTCTCGAGGCCCGCCAGGTGGCTCACGACCGTCCCGTCGGCGAGCACCGCTTCGATACCGACGACCTGAGCCCGCATGGCGCCGTAACGCAGCACGTTGATGCCCCCGGCGTTGGTGGCGACCATCCCGCCGATCGTCGCCGAGTCGCGCGCTGCGAGGTCCACGCCCACACTGAGACCCGACGCAGCGACGTGGGCCTGGGCGTCGGCCAGGGTCACCCCCGCGCCCAATGTCACTTGGGTCGCGAGCTCGTCCACCGGCTCGCAGGCATTGAGACGACGCATCGACAGCACCGCCTCGCCTGCGAGCGGCACGCTGCCGCCGACGAGACCCGTGTTTCCTCCCTGCGGCACGACGGCGATACGGGCGGCTGACAGCACTTCCATCACTGCGGCGGTCGCGGCAGTGTCGCCAGGGCGTACCACCAGCGGCGTCGAGCCGGTGAAGCGGCGTGTCCAGTCGACGACGTAGCCCGCAGTGATCTCGGGATCGGTCAGGACGTGTGCCTCCCCGACAATCCGCGACAGTTCGCCGACCAGCGTCGCGTCGATGGCTCCGAAGCTCATGCCGCCGCCTCGTGCGTCCCGCTTGCGAGGTTGAGTGCTGGCTTCATGCGCTCATGCTCCCGTCGGCGAGCCGGTGGGAGGCTCTGGCCTGGTGACGGTGCGGTCGCCTGGCTCCCGCCACTGGCCTCGCCCGGCCAGCACGTCCAGCAACACGGTGGGCTCATCGGTCATCACGCCGTCCACGCCGGTGTCGAGCAGCCGGTCCATCTCGACGGGATCGTCGATAGTCCAGACGTAGACGCTCACGCCGATGCGGTGCGCGTAGTCGACCAGCCGTCGGGTCGCGAGCGGGATGGGACCCTGCCGCGGTGGGATCGAGGCGATGCGCCCCCGGAACGGCCGGTCGCGGCGAGTCTCACCTGCGTGCTGACGGTCCTGGGGTGAGCGGTCTGTCCGTCGGCGGCTGCCGGAACCGGACCGCGACGGGCGGCGCGGCCGTGCCGGGCGCCCGGTCAGGCTCATCATCCGGAGCCGAGCGATCTCCCGTGGGCTGAAGCTGAGGCAGGCCGCATCGCCGAACGCCTCGTCGACGCGCTCAAGGCGTTCGTCGGAGAACGAGCCGATGCACACACGGTCGAGCACGCCCGGCCGCCTGAGTGCCTCGATGAGCGGTTCGACGGCCGCATCGGTCTTGGGGTCGATGCTGATGCGCACATCATCGAACGCGTCGAGCAGCTCCTCGAGGCGGGGGATCGGCTCACCGCCGATGCGAGCTGCCGACACCTCGCTCCAGGTCATCTCCGAGATGCACCCGACACTGTCCGACGTCGGTGCGAGCTCGTCGTCGTGAAAGACCGCGAGGACGCCGTCAGAGGTTGCCTGCACATCGGTCTCGAGGTAGCGGTAGCCGAGGCCGACGGCGCCTTCGAAGGCAGCCATGGTGTTCTGCGGCCACATGGCACTGCCGCCGCGGTGGGCTATCGGCACCGGCCCGGGTTCGTCAAGGAACGGGTGCACCGACGTCACAGCGCCAGTATCGCGGCTCCGCTCGGAGAAACACCGGGAGCGATGCGTCGGAACCCGAACACGGTTCCCGGCACATGCCGCCCTGTACACGGCGTCCAATGCTGTCGCCGGTACCGTCACGTCGATGTCCGACGGCAACGCAGGGGAACAGGACCACGGGGGCGATCATGTGTCGCCGGTCGATGCCTTCGCCAGGTGGGCGGCTAGCGAGCCGGTGCCGCTGGACCGGGCGGCGCTGGCCATAGCTGCTCACTGCCGGGCGGATCAGGTGGACGAGGCAGCGGCGCTGGCTGAACTGGACCGTCTCGCCAACGCGGTGCGCGAGCCAACACCAACCGCAGTCGTCGAGCTGCTCTTCAACGCAGAAGGCTTCGGCCCGAATCGGGGGCGCTTTGCCGACCCGGCGAACAGCTACCTCGACCTAGTGGTTTCGCGGCGGATGGGCATACCGATCACACTTGCTGTCGTCACGATCGAAGTGGCCCGCCGCGCAAGCCTCGATCTGCACGGCGTCGGCATGCCAGGCCACTTCCTGGTCGGCACACCCGATCCCGACACCTTCATCGACGCATTCGACGGCCACATCATCGACCGGGCTGGTGCCGCAGCGATCTTTGCCCGCTTCGAGCCGCGCCAGGCGTTCGACGATGCGTTCCTGCAGCAAACGCCGGCCGAGGCGATCCTGCTGAGAATGCTGAACAACCTGCGCACGCTGCACCTGCGCCAACCCGATGCACCATCGCTGGTGGCCGTGCTGGAGCTGCTCATACGGCTGCCCGGTTGCCCGATCGACGAGTTCATGCGTCTCGGCCAAGCGCTCGCGACGCTGGGACGGCCCGACAAGGGCGCGCAGGTGCTGGAATCCGCCGCCGACCAATTCGGCGGAAGCGATGCCGAACACCTCAACCAGGCAGCAACCCGCCTCTGGGCCCAGTTGAACTGACCACTGCGGCAACGGCACGAATGATGTTCGCAGTGGGATGAAAATACTGCAAACAAATTGAAAGCGCTGCACATCGCTGTGATCATCGGCAGTCCATGCGGATCTTCGCGATGGAGGCAGGATGACCGAGTTCGACAGGGCTCGAGAGATGCTCGAAACGTGGCGGACGAGTCAGACGGGTGTGCGTTTTTCCGAACTGGCCAAGGTGTGTCGCGTGTACTTCGGCGAGCCTCGGCGCAGAGGGAGCCACCTGATCTACCGGACGCCTTGGCAGGGCTTGCCTAGAGTGAACATCCAGAACCACGGCGGAGACGCGAAGCCCTACCAGGTGCGTCAGGTCCTGCGTGCGATCGACTTGATGGAGGCCGACAGTGAATGATCCTCGGTACCTGTATCGAGCTTCCTGGTCGGACGAAGACGATGCCTGGATTGGCGTGTGCAACGGCTTTCTGCTGGTGAGCCACATCGCTCCAACGGAGGCGGAATGCCTCCGCGGCATTCGTGCGCTGGTGGACGACATCGTGGCGGATCTGCAAGGCAATGGCGAGGCGTTGCCGCCGCCGCTCTCTTGGGATGCTTTCGACGCCCGCCATCTCGACACGGCAGTCGGCTCGACCAGCTGAACAACCTGCGCACGCTGCACCTGCGTCAACCCGATGCGCCGTCGCTGGTGGCCGTGCTGGAGCTGCTCACGCGGCTGCCCGGTTGCACTCACCACAAGGCGTGGCGGGGAGCAACGGTACGATTGCGGCGGCGGAGGTGCGAGATGCCGGTTCGGATTCGGCCTCAACGACATGCCCCAGCACCGGTGCCTGTCTTTGGGCGCGTGCGAGTCGCTGACCTGCCCCCGGCGATGGCTGAGCGGGGCAACCGGGAGCATGTGCCGCTGACGTTCTTCGTCCGCGAGTGGGATGCCTGGCCTGATGAGCGCAGCGCCATGATCGCCGATACCCCGACGGGCGACGACGCCGACGACTTGTGCCGCATTGCGGCGGTGGTTCATGCGCTCTGTGACCGTGACGGCGTCCCGGTGCCGGCTTGGGTGTTCGACCACCGATCGGAGGTCGACATTGCGTGGGGCAGGCATTGCGTCATGGAGGGCTTCATCTGGGAACAGACCATCGCTGACGCCCCCGCTGCCTGCGCCTACCACCGCGTCTGGTTCGACCGGGAGTTCGTCGGCATCACGTCCAGGCGCCGCCGACGGGCTGTGTCTGCGAATCTGTGAGCGATCTCCCTCAGCACACATTCGCGGAGATGCTCGATCTCTTCGAAGAGGTCGACGATGTCCTGTCCGCGTCGGCCCCGCCGGGCGTGATGTACGTGCTGTATGTGATCGGCGGAGTCGCGATGGGGGCACTGTTCGATGGACGGATGACCCAAGATGTCGATGTCGCCACGGCCGAGATTCCGCCTCAAGTGCTGGAGGCAGCCTCGGCGGTGGCGCGGCGCCGCAACATCGCTGCCAATTGGATCAACAACCAAGCAGCCGGCTTCGTCGAAGCGGATCTCCCGCCGTCCGCGTTCGATCCGATCTACGAAGGCAGGTGTCTGCTGGTTCGCGGGGCGAGCCCTCGGATTCTGCTGGCCCTCAAGCTCATGTCCGGTCGTGGCCGCGACATAGCCGACATCGTCGAACTCGCTGACGCAACCGGCAGCCGCAGCACGGACGCTCTGGTCAGCCTTTGCGACGAGGTCTTCGCAGATACCGAGTCGTACCAGTTCGAGCGGGACTGGGTCGAAGCCGTCTGCTCGGACATCGGCCGACTGCTGAGCAGCCGACGTTCCGGCGAGGACATCGCAGCCGCTGTCGCAGCCCTGGCCGCCGAATACGACGGCACTACCGATCCCACCGAATGATGCGCATCCTGACGGCCTGACGAGGGAGCGCGAACGCTGGCAGGAACCGCGGGCCGGTTCGGCGGCAGCGACACGCCGCTGCGAGCGATGTCTACAGACCGATGGCGAGGTCGGACCGGCCTCGCAGGTGGGTGCGCTCGTTGACCGACAGGACGCTGCGGTGACCATGGCTTGACGCGAAGACGCGGGTGACCGAGGTGTAGTCGACGTCGAATCGCAGGAATGCGTCGGCGTCGAAGCCCAAGCAGCGAGCCAGATAGGCGTTCACAACCCCACCGTGGCATGCCAGAGCGACGCGCTGGCTGCGGTGATCAGCGACGATCTCGTCGACGGCATGGTTGACCGTGGCGATGAACTGCGCCGTGCGCTCCGCATCGCCGAACGAGCCCGTCGCCAGCTCGTTCCAGCGCTCGCGGTCGGTCTCCTTGAGCACCTCCATGGGCACGTACGCGGGGGAGTCTCGGTCGAACTCGCTGAGGCCGTCTCGCACGGCCGGCACCAGACCGGTCGCGCCGCCGATGGCCTCTGCGGTTTGCAGCGCCCGCCGCATCGGGCTGCTGTAGAGGGCGTCGACGCCCATCTCGGACAGCCATTCGGCCACGGCTGCAGCTTGCTGGAGACCGATCGCCGACAACGGCGGGTCTGCGGGCTGCCCATCGTGTCGCACGACTCGTTCGGGCTGGCCGTGACGGACGAAGACGAGCTCCACGGCGGCTGACCCTATTGGCCCAACGCACCGAATCTCTGCAATCGACAGCAGGATGCCTTGACGGGAGCGGTACCGTGGTGCTACATGGCAAGACGGACCAAGATCATCGCCAGCGTCGGACCAGCCTGCAGCGACGCAGCGACCATGACAGCCCTGATCGAGGCGGGTGTCGATGTATGGCGCCTCGGCTTGGCTCACGGCACGCTCGACGAGCAAGTCGAGACGTTCCGACGGCTACGCGCCATCTCGGAGGAATCCGGGCGCCACATCGGGATCCTGGTGGATCTGCCGGGACCGAAGGTGCGCTGCAAGCCGTTTCCCGAAGGCGGCTGCGAGGTCGCCCAAGACGCCGTGCTCTCGCTCGGCATCGACGGCGATGCCAGCACGGCAGACCGGATCGTCGTCGACTACGAGGGTCTGCTGACCGACGTGGGCCCCGGCGACCAGCTGTCCTTCGGAGACGGCAATGTCGTGCTGGTAGTCGAGGACCGAGCATCCAACGCCCTCAAGACCCGCGTTTTGCACGGCGGTCACCTCGAAGGACGACCGGGTCTCCACGTCGACTCGTCCAAACTGCGGATGAGCACGCCGACCCCACAGGACCTGAAGCTCGCCGACACGTTCATCGACTTGGGCACTGACATGGTGGCGCTGTCGTTTGTCCGCTCCGCACACGACATGCGTCGCCTGGGCGTCGAGCCGCACCCACGCGGCCCGCTGCTGGTGGCCAAGATCGAGACCAACGCTGCGGTGGAGAACCTCGACGGGATCATCGAGGCGTCCTCGGCGGTGATGGTGGCCCGCGGCGACCTCGGCGCTGAGTGCGACATCGAGGAGCTGCCACATCTGCAGAAACGGATCATCGAAGCTTGTGTCGCGCACGGCCGACCGGCCATCACCGCAACGCAGATGCTGGAGTCGCTGCTGCACTCGCCGGTGCCGACCCGGGCCGAAGCCTCCGACATCGCCAATGCAGTGTTCGACGGCACGTCCGCGGTGATGCTGAGCGGCGAGACGGCCATCGGCCACGACCCGGTGAACGCCGTGCGGACCATGGCGCGCATCACCGAGCGAGCCGATGAGCGCTTCGACTATGAGGCGTGGTGGAACCGGCTGCTGTCGGTGCGCAGGAACGACGACCGCTCCGCCGACTACATGCGGGTGACCGACGGCATCACCCAGGCAGCGTCGAGACTCGCGACCGAACTCGGCGCCCAGGCCATCATCTGCCTGAGCCGGTCGGGATTTACCGCACGCAGCATGGCCAGATTCCGCCCATCGATGCCGTTGCTGGGACTCACACCCGAGCCCCGCACTGCGATGCAGCTCTCGCTGTCGTGGGGGACCCGCCCGCTGGTTTTCGGCGAGCGCCTGACCCCGGCCGAATCAGCGCTCGAAGCAGTGCACGCCGCAGCGCGGTCGGCGATGGTGCGAAGCGGCGACATGGTCGTGGTGGTCTCCGGCTCGAGCCCGGAGTCTCACGCCACTGACAACTTGCGCGCCATGCGCGTTCCCTGAGACTGAACCGCTCGGCGAGGCCGCGGCCCGAGGCGCTTGTCAAGGCGTCGCGGAGTTGCCCTGAACACGATTACGAAACACGTCTGCTAGCGCTGGATCAGCCCGTGTCAATGTCGATGTCCACGTCGATGCGGCTGGGGTCGATGCGGTCGGGCCCGCACAGCGGATTCTCGGGCACCTGGACCGTGCGGCCGAGGACATCGCAGGAGCAGGTCTGTTGACAGTCCCGCAGTCCCGACCACTGGACTGCCAGCGCTGCCGCGGCGCCGACGAGCACCACCGAGATGAGCACGGCCAGCGCCAGCTTGCGGATCATCCGCAGCACTACGACGGCCGCGATCACGAGGCAGGCGATGCCACCGACGAGTGCTGCGCTGAGGCGGTCAGCATCCAACCACTCGGGCAGCACTCATCTGAGGGTACGCACCGTCGCTGGGGAGCACAGGGATCGATTCCGGGTCTGAGCAGGGGTGCTCACTAGAGTCGAGGCGAATTTGCTGACTTTGACGAGGTTCCCCAATGGCTGCCACTCCGATCGACCTGCGTCCGGGCGGTCTGCCCGAGACGGTCCTGGATCCGGCCCCGTCGCCGGCCGCAGCCGCATTCGAAGCGGCCATGGAACTGCCGCTGGCCGACCGTGCGGCCGCACTGGAGCGTGTCGCAGCCCGTTGGCCGCGGATGCTCGAAGCGTGGGCGGAACTGGGCCGCTGCGCGGCGGGCAGTGGTCGCCACGTCGAGGCGTACGCCTATTGCCGGGTGGGGTATCACCGCGGCCTGGACGCGTTGCGAGCGGCGGGCTGGCGCGGCAGCGGCTACGTCCGCTGGACGGCGCCCACCAACCACGGCTTCTTGTGGTCGCTGCTGGGCCTGGGTCGCTCAGCCGCCGCCATCGGCGAGGACGACGAGGCCGACAGGTGCGCCGGGTTCCTGGTCCAACTGGACCCCGGCGGCGAGCCCCCAACCGGTGAGTGGCCTCAGGCGTGAGGCCTGCCGGCGTCGTGCTGTGCGGCGGCGCTTCGACGCGCATGGGCAGCGACAAGGCCAACCTGGAGCTGGTGGGACGACCGCTGGCGCTGTGGGTTGCCGACGCCTTGAGGGCGGCGGGGGCGCACCCGGTGGTCGCGCAGGGAGGCAATCCGCCCGCACCTCTCGTGGCTGAACCCGACAGCACGCCACTTTCCGGACCGCTCGCTGGTCTGGTCGATGCCCTCGAGCGTCACGGCGATGTTCTCGTGTGCCCGACTGACGTGCCGACGGTGCCTGTCCACCTGCTCGCCGCTCTGATTCGCACGGCACACAGCACGGGCGAGCCGGTTGTGCTGGCCCGCAGCGACCGTGTCGAGCCGCTGATCGGCCACTACGCCCGCGCATCGCTCTCGATGCTGCGGGCGGGCCTGCGCGACGGCGCACGTGGACCGAAAGCTGTCCTCGACCTCGATGCCGTCCCGACGGTGTCGGTGGATGTGGCTGACGTTCTGAATGTGAACACCGCCGCCGACCTCGCTGCAGCCGGGGCGATCGTGGCGACTCGTGACATTGCGCGACCGGGAGTGGGTTGACGGCCATGGCACGTCGGCGCGAGCGGCCCCAGCGCGAAGGGGCCCAGCGCGGGGTGGCCCAGCGCGAAGTGGCACAGCGCGAACGGCCGCAGCACGAATGGCCGCAGCACGAATGGATCGACTCCCAGGCTGCGCTTGAGACTCTCGTTACCGATCTGGTGGCCGCCGACTGCATTGCCGTGGACACTGAGTTCCACAGAGAGCGCAGCTACCGCCCCCAGCTAGCACTGGTCCAGATCGCATTCGACGACCGGGTAGCGCTCGTGGATCCCACGACGACCGACGTTGCCGTCTTGCGTGCCGCCCTCGATGCCGACATCTTGGTCGTGATGCATGCATGCGCCCAGGACATCGAAGTGTTGTCCCAGGAGTGCGGCGCCATACCGTCGAGGCTCTTCGACACCCAGGTGGCCGCCGGTTTTCTGGGAATGAGCACACCGTCGCTGGCGGCGCTGGTCGACCGCCTCCTCGGCGTGCGTCTGACCAAGGGTGATCGGTTGACGGACTGGTTCGAGCGGCCGCTGCGAGCAGCCCAGCAGCGCTATGCGGCAGACGATGCGGCGTACCTCATCCAGCTGTACGACGAGCTTTGCACCCGCTTGAGGGCACTGAACCGGTGGCAATGGGCGCTGGACGAGTGCGAGCAGTGGCGCAGGCCCCCTGGACCGCCCCCGGATCCATCCCAAGCTTGGACCCGCATCAAGGGAGCGCGCCAATTGCGCGGGCCCCAGCGGGCGGTGGCGTACCGGCTGGCCGCATGGCGGGAGCGAACCGCCAGCGAGCGGGACATCCCTGTGCGCTTCGTGCTGTCGGACATGGCACTGCTGTCGATCGCGCAGCGGCGCCCGCGCAGCGTCAGCGAGTTGCAGGGATTGCGGGGCGTGGACGGCAACCAGCTCCGCGGAAGGGCGGGCGATCGGGTCATCGCCGAGGTTGCGAGAGGTCTCGACATGGCATCGGGCGACATCCCGTCGGGCGCGCTGCCGGCGGGACCCAACGTGGACGCGGCACTGCAGCCGGCAGTTCCCCTCGTCGGCGCCTGGGTGGACGAGGTGGCTCGTGGTGAGGGCATCGATCGCAGCTTGTTGGCGACCCGTTCCGACATTGCGGCATTGCTCGCCGGCGACCCCGCATCCCGGCTGAGCACCGGCTGGCGGGCCGAAGTGGTAGGCGACGGCATCAGGTCGCTGCTGGCGGGGGAGGCCGCTCTGGCGTTCGATCCGGCGGAGGGCTTGCAGCTCGAACCGCGGCCCGGCGGGGGGCCTGAGCGCTGCGAATGACACGCAGCGTTGCGCCTCGGGCGGTAGGGTGGCAGGGCACTTCGTAGAGCACAGGTGCCTTGTCCTGCGCGGATACAGGCACGTCCGGATGCAGGCAAGCGAAGCCTCGCAGTCGAGCACGAGGAGCCAGCCGGTGAAGAAGGGTCGACATCGCCGCTACGAGGAGGCTCGCAAGTTTCAGCGGGCCACAGCGGAGCGCTTCACCATCGAGGACTACGACTTCGATAACTCGGATCGATTCGGCGTCGAGTTCGACGACGAGGATTCGGATCCCGATGATCAGTACGGGCACCTGGCCGACAAGTACGACGACGACTACTCCGATCTCGAGGCCAAGTACGCCGATTTCGACGGTGACGCCGACGCTGACTCGGACGCGAACTCCGAGGCGTCCCAGCGCGAGAGCGCCTGAGAGTCCCAGACGACTCAGCTGCGAGGCTGAGACGGTTCAATCGCGTCGTCGAACAGCGGGATGCGGCAGCAATCGCGCAGAGGCGGCGCGCTCATCGAGCTCGGAGCACAACTCGGCATAGATCTCGGGTCCGCAGATGGCTGTCAGCTCGTCGCATAGCGCTGTGAAGACGCGCTGGCTGCCGACGTGCGCGTTCGCCGACGACGTGCACCACCAGGAGACGTCGGTGTCAGGTCCTCCCCAGTCGCGCAGCTCCCATTCCCGCACCATCGTGTAGACGTGGCCCGTGACGGTCTCGTGGTCCTCGCGGCGGATCGGCGCCTGCCAGCAGATCTCGGGCTTGGTGTCCATCGGCCGCCGACCGGTGCGCTCGGCCAGTACGTGGAAGGCACAACCCGCGCCGGCGGGGTAATCGGCCCGGTTCGCGAACACGCAGGCTCCGTCCACGACCAGAGTTCGCCACCAGCCCTCGCCGTCTTGCCACAACGCCTCTGCGCAAGCGCGGTAGTGCTGCCAGATCTCGGCGTCCAGTTCGGCGATCATCGAACGGATGTGCGCGAGGTCGTCGTCGCCGTTGAGGTATGCACCGTGGCTGCAGCAGCCCAATGCCAGCTCGGGGGCCGGTTCGGTGTCGATTCCCGGACAGCCAGCGCCATAGATGCACGTCCAGGCGCTGGTGAGAAATGTCACATCGAACAGCCACGTGCGATGCTCGTGCGGGTCCTCCAGCGAGAGCCATTCCCGTGCGTCGTCCCTGGGGCTCCAGTCATCGACGCTCACACCGATATCAGAAGCCATCCGCGGCGAGCCTACGAGGCCGAGCTCGCGAGGCCGGGGCCCGAGCGGCCCGTGAGCCCGTATCCCAGAGGAATTGCGAACAAGAGCGGGCAACATCAAGGTGGCCGATTTGCCAAGTCGATCTGAAGCACCTGTGGGGTACGGTCGCGCTGTGGTTCCTGAGGCTGATACCGCTGCAGATGCGGCCCTGCTTGGCGACCTGCGCGGTGTTGTCGGTGACCGGGCACGCGACAACGACTTCGAGCGGGGCTTGTACAGCCGTGACGGCTCGATCGAGGGCAGTTTGCCCGCCATCGTGTGCCTGCCCGAGACTGCCGCCGAAATCGCGGAGATCGTGGGTGTGTGCCGGCGACACAGCCGGCCGTTCCTGGCCCGTGGCTCGGGAACCGGCTTAGCCGGGGGAGCAGTGCCGGTCGGCAGGCCGGTCGTGGTCGCCACGGCGAAGATGGATCGAATCATCGAGGTCGACGTCGACAATCGCGTCGCCTGGGTCGAGCCCGGGGTGCTGAACCTCGACCTGTCGCGAGCATTGACGCCGCTGGGGTTCCACTTCGCCCCTGATCCCTCGAGCCAGCAGGTGTGCTCGCTCGGCGGGAACATCGCCAACAACTCCGGGGGACCGCACTGCCTCGCCTACGGCGTCACCACGGCGCACATCGCCGCACTTGAGGTGGTGCTTCCCTCCGGCGAGACCACCATGTTGGGCGGGGTGGAAGCAGAGCCGCCTGGACTCGACTTGCGCGGGCTCTTCGTGGGCTCCGAGGGCACGATGGGCATCGCCACGAAGGCCGCGGTGCGTCTCACGCCGAACGCGCCATCAGTCCGAACGCTGCTGCTCGATTTTGACGATGTCAGCGAGGGCTCGGCCGCCGTCAGCGCCATCATCGCCGCGGGGCTGGTGCCGTCCGCGCTGGAGATGATGGACCAGCGTGCCATCGAGATCGTGGAGGCGTTTGCCCACGCCGGCTACCCGACCGATGCCGCAGCGGTGCTGCTGGTCGAACTCGACGGCCTGCCCGGCGGTGTCTCCGCAGGCGTGGAGATCATTCGCGAGGTCGCAGAGCAGTACCACGCCGGCCACGTGCGAGTCGCAGCCGACGACGCGGAGCGAGCCCTGCTGTGGAAGGGCCGAAAGAACGCATTCGGCGCGGTCGCGCGGATCAAGCCCGACTACTACCTGCATGACACGGTGGTGCCCCGCTCGCGGCTGACCGAAGTGCTCGATCAGGTGTACCGGATCGCAGACGCCTACGACCTGATCGCGGTCAATGTGTTCCACGCAGGCGACGGGAACCTGCACCCGATCCTGGCGTTCGACCGGCGCGAACCCGGTGTCGACGAGCGAGTGAAGGCCGCAGGCCGCGACATCGTCGCTGCATCCATCGCAGCGGGCGGCGTGCTCAGCGGCGAGCACGGGATCGGCTTGGAGAAGCGGGACTACATGGGGATGCTGTTCAGCGCCCACGACATGTACACACAGGATCTGGTGCGCGAGACCTTCGATCCTGACGGGTTCGCCAATCCGCTGAAGGTGATCCCGTCGGGTTCGCGCTGCAGCGATTCATTCCACCAGCACGTGCCTGAAGGTGCTTGGGTGTGAGTTCGCAGTCCAGCAGCGCCGGAGCGCCGCCGGCGATGAGTTCGGGCACTGGCCCCGCTGAAGTCAGCGCCAGTCTCGCCGCGCGGATAGATCCCGCCGTCACCGAATTCGCCCGCGCGGTCGGTGCCAGCGATCCGATCACCGTGGTGGGCACGCGCACCCATTGGCACGTCGGCGGCGAACCGGCCGCGGGCACGCGTGAGATCCGGGCGCCCGCCGGTGTGTGGGAACACGAACCCTCCGAGATGACGGTGCGGTGCGGCGCTGCCACATCCGTCGGCGAGCTGAGCGCGCACCTGGCGCACACCGGCCAGATGATCCCTCTCGACCCTGCCGACGATGCGGCGACGGTCGGTGGAGTGCTGGCGTGCGGGTTCAGCGGACACCGCAGGCTCCGCTACGGGCATGTGCGCGATCTCGTGCTGCAGACGCGCCACGTCGACGCCAGCGGCAAAGTCGTCACGGCCGGCGGCCCGACGGTGAAGAACGTCTCGGGCTACGACCTGCCCCGCTTGCTCGTGGGATCGCTGGGCACGCTCGGCCTGCTGGCCGAGGTGATCCTGCGAACGCTGCCCGTGCCGCCAGCGGCGCAGTGGCTTCACGGCGACGGCGATCCGTTCGCAGCGTTCGACCTGCTGTACCGGCCGAGCAGCGTCCTGTGGGATGGCACGCAAGCCTGGATCCTGTTGGAGGGCGATCCGTCCGACGTCGCCGCCGAGGCTGCGAGGGTCGAACCTCTGGGCTTTGGCCCCACAACGGACGCGCCGCATGTGCCCGCGACAGGGCGTGAATCGATGCGACCCTCGGATCTGCGAACGCTCGCCGGCACCGGGGGCGGATGGCTGGCAGAAGTGGGCGTTGGTCTGGTGCATCGAGTCGAACCGGTCGATGCGGGACCGGTCGCGCCGGCCAACGCAGCGTTGATGACCGAGCTGAAACAGAGACTGGATCCTGCCGGCCGGCTGAATCCGGGCAGGAGTGCATGGTGAGTCCCGTGGCCCAGACGTCGAGTTCTGCTGGCACCTTCGCGCTGCAGCTCGAGATCGACAGCGACACGCTGGCTTCGTGCGTCGCCTGCGGGATGTGCCTGCCGCACTGCCCCACCTACCGGGTCACAGGGGAGGAGTCGGCGTCGCCGCGGGGGCGCATTGCCCTGATGCGAGACGTCGCCGAGCGGGGCGAGGCCGACGCTGCGTTCGTGGAGTTCATGGACGCCTGCATCCAGTGCCGCGGCTGCGAGACGGCCTGTCCCGCGGGCGTGCAGTACGGGCACATGATGGAGGTCACCCGCGAGGCGCTTGCATCACAGACCAACTACCAGCCGCGGCTGCGGCGGCTGGCTTACCGGGCGCTGGGCATGCCCCGCTTGCTCGCGGCGGGTTCACGCCTGCTGGCGCTCGCTCAGCGACTCGGCGTATTGGGTGCCGCACGGTTGCTCAGCCGGGTCGGGCGGTTCCGCTCGCTGGGCACCGCAGTCGGCGCACTGCCCCGGGTGCCCCTGCGACAGCGCCGTTTGGTCCCCAGCGGGAGCGATGTGTGGCTGTTCACAGGCTGTGTCATGGACGCATGGATGCGCGATACCCACCGGGCGGTGCAATCGGTCATCGAGGCGACCGGCGCCGGTGTGGCGCTGCCGCCGCCACGAGCTGCATGCTGCGGCTCGTTGCACACCCATGCCGGTCTCGGTGCCGACGCTCGCCGCCTGGCGCGCAGGGTGATCGCTTCGCTGCCA
The DNA here is from genome assembly GCF_965208895.1 of Candidatus Poriferisodalis sp. Taxonomy (GTDB): domain Bacteria; phylum Actinomycetota; class Acidimicrobiia; order Acidimicrobiales; family Poriferisodalaceae; genus Poriferisodalis. The sequence continues at coordinate 593,125 of NZ_OZ242363.1, read as the reverse complement.
GGCGATGCCCCGATTCTCGTCGACTCAGCCGGCTGCGGAGCAGCCATGAAGGAATACGGCCACCTGCTCGGCACCCCCGAAGCGCACCGATTCGCCGAGCGAGTGCACGACGTTCATGAGTGGTTGGCTGCGCGGGTCGACCTATTGCCCGCCGGTGCCCCGATCGCGTTGGATATCGGCGGCCCAATCACTGGCGGCCCAGTCACCGGCGATGCGGCGCAGCGACCACGCGTCGCAGTGCAAGACCCCTGCCACCTCCGCCATGTGCAGCAGGCGCACCTGCCGGTGCGCGCCGTGCTTGACCGCTACGTGGATGTGGTCGAGCTCGACGACGACGGATTGTGCTGTGGCGCAGGCGGCGCGTACTCCCAGCAGCACCCCGATATTGCCAACGCTGTGCGCGAGCGCAAGGTTGCCGCCATCGAGCGCTCCGGCGCAGACGTCGTGGCCAGCGCCAACCCGGGCTGTTCGCTGCACTTGCGTGCTGCTGGGCTCGACGCGCGCCACCCGCTTGAGATCGTGGCAGAACACCTGCCCGGCGGTGGAGGCGCAGGCTTGTGAACGACGAGCTGATAGGCCCCATTCACGTCGAGCGGAGCCGGTGAGCGTGAACGACGAAATCAACCAGTTGGCGGATCGTCTCGACGACACCGCCGAACAGCTCGCTGAGCTGTCCATAGAGCTGCTGCAGGGCGCACTCGCAGATGCAGACACGTCCGACGCACGCTCCAAGCTTGAGCGCAGCGTTACCCGCGCCCGCCGTGCCACGATCAAAGCAGCGGCCATCTTGCGCGAGTCAACGGGCGCGTCGGATGGGTACGACGACTAGCGGTGGGCGGGCGCGGTCGGCTGCTCAATAGCCAGCCGAAATGCGGTAGAGCTCGCCGATGAGGTCGTCGTACTGGCCGGTCGCCAGGGCCACGGCGTATGCCGCTCCGACGGTGGCACCAGCAATGGCGAACGGCAGCCGGTCGAGCAGCCTGCCGACGGCGGGCACTGCGTACGGCGCGACTGCAATGAGGAGCAAGGGGAGCAGAACGCCTGCCATGTACAGGCCCATGAGCGCGAGCGTCCGAGGGCCGTCGGTCGCGGCATCGTTGAGGATGTCGCCGAGATGCTCACCGACACAGGGTCGCCACAGCCAGCCCGCCAGCGCTCCGCCCACGAGGCCCGCGCCGGTGGCGAGCGGCGAGGAATGACCCTGCGCCCGCCACGCCGCTAGATAGGTGCCCCCAGCGAGCAGCCCGCCGATCACCACTGCGATGCCTCGTGACCCAACCCACCAGTGGCCGGCGGCCTGCGCCCACGCCAGGAATGCAGCGCCAGCGATGTAGTACAGCGCCACGGTGAGCCGCGCCTTGCGGGCTACCAGCACGAGCGCCAGCCCCGGTGCGAGAGCAGTGAGCGTGCACGCCCACGTGATCACGCTAATGCCCTCTGTGAGGGTGTCGACAAGAGTGCTCACGGCGGCCCGCTCGCCGATCACGTCTCCGCGAGGAGCCGCTCGACAATCTGGTACAGCTCCTCATACTTGCGCGGACTGTCGCCCCGGCGGTCGAAGCGGATTTGGTTGTCGCTGTCGATCACGTAGACCCGGGGCCAGTAACCGGTGGGGCCTTCCTGCCAGACGTGGAAGTTGTACTTCTGGGTGTCGAGCGCGATCGGCCACATGACACCGAGGTCGGCGGCGGCATCAATGATGTTGTCCACGTCGGCCTCGTAGGCGAACTCTGGAGCGTGGACGCCGACAATCTCGACACCTTGGTCGCCGAAGTCCGCGTACAGCTCACCGAGTGCATCCAAGGTGTTCTTGCAGTTCCGGCAGCCGAACGTCCAAAACTGCACCACGGTGATCTCGTTGTTCGCGCGGATCTCCTCCAACGAGGTGGCCTCGGTGTTCAACCAACCATCGAGCCTGCTGAGGGTGAACGCCGTCCCTAGCACCGGGATCGGCTCAAGTGGTTCAGTTGTCGTGGGAGTCGCCGGAGCAGATGTGGTTGCGGCGCCTGTTGCCGGCAATGCCGACCCGGTTGCTGCTGTTGCAGGCGATGCTTCGCCCAGTTCGGCCTGCGTTGCTGCCGTCAGCGCACTTGCAGTCTCAGTGGACACCGGATCGTCGTCAGGGTCGCCGACGGCGGTCCAAACAATGAGCGAAATGCCCACGAGCAAGACGCCGACCGCGACGAAGCGAGACAGAGAAGTCTTCATCTCAAGCGCAGCGTACGCCCCGCCTTGGTGCCCATTCGAGTGTCGGAGAAAATATGGAGACTGAATGGCCAGCCCGTGTTCTAGGGTGAGGTCATGGCGTTCGGCATCATCGCAGCGACGCAACTTGTCGTCGAGGCGTGGGCGCTGCTGGTGGCCGCCGGAGCAATCGTCGTCGGCATGTTCGGCACCGGCATGAGCATCATCTTCCATCTCGGCGGCCGAATCGACGGTCTGACGACCGAGGTTGGATTGGTGCGTGAACGCGTCGCGCGTCTTGAAGGCAGCTCCGGTCTACCCGCCCCAGACCCGCCGCCGACAGCCTGAGCAGCAGTCGCTAGACGCGACTGCCGAGCGATTCGAGCGGGATGAGCTTGCGGTCGGTGGCGTTGTCGGTGGGTCGCAGGATGCGGCTGTGCACCTCAGGTGCACCGTCGGCGTTCTGGTAGCCGGTGAGACGCTGGCGGGTGCGCCGCCCGAGCGGTTCTGCGATGTCGCGGAAGTCTTGTTCGGTGAGTCCTTGGCCATGCTGCGCCCCTGCAGCGCGGGAGATGTTCTCGTCCATCAGGGTGCCGCCCATGTCGTTGGCGCCGGCCCGCAGGATCTGTTGAGCCCCCGGCGGGCCGATCTTCACCCACGACACCTGGATGTTGTCGATGAGTCCGTGGTAGGCGATCCGCGGCACGGCATGCATCAGCAGCGTTTCCCGGAAGGTCGGGCCGCGGCGCGCACCCTTGCGCAGGTAGATCGGGCTCGCCATGTGCACGAACGGAAGCGGGACCCATTCGGTGAACCCGCCGGTGCGCTTCTGCAACTCACGCGTCGCCACGATGTGGTTCGCCCAGTGCTCTGGCTGTTCGATCGATCCGAACATGATCGTTATGTTCGAGTGCAGGCCCACCGCATGCGCCGCCTCATGGCATTCCAGCCACTCGGCGGTGTTGATCTTGTCGGGGCACAGCACAGCCCGCACCGAGTCGTCGAGGATCTCCGCAGCGGTGCCCGGAAGCGACTTCAGCCCGGCCTCCTTCAGACGCATCAAGTAGTTCACCAGCGACTCGCCGAGCCGCTTGGCGCCCTCGATGACCTCGAGAGCGGTGAAGCCGTGCAGGTGCATGTCGGGTACGACATCGTGGATGGCCCGGCAGACGTCGATGTAGTAGTCGCCGTCGAAGCTGGGGTGAATGCCGCCCTGCAAGGTCACCTCGGTGGCGCCCAGCTCGGCGGCCTCGATCACTCGCTCCTGGATGTCGGCCAGCGTCAGCATGTAGGGCGTGCCCCGCAGGTTCAGCGACAAGGGACCCTTGGAGAAACCGCAGAACTTGCACTTGAACGTGCACACGTTCGTGTAGTTGATGTTGCGGTTGTGCACCCAGGTCACGATGTCGCCCACGGTTTGGCGGCGCAGCTCGTCGGCGACCTCGCCCACGGCGACCACCTCGGGGCCACGGGCACCAAACAGCGTGACGATTTCGTCGTGGCCGACCTGCTGGCCCGCCATCACACCGTCGAGCACCTCTCGCACGGTGCCGCGGGCAAACGAGGGCCCGCCCATGATGTTCGTGGGCAGGTGGCCGGCACCGCCTGAGTACCACTGTGTGGAATTCTCGTCTGCCACCAGCACGTCAGCACCGGAGCCGGCGTCGAGATTCTCCATCGTGCGCTCGGGCATCTGGCTGCCGGGATCGTCGCGGCCCAGGCCCTCAGCGTCAGCCCGGTCGAGCACGCTGAATCGGTTGTCGTCGGCGATCCAGGGGTGCGGTTCGGCTGCAAACTCGGGACGGGCATCACCGGGGTACACGAACTCGGGATAGATCGTCAGCCGCGGAGCAAGCGTGAACCCGCGGGCCTCAGTGACCTCGCGCAAGCGATCGAGTGCCGGCCACGGGCGCTCGGGATTGACATGATCGGCGGTGATCGGCGAGACACCGCCCCAGTCGTCGATGCCGACATCGAGCAGCCCGCCGAATTCCTCGGTGAGATTCGGCGGGGCTTGCAAGTGAATGTCGGCCGGCAGGATCAGCCGCGCCAGTGCAATGGCCTGCGCGTACTCATCGGGCGGGCACGGGGGCATGTTGTGCATGGACGTGCCCGCCTTGGGCAGGAAGTTCTGCACGATCACTTCCTGGATGTGACCCCAGCGGGCGTGGCTCGCGGCAATGGCCTCGAGTGCCGCCAGACGGTCGGCGAGCGATTCGCCGATCCCTACGAGGATCCCGGTGGTGTACGGGATGGCCAACTCGCCGGCGGCTTCGAGCGTGGCCAGACGGCGAGCTGGCTCTTTGTCGGGCGACCCCCGGTGGCAGTCGAGGTGGGGGTTCAGCGACTCGATCATCATTCCCTGGCTCGGCGAGACCTCGCGCAGCGCCGCCAGTTCGCCCGAGGTCATGGCCCCGGGGTTGGCGTGGGGGAGCAGCCCGGTCTCGTCGCGTACGAGCCGGCACATCTCGACCAGATAGTGGACCGTGGAATCCCAACCGTGCTCTGCGAGCCACTCCGCTGCCGCGGGGTAGCGCAGCTCAGGACGCTCGCCGAGCGTGAACAGCGCCTCGTGGCAGCCGGCCCGAGCGCCGCTGGCCGCGATCTCGAGCACCTCTTCTGGAGTGAGATACGGCGAGTCGAGCCGTGCGGGGGGCTGTGCGAACGTGCAGTAGCCGCACTTGTCACGGCACAGCATGGTGAGCGGGATGAACACCTTCGGGCTGTAGGTCACCCGGGTGCCGAACGCACGGTCACGCACCTCCGCCGCACCCTCAGCGAGTTGGCCGAGCGGCATGGCTGCGAGCTCCAGCGATTCAGTGGACGGCTGTGGCGCCACTGCTGCGCCGTTCGAGGACGCGCCGTTGGCCGCTGGGTCTTCAGTGGTATGCGACGGTTCGATGATGGTCACAGGGCCCCTCCGTTCGTGGGGTGTGGTCGAATGGCTCGGGCAGGCGCGGTGTCACCGCGGCTGGCGCGGCTGCGGATGCGAGCCGGACTCACCGGCTCGTCGCAGGTGGGGCAGCGGGTCGCCAGCTCCAGCGGGGTGCCGCAGTCGGCATGCACCAGCACCGTGGGAGCAGCGCCGTCCTGGCACCACCGATCTCCCCAGGCCATGAGTGCCAGCAAGCTGTTCGAGAGGTCGAGTCCCTTGTGGGTCAAGATGTAGTCGAATCGGACCGGCCGGTGCTGGTACGGCACCTTGGCGACGACTCCGGCGTCAACCAGTCGGCCGAGCCGGTCGGCCAGCATGTTGCGGGCGATGCCGAGGTCGTGCTGCATGGCGCTGAACCGGCGCACGCCGCGGAACAGGTCGCGCAGGATGAGCAGCGTCCAGCGATCACCGACGATGTCGAGAGTTGCCTGGATGGAACAGCTGGGCTGGCCCGTCGTGACGGTCTTCACGGCCGCGCACACTACGGCAGTAGGTTTCGGTTTGCAACTAACTCACTTGCTTCAGGCGAGCGAGTCAGCCCGGCGAGGTGTCAGGCGAGCGAGTCAGCCCGGCGAGGTGTCAGGCGAGCGAGTCAGCCCGGCGAGGTGTCAGGCGAGCGAGTCAGCCTTCGTCTGGAGCGACACCAGCAATTCGTCGAAGCTCTTGGTGAACGCTGCGACGCCTTGCGCCTCGAGCGTGTTGGCGACGGCGTCGAGGTCGATGCCATGGGACGTCACCGCGTCGAGCACGTAGCGGGCTGCGGATTGGTCGGCGTCGACGGTGCGGCGGAGCTTTCCGTGATCGCAGAAGGCCACCAAGGTGGCATCGGGCATGGTGTTCACGGTGTGAGGACCGATCAGCTCGTCGACATAGAGCGTGTCGGGGTACGCCGGATTCTTCGTGCTGGTCGACGCCCACAGCGGGCGCTGAACCTGCGCGCCCAGCGCTGCGAGATGTTCCCATCGGGGACCGCTGAAGATCTCGCCGAAGCGGCCGTATGCGGCTTGCGCCTGTGCGACCGCCGTACGGCCGCGCAAGCCCAGCGCACTGGCGGAGCCGACGGCGTCAAGTTGACGGTCGACCTCGGTGTCGGTGCGGCTCACGAAAAACGAGGCAACGCTGGCCACGTCCGACAAGTCGGTGACGCCCGCAGCGACACGGTCTTCGAGCCCGCTGAGATACGCCTCGGCCACCTGCTCGTATCGGGCAACGGAGAAAATCAGCGTCACGTTGATGCTGTTGCCCTCGGCAATCATCTGACGGATGGCCGGAAGGCCCTCCGCCGTTCCGGGAATCTTGACCATCAGGTTGGGCCGCGCAATGCCCTGGTGCAGCTCCTGAGCGGCCTGCGTGGTGGCCTCGGTGTCGTGCGCGAGCGAGGGATCGACTTCGACAGACACGAAGCCGTCCGAGCCGCCCGAATCCGCATGCACCCCTTGGAGTGCCTGCAGCGCCCCCCGGATGTCGCTGGTGACCAGCTGCCAGTAGGCATCGTCGACCGAGACACCGCCGCAGACCAGATCGCCGAATTGCTCGTCGTAATCAGGAGACGACTCGATGGCCTTCTGGAAGATCGACGGGTTCGATGTCAGACCGCGGATGCCGCGCTCCACCCAATTCTCGAGTTCGCCGCCGGTGATCCAGCCACGGCGCAGGTTGTCGAGCCACGGGCTCTGCCCGCATTCGGAATACAGCCCTTCCAGGCGCCCGTTCGTGGTGCCGTCATCGCCGCCGTCGGTCATGGGGATCCTTCCTTGAACGTTGCTGTCTAAGACGATGCGCGGATAGGTGAACCTTCCCGCTGTCGCACCAGATGTTTCCCGCTCTTGTTCGCTGTCGCTCACGGGCCGCTCGGGCCACGGCTTCGCCAATCGGCTCAGCCTCTAAGGGTCTACAGCAGCTCGCGTGCCGCATCGGCGATGGCTGGAGCGGTGAAGCCGAAGTGGTCCATGAGCACCCCTCCGGGTGCGCTCGCACCGAAGCGATGCATGGTGATGGTGGCGTCGGCATAGCGGTCCCAGCCCATCGGAGACGCAGCCTCCACACCGAGTACGGGGACGCCCTGGGGGAACACGGCCGCTCGATAGGCGGGGTCTTGGGCTTCGAAGAGATCCCAGCTCGGCATCGACACCACCGAGCTGGCGATGCCGTCCTCGGCGAGCAGCGCGGCCGCTGCCGTGCAGCACTGCACCTCGCTGCCAGTGCCCGCCAAGATGACCGCAGGAGCCGGGGTGTCGATCAGGACGTAGGCACCGCGCGCGACTTGCGCAGCGCGGTCGGTGCCGTCGAGCACGGGGACGTTTTGGCGTGTCAGCACCAGAGCAGTCGGGCCATCTCGCTCAACCGCTATCTGCCAGGCCTGAGAGGTCTCATTGGCGTCGGCGGGCCTGATCACGCACAGGCCTGGTATGGCGCGCAGCGATGCGACGTGCTCGACCGGCTGGTGTGTCGGCCCGTCTTCGCCGACGCCAATGGAGTCGTGTGTCCAGACGAAGACGGTTTTCGCGCCGCTGAGCGCAGCCAGCCGTACCGCGGGACGCATGTAGTCGCTGAAGACCAGGAACGTGCCGACGGCGGGCAGCACCCCGCCATGCAACGCCATGCCGTTGGCGATTGCGCCCATGGCGTGCTCGCGGACACCGAAGTACAGCTTGCGGCCCCCTGGATTCTCCGCCGAGAGCACTTCGGCCGTGACGTTCGTGCCGGTGTTGCCGGTCAGGTCGGCACCGCCGCAGATGAGGGCGGGCACGGTGTCCAACGACGCGTCGAAGACCCGGTTGGCGGCAACCCGCGTCGCCATCTGGGTGCCGGCCTCGAATGTCGGCAGATCGGACAGCCGGCCGCCCACGGCGCCCGCCGACCACAGCGCGTCGAGCCAGTCTCGGTCGTGCCCGCTTGCCGCGAACCGGGTTTCCCACTCGAGCCGCTCAGCCGCGCCGCGGGCACCGGCTGCCAGATAGGCCTGCGCCACGTCGTCCTCTACCAAGAATGAGGCGTCGGGATCCATGCCCATCGCCCGCTTGGCGGCGGCGATCTCGTCGGCGTCGGTGATCGCTCCGTGCGCCGCCGAGGTGTCCGATGCCGTGGGCATCGGGTAGCCGATGTGGCTGCGGACGATGACCACAGAGGGCCGGTCGCTGACCAGCATGGCCTCGCGCAGGGCCCGCTCGAGGGCTTCGACATCCTCGGCCCTGTCTCCGAGGTCCGAGACGTGCCAGCCGTATGCCTCGAATCGCCGAGCCGCGTCGTCACTCAGCGCCAGGTCGGTGCTGCCGTCGATCGTGATGCGATTGTCGTCGTATACGGCGATGAGTCGCCCGAGTCGCTGGTGCCCGGCGAGCGATGCCGCCTCGTGGCTGATGCCTTCCATCAAGTCGCCGTCGCTGATGATCACGAACGTGCGGTGGTCCACCAGGTCAGCGCCCAGCCGGGCGCGCAGGCCTCGTTCGGCCAGTGCCATGCCGACGGCGTTGGCGAAGCCCTGACCCAAGGGTCCGGTGGTGACCTCCACGCCCGGGGTGAGGCCGCGTTCGGGATGGCCCGGCGTGATCGAGCCGAGCTGGCGGAAGTCGCGGATGTCCGACAGCGTGACGCCGTAGCCCACGAGGTGAGCAATGGCGTAGGTGAGCATCGACGCGTGGCCTGCGGACAGGATGAACCGGTCGCGGTCGGGCCAATTGGGTGCGGTGGCGTCGTAGCGCAGGATGCGGCTGAACAGCACGTGCGCCAGCGGCGCCAACGCCATGGCCGTGCCCGTGTGGCCGCTGTTGGCGCGCTTCACGGCGTCCATTGCCAGCGCCCGGATGGTGTTGATCTGCCGAGCTTCCAATTCGATGTTCCCGGCTGATGCATTCATGTCGATGCGCTCACGTTTCGTTGTTCACCCTGATGGAAGTGGTCGGAAATCTGGTCATCTGATCGTGGCGGTGTCAGCGATGCGCCTCAGACGTCGCTGTCAGGCTCTTCGTTGTCGGTGAAGAGCGCCATCGAAGCCGTGAAGCCGTGCAGGTAGGAACGGTTGCCGACGGGTCCTATCTCGCCAGCGCAGAACATGCCGGCGAGTTCGGTGCTGGTCCGCTCGACGATCATGTGCGCATCGTGATGGGGCGTCTCGAACAGATGGGTGCCGCGGCCGTTGCAGGTGAACAGCAGGGCGCCTGAGGCCGACATGGCTTCGGGCGCCCGGTTTCGGAGTGCGGCGGTCAAGTCTTCGTGAGCCGTGAGCGCATCGCGTACGTGGAATTGCACCGTCGCGCCTACCGGTGCTTCGTCACCGATGGCGATGGCGCCGCTCTCGCGGTCTGCACCGAGCACGCCGCGGATCAGGAAATCGCCTCGCTCGAATTCGATCTTGCGTTCGTCGGTGACCCGGCCGACATGCAGGCCCCGCTGGACGAGCTGCTGGTCTGCTGGGTCGAGCTGGGAGAACATCTGCTCGAGCCGTTCGAACGGGGGCATGCCGCCGAGCGACCGCACGACGTTGCCCTCGGCCTCGGTGATGATGTAGGGCTGCCCGATGGGCCGGCAGCCTTGAGAAACCAAGTGTGTGACGCTCGCGCTGCCGCCGAGGACCAGCGCAGCAGCGCCGGAGCGATGCACGCCGCCGTCGACGACGATGCGGTTGCCGCCGGGCATGGGAGCACCTGAGGACAGTCCGCCGAGCACGCCGACCTGGGGCCAGCGTTCGGCCCAGTGCGCGAGCGCCGCATCGGCTGGGTATGAGTACGGGTCGGCCAGCAGGATCATCGAGAGTTCGCCGCTGGCCTGCACCTCCTCGAACGCCGCGGCGAGTGCATCGTCGTCGTCGGCCGGTCCGGGCACGCCGTCGAGCCGGACAGCGCGCGCGCGTGGGCCCTCGATCGAGCCCAGGCTGCCGGCCCACAGCACCGCCGCGGTCTCTTCCTCGATCTCGCGCTCACCTGCGGCGACCGAGCTTGCGGTCGTGCCGACGAATGCGCCGGGGTTGAGCAGTTCGACGACGGCGGCGGCAATCTCGTCGGTGTGAGCGAGGTGGTCTCCCGACGTGAACAGGAGTGCCACGTCGGGCTGAGCTCCCAACGACTCCAGCACGCGGCCGACGATCTCGCCGGTCGCCATACCGGGATCGGCGTGCTGGGACAGACCGACGGTGAAAGGCATCGCTGATCGGCGCCTAGCCGCTCTGGGCCGCCGGAGTCCCGGTCCAGCCGCCCGTGCCAGCAGGCGCCTCCGGTGCCTCGGGGTCGTCTGCGGGTGGGCTCATCGTCAGCGGGATCACCACGGCGTCGCCTTGATCGACGCGGCAGTGGGCCTCGATCGTGGTTGGCTCGTCGAAGGTCAGCTCGGCTTGGACGAGGTTGTAGCCGAACTTGCCGGGCTCGACGCTGAGCGGCTGCACGTTGCGCGCGACCTGCTCGTCGCCCCGCATGAACCGCACCTCCAGTGCCGCGAGGCCGGTGTGCGTCTCGGGGCATCGGACGAGCACGAGCATGTGCGGCGTGATGGTCACCGGGAACGGCCCCGGTGCGGCCATCGAGAAGTGAACGCCGCCGAGATCGATGCGTGCGGCACCGCCCGCGGCCTGCCGCATGTCGAAGTGCTCGATGAACAGCGCTGACATGATCTGCACGCTGTGGATCGTAGGCGTGCGGAACGGCCGACAGGCGAACGCTCTGGGCGCCCCGTCGTGCCTGTGTGCCGAGCTCACGGGACGCGCCGGATGCGCCGCCGTAGATTGCCCTCATGGCACACAGCGCGAAATTCGACGGAACCTATGGACCCAGCACGTGGGACTGGGTGCGAGAACAAGCTGACGACTATGAAGCGTCGGCCGGCAGAGAAGCGAACACGCTGCGCGACACCGGGTTGCCGGTCATCGTGATGACGACGGTGGGACACAAGAGCGGTCTGGTGCGGAAAGTCCCGCTGATGCGCGTCGAGCACGACGGCGAGTACGCGATCGTCGGCTCCAAGGGCGGCGCGCCGGCGCATCCCGGCTGGTACCACAACCTGATGGCCGATCCGACGGTGCTGATCCAGGACGGGCCCGAGCCGTTCGAGACCACCGTGCGCCTGATCACTGGCGCCGAGCGTGACGAGTGGTGGGAGCGGTGCGTCGAGGCCTTCTCGCCATACGCGGAATATCAGGCCAAGACCGATCGCGAGATCCCGGTCTTCATCACCGCCCGTCGCGACTGACCTCACGGCACGCGCAGGAGCCTGACAGGGCAGAGACACGAGGTCCCAGCGCGTGGTTGCTGCCGTCACGAGCCAGGCAGCGCCAGCCGACGCGGGCTGCTCGGGGCGGGCTACGAGTTCAGCCCGTGGGCCCGTGGAGTACGTAGTCGTCCTCGCCTCAGTCGAAGCCGTCTGACCCGAGGTTGCACCGTTCGGCGCAGATGCAATACATTCATACTTTGCCGTCATCGTCTTCACAGATTTCGTCTGGGCTTCCCCCAAGTTGTGGAGGGTTGATCAATCGAGGCGTGTCGACTCAATCGACGGACCGTTGAGCACGCCCTGAGCGATGGCTCGGGGTGCTGCTCACAACCTCGAACCGCGCCACGGCGGGACCGCTTGGTTCCCGCCGAGAGGGCGGCGGCTGTGAGTGGCTAACACGGCCCTGCTTCGGAGAGAACCACCTATGTTTCGACAACCGCAGGTGCGCCGATGGTGGGCCGCGATGTCGCATCGCTGGAGGGAGACTGTCGGCACGGTCGCGGCCGTGGCGATGGTCGCCGTCGCCATGTGGTGGATGTGGCCCGAGAGTAACGACGGTGACGCCACGGCAGATGAAGCCGCAGCCTCGCAGGCCGCGGCGACCTCGACGCTGCCGCCGCCCAGAACCGCGACGACCACGACGGCAGCGCCCGAATGGCCGCCGTGGTGCGGCCGGTACGCCGCCCTGCGTGTCGCGAACGACGCCTACGACGACGCCCAAGCCGCCTACGACGACACTCTCGACGCCTACTACGCCGGCAACGAGGATGCCCGGTTCAGCCGGCGCTTCGACGCCCGCGGTCACCACTACGACGATTACCGAGCCGGCTGGGACGCGTTCCACGATGCCCAAGCCAGCGGCAACCTATTCTCCGACATCGAGTTTGACCCTCCCGCCCTCGCCCGCTATAGCGCCGCCGTGGATGCCGCGAATGGCCGCTGGACCGACGACTTGAGCAGTCTGGCCCGAGCCGCGGGCGAGCGCGGAAAGGCTTGGATGTCTCTTGACCCCGCCGTCGAAGCTCTTAACAGAGCTGCCGTTGGGGCGCTGCGGTCCGCTGTGCCCGATGGCGTGGACTGGCTCGACGTGAAGCAGACGTGCGAGGCGTGAGCGCCGCCCCGGCTTCGTTGCGACGCTGCATCGACCACCCCGTCGCAACGCTGCGCGCCATCATGTGGCGCAGCGCGTGGCTTGTCGTCGCGGCAATGACGGCAGCGCAGCTCGTGGTGCCGTCCGCTGCGGCCCACATCATGCGGTGCAAAAGTATTGCTTACATGTGATGAGTGCTTTGCTACCATGAGGGCATGACCAAGACAAACGAGCGCCTTAGGCTGCCGAAAGGCAGCAGCATGACGCCCGACCAGTGTCAGAACCTGCTTGATGCGCTCACGGAGTGTCTTGAAGCGCGCAGGCACTATGACGCAATGGACCATGAGCTCCCCTCGCTTGCCGGCGGAGCAAACCCCGACGACCTTGATACGCCCGAGAATGTCGAAGTAGTGCTGACGGGTCTGCGGGCCAACAATCGACGCCGTAGGGCCGTAAGGCGGGCTCACGCTGCTGGTGCCTCGCTGGCTTTGGCGGGACGCTTCGTCGGCGTGTCCAACGCCACGGCACATCGGTGGTGGAACGGCTTCATGGCGGAGTCTGACGGCGAGTAGACCCTCGAGGTCTTTCGGCACACCACCACCTTGGCAATGGAGAAATTCGGGCAGTTGAAGACTCGTTCGGAGTTACGCTGCCGACATGCCTCAGCGGCCTCCGCCCACCCCGATGCGCGACGACTTGCCCGGGAAAGACCCGCATCCGGAACCGACCGAGTCGATGTTCCGCTGGCCCCAAGCGCTCCCAAGGGCGCGGGGCCCGTGGCACGTGTACATCTCCACGGTCCTGAGCCTCGGTGAACGTCAACGCGTCGACGAGTCTGCGCAAGACAATTGGAAGGCTGCGGCAGACCAATCGCTTATGAGCTGGGTGCTGGTGGGTACGCACATTCAACGCGCCATGGACGATCTGGCCGAAACAGCCCCGGCCAAGCGGTGAGCGGAGAGGACGTCTCGAAACGAGACGACGAGTCGGATGAAGACGTAGAGCGCTACGAGCGGACGACGAGCCTCAGCTACGTAGGCCCTCTGCCGCCGGCCTCCGAATTCGAACGCTACGAAGCGGCTGCACCAGGCGCGGGCAAGGCAATCTTGGAGCTCGCCGATAACAGTTCTCGGCGAGCCCACGAAGCTCAACTCGACAGCAACAAGACAGCAAGGCATATCACCTGGTCCGTGGTCGTCATTGTCGGCATCGTCGCAGTGGTCGTACTCGTCGTCTCACTGGCGCTCATCGATGCGGGCGCCGAAACGCTCGGCGCCGTGGGGAGCATCACCGGTGCCGTGTTCATCGGGTTGGGGGTCCTGTCGCAATGGATACATGCACGGCGAACCGAGCGGGCTAACAGCGCATAGTTCCTGTTAGCAGGCGTCACCCGCTCGCGGCCCCAAGTCTGTTGACTCGGGCGCCTTGGCCCGTGAGGTCGGTGTATGCAGAACTAGCGGGCGAGCAGGTGGCGGTACACGGCCGCCGCGCGTTCCAGCTCAGAGATGTCGACCCATTCGATGGCTTGGTGAGCTTGATCGATGGAACCCGGGCCGAACACCACAATCTGGTCGGCGACCTCGCCGTAGCGCAGTGCATTCGTGCCGAAGTCGGCAACGGCGGGGCTGTGGCCTGACATTTCCGCCAGGGCGGCGACGAGATCGCTGCCGGGCGCTTGGAAGAACGCGTTGCTGCCAAACCCGTTCGCCAGTTGGACCTTGACGCGAGCCGGCAGGGCTGCGGCGCGAATCAGCTCAGTGAGGCGGGTGGACTCTTGTTCGTAGTCCTCCCTGTCGGCGATGCGTCGCCCGACGTAGAGCTCGCAATGGTCCGGCACGATGTTGCGTGCCCGCCCGCCGCTCATCTCGTTGACCGACACGGTGCCGGCGCCGAGTGCGCCGACCTCGTGCTGGCTCGCGAGCCGTTCCTGCTCGGCATCGATCGCTGCGACGATTCGTGCGCCCGCTGACAGTGCATTGATGCCGAGGTGGGGTTTGGAGGAGTGCGCCGCACGCCCTTCGACCTCGACTTCGAGGCCGAGGCCGCCCTTGTGGCCGTACACCGGTGCGCACATGGTGGGTTCGGCGACCACGATCTGCTCGCGGCGTTCGTTGCGTTCGAGCAGCCGGTCGCGGTACGCCGAGGCGCCCGCCAGACCGCCGCCCTCCTCGGAGATAGTGCCGACCAGCTCGACGGTGCACATCGGCCGGCGACCCCCAGCGGCCATCTCGCCGAGCACGGCAAGCACTACGGCCAGAGTCGCCTTGGTATCGACCGATCCCCGCCCCCAGACGCGCTCTTCGCTGATGCGGCCGTCGAAGGGGTCGCCCTCCATGTGCTCGACGCCGACCGTGTCGAGGTGCACATCCACCGCAAGCATGCGTTCGGTCTGGCCGGCGAACAGGGCGTAGACGTTCGGGCGACCCGGCTCGATCTCGTCTAGCTCGACCTCGGCGCCCAGCGCCGCTGCTCGCTCCGCGACCCAGTTGGCCATGTCGGCCTCGGCGACGGTGCCCGATCGTGGGCCATGGTGCATTGGGTTGACACTGGGGATGCGCACCATCTCGCTCAGCAGCTCCGCGATGGACTGGCCGGTTGCTGTGCCGCCAGTGGTGCCTGTCGCTGTGCCGTCGCTCATGAGTCACCTCTTCGTGGCGGAGCGTACGCGCAGCACAGTGGCGGTGCCGCGAATGAGGGCTTGCCATCTGGCGAACCCAGTGAACGGCGCAGATCGCCGACATTGCGTGATCCCAATGGCGAGACTGGGTTCATCGAAGTGGGTTCGCCACGATGCAGGCCTTGACGACTGAGGCCGTACCGTTATGCCCCATGTCGAGCAGTCCTGCCTCAACTGGCCCACCGGACACGACCTCGCCGCCGGCCGCGGCCGCGAGTGGCGCGCGGGTGCTGGCGGAGCTGCCCGCCGGTGAGCGGGTGGGCATCGCCTTTTCGGGCGGGCTCGACACCTCGGCGGCGGTTGCGTGGATGAACGAGCGTGGCGCGCTGGTGTGCGCCTACACGGCCGATCTCGGCCAGTACGACGAGCCGGACCTGTCGAGCGTGCCGCAGCGGGCGCTGGACTACGGCGCTCATGCGGCGCGTTTGGTGGACTGCCGGGCTGCGCTCGTGCGAGAGGGCCTGATGGCGCTGCAGTGCGGCGCGTTTCACATCTCGACGGCGGGACGCACGTACTTCAACACCACGCCGCTCGGGCGGGCGGTGACCGGCACGATGCTGGTGGCCGCCATGGCCGAAGACGGCGTGGACATCTGGGGCGACGGCTCGACGTACAAGGGCAATGACATCGAGCGCTTCTACCGCTACGGCCTGCTCGTGAACGCCGAGCTGCGCGTCTACAAGCCGTGGCTGGACGCTGCGTTCGTCGACGAGCTCGGCGGTCGCGCGGGCATGAGCGAGTTCTTGGTGTCTCGTGGCTTGCCGTACCGGGATCCCACCGAGAAGGCCTATTCCACTGACGCGAACATCTGGGGCGCGACCCATGAGGCCAAGAGCCTCGAGGACCTGGCGACCTCGATGGAGATCGTCGAGCCGATCATGGGCGTCGCCCAGTGGGACCCAGCGAACGACATCGAACCCGAAGACGTGACCGTCCGCTTCGAGGCCGGCTGGCCGGTGGCAATCGGCGGGCGCGAGTTCACGGCCTCGGGCGCGCAGAGCGCCGACCATGTCGCATTGGTGCTCGAAGCCAACTCCGTGGGGGGTCGACACGGCCTCGGCATGAGCGATCAGATCGAGAACCGTGTGATCGAGGCCAAGTCGCGTGGCATCTACGAGGCCCCGGGCATGGCACTGCTGCACATTGCCTATGAGCGACTGCTGTCCGCGATCCACAACGAGGCCACGCTCGAGAACTACCGAACGATGGGACGCCGCTTGGGCCGGCTGCTCTATGAGGGACGCTGGTTCGATCCCCAAGCGCTCATGCTGCGCGACTCGCTGCTGCGCTGGGTCGGCTCGGGCGTCACCGGCAAGGTCACGTTGCGGCTCCGCCGCGGCGACGACTACTCGGTGCTCGATACCAGCGGCGAGGGCCTGACCTATGAGCCCGATCGACTTTCGATGGAGCGTGTCGAAGACGCTGCCTTCGGCCCGGCGGATCGGATCGGGCAGCTCACCATGGCCAACTTGGACATTGCCGACAGCCGAGCGAAGCTCGCCGCGTACCGGGAATCAGGCCGGCTCGGACCCGGCGGCGTGGCCGAGCTCGACAGCTGAGCTGCCGCGCCGTGGCGGGTACATCGGGCGTCAGCCCGCCGAAGGGACGCGGAAGCTGTCGAGGATGTCGTTGAACGTGGGACTCGGCCGCATGGCAGCCTCAGCCAGCGCGGGGTCGGGCAGGTAGTAGCCGCCCAAGTCGACGGGATCGCCCTGGCAGTCCACCATCTCGGCGAGTATCTGCTGCTCGTTACCGGCGAGAGCCGCGGCCAGCGGTGCGAACTGGCTGGCCAGTTCTGCGTCGGTGCCCTGGTTGGCCATCTCGTCGGCCCAGTGGTTCGCGAGATGGAAGTGGCTGGCGCGGTTGTCGGGCTCGTTCACCCGGCGGCTGGGCGCACGGCCCTCAGCGAGCCAGGTGCCGATGGCGGCGTCGAGGGTGTCGGCCAGCAGCTGCGCGGCGGGGTTGTCGGCAACCCGTGCAAGGTGCTCGAGCGACACCGCCAGGGCAAGGAACTCTCCCAGGCTGTCCCAGCGAAGGTGGTTTTCGGCCACCATCTGCTGAACGTGCTTGGGTGCCGAGCCTCCGGCCCCCGTCTCGAAGAGCCCGCCGCCGGCCATGAGCGGCACGACCGAGAGCATCTTGGCCGAGGTGCCCAGCTCGAGGATCGGGAACAGGTCGGTGTTGTAGTCGCGCAGGACATTGCCCGTCACCGAGATGGTGTCGAGTCCGCTGCGGATGCGCTCCAGCGAGAAACGGCAGGCATCCGCCGGTGCCAGCGTCCCGATGTCGAGCTCGCCGATCGAGGCGTCGGTGCCCTGCCGCTCGGCCAGTCGGGCACCGACCTTGCCGATGAGCTGCGCGTCGTGGGGCCGGTCTGCGTCGAGCCAGAAGACCACAGCCGCCCCGGTGAGCTGCCCGCGCTCGATGGCCAGATCCACCCAATTGGAGATCGCTGTGTTCTTGGTGGTGCACATGCGCCAGATGTCGCCGGCTTCGACCTCGTGGCTCATCAGTACCTCGCCAGCCTCGGACACGACCCGCATGCTTCCGGCGACGTCTACCTCGTAGGTCTTGTCGTGGCTGCCGTACTCCTCGGCCTTCTGGGCCATGAGGCCGACATTGGGCACCGAGCCCATGGTCGTGGGGTCGTAGGCACCGTTGGCACGGCAGTCGTCGATCACGGCCTGGAACACGCTGGCGTAACTCGAGTCTGGGATGACCGCCTTGGTGTCTTGCTGGTCGCCCTCGGCGTTCCACATCTGGCCGGAGGCTCTGATCATGGCCGGCATGGATGCGTCCACGATGACGTCGCTGGGCACATGCAGGTTGGTGATGCCGCGATCGGAATCGACCATGGCCAACCCGGGCCGCTCATCGAGCGTCGCAGCGATGTCGGCCTTGATGGCGTCGCGCTGGTCGACTGGCAGCGATTCGACGACGGCCAGCACGTTGGCCCAGCCATCGTTGGGATCGGCGCCTGCCGCGTCCAGCACCTCGCCGTGCCGATCGAACACCGGCGCAAAGAACGCCCGCACGGCGTGACCGAACACGATCGGGTCCGAGACCTTCATCATCGTGGCCTTGAGGTGCAGCGAGAACAGCACCCCGCTCGAACGGGCATCTTCGATCTGAGCGTCGAGGAACTCGCGCAACGCGACAGCCGACATGAAGGTGGAGTCGGCCACCTCGCCTGCGTCCACCGGCACTTTGCGCATCAGTCGCACGTTGCCCTCGCCGTCGACGTGCTCGATGCTCAGCGAGCCGGCGCCTTCCACGGTGACCGACTGCTCGTTGGAGCGGAAGTCGCCGCCGGACATCGTCGCCACATGGGTTCGGCTCTGTGGCGACCAAGCCCCCATCGAGTGGGGGTACTGCCGGGCGTATTCCTTGACGGCGCGGGGCGCGCGGCGATCGGAATTGCCCTCGCGCAGCACCGGATTCACTGCCGAGCCCTTCACCCGGTCGTAGCGCTCTCGAATCTCCTGCGCGGAAGCATCGGCGGGGTCGTCGGGATAGTCCGGCACCGCATAACCCGCTGCTTGCAGCTCGGCGATGGCGTCCTTGATCTGCGGCACCGAAGCGGAGATGTTCGGCAGCTTGATGATGTTGGCATCACGATCCTGGGTCCACTCGCCGAGCTCGGCCAGTGCATCGCTCCTGCGCTGGTGAGGCTCGAGCGTGTCTGCGAAGACCGCGATGATCCGACCGGCGAGAGAGATGTCGCGCGTCTCGACCTCGACGCCTGCCGCGTCGGTGAACGCGGTGACGATCGGCAGCAGCGAGTACGTCGCCAGCGCCGGCGCCTCGTCGGTATGGGTGTAGACGAGCTTCGAGCCAGTGCTGGCAGAGCTCGTGTTGGGGGGCGAGGAGGTCATCGACATAGCGATTCGACGCTACCGCCCGCCGGGTCAGCTGGCCGCGTGCGCAGCAGCCGAGCTTCCCGCCAAACGGCCGAACACCGCGCCCGCCGAGAGGCCCGAGCCACCGGGGTAGTTGCCGTAGAACAGGCCGCCGACCAGCTCGCCCGCCGCATACAGGCCCTCGATCGGTCGCAGATCGGTGTCCATCACGCGTCCGGTTTCGTCGATGCGCAGGCCGCCGAACGTGAACGTCAGCCCGCACGTGACCCGGTACCCAGCGAACGGCGGCGTTTCGATCGGCATCGCCCAGTTGGTCTTGTCGGGGCTGAGACCAGAGGTGCGGCGGCCATCGAGCACGTTGGGGTCGAACGCGACGGTACGGTCGACCGCAGCGTTGAATTCGGCGATGGTCGCCAGCGCGCCCTCGGTGTGCACGTCGTCCATGCGAGCGCAGAGCTCTTCGATGCTGTCGGCGGTGACCTTGGTGACCTGCCGGATGCGGTATTCGTCGCGCAGCAGGTGATCAGTGTTGGCATCGAACACCTGCCAAGCCGAGTGACCGGGCTGGGCCAGGATCTCGCGGCCGTAGCGGGCGTAGGTGTAGTTGCGGAAGTCGGCGCCTTCGTCCAGGAAACGCTTGCCATTCTGGTTCAGCACGATTGCGAACGGGTAGCTGTGCTTCTGGAAGCCGTCGCCGACAGCGAGGTCGCCGAACTCCGGGGCGTTGTAGTCCCAGGCGACCGCGTGGGCGCCGCTCCAGTTGCCATAGGGCATGGCGCCGATGTCGAGCGCCATGGCGATGCCGTCGCCGGTGTTGAAGCGGGTGCCGCGCACTTTGGCCAGGTCCCAGCCGGGGCCGAGGTAGCGAGTTCGCCACTCGGCGTTCGCCTGGAAGCCGCCGGCCGCCAGCACCACCGCGTCGCAGGCAACGTCGACGACGCGGCCCTCGCGACGCACGCGAACGCCCCGGGTTGCGCCACGGTCGTCGGTCAGCAGCGAGCGCCCTGCTGCTTCGTGCCACAGCGGGATCTGATTCCGATGGAGCGCGGCCCGCAGGGACTCCACGAGACCCTCGCCGCCGCCGACGGATTCCACGGTGAGGCCGCCCCAGAACGTGAACCGCCCGTCCACCTTGAAGGCCTGACGTCCCCAGATCGGTGCGAAGCGCACGCCGTGGCTCGCCATCCACAGCAAGGTGTCCTTGCTGCGGGTGACGAGCGTGTCCGCTAGCTCGGGATCGCACCGGTAGTCGGTGATCCGGCCGAGGTCGGCGTAGAACTCTTCTTCGGTGTAGGTGCCGAAGTCGGTCATCTCGACCTCGGTGTCGGTGAGGTCGGGCATCAACGCCCGCAAGTCCTCGACGCCGTCGTAGGCAAAACGGATCGCACCGGCAGTGAAGCGGCTGTTCCCGCCGGCTTCGGCCTCGGGCGCCCGCTCGAGAACAAGCACCCGTGCGCCGCCTTCGTGTGCGGCCAGCGCAGCGCACATGGCCGCGTTGCCCGCTCCTATGACCACCACGTCGTAGTGCTGCGAGTTCTGAGGCGGCGGCGCGCTCGGAGGCTGATTCACGCCGGGCGAGCCTATGAGGCTGAGCCGATAGGCGAAGCCGTGGCCCGAGCGGCGCCCAGGCGGGAACCCGGTCGGTGCGCGACGTACGCTGCCGCGATGAGCGAAGAGCAGACAACGACCGACACCGGCGAGCCCGTGGTCATCGACCATGAACGCCTGGCCGGCTTCATTGCCGAGATCTTCCGTCACACTGCGTGCTCGGATGCCGAATCCGAGCGAATCGGCCGCAGCCTTGTGGGCGCCAACCTCGCCGGACACGACAGCCACGGCGTGATCCGCTCAGCGTTGTATGTCGATCTGCTGGCCAACGGCGTTCAGCTCGCCGACCAGGAACTCAAGGTGCTGATCGACTCGGGTGCGCTGATGCTCGTGGACGGTCAGTACGGCATGGGCCAGACCGTCGGTCCTGCTGCGGTGGCGATGGGCATCGAGCGCTGCAAGGAGCTGGGCGTAGCGGTCATGGGGCTGCGCAATGCCGGGCACCTCGGTCGGATCGGCGAGTACGCCGAGATGGCTGCCGCACAGGGGCTCGTCTCGGTGCACTTCGTGAACGTCGCCAACAGCCGGCTGGTAGCTCCGTTCGGTGCCAAGGCGCGGCGCATGGGCACCAACCCGTGTGCATACGGAGCCCCGGTCGCCGGTCGCCGGCCCGTCATCCATGACTTCGCCACGTCGGTGGTGGCCGAGGGCAAGGCGATGGTCGCGCTGCACGGCGGTCCGGCCGTGCCGGACAACGCGTTGGTCTCCGGCGACGGCGAGATCACCGGCGACCCGCGGGTGCTCTACACGTTCGAAGAGGGCCAGCGGCCCAATTCGATGGACGGCCCCGGGGCATTGCGGGCCATGGGGGAGCACAAGGGCTCGGGCATCTCGGTGATGTGCGAGCTGCTGGCCGGTGCGCTCACCGGCACGGGCACAGCGGGCCCGCGCCGGATTCGTTTTGCGAACGGCATGCTCTCGGTGTACGTCGACCCGGCCCAGATCGATGCTGCAGTCGGTGAGACCGACGATGGCTACAACGGGATCGCGGCGGATTATCTCGACTGGTTCTGCGAGGCGGCGGCAATCGATCCCGACCAGGCGGTGAAGCTGCCCGGCGACGTCGAGCACGAGCGTCGCCAGCACCGCATGGCCAACGGCATCACGCTGCCCGCGGAGACCTGGGAGAGCATCTGCAGCGGCGCCCGCGCCGCCGGCGTGCCCGAATCAACGATCGCTGTGGCAGCCGGCTGACGCCTCGCGCGGCGCACCGGCCGGGCAGCACTTCGTTCGGCGTGTGGATGATGTGGATGGGCGATGCGCCCACCAGCAGCCGGGCAGGGCTCAACTGCACCTCCCTTCGCTGCCACGGTGTCAGGGTAGTTGGGGGCGCTCATCAGCAGAACGCCGTGTTCCCTCTTGAGCACATGAACGCATCGATGTGGGCGTCCCATTCGGCCGTGGTGAGCTGCGGATGTCGCTGCGGAGCCGCTGTATGCGGAGGCCACGGCGTGCAAGCTGCCGGTCGCGAAACTGCTGCAGAAAGCCATCCGCGCCGAGCGAGTCTGAGCTTGTGTCGGGATGCCGATCCGGTACGCTCAAAGTGTCCGGTTGGCCACGGAGGGCATGGACGGGAGCGCGTGGAGTGCATCAGTGATCGCCAGAGTTCCTTTGGTCCTGGAACCGCAACCCGAAGGCGGCTTCACCGTCACCTCGCCTGTGCTGCCCGAACTCGTGACTGAAGGCGACTCTGTGTCGGAAGCACTCGCCAACGCCGAAGACGCCTTTGCGGCAGTCGTGGAAATCTACGAGGACCGTGGTCGCCCGCTGCCGCCGAGCGTTTACCTCGATGACGAAGATGGACCAGTAGCAGTCGAGGCGCTCGTTGCCATTCCGTGAGATACCGGGACGCAGCTCGCAAACTGAACAGGCTGGGATGCCATGAGGTGCCCCGCATCGGCGGCGGCTCGCATCGGCGTTGGTTCAATCCCGAGAATCAACGTGACACCGTGCTTCCCGACTGGCGCGGGCGCGACCTGAAGATCGGAACCGTGCGTGCCGCTGTCAGACAACTGGGCATCGACTGGCGCCGGTTCCAAGACGCATAGGCGCGCTACCCGTCAAGGGTGGGGCCGGCAGCGCGAGTGGCGTCACGGAAATTCGTTTCTGGCTCCCTCGATGTGGGTGCCAAGATCGGGCAGTGACGGAGGGGTGTATATTTATGCGTATGCCGAGGATGCAGGTGTACCTGCCGGAGCCGCTGTATGCGGAGGTCAAGGCGCGCAAGCTGCCGGTCTCGAAACTGTTGCAGGACGCCATTCGTGTGGAAGTCCAACGCCGCGACCTGATTGCTGCGGCAGAAGCTGACGCGGCGGATCTGTTCGAGGAGGTCGGCGCACCTGATCCGGCCGAGATTGCCTGGGCAGAGGACTTGGCAAGGCGTTTGGCTCGACGTGACGAGCGCGCTGCCAGCTGAGTCCGAACGTCATGGCGCTCGTGCTTGACTCCGGTGGAGTGTCGTTCCTCGCAGGCCGCAGCAGGGGAGCTGGCGTGTTGCGGCTCACGCTTGTCTCAGAAGGTGTCTGGCCGCCGCTGGTGCCCTCGCCGGTGCTGGTGGAGTGCCTGCGCGATCCTGGCAGGGACGCCAACACCAACTGCCTATTGAAGTCCTGCGGCATCGTGACGGACATAGACGAGGGTGTGGCGCGCCGGGCAGCTTGGCTCAGGACGCGTGCTCGTCGCGGCTCGGCAATCGACGCACTGGTGGTCGCTTGTGCTGAACCTGGAGGATCGGTACTCACCGGTGATCGCGGCGACATCAGTGCACTGGCTGCGCATGCCCGTGATGTCAGGGTGGAGCAGATCTGACTCAGTGGTGCTGAGGTTTGTTCCCTACTCGTCGAGGGTCGGGCCTTGGCCCTGCACTCGGGTCTGGCGCATGTAGCGGCGCCAGCGGTCGGCGTCGTAGCCGGCACCGCGGTGCAGCATGCAGCGGTTGTCGTAGATGACGGTGTCGCCCGGGCTCCAGCGATGCGAGTACACGTCTTGGGGCCGGGTGGCGCCGGCGTTCAGCTCGTCGATCAGCCGCCGGCTCTCGATGCCGTGCCACCCGACAATGGACCGGGCGTGAGACCCGACGTAGTAGTTCTTCAATCCGTTGTTGGGATTGGTGCGCACGAGCCGGTGGGGGATCGGCGGCAGCGATGCTGCGTGGTTGAAGTCGACCGGGGCCACCTGGGTGCGGCTGAAGACGTAGTCGTGCAGGACCTGGAGGTCGCCGATCTCGGCTTGGCGTGACGCGTCGAGCCGCTCGTAGGCAGCCCGCTGGCTGGCGTACTCGGTCTCGCCGCCCTCGCCGGGCACCTCGTAGGCGTGCAGGATCGACACGTATGACGGCACGAGCCGGAACGACGAGTCCGAGTGCCAGAGGTTGTTGCCCTTCTGATTGCGGGTCAGCGGATCCGATTCGTCTCGCTTGGAATCAGCGTCGATCACGTTGCCGATGGTGCCGAAGTACACGACCTTGCCGGTCTTGCCGAACACGACATGATTGGGCTCGGGCTCGCCGAGCAGTTCGGTAAGTGCGAGCTGTGCTTCGTCGGACATGTCTTGGCCCGGGAAATGCAGCAGCGAGTATGTGTCGATCGCGTCGACCAGGGCCGCTCTCGCCTCGCTGTCAAGCTCTGCGGTCAGGTCGATTCCCGTGACCCGGGCTCCGAAGTCGGGATGGATCGGATCGATGGTCAGCATCGGTTCAGCTCCGGTCCTCAGTCCTCGCTGCTCAGTTCTCGTGGCGGGCCAGCGAGCCGCCTTCGGCTGCCAGCCGTTCCAGCAGCGGGCTCGGCGTCCAGTGGTCGCCGCCCAGAGTCTCGTCGTAGTGGCGAATGCGGCCCAGCACCTCGGCCAGCCCGATCTCGTCTGCCCAGTGCATCGGGCCGCCGGTGTAGATCGGCCAGCCGTAGCCGTTGATCCAGGTGACGTCGACGTCGCTGCCTCGCAGTGCGATGCCTTCGTCGAGGATCTTCGCGCCCTCGTTGACCATCGGGTACAGGCAGCGTTCGAGGATCTCCTGGTCGGTGACCTCTCGCAGCACCGCCCCCCGCTCGGAGGCGAATTCGCGGATCATCTGCTCGACCTCAGCGTCGGGGGTCGACGCTCTGGTGTCGGGGTCGTAGATGTAGTAGCCCCGGCCGTTCTTCTGTCCTCGCCGACCCGACTCGCACAGCACCTCGCGCACCGTCGAGCTCGACGAGGTGGCTTCATTCCAGCCGACGTCGAGCCCGGCGAGATCGCTCATGGCGAACGGTCCCATCGGGAAGCCGAAGTCGTACACGACCTTGTCGATCTGGGCCGGCGCGGCGCCTTCCAGCAGCATCTTCTCGGCCTCGATGCCTCGCATGAACAGCATCCGGTTGCCGATGAAGCCGTGGCAGACGCCGCACAGCACCGGTGTCTTGCCGATCCGCTTGCCGATCGACATCGCAGTGGCAATCGCCGTGTGCGAGGTGGCATCGCCCCGCACGACCTCGAGCATCCGCATGACGTTGGCAGGGGAGAAGAAGTGCATGCCGATGACGTCTTCGGGGCGCGACGTGGCCGAGGCGATCTCGTTGACATCCAGCGCCGAGGTGTTGCTGGCAAGCACCGCACCCGGCTTGCAGATGGCGTCGAGCTGGGCGAATACGTCCTTCTTGAGCGCCATGTTCTCGAAGACGGCCTCGATCATCAGGTCGCAGTCGGCGAAATCGCCCATGTCGGTCGAACCCTGCAGCAGGTCCATCCGGGTCTGCACATCGTCCGAGGAGATGCCGCCCCGCGCAGCCGTGCGCTCGTAGTTGCGCCGCACCACGCCGAGACCCCGTTCCAGACTCGCCTCATCGCGCTCCACGAGGGTGACGGGGATGCCGATGTTGGCGAAGTTCATGGCGATGCCGCCGCCCATCGTGCCCGCGCCCAGGATGCCGACACGCGCAATGTCGACTTGGGGGGTGTCCCGCGGCACGTCTGGCACCTTCTGAGCAGCTCGCTCGGCGAAGAAGTAGTACTGCTGCGCGTCGGCCTGCGAGCTGCCCATCAGCTCGCCGAAGATGCGCTGCTCGGCAGCGAGGCCTGCCTCGAAATCGCCGCTGGTGCCGGACTCGACAGCGGCCTCCACGCAGCGGACGATGCAATCGGGTGCCTCGAAGCCTCGCGTCCTGCGGGCGATGGAGGCCCGGAAGGCGGCGAATTGCTCGGCCCCGAAGCCCTCGAGGCGGTCGTTGCGGTCGCGGATGCGCGGGCGGGGCATGCCTTGCGCCACCGCCCGGCGAGCGAACGCCACCGCCCCGGCTTCGAGATCGGCCAGTGAGCTGCCGACGATCTCGTTGATCAGTCCGCAGTCGAGCGCCTCCGCAGCGCCGATGGGATTGCCGCTGACCATGATCTCCAGCGCTCGCTGCGGGCCGGTGATGCGGGGCAGGCGCTGCGTGCCGCCACCGCCGGGCAGCAGGCCCAGCTTCACCTCGGGCAGACCGAATTGCGCCGAGCTGATGGCGACGCGGAAGTGCGCGCACAGCGCCACTTCCAGCCCGCCGCCGAGCGCGGTGCCGTGGATTGCGGCCACCACTGGCTTGCTGCAGTTCTCCATGGCTTCCTGGCCGGGTACGAGACCGGGCGGCTTGGGGGGCTGGGAGAACTCGGTGATGTCGGCGCCGGCGATGAAGGTGCGGCCGTCGCAGATGAGCACGATGGCCGTCGCGTCACTGGCCTCGGCAGCAGCCATGCCGTCGATGAGGCCCTGGCGCACGTGGTAGCTCAGCGCATTGACGGGCGGGTTGTTCACGATGAGCAGTGCCACGTCGTCGCGGCGTTCGAGTCGGACCGACTCGGTGATCTGGTTCTGGTCCTGGGTTGTCATGGGCCGCAGCGTACGCAACGACGGCCCCGCGATTTCGAGTCTGACGCGCTGGAGGCGGCAAATTCTCCCCGATGCGGCCGGGGCCGGGCGATACGCTGCGGATGTCTTGGGCGCACCAGGAGCCCCGAGCAGCATCGAATGGAGCGACGGTGACCGAGAAGCCCGACCCGTTCACGGTCCCGTTCGGGACCATCTTCTGCGACTGGATGACGACGGCGCGAGCCGACGACGGGCCGTATGTATACGGCGGAGCCGCAGAGCCGTTCGGCGACTTCTCGATCAGCCCGGCTGCCCACGTGCTCCATTACGGCAGCGCCATCTTCGAGGGCCTGAAGGCGCACCGCCAAGTTGACGGGTCGTTGGCCATCTTCCGGCTGGACCGCCATGTGGACCGCATGGTGTCCAGCGCGACCCGCCTCCGCCTGCCGGCTATTGAGGGCGATGTCTTGCACCAGATGTGCGTGGACGCTGTCGAAGCGAACTCAGGCGAGGTGCCCGACCCGCCTGGATCGCTGTACATCCGACCGACGCTCATCGGCACCGAGCCCGATATCGGCGCTGCGGCTCGCCCGACCCGCAGTGCGTTGCTGTACGTCGTCAACTGCCCGGTCGGCGACTACTTCAAGGGCGGGGTCCGGCCGTTGACCTTGCTGGTGGAAACCGAGATTCCGCGCACTGTCCCGCAGTTCGGCATGGTGAAGTGCGGCGGCAACTACGCCATGGCGCTCGCTCCCACGCTGGATGCCATGGCCGGCAACGAGGCCATCGATCAGATGCTCTTTGCCACCGGCGGTGACATCACTGAGACCGGGGCGTCGAACTTCTTCCTCGTCGACGACGAGCGGGTCGTGACCCGACACCTCGACGAGTCGTTCCTGCACGGTGTGACCCGTTCGTCGGTCATCGAGCTCGCCGCATCGCTCGGTTACGAGGTCGAGGAGCGCTCGATCGACCCTGAGGAGCTGGTCGACTGGGCCGAGCGGGGCGAGGCGTTCCTGTCGGGCACGGCCGCCGTGCTGGCGCCCGTCGGCACCATCCTGTACGAGGGCAAGACGCTCACCGTGGGCGACGGCGAACCGGGGGCCAACACGATGCGGTTGCGCCAGGCGCTGGTCGACATCCAGGTCGGCGCCGCGCCGGATCCATTCGGCTGGCGCACTCCCGCCAAGGGCTGAGGGCCATGGGCAGCCGGGACGACGACCGCATTGTCTCCTGGACCGCGATGGAGCACGGGACGGCCGAGGACTACGAATTCCTGGACCGTCAGCACTACGCACACACCCGGTCAGGGCTCGTCGACAATCTGCTGGACATCCTGGGATGCTTGCGCGGCCCCACGCTGGGGTACCAAATCGACCGCTACAACCATTCCCTGCAATCGGCCACCCGGGCGCTGCGCAACGGCGAGTCGACCGACTTGGTGGCCGCGGCTTTGCTTCACGACATCGGCGATGCGTTCGCGCCGGAGAACCACAGCGCCGCCGGCGCTGCGGTTCTGCAGCCCTACGTCGATGAGCGCACCCACTGGGTGATTGCTCACCACGGGCTCTTTCAGGGCTACTACTACTTCGGTCATCTCGGCGGGGATCGCAACGCCCGCGAGCAATACCGCGACTCGCCCCATTACGACGCCTGTTTGGACTTCTGCCAGAACTACGACCAGAACTGCTTTGACCCCAAGTACCCGAACCTCACAGCGGAGGAATTCCGTCCCCTGCTCGAAGAGGTCTTCAGCCGCCCCTCACAAGTCCCCGCCACCGCCCCACTGACCTGAACCCGGCCCGGCCATCGCAAGCGGGGCCGCGTCACCAGAGAGTGGCGACGGGGAATTCCTCGAACGCCCGGTCGAGGCTGACCAGCGTCAGCGATTCGATCTCGGCCTGGGCCGCCAGCATCCGGTCGAACGGATCCTTGTGCGCGACTTCGTACAGACCCGCTTGGCGCGCATTTGCGTAACTGATGGGCAGGTGGTGAAACGACTCAGCGAGGGTCTCCTCGTGAAAGCGCGAGATGACGCGCGGTGGCACGACGAGGCGACCGCTTCGGTGCTTGGTCGCAATTTCCCAGGCGCTGGCGGCGCTGACATGAACCGTGGCGGCAGGATCGGCAATTGCCTCCAGAGCTGCTGGCGACAAGCGACGGTCGTTACTCCACCACCACAGCAGAGCATGGGTATCCAGAAGCAAACCGCTCATTCGCCTTCCCAGGCTGCCAACTCGTCGTCCGGGAGCGGGTCAAAAAACTCGGGCGGGACGGTGATGCCACGGATCCGACCGGGTGTGCGACGTCTGCGCGGCACGTACGGCACCAGACGGGCGCAGGGCTTGCCTGCCCGCGCAATCACGATCTCCTCGCCCGCCTCAACCCGGCTGAGCAGCTTCGACAGGTGCGTCTTCGCCTCATGCACGTTCACAATTTGGGACTGTTCCATGCTTTTTCAGCTCTTTCAAGTTAATTCTGTCCAGGCACCTACACTAAACTTAGTCTAGTGACTAGACTAATACGGATAGGCAACGGTTGATCCACGCACCAGGCACACGAGCAGGACGCGTCGCACACTTCGGACCGATCTGCATTCCCGCAACGCGCTATGGACGACTCCCAGAACGCGCTGTAAACCATTCCCAAAACGCGCTATAAATGATTCCCGAAACGCGCTATTGTTGACTCGCAACGTGCCGGGTGAGGATCTCAGCGAAATGCCGGAACTACACGCGAGGCTCACCATGCCTGGCTACTTGCCGCGCGTCGCCGACTTCCAGATCGAGGCATCTCTTCGGCGGCGTGGCGCGGTGCTGATCGAAGGCGCCAGGGGTTGTGGCAAGACGTGGACGGGTCGCAACCATGCCCGGAGCGAAGCCAGATTCGATGCCGAGGCCATGCGCCTGCTCGCCGCAGCCGACCCGGCCTCGGCACTGGCCGGCGACGTGCCGCGCCTGTTGGATGAGTGGCAGAACGCTCCGGGCATCTGGAATCCGGTGCGGCGTGCATGTGATGACCGGGCGCAACCTGGGCAGTTCATCTTGACCGGATCGGCCACTCCCGCCGACGACGTGACCCGTCATACCGGAACCGGACGCGTGGGTCGGGTCCTGATGAGAACCATGTCGCTGTATGAGTCAGGGGTTTCGGGGGGCGCGGTCTCGTTGCGCCGACTCTTCGAAGGAGAGGACCAATCGTCGTTGCCGAGGCCTGGTGTCGGGCTGGGCGAACTGGTACGGCAGCTTGTTGCAGGCGGTTGGCCCGGCGGACTCTCGTTGGGTGACGAGAGTGCTCGCCTGGCAGTGGGCGACTACATCGACGAGATCACGCGAGCCGATATCCCGCAAGCGAGCGAGGTCCGGCACAACCCGGCGGCCGTGCGGCGACTGCTGCGGTCGCTGGCGCGCAACGTGTCAACCGAGGCCAAGGAAACGAAGCTGGCGGCGGACATGGACGGTGAAGCGCCCGGCCGCCATACCGTCGGGGCGTATCTGGATGCGTTGCGGCGCATCTTCGTAGTGGAGGACCAGCCCGCATGGTCGGTGACACTGCGGTCTCGGGCATCGTTGCGCAAGCAGGCGAAGCGGCACTTCGTCGATCCATCTCTGGCCGCCTTCCTGCTGCGCGCCTCGCCGCAACGGTTGCTGGCAGATCCTGAGACGCTCGGGCTGCTCTTCGAATCGCTGGTTGTCAGGGACCTGCGCGTCTACAGCGCGCCGCTGGGCGGCGAGGTCTTTCACTACCGGGACGACACTGGCTTGGAGATCGATGCAGTCATCGAGCGCCAAGATGGCGCTTGGATTGCTGCGGAGGTGAAGCTGAGTCCAGCGGCCGAGGTTGTGGACCGCGCCGCGGTCTCACTGCTGCGGCTGCGGCACAAGATCGCCGCACACCGTGTTCAGGACCTCGCCGGGCTCATGGTGGTGACCTCGGTCGGCGCCGCATACCGCCGGCCCGACGGTGTGCATGTCGTCCCCATCACTCAGCTCGGTCCGTAGGCCTCTCAACAGGTCGCCTCCGCCCGCTATGCGCCGCTCTGCGAAGTCGCGTCGTGGTCGTGGTCGGCGAGCGCATGCTCGCTGCGGGCGTGGCGTTCGAAGGCCTGATGGGCGAATCGAAGCCGTCCGCGGCCCGCCGCCACGGCGATCCCGGCGTCGATTGCGCGCCGACGGTACGCGTTCACGGTGTTGGCCGACCAACCGAGGCGAACCGCCAACTCCCGTACTTCGGCGACGCCGCCCAGCGTGGCAATGGCAATGGCGAACTCTCGGTCCTTGGCCGACAGACCGACCCAGACCGGCTCGACGAGCTGTTGTGTCATCGCTAGGTCGGCGACGTCGATGGCAGCAGCCATGTCGGCTGCGGAGACTCCGGTAGAAGCGAGTCCATCGACACGTTCCCATGCGGCGTAGCCGATGTGCTGAATCATGAATGGATAGCCGACCGCAGCTGCGATGCCGGCGTCGAGGGCAGCGCCCACGACAGGGACTCCGGCAGCGGTGAAGGGCTCACCCAGCGCGAACCGCACCTCGTCGTCGGTGAGACGAGACGTCTCCGCGCGTGCGCACCGGTGAAAGAAGGTCATGCCGGGATCGGACAACAGCGTTCGAGCGACATCGGGCAGACCGCACCCCACGAACATCAGCGGTCGTTCCTCGCGGCGTGTCACATGCTGCAATATCGAGGCCAGCGGTCGCAGCGCGTTCGCCGCGCTGGCCTGCAGCTCGTCAACGGTCAGCAGAACGCCGACACCGTTGGCGGAAGCCTGGTCGGCCAATGCGGTCAATGTGCTGCGCAGGTCGCCCCGCTCAGGCAGCGGGACCGGTCTGTCTGGCAGCCCGTCAGGCGAACCCGTCGCCTCCGGCGAGAAACCTAAGGCGGGCGCGGCCCACGATGCCGGACGCACTAATTCATGCGCCCGTTGCATCACGTTGGCGGCAAGATCCGGGCGGTCTGACCCCGCTACCTGCAGCACTAGCCAGCCTTTCTCCGCCGCCGAGCGGGCAATGACATCGAGCAGAACGGTCTTGCCCGTGCCCCGACGTCCCGTCACCACCAGGGTGTAGTCGGGGTGACGCGGACCGCTGTCCATTGCCATCGAGACGCGACCGATCACGTCCGCCCGACCCGCCAGTACTGGCGGCGCTGTGCCGAACGTTGGTGTAAACGGGTTCGACTGGGACACTCACCGTACCTTTGCACTGCTACTGACTATGGAGTTCTATAATATAGAAGTTCGTAGTCATATGGCCGCAGACCTGGCACGGACGGAACCGATGCGGGGCAGAGCGCCGAGTCAGGGCACAGTCTGCTCAGAGGCGGGTGACCGAGTCGCCGACTCGGACCGTGCCGGGCTGGATGACTCGGCAGTTGACGCCGCGCAGGCGCAGGCTGCTTCCTTCGCCGGTGTTGACGAAGCGGAGGGCTTCGCGGCCGAAGCGGGCGGCGAACTTGGCGCAGCCGGTGTGCGGTTCGACGGCGACCTCCACCACGGCAGTGCCGATCGACATCTGTGTGCCTACGGGCAGTGCTTCGTGGCCGATGTCGAGGTCGGCGTAGATCTGGTCGCCCGCCAGCGGCCAGCGCTCAATCGGGCCGATGACCGCTTCGGCCGCGCGCGAGTTCATGATCGTGATCTGCTTGTTGGGATGCGGGCCCCCATCGGCCGACAGCGACGTCCCGCGCTGGTTCCACGTGTCGCCTTCGATGCCTTCGGCACCGTTGATGCGGGCCTCGTTCAGCACCTCTCGCTGGTCTTCGGCAGGGCGCCGGACGATGAGCTGGATGATGCCGTCGCCGACGGGCGCTTCGCGAATGCGCGGCAACGCCGCCTCCAACTCGGCAGCGCTGCGATGGCGCGCCTCATCGGCTTCGTTGCGTTTCGTGGCGGTGCCGGTCTCGGTTGAAGCGTTCATGTCGCGTGCTTTCTCAGGTCATCCGCAACGGCGGTGATTCCGGTTGCCAATGGGGATTATTGCGCCGGATCAGCTTGGGACGATACGAATTCGAGCTGCCGGTCCCGCGACGCCGCCTCCGGGCTGCGGTCGGCCGGGTTGCCGAAGCCGCCCCCACCCGGGAATTCCACAATCAAGCGGCGATTACCGGGAATGACTGAGCGGCCTTTGGAGCGCACCTCGGTGCCGTCGTCAAGCGACAGCCGTCCCAACGCGCCCGGGCCTCCGCCATGTCGGCCGCGGGCCGCGAACACCGTCCGCTCATACGTCGCACTGATCGAAAAGTCTCGCCCTTGGCGGTTCTCCAGCTCGATGACTTGGCCGAGCCCGCCCCGGTACCGGCCGGGGCCGCCCGAATCGGTGCGGAACTCCTTGCGCCAGAACACCAGCGGCGAGCCGATCTCGTTCACCTCGACGGGCATGTTGCGCACACCGCTCGGGAACGCCGTCGCCGACAGCCCGTCCGCCTGCGGGCGGGCGCCCGCGCCGCCGGAATGGAAGCTCATCAGGATGAAGCGCTCGAGCTTGGCTTGAACGGACTCGTCGCCCGAACTCCCGACGGATGTCTTGGAGTGATTGGTCGTGGCGACTCCGGTGTCCGGCTGCCACATGCCCGTTCCGAGCAGATTCCACAGCGACGACGTGCCCTCGGCGGGCACACGTTCGGGCACCACCTGGCTCAAGCAGCCGAACACGGCATCGGGGAGCAACTGGCCCATCACGTGCCGCACGTTCACGGCGGCCGGATGAGGGGCATTGAGAATGCAGCCCTCGGGCGCAAGCACCCGGACGGCATCGAGCGAGCCCGTGTTGTTCGGGATGTCCGGGCCGATGATGCACCGCACCCCGAACGACGTATACGCATCGGTGTAGGCCATCGGCACGTTGATGCCCCAGCTCGATTGGGGTCCAGTTCCTGCGAAGTCGACCTCAATGCCGTCCTTGGTGAGCGTCAGGGCGCACACGATGTCGATCGGCTCCTCGATGCCGTCTACCCGCATCGTCGAGCTCCAGTTCCCGCTCGGCAGCTCGCCGATGGCGTCGAGCATGGCCCGGCGCGACGACGAGATGATGTGACTGGCCAGTTCATCCAGATCAGCCATGGCGTACTCGTCCATCATCGTGACCAGACGCGCAGCGCCGGTCTCATTGCAAGCAGCCAGTGAGTGGATGTCACCGATGACCTGGACCGGGTCTCGCACGTTGGCCTCGATGATCGCCACCACGTTCGGATCGAACACGCCGTCGGTGGCGAACTTCAGTATCGGCAGGTACAGGCCCTCGTGGTACACCTCTTTGGAGTCGGTGGTGAAACCGGCTCCGCCGATGTCGACGACATGGCTGGTGCAGGCGAACAGCGCAACCAGCTCGCCCCGCAGGAACGCCGGCGTGACCACCACGATGTCGAACAGGTGGCCGGTGCCCTTCCACGGATCGTTGGTGAGGAAGATGTCGCCGGGGCGCATCTGCGAAGCGGGGAAGCGGTCCAGGAAGTGCAGCACCGAGTACGCCATGGAGTTCACATGGCCGGGCGTGCCGGTCACCGATTGGGCGAGCATCCGCCCCTGCGGATCGAAGATGCCAGCGGACAGGTCGCCGGCCTCGCGGGTCGACGTGCTGAAGGCTGCTCGCACCAGCGCCCGCGCCTGCTCTTCGGTCACCGAGATGAGGCGGTTCCACTGCACGCCGAGCCGAACCGCATCGAGCTCGGCCTCGACGTGGCTCGCACCCATCGGTGCGGTTTCGACGTCGGCGATCTGGCGGGCACCGCTGGGTGCCGTGCCGCCGGTGAGCCGCAGATGCCCGCCCGCCATGACCGTGGCCACGCCTCCGGGAGGCACCACCGTCGTCGTCTGGTCTTCGGTGATCAGCGCGGGGCCGACGAGCCACGCGCCCTCGGTCAGGGAATCGCGCTCGAACACTGCGTGGGCGACTGCCCGCCCAGTGGCGGTGTCGGTCACGAGCGTGGTCGTGGGGGAGTGGACCGGCTCGTCGGCGACTTCGCGGTGCAGCGAGGCGACTTCGGGCCCCGGAGTGCGGACCTCGAGCAGCCAGCTGAGCACCTCGATCTCGAGGTTGCCGATGTGGCGCGTGTAGAGCTGCTGGTAAGCCTTCGTGAACGCAGTGCGAAGCTGGCTGCGCACCTCGCCATCGATCGGGCTGTCGAGGTCGTCGTGCAGCAGCGCTGCCGCGTCAATCTCGACGGTGATCTCGTGACCCTGACCGCGGTAGCGCATGAGGGCGCGTACGTGTGTGGCGGTCTGTGCGTCGGGAGCCGCAGCGTGGACGATTGCGTTGGCCTCTGCCGACATCTCGCCGAGGAGTTCGGCCAGGTTCGCCACTGTCAGCTCGCTCACGCGGGCGTGGCGAGTCCGCACCGACTCATGGGATACCGGCGCTCTCAAGAAACCGATGGCCGATCCCACGCCGGCCCCCGCAGGCACCACGATGTCGTCGATGCCGAGCTTGGCCGCTACTCGGGCAGCGTGCAACGGTGCCGCGCCGCCGAAAGCGATCAGCGTGCCGCGGCTGATATCGCTGCCCTGGTCGGCCGCGTGGACGCGTCCGGCATTCGACATGTTCTCGTCGACGACCTCGGCAATGCCGATGGCAGAAACGGTCGTCTGCAGGCCTGACGGTTCCGCCAACGAGGTGGTGACAGCCTTGGCGGCGGCATCGATATCGAACGTCATCGTCCCGCCGGCGAATCGCTCCGGCAGCAGTCTGCCCAGCACCGCGTCGGCGTCGGTCACCGTGGGCTCGACGCCGCCGCGCCCATAGGCAGCGGGCCCTGGCTCGGAGCCGGCGCTGGCCGGCCCGACGCTGATGCGCCCGAGCGCATCCAGGCTGGCGATCGAACCGCCACCGGCACCGATCTCGACCATCTCGATCACCGGCAGTCGCAACGGGAGCCCGCTGCCCGCCAGGAAGCGGTACTCGCGGCCCACCTCGAATTCCCGGTTCGTACGGGGATGGCCACCCTCGACGATGCACAGCTTGGCGGTCGTGCCGCCCATGTCGAAGCTGAGGGCCCGTTCGCAGTCGAGGCCGCGGGCGATCTGCGACGCCAGCAATGCGCCGCCGGCAGGGCCGCTCTCGATCAGCCGGACAGGGAAGCGCAGCGCCTCGTCAAGCGTGCCGAGCCCGCCGCCGGAGGTCATGAGAAACATCTCGCAGCCCAAGCCCAGGGCCGCCAGCCGCGCGTCCAGATCGGTCAGATAGCGCCGCATGAGCGGTGCGATGTAGGCATTCGCACACGCAGTGGAGAAGCGTTCGTACTCGCGAATCTCCGGACAAACCTCGCTGGACAGGGTGACGGTCGCCTCAGGCCAGCAATCGGCCAGGATCTCGGCGGTGAGCTGTTCGTGTCGGGCGTCGAGGTACGAGTGCAGGTAGCCGACGGCAACGCTGGTGACGCCATCGGCGGCCAGCGAAGACGCAGCGGCCCGCACGGCGCCTTCGTCCAACGGCATCAACACCGTGCCATCGGCGGCGAGCCGCTCTGGAATGCCGACGCGCCGGTTGCGCGGCACGAGCGGTTCCGGCCGGCGCATGTACAGGTCGTACTGCTCGAACCGGTTCTCGTGCGCCATCTCGACCGAATCGCGGATGCCTTGAGTTGTGAGCAGTGCGGTGCGGGCGCCGCGACGCTCGATGAGGGCGTTGGTGGCGAGCGTTGTGCCGTGAATGAACACCTCGACATCGCCAGGAACAACGTTTGCCTCGCGAAGAACGCTGCGGACGCCGTCGAGCACCCCATCGGCGGGCGCGTCAGCGGTAGTGAGCACCTTGGTGGTGTGAAGGACCGGAGCGCCGCCGCCGACCACCTCGAGTGCGATGTCGGTAAATGTGCCGCCGATGTCGGCCGCAAGCCGGGCGCGGGCGCCTGTCATCGGCCCAGCGTAGGCGCGTCGCCGTCGCCAACTGCGGGGGTACCGTGCAGGCGTGGCAAGCGGCGATCAGCGGGCCGGCAGGCCGCCTTCAGGCTCGGGCAGCAGCCTGCGCGTCGGCATCGTGCGGGCAACATGGAATCCCGACATCGTGGACCGGCTCGCAGCAGGCACCCAGCGGGGACTGGAAGAGCTCGGCGTCACCGACACGACCGAGGTGACGGTGCCCGGCTGCTTCGAAATCCCGCTGGCGGCAAAGCTGCTTGCCGAGGCCGGCCAAGTGGACGCGATCGTCACCATCGGCGCAGTGATCCGCGGCGAGACTACGCACTACGAGCTGGTCAGCGAGGGTGCCGCCCAGGGCGCGATGGCCGCCCAGCTCACCACAGGCATACCGATCGGCTTCGGCCTCGTCACGGTCGAGAACGAAGCGCAGGCCCTAGCCCGCAGCGAAGGCCCAGGCGGCCACAACGTCGGCGAAGACGCGGCCTACGTCGCCGTCGCGATGGCCCTACTCGCCCGCGATCTCTCCGCTGGCCCAGAGACTGTCACAATCGAGTAGTCCATGTAATGGACGCTGCACTAGTTCAGCAACTCACCCAAGGTGCAGCGAGCAGCCAGTACCAGAAAAGCAACTGCAACGGCAGGGAACAGACACTGACAATGAGAACCTTTCGGGATGACAGCCACGAGGCAGATATTGTCGAGGAGAGCATCCCGCATATCGCAATCGACCAGCTGAGTAGCGTGTTCGGTGAGTCATATATCTCATAGCATTTCCAATCCATGAGATCGGCGTAGCGAATCGTGACAATGCTGACCCAGAAGAGAGTGCAGAAAGGTTGCACAATTGTCCACACAGCGATCTTCGCGTAGCTGTCAAGCGAGCGCATGTGACGCCGAAACGATCGGTACAACTGTCTTGCGCTGTCGATTCGCTGCATTGCTAAATTGAGAAGGTGTGACTGTTGCTCACCAGTTGCATCGCGTTCGCGCCCATACAGCAGGATTACGGTTGGCGCTTCGCTTTCCTTCAAGATCCCATGTTGGTCCCGTTCCGACACCGCTGGGAGAGAGAGCGTGACACTTAAATTGTTGCTTGATTGATTTCCAGCTTCTGACCTTCACTGCCGGCCCGTGAACCTTGAGACAGTTCTTGATTGCGTTCCAAGCCAAGGCATAGTCGCCGACTCTGGACATGTGACGCAGAAACCATGTTGGGACGACATGGATAGAAGTGTAACCAGTGTTATCAGCGTTGTGTGTATAGCCTATTTCGCTAATGTATAAGGAGCCGCAGTCGTGATAACCGGTACTAGGTCGTTCGCCACAGCCTGAGTCGAATATCCACCAGCAAACGTCCTGTTGTCCTATTGGTGGCTCGAACTCATCGATTGCTGGTGGATCCCCCCTCATGTTCATCAGTATTGATGTCTTCATTATCTTCGTCGTTCTTGGCCTCGGTGCCTTCTTCGGAGTTCTCATCCTCGGCTTGATCCTCAGGGGCCCCATCAGGGGAGTCGTCCGCCTCGTTCTGGCCCGGCGCGCCTTGATTCTCGTCCGTTTCGGGTTGGCCTGCCTCAGGTGGCTCAGACCCGTCGGACGACTCGGAATCCGGGGGATTCTCTGAATTCTGATCATCCTGCGCATTGCCGTCTGCATCTTGCTGTTTCTTCTCAGGTTCGAGATTTCCCGATTCGGCTGCTGCTGGTTGGGCAGTCAGTGCGAACATGAGGAGACTGCAATGAATGCAGCCGATAAACCCTTGAGAGCAATTTTCATTCTGGTTCCCATCTTGGGCGGATGCTGAGTGCTGAATTGTGACACAGATTCCAACAATGCAAACCTACTGCGCTTCCGCGGGGCCCGGCTGCATGCGCACCAGCACCTTGCCGACGGCTTCGCGCTCATCAAGCAGCCGGTAGGCCTCGGCTGCCTGCTCGAACGGCAGCACCTGTCCGATCGGCGGCTTCACGGTGCCGGATTCGATCATCGTCAGTAGGCGTTCATGGATGCGGGCCGGGATCGTCGGATCAGCGTAAACGGCCTCGCCCCAAGCGGCGCCCACGAGGCTTACGTTGCGCAACAGCAACCGGTTCACCTTGACCGTCGGGATCTCGCCCGCAGCGAAGCCCACCACGACGAGCCGACCGAAGCGTGCCAGCGCGCGGATGCCGTCGAGGAAACGATCCCCGCCGACCGGGTCGTAGGTCATGTCGACGCCTCGGCCGCCGGTGAGCTCGAGCACTTCGTCCTTCCAAGTGTCGCTGATGAGCACGATGTGATCGGCGCCGGCTGCGCGAGCGATCTCACCCTTCGCCTCGGTGGACACCAATCCGATGATCGGACCAGCGCCGACTCCCTTCGCCACCTGGATACCCGATGTGCCCACGCCGCCTGACGCCCCCAGCACCAGCACCGATTCGCCCTCGCGCAAGCCAGCCCGGTCGATCATGCAGAACACGGCCGTCTGGTAGTTCATGACCAGAGCAGCGCCCTCTTCGAACGACAGCTCATCGGGCAACGCGAACAGGTCACGGGGCGCCGAAGCCGTGACTTCGGCCAAGCAGCCGTTCGACCATACGCAGACGCGGTCACCGGCTGCGAAGCCGGAGTCGTCGGGTGCCGTGCGCACCACGCCTGCGGCCTCGATTCCCGGCCGGAACGGCGGATCTGGCCGGTACTGGTAGAGACCTTGACTCTGCAGCAGGTCGGGGAACGACACCCCGCCGCACACGATGTCGACGATGACCGATGCACCATCGGGATCGGCGACCGGTTCGGGAGCATCGACGACGGCAACGCCGGCTGGGCCTGTCAGGGATTGCACTTCCAATGCACGCATGACGACACGATGGCACACCGAGCACGCTCGCACCCGCGGTGACCCGGCGTGCGGGCTTGGCCGTGACGGGGCACACTTGCGGGCGGCTCGCCGCCCAACTGTCCTCGAGTCGGCAGATGCCGATGCGGGGGGGACCACGGCGCATCGGTGACGGCGAAGAAACTGGCTAGGAAAGCACTGGTACTGTGGCCAGCGCGCGAGGCTGAGCGCCGCAGGAGCTTGCTCGGCCCGCCCATTGTGACAGGGGAGAGCGATGCGGTATTACTCATGCGACTCGCATGTGGTCGAGGCGGCCGAGATCTATGCAGGACTGACTGATCGGTTCGGTGAACGGGCGCCTTTCATCAGCAAGGGCCACAACGACAAGCCGGGCACATGGCTCGTGCTGCCAGGCGGCATTCGGCCGGTGCCGGTGGGCCGGCTGGGCATCGCGGGGGCCAGCCTGTCCGACCCTGCCACGCACGCCCGCATCGAGCAGGGCTACGACGGTTTCAATCCCGGCGTCATGGACCCGGCCGTCAGGCTCGACGAGCAGGTCCGGGACGGCATCGTCGGCGAGGTCATGTATCCGAGTCTGTCGATGTTCACCTTCGCCATCCCCGACGACGAAGTGCGCGACGCTGCGTTCCGCAACCACAACGACTGGGTGCTCGACTACTGCTCGGTGGACCGCGACCGGCTCATCGGCGTCGGATGCTTGCCCCTGCCCGACATGGAGCGGTCCATCGCCGAGATCGACCGCTCAGCCGAGCTGGGAGTGCGCGGATTCGCCATCCCCGCACACATCGATCCGGCCAAGCCGTACTGCCATGCGGACTTCGACCCGTTCTGGGCACGCGCTCAGGAGTTTGGCGTGCCGCTCACCATGCACATCTTCACTGGGTCCAGCCTCGAAGGCGGCATGCCCACACACTGGGGCACACCGGGGGGCCATCTCAAGGGCTACACGCTGGCGCATACCACCATCGCCAACACGATCATCGACCTCATCTGCGGAGGCGTCGTGGAGCGATTCCCGGAATTGCGCTTCGTCTGCGCAGAGTACGAGACCGGCTGGGTCGGCCATTTCAAGCAACGCCTCGACCACGCGGCGTACCGCACGCCGTGGGAGGTCTCCGACGAGCTCACCATGAAGCCGTCGGAGTACTTCGACCGGAACTTCTGGGTGACCTTCGAGGACGATGTGGAAGGCATCGCGACGAGGCACTCGATCGGCGTCGGCAATCTGCTGTGGGGCAACGATTACCCGCACCACGACTCGATCTGGCCGAACTCGCAGCCGATCCTCGACGAAATTCTCGCGAGTGTCCCTGACGATGAGAAGGAACAGATGGTCTGGAGCAACGTCCTCGAGCTCTACAACCTCGACCCCGACGTGCTGCCTGCTGCCTAAGTCGTCCCGCTGTGTGCGCGTGCTGCTCGCCGCACACGCGGCCCTACGACGGGTGCCTGTGGCTGCATCGCGCTGGGCTTGCCGCGTGTAGCGCCCGCGGCTAGGCCGTAGCCAACGGTCCCAGGTGGGCGCGGATGGACTGTGCGACCAGTTCGCCGTTCTCCATCGGGCCGAAATGGCTGAGATCGGCGAATGCTTCGAGGCGACCGTTGCCGAGCGATTCGGCTATGGGTTGGGCGACCTGTGGCGGAATCTCGTTCCACTGGGCGTAGGAATCGCCGCGAGCCACCACTGTCGGACACGTCACCGCTGCGAAATCGCTGTAGACGACGGGCACGCTGGCCTCGTAGATGCGTGCCTCGGTGTCGCCGGAGCACGACAGCCGAACTGCGTCGTCGCCGGAGGGGTACGTGCCGATTTCGACGTATGCCCGCACGGCCTCGGGCTCGCAGCGCGAGAATGGAGGCTTCGAGACGAAACGCTCATATGCCTCGTCGGCAGTCGCGAAGCGAATGCGTCGTCGCCTCGATGCCACCACGAGCTCGTGATCGGAGTCGGGCCTGGGGAATTCGGAGGGCACGAGCACCGGTTCGTAGAGATACAGCCCCCGGTACGTCCCGGGCTGGCGCAGCTCGGCGAGCAGCAGGCTGGCCGCTCCCAGGGAGTGGCCGACGGCCAGCATGGGCTCGCCGCCCAAGGCGTTCACTGCGGCCAGCACTTCGTCGGTGAACCGGGACCGCTCGACGGACATGTCGTCGTGCTGGGGACGCGAGGCACCGTGTCCCCGGAAGTCAAGGCCCCAGCACTGGAACGAGTCTGCCAAGTGAGGCACGACAGTTGCCCACATGCCGGCGTTGAGGCCGTTGCCGTGCGTCATAAGCAGCGGGGTGCCGTGACCGCCGAGGTCGTGCAGCACGGCGTGTTCACCGTCGGATGTAGTCAGGCGCATCATCGCCGAGGCACGTTAGTGCAGCGCGGCGACGCGCTCGGAGGTCTCCTCAGAGCAAGCGCCGATAGGCGAAGCCGTGGCCCGAGCGGCCCGTGAGCGACAGCGAACAAGAGCGGGAAACGACTGGTGCGACACGGAAGGGTTCGTCTATTGGCGCTTCTCAGGACCGGATCGGGCTGTTGCGGGCAGAATGGCACCATGGCGAACTTCACACGCGACTCAGTGGACATTCATTACGACGAGTACGGCGCCGGCTTCCCGCTGTTGCTGATCGCACCGGGAGGGATGCGATCGGCGGCGTCGTTCTGGGAATCGACACCGTGGAATCCGATCACTCAGCTCTCAGACCGCTACCGGGTCATTGCGATGGACCAGCGCAATGCCGGCCGCTCGACCGCCCCGATCTCGGGCACCGATGGCTGGACGACCTACACGGCCGACCAGCTCGCCCTCATTGACCATCTCGGCTGCGAGCAATTCCATGTGGCGGGCATGTGCATCGGCGGCCCCTACATCATGGGCCTCATTCAGGCAGTGCCCGAACGGGTGGTGAGCGCGACACTGTTCCAGACCATCGGGCTCGACGAGAACTGTCACGCGTTCTACGACATGTTCGACGACTGGGCGAGCGCCATCCGCGCAGACCATCCCGAAGCAGACGAGGCCGCCTGGAATCAGTTCCGCTCGAACATGTACGACGGCGACAATTTCCTGTTCAACG
This sequence comes from Candidatus Poriferisodalis sp., assembly GCF_965208895.1. GTDB lineage: Bacteria > Actinomycetota > Acidimicrobiia > Acidimicrobiales > Poriferisodalaceae > Poriferisodalis. Next base: position 551,003 of record NZ_OZ242363.1, on the reverse strand, counting down.
TGGACCGCGACTTCGTCGCAACGGTCCAGACGCCGCTGTTGGTGCTGCTCGGCGGCGATTTGTATCACCCGGAGTCGTCGTCGCGGATCGTCCACGAGGCGGCCCCGAACTCGACGCTGATCGAAGACTGGATGGACGGAGACGCTCGCAGCGCAGCGATGGATCAGTTCGCTGCCTTCCTCGCCGAGCACACTCCCTGACCGAACTGTGCAGCAACACGGCGATTCTGCTGTTGCAGGCTCGCCACCGGAGATATCGGACTTCGAAGGGCAGCGACATGAGCCGTCGGAAGCAATCTCGATTCGGTCGTGTCAGGGCTGAGATGGGTTCGTTCTTCTCGGGGGTCTCTCGCAAGAACTCACGGCGTCAACCGCATCCGTTCGAAGAGGCTGCCCGGCGCATCGTTCGAGTCCCGTCGATCGTGGAATCGAGCAAGTCGCGGCCGACGGCTACAAGCTCGATGAGGGTTCGCATCGCGGCTGAGCCGATGGGTGATGCCTCTTGGCACTGCCGCTCAGGGTGGTGAACCGCTTTCTGCTGCTGTGCCATCTCGCCAGACGATGCCGCGTGGAATCACTAGTGCTCGACGCGTGAAATCACTAGCTAGGGCCGCGTTAAAGCACGAATACAGCGTCTGTTTCGCACTAGGCTCGGCACGATGCGCGGCTATGTTCACCGCTTGACAGATCCACTGATCGAACAACTGCTCGCCGACCTGTCCGCAGTGTTGGTCGTGGGCGCACGCGCCGCCGGCAAGACCACTACGGCGCTTCAGCATGCCGCTTCGTCTGTTCGTTTGGATCACGATGCTCAAGCAGCCGCGTTTCGTGCTGACCCTGATGCCGCACTGGCGGGTCTGGCCGAACCCGTCCTGCTCGACGAGTGGCAGGCCGTGCCCGCTGTGCTGGGCGCCGTGAAGCGAGCCGTGGATACCGACCCGCGGCCGGGCCGTTTCATCGTCACCGGTTCGGTGCGCTCGCATTCGGACGACGGCATGTGGCCAGGCACTGGGCGGCTCGTGACAGTCGACATGCACCCGTTGACCGTGTCGGAGCAGCTGGGCACTTTGACGATGCCTCTGGTCGATCGCGTGGTCGCCGGTGCGCCGCTGATACCGGCCGATCCTGCCCCGGACCTGCGGGGCTACGTTGCCTTGGCACTGAGAGGCGGCTTTCCCGAAGCTGCGCTGGCCGCATCCGACAGCACGCGGCAGCGTTGGCTGCGTTCCTATCTCCGGCATGTCTCCGAGCGCGATGCACCTGCGTTGGAAGCCGGCCGCGACCCGGTGAAGCTGACGCGCTTCATCGAGGCGTATGCGCTCAACTCTGCGGGGATGGCGACCGACTCCACGCTCTTCGGGGCCGCCGACATCAGCCGCGATACTGGTGTCGCATACCACCGGCTTCTGTCGGACCTGCGGATTGTGGCTGATCTGCCCGCATGGGCCTCGAATCGGCTCTCACGGCTGGTGAAGGCACCGAAGCGGTTCTTCGTGGACTCTGCTCTCGTGGCTGCATCGGCCGGAGTCACCGCTCCAGCCGTCATGTCGGATGGAAATCTGCTCGGACGTCTCATCGAGACCTTTGCGGTAGCGCAGCTTCGAGCCGAGTCGGCTGTCAGCGACCTGTTCCCGCGTCTGCACCATCTACGTGAGGCTCAGGGACGGCGCGAGATCGATGTCATAGCGGAGCTTGCCGACAGGCGCATCGTCGCTATCGAGATCAAGTCAGCTGCGGCGGTGTCCCGGTCTGACGCTCGACATCTGCTCTGGCTCAGGGAGAGCGCCGGCGACCGCTTTGCGGGCGGAGTTGTTCTGCACACCGGTCCCCGGACTTACGAACTCGGCCAAGGAATCACGGCTGCGCCGATCAGCACGTTGTGGGCGTGAGATCGACTCAGTAAGTACTGTGCGCGCATGGCGCACTCAGAGAATGCTGAGGACATGACCACCCGCTTGGACGGCAAGGTGGCCGTGGTCACCGGAGCGAGCCGGGGCATTGGCGAGGCCAGCGCCCGAGCGCTGGACGCGGCGGGGGCGCAGGTGGTGCTGACGGGTCGGACGACCTCGGACCTCGACCGTGTCGCGGCCGAACTGGCCCATGATCCGGTGGTATTGACGGCCGATCTGGCTCCCGCGGGTGCAGGCACCGACTTGGCCAGGCGCATCCTGGGCGAGGTCGATGGCGTGGATGTCTTGGTGAACAATGCCGGCATTCCCATGCGCCGTACGCCGGGGCAGCTCACCGAGGCCGACTTCGACCTGGTGTTCTCGATCAACGTGAGGTCGTTGGTGATGCTGAGCATCGGCTTGTCCCCGTCCATGATCGCCCGTGGCGGCGGCTCGGTCATCAACATCAGTTCGGTGGCCGGTGTGCACGGCCCGCTCGGTCGCGTCGCTTACGCCGGCACCAAGGGTGCCGTCGATGCCATGACACGCTCCCTCGCTGCCGACTGGGGCCCTGATGGCATCCGGGTGAACTCGATTGCACCTGGGTTGATCGCGACGGCCATCTGGGAGGAGGCACGCAACAACGTACCCGGGCTCATCGATGATCTCGCTGGCCAGATCGCGCTCAAGCGCTGGGGCTACGGAGACGACATCGCGGACGTGGTGCTGTTCTTCGCATCTGATGCATCCCGCTACGTCACTGGCGAGACGCTCGTCGTGGATGGTGGCATGGCACGCGTGTCGGCGTCCAACGCCCCTCCCGCACTTCCCGAACTCGAGGACTGAGGCTTGCGCTGACGCGCTGAGGGTGCCGGACCGAGGCCCGGCACCCTCAGTTGAGTGCTGCTTCAGCCGCTAGCCCGTAGGGGCAGCGGGTATGTGCAAGTGCTTACGCAGCTGCGCGAGCGGCGTCGAGCCAGGCGTCGACCGTCCCACGGTTGTTGGCGATCCACTGGATGGCAATGTCTCGTGGCGGCGTGCCACCGTCCTGGTCGACGTTGGCCAGCGCTACGTCAATGACTGACAGGGTCACGGCTTCGAACAGTGCCCTGGCAGATGGATTGGCATCGAGGAAGTCGTTGTTGGCGGTCACCTGGATGTCGGCAGCGATCCAGCCGAGCTGGCACAGGCCGTCGGCGGATGTAGCGGCAGACGGGCAAGCGTCCTCACCGATCCTCGCATTGACCGGATTGCCGTCGGCACCGAGCTGGCTCCATGCCGCGCCACCCTCGACACCCAGTGGGTTCGAGTCGTCGATCACGTTCTCGACGCCCATCCAGTACACGTTGTCGCCGGGACGCAGCTGCGTCAGGTAGGAGGTCGGTGTCCACGTGTATATCACCATCGCCTTGCCGTCGTCGGCATTATCAACTGCTTGGGCAAACATCGCGTCGTAGCCAGCCTTGACCTGCTGGATGTTGTCCCAGCCGCTGAACAAGATCTGGCTCTCGATGATGTCGTCGCAGGTCCAGTCTTCGGGGCAACCGAAGATGTCGGCGATGCCGTTGCCGGGAACAGCGTCAACCTCGTCGAATGCGGCGATCGCGTCGGCGTTGCGGTTGAGCTCATCCATGGTGTAGACGCCGTGCTCGTCAGCGAATGCCTTCGTCACCAGGAATCCTTGGAGCCCGCCAGCGACCATCTCCTGTCCGACGATGGACACGTGCTCCTCCACAAGCGAGCCGTCGGGGAGTTCGTTCTTCAGCCACGAGAGGTGACCTGGGTACCAACTGTTGGGCCAGTAATCCATCTCGCCCAAGGCCATGGCGGTGTAGCCGTTGCTCGGGCCGAGCTCGATCGCAGCGGGGTCGGAGACGTCGAAGCCGAGTTCTTCGAGCATCAGCTTGTAGAGCTCTGCCTGGAAGTAACCGCTCGACCAGTTCGCCCGGCCGGCCAGGACGCTCACGCCCTCGCCGGGAGTCATCGACATCTCGTCGGCCATGTCCTCGTCGGCCATGTCCTCGTCGGCCATGTCCTCGTCGGCCATGTCCTCGTCGGCCATGTCCTCGTCGGCCATGTCCTCGTCGGCCATGTCCTCGTCGGCCATGTCCTCGTCGGCTGAGGCCGGGGCCTCGGTTGCGTCAGTAGCAGTCTCGTCGCCGCCGTCATCGTCGCTGCCGCACGCAGCGGCAAACAAGGCAAACGCCGCTAGCAAGAGCAGCAGCTTCGACATTCGTTTCATAAGCATTGCGGAGATCCTCCCTGATCTACGTCAGATTGAGTCACGCGGCGCACCGTGTTGTGACCACGCTGGTGTGGCGCCGATCGCCCGGCTCGACGAAGGCTCCCGGCATGGCAGCGTAGTCCGGCGCCTCGCGTGCCCTAAACCCTAGCTCGGCCGCGCATATGTGTTCGGTAAACACTGCGCCCTCCCGGACTCGCCACACCTCACGGCGTACTTGCCGGGACGTCGCCATACACCTTGTTTCGCTCGAACTCCGCAAGGGTGCCACGGCTCGAGGCGAAGATCGTTGCACCGGCGCACGCCGCGATTACCGCGCCCACGCCCGACACGAAGTTCACCTCCGCCACACGGGCGATCGAACCAATCCAGCCAGCGGACGCGAGGGCTATGGCAAGGCCCATGCCTCCCGCGATGGTGCTCCAGCGATAGCGCAGACGCTCGTCGGTGCCGAATACCCCGATCGCGGGGAGCACCAAGCCCAATACCGCCAAGCCTGCCAGCAGCGTCCAGATTCCCAGACGTGAGCCATCGCTCTGGTAGCCGTTGAAGATCACGTCGCCCTTGCGCTGGGCCTCCGACCGCGTCGTAGTGAACTCGTTGCTCGCAGCGCTCTCGGCCTGTTTGGCCACGATCTCGGCATTGCGCAGTTCCTCTGCGCGCGCGAGGTTTCCGGCGGCCTCCTCTTGCGCCGCCGCAGCGGAGAGTTGGTTCGACTCACGGGCCTGGGCCCGTGCCTCCTCCTCGAGGGCGTCGAGTTCGGCCTGCAGCTCGGGACCGATGACTGAGCCCTCCCTGGTGTCGAAGCTCCAGCCCGAGTACACCCCGATCACCAGCAGCAGCACGGCAAAGGCGCAACCGGCCAGCCTGCCCCAGCCGATGCGGGCGGACAATGGACGCCGCGCCGTCATGGGAGCACTCCAGAGCCAGGAGAGTGCGCCCGCGACCGCAACCAGCCCTGCCACCACGGCGACCCACACCCCGATGCCCGTTGCGTGAACTGCCGCGGCGCTCGGTGGGTTGGTGAGCAGGAACGCCAGCGACAGCCCCATCGAACCCGAGGCGAACATCACCGCTCCGTGTGGGCCGAACCACGGCGGCGTCAAGCCGGGCCTCAGCAGCATCATGGCTGCTGACGACAGCAATGACAGGGCAAGTGCGGCCATGAAGATGCCGTACCAAGAGCCGCCTGACGGTGACACGCCGTTGAAACTGTTGGACAGGAATTGGGTCTCGCCGGTACAGGCCAATTCCGAGGTGCTTCCGCTGATGCCGCTCGGGTCGAGTTGGGCGGCGTCCACCCACTCGCCGGTGCACTCCTCGGTGCGCAGGTCGGCGTCGTCGAATCGGGCCCAAGCCGAGACTCGGCCGGCGTCCACGCTCCACGGCAACAGCAGCGCGACCAGCATCACCAGCGCTGCTGCGCCAGCAACGATGACCGAAGTCCGCTCGCGGCCCGACGCCGCAACGAACTCTTCGTCGGGCGCCTCGGGCTCCTCGGCGAGCCTGGACGCCTTCTCGGAGGCGGCAGACTGAGCCGCCTCCATCAGCCGTTCGGGTGTGCGGTGATTGGACCAAGCTGTGACGATACGTGACATCAGATTGCGACTGTCGGCGTCGGTTTGGCTGATCCGGTCGAGTACCACGGCCACCAAGAAGAATGCCAGGCCGCCTGAAACGCCAAGGGCAATGTTCTGGTTCTGGATGCCCTGGTACAGCAGCCGGCCCAAGCCTCCTGCGCCCATGATGGCGGCGATGCCGAGCATGGAGATCGACAGCAGCAGCGTTTGGTTGAGACCGGTCATGATCGCCGGACGAGCCAGCGGCAACTGCACGTCGAAGAGCACACGGCGCTCCGGAGCGCCATAGGCGCGGGCCGCCTCCACCACGTCTTCAGGCACTTGTCGGATGCCGAGATTGGTGAGCCGGATCAGCGGTGGCAGAGCGAAGGTCATCGTGACCATGGTCGCTGACACAAAGCCGATCCCGAAGAAGTAGATGAACGGCAGCATGTACACGAACGAGTGCACCACTTGCATGGCGTCCAAGACCGGTCTGACCACCGTCCACGCACCGTCGACGCGACCGCACAGAACGCCGACCGGGATGCCCACAATCACGCACAGGAGTACTGCTACAGCGATGAACCCGAGAGTTCGTGCTGTCTCCACCCAGTACTCCGCACCCAGCAGGCCGCAGCCAATCAGCGCCACTGCTGACATCGCTCCCACTGCGAAGCCCCGTACCAGCCAGCCGATGACGAATACCATCAGGCACACGGTGACCCACGACATCTGCACGAGCCATTGGTCGACGATGAGGTCGAGAAGCCTGGAGAATGGCCATTTGATGACTTGGAGCGTCGCGTCGAGGTTGTTCTCCACCCAGCGCACCGTCTGCTCGCCCCAGTCGCCGACGGGGATCGTCCATTGGTCGAGCACCGTGTTCTGGCGCAGCTGCGACGTGAGACCCGAACTGCATTCCCGCAATTCGCCTTCCTCGTCGACGATGGCGTTGACGCATTCGATCGGTTCGCCCTCCTGAGCGAACTTGCGCCTGCCCGACGCAATGAGCTCATTGGGGCGGGTCCGGTACCACAGCACCGCCAGCAGCCCCAGGAGCCCGCCGCTCGCGACGCCCCAACGTCGGCCTAGTATGCCGCCGACCGCCATGAGCGCCGGGATCGCGAACAGCGCGATCAGCACCAGCCACTCGATTCCCGCCTGGAGCCAGTCGATGACTACATCTCCGGCCTCGGGGCTCGTGACCGTGTCGATGAAACGGTCGATGAAGTGCCCCTGCTGCTGCGCACCGTCGGCCTGCGCCAGCGCGCTGGCCCCGGTTGCCGATGTCGCGCTCACATGAACACCTCCCGCTCGAAGTCCTCTATGAGTTGCTCGACGCGACCCATCTCCTCCATGATGAGGCGAGGGTCGAGGTTGCCGATCAGTTTGCCGTCGTCGTCCACCACAGCGATGGACAGTCCGCGCCCTGCGGCCGCGTACAGCTCATTGAGCGTGGAATCGGGGCTGCATTTGTCGAAATCGGACCTCAACGCTTTCACGAGGTCATTGCTGCCCATGCTTCGGGCACGGAGGCCATCGGCCGCCGTCAGCAACGACACCGGCCGACCGTCGGCGTCACAGCAGAACCGGCCCGCGATGTCTTGGCACAGCGTGAGCGCGTCGCTGAGCGACATATCCGGCGGAATCGGACGGGGCTCGGACATCACCTCGTGTGCTTGGATGACACGCCCCTGATCGACGTCTTGAATGAACTCTGCTACGTAGCCGGTCGCAGGCTCGGTGAGGATCTCCTCGGGCGAGCCGATCTGCACGACGGCGCCGTCTTTCATGATGCAAACACGGTCGCCGATGCGGAGCGCTTCGTTGAGGTCGTGCGTGATGAACAGGATGGTCTTGTGGACACGGGACTGGATGTCCATCATCTCGTCCTGCATTTGGCGCCGGATCAGCGGGTCGAGCGCAGAGAAAGCTTCATCCATCAACAAGATGTCCGGATCCGAGGCGAGCGCTCGGGCAAGGCCGACGCGTTGCTGCATGCCGCCCGAGAGCTGGGCGGGTCGATGCTCGGCGAATGCAGCCAGACCGACCAGCGACAATGCCTGCAACGACGCCTGGTTGCGCTCGTCGCGGCCGATCCCTTGCACCTTGAGCCCGTAGCCAACGTTGTCGATCACGCTGCGGTGAGGGAAGAGCGCGAAATGCTGGAAGACCATGCCCATCTTCTCGCGCCGGAACTGCTGCAGATCGGTGCCGTCGAGCTTCTGCACGTCGACGCCGTCCACCAGCACCTCGCCGGCGGTGACGTCGTGCAGCTTGTTGACCATCCGGATGGCAGTGGACTTGCCGGAGCCGGACAGTCCCATCACGACGAAGATCTCGCCGCGCCTGACCGAGAAGTTCACATCGGTGAGACCGACGACGTGGCCCGACAGCCGCTGCACGTCGTTCTTGGGCACGCCCGAACGGGCCAGCTCGAACGCTCTGCCCCGAGGCTGCGGGCCGAAGATCTTGTACACGTCGTTCAGGCGGATGATCTCGTCGCCCTCAGCAGCGCCGTTGGCAGCCTCGTCACTCATGCGTTCCCCCGATACGTCGCTTTTCACCATAGGCGCGCCGCGCGCGACCTTGGGTAATCGGTGCTGGGCCGCCCGCAATCGCCTCCGGCCGACGCCAAGACCCGACGTGGCGCCATCTCGGCGCCCTCTTGTGCGAACCTTGAGCCGTGACGCGTCTCGGGTTCCTGCTGGACAGCGGCGCGTGCATTGGCTGCCACGCGTGCACGGTGGCATGCAAGAGCGAGCATGACGTGCCGCTCGGCGTCAATCGGACGTGGGTCAATTACGTCGAGACTGGCGAGTTTCCCCAGACGCAGCGGCACTTCGCCGTGATGCGCTGCAACCACTGCGACGATGCCCCCTGCATCGAGATCTGCCCGACCGGTGCGCTGTTTCGGGCCTCCAACGGTGTCGTGGACTTCGACGATTCTCGCTGCATCGGCTGCAAGGGCTGCATGAACGCATGCCCGTACGACGCCCTGTACATCTCGCCGGCGACCGGAACTGCGCACAAATGCAACTTTTGCCAGCACCGGCTGGAGGTCGGTTTGGAGCCGTCATGCGTGAGCGTGTGCCCGACGCGAGCCATCACGGTGGTCGATCATGACGACCCCGATGATGCGGCCGCCGTTCGAATCCAGCGCGAGGAGCTGCCGGTGCGGGCGCCCGAGCGTCGCACCCTCCCGAAGGTGCACTACGCGGGCACGGTGCCCGAGGCCTTGGATCCGCTGGCCCGCCCCGTGGCCGACGACGGGCTGATCTGGGCCGATTGGACCGGCAGCGCAGCCTGGCCGGCCACGTCGAGCCCTGCGCCGGCCGCACGCACGGCCTACACGGTGGCCCATGACGAGCCTTGGGGCGCCAAGGTGGCCGGCTACATGGTCACCAAGGGCGTGGCGGCCGGTGTGATGCTGTGGGCTGCCGCTGCTGCGCTGCTTGGCTGGGACGACCGTGCTGCGGTCGCCACTGGTCCAGCCGTGATCGCCCTGGTCGCGCTGGCGGTGACGGGCGTCTTGCTCATCGCAGATCTGAAGCGGCCCGAGCGCTTCTGGTACCTGTTCGCCAAGGGACGGCTTCGCAGCTGGATCACCGCAGGTGCGTGGGTGATCATGGCCGACGCTGCGTTGGTGACGCTGTGGGGCATCGCGGGCCTCTGGGGGGGTTCTGCCTGGTTTGTGGTGCTGATCGGCCCGACAGCGGTGTTCTCTGTGCTGACCGCTGCCTATACCGCGTTGTTGCTGCGCCAGTGCCGGGGACGCGTGATGTGGGCGGACCGCCCCGTTCTTGCGCTCATCGGCCGGCTGGTCGGCGAAGCCGTGCTGGGAGGCGGCGCGGTGTGGGGAGCCTTCCTGGCCGTGAGGGCTAACGCGGCGATCTTCGCCTGGGTCCCGGTGGTCGCTGCGGGAGTCCTGGCATGGCTGTGGCGCCACGACCGGGAATTCCTGCGTGCGGCCCAGGCGGTACCGCTGTCGTGACGGCACCGGAGCAGATGGGAGCGGGCGTGCAGCCTGGAGCAACGGGATTGTCGGCTGCGCCACCGCACGCGCAGTGGCATCACTGGACCGAGCTCGACGCCGCCTCGTGGCCGCAGCGCAAGGAACGCAACTACACGCTGGTGCCCACGACCTGCTTCAACTGCGAAGCGGCGTGCGGCCTGGTCGCCTACATCGACCGCGACACCGATGAAGTCGCTCGTTTCGAAGGGAACCCCGAACACCCTGCATCCCGGGGACGCAATTGCGCTAAGGGTCCCGCCACCATCAACCAGGTTCATGACACCGAGCGCATCTTGTACCCGCTGCGCCGGACGGGCGAGCGCGGCGGGGGCGGATGGGAACGGGTGAGCTGGGACGAGGCGCTGACCGAGATCGCTGCCCGCATCCGAGCGGCCATCGTCGAGGACCGCCGCGACGAGATCATGTACCACGTCGGCCGACCGGGCGAGGACGGGTACACCGAGCGTGTGCTGGTCGCGTGGGGCATCGACGGGCACAACAGCCACACCAACGTCTGCTCCTCCAGCGCCCGGGTGGGCTACGCGACCTGGATGGGGCATGACCGGCCCTCCTCGGACTTCGCAAATGCCGAGGTCATCTTCCTGATCTCGAGCCACCTCGAGGCGGGGCACTACTTCAACCCGCACGCCCAGCGCATCATCGAGGCCCAGCAACGGGGAGCGAAGGTCATCTGTGTCGACCCGAGGCTGTCCAATACCGGCGCCAAGGCCGACCACTGGCTGCCGGCGTGGCCCGGCACCGAACCGGTCCTGCTGCTGAGCCTGACCCACCTCTTGCTCGAAGCCGGTACGTGGGACCGCGCCTTTGTTCATCGCTGGACGAATTGGCAGACCTACCTGGCCCAGACCCGACCTGACCTGCCGCCGACGTTCGAGTCGGTCGAAGTGGCCCTGCGCGACGCGTATGCGGAATACACCCCCGAGCGGGCAGCAGAACTGTGCGGGGTGGACGCGGACGAACTGCGCGAGATCGCGCACGCCATCGGCGGGGCGCACGGCCGTTTCGCATCCCATAACTGGCGTGCCGCGGGGGCTGGCAATCTGGGCGGCTGGCAAACCGCCCGCTGCCTCTTCCTGCTCAATGTGCTCACCGGGTCGGTTGGCACGGTGGGGGGCACGACAGGCGCGGGCTGGCACAAGATGAAGCCGGCGCCGCCGCTGCGTCCGCCGCCGGTCGAGCACTGGAACGAGATGTCGTGGCCGCGTGAGTACCCGCTCAGCCACCACGAGATGTCGATCCTGCTGCCGCATTTCCTGCGAGAAGGCAGGGGCAAACTCGACACGTACTTCACGCGCGTCTACAACCCGGTGTGGACGAACCCTGACGGGTTCAGCTGGCTGGAAGCGCTGAGCGACCCCGAGCGGGTCGGCTGCCACGTTGCACTGACGCCGACGTGGTCGGAGACAGCATGGTTCGCCGACTTCGTGCTGCCGATGGGCGTCGGCTCCGAACGCCACGACCTGGCGTCATTTGAGACCCACGCAGGCCAATGGCTGGGCTTCCGTCAGCCGGTCATGCGCCGGTATGCCGAACTGCGCGGCCGCGAACTCGGCCCCGACACGCGCACTCACGAGTTCAATCCGGGCGAGGTCTGGGAGGAGAACGAGTTCTGGATCGACCTGTCGTGGCGGATCGATCCCGATGGCTCGCTCGGCATCCGCCAGTGGTTCGAGAGCCCGTCGCGGCCCGGCGAGCCCATCAGCATCGACGAGTACTACGAAGCGATCTTCACCGACGAGGTACCGGGCTTGGCCGACGACGCTGCGGCTGCGGGCCAGTCACCGCTCGAGTTCATGCGCGATCGCGGGGCCTACGCCGTGCGAGGCGATCCCTACGGTCACCACGAGCGCGTCGTGCAGCCACCGCAGCTGACCGGCACCGCGCTCGGCGATGACGCGGTCTACCGGCCGGTGCGCGACTCGGTCCGTGGCGCAGCCATGTCACTGCCCCCGCTCGGGGACGGTTCAGTGGCGGTGCAGGTCGCGGGAGCGGCCCGTCAAGGGTTCCCGACGCCGTCGCGCAAGCTCGAGCTGTACTCCACGACGTTGGCCGAGTGGGGCTGGCCCGAGCACGCGACACCTGGCTGGATTCCCAGCCACGTGCACTGGCAGCGGTTGGATCTTGCCGGCGACGAGCGGATTCTGGTGCCGACGTTCCGCATTCCGACACTCATCCACACCAGGTCGGCGAACGCCAAGTGGCTGGCAGAGATCAGCCACCGACATCCCTTGTGGATCCACCCCTCAGATGCCGAAGCGCTCGGCATCGAGATGGGAGGCCTCGTGCGGATCAGCACCCGCATCGGCCATTTCGTCATCTCGGCATGGCGCACCGAGGGCATTCGCCCAGGTGTTGTGGCGGCCTCGCACCACATGGGCCGTTGGCGGCTCGACCCCGCAACCGAGCCTGAGGCTGAGCCGCAAGCGAGAGGCCCTGCTGATGCCGCCCGACCCAGGTCGTGGGCCGGTGGTCCCGCAGAAATACAGCGGGACGGCACAGTGTGGAAGCTCCGGCGCACCGGGTCGATGTCGCCATTCGATTCTGACGATCCCGATTCTGAGCGGGTGTGGTGGAACGACACGGGCGTGCACCAGAACCTGACGTTCTCGGTGCAGCCTGACCCGATTTCGGGCATGCAGTGCTGGCATCAGCGGGTGCGTGTGGGACCCGCCGAACCCGGTGATCGCTATGGGGACGTCGTGGTCGATACCCAGCGCGCCCGGGCCGCGTACGAGGAGTGGCTCGCCATGACACGACCGGCTCCCGGTCCCGGCGGGCTCCGCCGCCCGACGTGGCTGGCGCGCCCGATGAAGCCTCACGCAGACGCCTACCGCCTCGATTCCTGAGCCGGACGCGAGTTCGCCATGGCCTCTGAGCGTCCATCGCTGGGGCTCAACTACTTGGGCGGCTGCGTCGTCTCTTGGGAGTGCCCCGCGTGAACACGTGCGACTGCGGGTCAGACCGAGGGTTCGGCGTATTCCCTGTCCAAGATGGCCAGACCCAGCTTGAGTGCACTCGATGCCGACTCGCTGCTGACCGAGTTGACCATGGCTGATGCGCTATCCCGCAGGACGGCGATTGCGGGAGTGGGGACTTTTCCAAGAGCGGCTGCCAACAACAGTTCCCCCACGATCAGCCGCCGATCGGCCTCTGAGTTGTAGCCATTCAGCAGCTCTTGCACAATCTGGGCGCTCGAGTTGACGTCTCGGCCCCACCAGCATTCCTCGGGCTGCAGCCATCGAATCAGCGAAGCCAGGATGAACGGGTCGTAGTAAGAGCGGAAGATCGACGGGATCTCAAATTGCCGCCATTCGGGCACGGTTCCGGGCGATGCCTGCGTGTGTCGCCGTCGCTGTACCGCGGAACCTACGGCGACCAAGCTCGCAAGACCGGACAGAGACTCGCCGTACCAGCTGCCGGGACGCATTACCACCGGATCGTCTTTGTCCATGGCCCAGAAGATTCCCATGTTCTCCCGGGCGTCGAGCAGGCCCTCGCGCAAGTAGTCCAGTCTCGCGCGGTAATACTCCGACGCTTCGATTTCGGGCCAGTGGCTCAACGAGTTGAGATAGTCCTGTTCATCCTTGATCGGCGATCGGCCATAGGGAAGCAGGCTCTCGTACACCGCCAAGAAGCGACCGCTTCCGAAAGGATTGACAATTGTCTCTCGCTCGCGATGTGACGGTGGCCGCAGGTGCACCGTCAACGCTCCGACTTCTGCGGCGGGCCGGTGGGCTTGCCTTCGGACGTGCTGAATGCACGCGAGGATGCTGTGCAATGACGCGCCGGTCACCACACCGAGCGAGACAATGCAGATTCGTTCACGCTCGACAATCTGGGCACTGATGTCGTCGGGTATGCGTTCAACGTCAGCAGCCACTGAGCACACATCGACTCCGGGCGCGACTGCCTCAAGCACACTGCGGAAGAAGTGCTCTCCGGCCCCTTCGGCTCGCTGGAATTCGCTGGCGATCCCAACGAACAGTTGTGCTTGTGTGAGGAACATGGCGGGGTCGTTCTCGGTGCATCCTCTGAGGTAATCGGACACGGCATCTTGCAGCGGCGAGGATTCTGCACTCGCGTCGGTGCTGTCAGCGGGTCCGTTCGGGCCCACTGTGTTCTCGACGTCTGCGCTGGTCAGCAGCGGATCGAAGTCGACTCGGACGCCCATCGTGAACCTATGGGGCCGAAACGGGGCGCTCGATGGGTGAGGTTCAACGTCGAGCGCGAGCGCGTCAGCGTCGTCGCATATGCGCCAGAAGTCCCGCGACCGTTCGGCGAACCTGATGTCGGGCATGACCAGTTCGGGGTCGGGTAGCACCAAACCGTCGAAGGAACGCGGATCAATCTGAACGACACGCGAGCGCTTGTCCGACTTACACAGCGAGCACGACTCCGCCGATGACTCGTTGCGACGGAAGTCGACGACTTCAGGGCAGAACCAGGTGCATGAGTTCCCGACGAGGTCCCCCAAAGACCCGTCGAAATCGGTGGCACCAGTGCCGAGCTTGTCCACGAACACGTGCATGCGCCAGTGATCGTCGACCATGCTCCGCAGCGCTGTCGCGAGCCGTTGCCTGAGCGTGCCGGTAGAACTCACCGATAACAGCGCCAGTACCGGCGCATTACTTACAGATACCTCGCGGATCGCCTTGGTGAACTCAGGCAGCGTTGCGGGATAGGAATGCAGCGACTGCATTCCACCGATCTGGATTCCGGCTGCAGCGCACTGAGATCGTAGCGCTAGCACAATCGGCACGATGGTCGACGTATCGATCACCACCCCGGTGGCCTCTGCGACGTCACCCAGCAGCCACCACGCAAGCACGTCTGCGTCGCGGATCGTCCTCACAGCATCCGCCAGCCGCACGAAACTGCCGCTGTGGCGCCCGCTCGGCAAGCGGTAGTGGTATTGCTCGGGCTGCCACAGCGCCCGGCCGTTGCCTATCAAGGAGGCAAGTTCGACTTCGCGGTCAGAGGCGGAGCCGGACCGGCGATCGCTATCGACAGCCGACCATCGGATCGAGTGGCTGTCGCCGATGTTTGCGCTGGCTACGCCCGTGGCTGCTGCGACACGCAACTCGCCCAACTGCCTGTCGAGGTCCTCCAGCGCCGCGACCGCTTCGGCATCATCGGGCGCAGATGTGCCCGGCCAACGGACCACGACCGTACCGACGTTGCCGAGGCCTGACGCTGATAACCGACGCAACTGGACGAAGGAATCGGAGATGTGCTGCGGGTCCCGGGTGTCAACATCGACGAATAGCAGGGCTCCCGGCAATGCTGCGGGCGTGCTCTCAAGCACGACTCGCGTGGGTGTCAAGCGGGCGTACATAGCTCGCGTCAAGGTTGTCCTCCCCAGGTTCTGTCTGCGGGCTAATGCAAGGGTCCAGGGCTGCTGAGAGGTGCCTATTCCGATTGCCCGAGCCGTAAGATCACGTGGGCCGTCGTGCCGTGAAAGCCGAGCCGTTGGTCATCACACACCGACAACTTGGGGGCTTCGCCCGCGCCTTGATATTGCGCATGAGCACGAATCGTCTCTGGTTCGCCGCTAGTGCGGACTGAACCTGTAGTCAGATACAGGTCGCCACCGTGCTCTTGTAGGATCTCTGTAATCCTCCTATAACCCTTGCCGCCATTGCGTCCATAGGGCGGCAGCGCTCTCGAAATCAAGCGCCGGATGAGTTCTGCCGGGTCCGGTTGCTCAAGATCCGTGGCCTTAGCCAGCTTGGGTAGCAGGGTGGCGACGATGCCGAACCCAGTATCAGCCGCGATGAAATGCAGCCGGTCAAAGCTATCTCTGCCGCCGCGGGTTGTGTACAGCTGCACGTAGGACCGTTGCAGCAAGCCGTCGCGGGTGTGAACCACCACGTTGCGACTGCAGAATGCGTACGCCAGATTGGACACAAGTTCGTAGGTGATTCGGCCAAGAGTCCGAGTCAGTCGTTGCTGCGCTTGTACGCGACTCTCCAGCTCGTGAGCACTCGAAACCCACTCACGCCTTGATCGCACAAGTTGTGAAATCCATCTGTGGATTTGATTGCCGGTCAACTCGTGGTCCAGATCCTCGGCGCCGGCATACGCGTGCGGGTTCAAGAAAACTACGAACTCGCCGTCAATGAGTACATCCGGTTCGTGTTGGGTCGCAAAGATTCGTTGCCGAAAGTTGGAGTCGAGCGGCGACCAGGTCCGCTCCCAGTCCACAGCGGGCCATGACTCTGTCTGGTGATTCGTATCTATATGTGTCGTGGATGACGGCCTTTGTTTGATGGCAAACGCACAGCCTGTTCGTTCAAGATTTCGACGACCGTTAGGGTTCGAAGGCGGTCTGACAATGAGGTCGACATCCACGAATTCTGTGAGTAATTCATTAGCAATGATCTCAGTCCAGTGAGAATCAAGTCGTTGTTTAGTGCTTTGTGCAAGGCTTCTGAAATCGAGCAGTATCGGCCCAGTAGATTCCGAACTCAACTCCCGAATAGACTCGATCAGCGCATACGCGTCAGAGGCGGATGATAGCTTGTCTATTTTCACAGTCGCGTCGCGATGAGTATCTATTTTGGCAGGTGCTGTATCCATGTATTCGGGAGAACCTCATTTGGCTATATGATTGAACCTCGTTCGCCTGCATCTAGGCGCTTGGACCGGAGACTAGCAGGAATCTTGCATTCGAGAATTGAATTAGCGGCATCTCCCGCGAAGTGTCCGGATGATGCAGTGGAGGAATCTGATAGAGGGTGGCCTTATCGTCCTAGCGCGGTTTGTGTGCCTTGCGGGAGCCGGCTTCCCAATCCTCCATCTCGGGCGCATCGGTGACGGTGCCCAGCACGTTGAGCTGCGGTGCCTCGCGCAGTGATCGCTTCAGTTCGGCGAATCCGGGGAAGCGGGCCAGCTCGATGACCGCGTTCCACAACGGCACCGCTTGCTCGTCCGATGGGACTCGCGAGATCACCGGTCCGAAGAAGGACAATCCGTCGGGCGGCTCGAACGTGATGATCGGTGTGCCCACGTCACGCCCGGTGCGGCTCAGGGCGAGCTCGGTTTCCGCCTCGATTTCGGCATCCCAGGAGTCGTCGTCGACTGCGAGCGCATACTCGGTCGGCAGTCCGGCGGTGGCCAGCGCTCCAGCGGTGTGCTCCGCGGTGCCGATGCGGTCCCGCAAGCCTGATCCCTTCGGCATCTCCCAGTAGTGCTGACCCATCGCGTCGTACAGCGGCCCCATGACGTTGCGGCCGAGATCCGCTCGTACTTTGGCGGCGACCCGCAGCATCCGCAGCCCGGCGGTGTGCCCCCGCTCATATCCGGCCGGGAAGTCTTTGGCATAGTCCCGGTCCTTGTTCAGGACGCGCAGCGAGATGAAGCGCCAGTCCACCGTGTAGCCGGTCTGGGCAACCACCTTTTCGACCCAGCGCGACGTGATCCATGCAAACGGGCACACCGGGTCCCAGAAGAACTCGAGATCGGGTGGTGTGTCAGCATCCGTTCCGGTGTCTGTAGTACTCATGCGCGCATGGCTAGCACATGGGTCCCACAGCCATGAGTGGTCCTGCCGGTGGCGTGCCGGCGCCCGAGATGGTCGAAGTGGCCGACGGAGTCGAGCTCGCACTGCACTGCCTGGGCGGCGATGGGCCGCCGCTGCTGTTCGTGCATGCCACGGGTTTCAACGGCCGAACCTACGGACCGCTGACGAGCCGCCTGACCGAGCACTTCACCGTCTGGGCGCCTGACCTTCGCGCCCACGGCTGGAGTCCGCCGCCCGTTGATCGGGACTTCTTGTGGACGACGCTGGCAGCCGACTTGCTGGGGATCGTCGACCACTTGGGGATCGCCCAGGGGGAGTTGGACTGTGTCGGCCATTCGATCGGCGCGGCGACTCTGCTGCTGGCCGACACGCTGCGGCCCGGCACCATCGGGCGCATGTACGGCTACGAGCCGGTCGTGTGGCGTCTCGAAGATCAATTCGGCCCGGGTGAGAACCCGCTGATCGCTCTCACCACGAAGCGCCGGGAGGAGTTCGCCTCACGGGGCGAAGCCTTCGAGCGATTCGCCTCCCGCCCGCCCTTCGGCGGCGTGCGGGCCGATGCGCTGGCGAGCTATCTCGCAAACGGATTCGAAGACCTGCCCGATGGCTCTGTGCGGCTGCGCTGCCGCGCCGCGGACGAGGCAGCGACCTACGACGGCGAATGGGTTTCGACCACTGCTCGCCTGGAGGGCAGCGCTACTCCGGTGGTCATCGGCAAGGGCCTGGAGATGACCTTTGAGGACATCGGCGTGCCGGCGCACGAGGCTCTGCCCAACTCGAAGCTGATCACGTATCACGGGCTGGGGCACTTCGGGCCCTTCGAGGCGCCCGATGTGATCGCCTCTGACGCGCTGGCGACCGTGCTCGGTCACGAACCCGCAGGCACGCACTCCGAGACGAACTCCACCAAGTAGTCGGCGATCCGCTCGGGCTGGTCGCGATGAGCGACATGGCCGCAGTCGGCCAGCAGGTGGCCCCTGGCATCAGGCGCTGAGCGGACGATTGTGGACACCTGCGCCTCGGTGCCGTACTGGTCGCCCTCGCCCTGAAGCACCAGGACCGGGCAGGCGATGCGCTCGATCAGCGGCCTGATGTCCCAGTCGCGAAACTGCGGGGTCAGCCAGACGTCTCGCCAACGTTCGAATGCGAGGCGCGGGTGGTCGTGGTGACGGGCGAGCCCGGAGATGACCGGCTCGCGCTGGCTGTCGATGGCACGAATGCCATCGATGCAGACGTCCTCGATGAACGAGTGCGGCGCGATCACGGCCACGCCGAGCGGCACGACTGATTCCAGTCCCGCTGCTATCAGCGAGATGGATGCTCCGTCGCTGTGCCCGATGAGCACGGGCGAGCGGACACCGAGTTCGTGGAGCACTGCGGGCAGCACTTCGGTGGCCTCGCGCTCCATGAACCCGTCGCTGTAGGTCTCGGGCACCGGGTCTGAGCGTCCGTAGCCGCTGCGGTCGTAGGCGATGACGTCGAACCCGCATCGGCGCGCCAGCACTTCGGGCAGTTCCCGCCATTGGGTGATGCTGCCGAGGCCCTCGTGCAACATCACGATCACGGGGCTTGCGCGGCCGTGTTGGTGCCCGGTGCCGGTGTCTCCAGGAGAGATCTTGCGGTATGCGATGCCGACGCCGTCGAGCTGCAGGTGACCGTCCACGGTGACCAACTCGTCGATCACGTTGCCATCCGGCGTGGGGGAGATGCCCAACGGTTCCCAGACCACTGGTTCGTCATGCGCACAGTGCCCCGCGGCCAGCCGCTCAGCCCCAGGCGCGTGCAACAGCGCGGGGCAGCTCTTCGATCCATTGGATGAGGTCGTGGCCGCAGACGCGCTCGGTCCAGTCGTGCGGCGATTTTGCGAAGTGCAGCCATGCTGCCCACGCCTCGGTGGCCTGGTGGAAACCGCCCTCGAGAGTGCCGGCACACAGGTGCACGAACGGAGCTTCGGCGGCGTTCCAGTTCATCTGCTCGTTCGGCGGCATGCCGGTGGAATACGCCATGGCGTGACCGAACTTGTCGCGGTGCATGTGACCGACGGCGAGAGCGTGACCGCCGCCGTCGGATGCGCCGAACACGCCGCGCTGGCTGCGGTCGCCCGAGACGCCGAAGGACTGCTCAGCCCAGGCGGCCAGCTCTTCGACGAAGAAGCGCTGGTGGCGGTCGAAACGGTCGTTGTCGAAGCCCGGCAGGTACTCCATGGCCCGTTCATTCCCATAACCGCCCATCGGCGCGGAGTGTGCGGCGACCAGCACGAAGCGGGGCACCGTTTCGTTGGTGATGCCGGCGTCGAGCCGGCGGATGTACGGGCCGATCATGCCGCCGTCAGTGGCATACAGCACTGGCAAGGGCTCTGCGTGGGAGTGCTGAGGCGGCAGGTACACCGTCACCTTGCGCTTCGAGCGAAGTGACGTGCTGTCGACGGTGTGCTCCCGGATTTCCCCGCGCAGCTCGTCGTCGGGGTGCGAGGGCAATTCGGCGGGTGCCTCGGGCCCGCGGAACCGGTGCGGCACCGGGCCGCGCTGGCCGCCCAGCAGGCTCCCGGCGTCGTCGAGCGGCCAGAAGCCATAGCCGATCACGGCTTCGGGGAGGCGTTCGATGCGCACGCTGAGCGCCCACAGGTCGCTGTGAGCCCCGTCGCTGGCCCCGTCACTGCTGTCGCCGCCGACCCGCCACATCGGCAGCTCGATGACCGGTCCGGGCAGCACGCCGGCGGCATCGCTGCGGCAGGCGAAGGTGAGCTCGTCGCCGTCATCCCAGCAGCCGGCAGGGTCCGCCTCGAGCCGCTCTTCGAGGAATGCAGGGCTCGGATCGCGCCAGACGCGGCATAGGCGTTGACCCGGCGGAAGCCCGCCTTCTTCGGCGCGCTCGCGAGCGAGCTCACGGTTGCGACGGTCGATCTCGGTGCGGCGCTGCGCCAATGTCGGCAGGCCAATGCGGGCGCGGGCCTCGTCGTCGACGCTGCCGTCGACGGGTGCCAGCGCCAAGTCGCCCAGGTGCGTGGTGACGACGGTCCCGAATTGCTGGGGCCTGCCACTCAGCAGGCTCATCTTGTCGGCGCATTCGGCGAAGACGGCACCGGCGCCCGGCACGCCCTCGCGGTGAGCGCGCGCAGCCAGCTCGCCAGCGATGGAGAACATCTGCGGGCCGCCGTGAACGCTGAGCGCTCGAGCCGCTCGCAGTGCATTCGCTCCCTGGGCCTGCTGCAGTTCCGGCGTGCGCGCCAGCAACTGGACCAGCATCGGAATTTCGGCAGGCTCCGCCATCTCGATCCGGGCCAGCAGGTCGCCGACACCGTCCGCCGCCGAGTCGCCCCCGGCCGTACCCGGGTTCTCCGTGCCCTCGCCGTCCATGCCGCCCTCCGACCGAGCCCATGCGTCGGGGATCCGTTTGGCCCCTGGCCGCGCTGCGAGGCTACTGTCGGCGCCGGAACCGCTGCCGGGGCCCTGGCGCCACTGCGGCGGTGTGACCTTCGGGCGCATACCGATGCGCCCGCTTCGATAAAGGAGTTTCGGTGAGCGAAGAACCCCTGGTCCTGGTCGAACAGCGCGGTTACGTGCAGATCCTCACGTTGAACCGGCCGGATGCGATGAATGCATTCAACATGGCGCTGTCGGAGGCGCTCGGAGAAGCGCTCGACGCCCTTGATGCCAATCCCGACGTTCGTGTCGGTGTGATCACCGGCGCTGGGCGGGGATTCAGCGCCGGCATGGACCTCAAGGCGTTCGTCAGCGGCGGCGGAATCGACGCGATGCCGAACCCGGCGGGGCGCGGCTTCGGCGGCATCGCCGAGCGCAGCGCGGCCAAGCCGCTCATCGCCGCCGTGGAGCGTTTCGCCTTGGCCGGAGGCCTCGAGGTGGCGCTGTCGTGCGATCTCATCGTGGCGTCGGAGGGCACGATGCTCGGCATTCCCGAGGTGGGCGTGGGTCTGTTCGCCGGTGCCGGCGCGCTGCTGCGCCTGCCACGCCAGCTTCCTTACAGCCTCGCCATGGAGATGGCGTTGACCGCTGAGCCGATCACCGCCGAAGTTGCCCACGAACACGGCATGGTCAACCGGGTCTGTCCCAAGGGCGAGGCAGTCAACGTGGCCGTCGAACTCGGCGAGCGCATCGCCCGTAACGCCCCCAAGGGCGTGCGCGCTTCCAAGGCGCTGATCCGCAACGTGCTGGGCGTGGCCGAGGACGACTTCTGGGCGTTCCAACAGCCGGCGCTCGAGGACGTCTTTGCATCGGCAGACGCCATCGAAGGAGCTACTGCATTCGCTGAGCGGCGCGATCCGAACTGGGAGGACCGCTGAGCCGCTGGACAGAACGAGGCGACATTCCCCGCGGTGCCGAGTACGACGACCGCTGGGCGCGCAAGGCCGCGCGCGGCGAGTCCATTCACGGTGAGGCCGACCTGGTCGACTCGCTGACCCCGCAAGGTGGCAGCGTGCTCGATGCCGGCTGCGGGACGGGCCGCGTGGCCATCGAGCTGGCCCGGCGCGGCTTCACGGTGGTCGGGGTCGATTTCGACCCTGCGATGCTCGACTTGGCACGAGACAAAGCACCCGAGCTGCCATGGATCGAGGGCGACCTCGCCGCCACCGTCATCGCCGACGAAGCGGGCGGGCGGCGCCGGTTTGACGCCGTCGTCGCTGCGGGCAATGTGATGATCTTCCTCGAACGCGGCACTGAAGCCGCCGTGGTCGCCAACATCGCAGCGCACCTGCACCCGGGCGGCGTGCTCGTGGCGGGCTTCCAGCTCAGCGACGGGTACATGCAGCTGCACGTATACGACGCACTCGCCGAACGCAACGGTCTGGAACTCGAAGCCCGCTTCTCGACATGGGAAGGTGCCCCGTTCGACGGCGGCGACTACGCCGTCTCGGTTCACCGCCGCAACATCTGAACACGAGACGCCCGAACGCCAAGCGCTGGTGCGAGCCGCACAAGAGGAAGCGCCAATAGGTGAACCATTCCGTTGTCGCACCAGTCGTTTCCCGCTCTTGTTCGCTGTCGCTCACGGGCCGCTCGGGCCACGGCTTCGCCTGTCGGCTCAGCCTCTCAGCGACACGCACTGACTGTCATGCAGCGACGGTCAGGTGTGTGCCTGGGCCGGGCGGCGAGGCACCCACTTCTGTCCCCAGTTCTCCAGCGCTCCCAGAACCGGCTTGAAGTCCAGAGCGGCCTCGGTGGGGATGTACTCGAAGCGAGGCGGGCGTTCTGAATACTGGCGCCGTTCGAGCAGACCGCTCTCGACGAGGTGGCTGAGTCGACTGGTCAGCACCGTGGGAGCGATGCCGAGATTGTTCTGGATGTCATCGAAACGGGAGAGTCCCAAGAGCACTGTGTCGCGCAGGATCAGGGGAGTCCACCACTCGCCCACGAGCTCAAGCGACTGCGCGATCGGACACGCCATATGCCCGAAACTCTTGCGTTTCATAGATTCAAGGTACCAAATGTCGGGGTTCAGCCAGAAGAGGGCCGAGCCGGGAGGCGGGTGGCCACCAGGCTCGCCAAGGCTGCGGCCGATCCGAGGTAGGCGAACGCCCAGCGGAAGGTGCTGATCGTGGGCTCGCCCGACGCGCTGGTACTGAGGATCGCTACCAGGATGGCGACGCCGATTGCCCCAGCGAGCTGGCGTGCTGTCTGGGCGACCGCACCGGCGACGCTGAAGTGCGCAGGGTTGACCTCGGAGACCGCCGCCCCGTTCAGGATGGCCGGCCCGGCACCGATGCCGGCCCCCAGCAGCAGCAGAGCTGGGAGCACATCGAACAGGTAGTGCGGATCCGGTCCCGCTCGCACGCAAAGCCACAGCGCACCCAGGGTGAACAGCAGCAATCCGGGGATCACGACGGCGCGGTATCCGAACCGATCCGCAAGCGGCCCGCTCACATTTGCGGAGATCAAAGCCGTGACGGGCAGCGTGACGATCGCGACGCCCACGGTCACGGTGGAGTATCCGGCGATCTCGGTGAAGTAGAGCACCATGGCCAGCAGCGACGCGAAGAAGCCGAGACCGAACAGGAAGAGCGACGTGAACGCGATGCGGAACGATGAGACGGCCAGCAGCGCTCGCGGCACGATGGGCGCCGGATGCCGAGCGGAGCGTCGGGCAACGGCGACGATCGACGCCGCGCACATCACCAGCAAGCCGAGCACCGCCGGCGAGGCCCATCCCCATTCCTGTCCCTGAACGATTGCCAGCGCAAGGCCGCCTGTCGCGCCGCCGAGCAGCGCCGCTCCGACGAGGTCAGGGGTACCGGCTTCGGGTTGACGCACGCTCTCGGTCAGCACTGCGATGCCCCAAACCAGCGCAACGATGGCCACAGGGACATTCAGGGCGTAGGCCCAGCGCCAAGAGCCGTATTCGATGAGAAGGCCACCGACGACGGGACCGACCGCGGTCGACAGCGCGAGCGTCGAGCTCCAGACCGCAACCGCAGTGCCGCGCCGTTCGATGGGCCACGCGGCGACCGCGAGCCCGAGCGATGCCGGGGCCATCATCGCCGCGCCGACCCCTTGCAGCCCGCGCATCACGATGAGTATCGGCAGCGAGGGTGCCGCAGCGGCCAATCCGGCGCCGACCACGAAGCAGGTGATGCCGATGTTGAGCATTCGCAGGCGGCCGAACCGATCGGCCCAGCGTCCGGCCACGACCAGGAAGCCTGCGAAGGTGACCATGTAGAAGGTCAGCACCCATGAGGTGTCAGCGGTGCTGGCGCTGATGAACTCCCGACCGATGTCAGGAACGGCGACATTGGTGATCGACAGGTCGAGTCCCACCACAAAGTTGGTGAGCGCCGTCGCGCCGAGCACCTTCCATGCTTGCCGCGAGACACGGGCAGTGGTCGGGGGAGTGACTTGTTTCACGATAGTCACTCTAGCGGAGAACGAGCCCGACGGCCCGTGGTCGCAATGGCGACGTGATCAGTCGGTGGGAAGGCGCGCGAGGAGCTCGATCTTACGTTCCTCGTACTCGTCAAAGCTGATCTCGTCGTTGTCGAACTGGTTCTGCACCTCTTCGACGAGACGAATCAGGTCCGCGGCCGACAGTTCCTCGTCGAGGTTGCCGTCGAGCACGGCGCCAGTGCCATCGGGCTCGTCCGTCTCGGCGACAAGCGGTCCGCTCTGGGGGATCTTGCCCATGCGCTTGGCGCGCTTGGCCTCGGCCTTTGCCTTCTTGGCCCGGTCCCTCTGCAGTTTCTCGAACGTCGTGCGACCAGCAGCCATGACTCACACCTCGCTGTAGGGATACGGGGGCTAGGGAAGCGGCACACGGGGCGAACCTCGGCACTGAGCGGTTCGTGACCTCGCTCAACGCCACAGTGCCTCGCGCCGCCGGAGCGGCCGCAGTGCCTCAGGCCGCCGAAGCGACCAGTGCGCAAACGGGGCAACCCGCTCTGCGCGATCCGACAGGCATGTTACCGGCGCTGTCACGGCGCTGGTCAGCGCGTAGGGCTCAGCGCTGCGGCCAGACGTGTCCTGAGTAGTGCGAGCGCAGCGCCTTCTTGTCGATCTTGCCGGTGCCTGTCAACGGGATTGCTTCGGCAACGACGATGTCGTCGGGCAGCCACCAAGACGCCACGCGCGGCCGGATGGCGTCGAGCACTGCGTCGGCGTCGAGCGTCGCCCCGCCGGCCAGCTCGACAATGAGCAGCGGGCGCTCGCCCCAGCGTTCGTGCGGCAGGCCGATGACCGCGGCGGCCGAGACGCCGGGCGCGGCGAGAGCGGCATTCTCCAGTTCGATCGAGCTGATCCACTCGCCGCCGCTCTTGATGACGTCCTTGGATCGGTCGGTCAGGGTCAAGTAACCCTCCGAATCCAGCGCACCGACGTCGCCAGTTCGCAGCCAGCCGCCGTCCGAGGCAGGCAGATGCGAATCCGCGAATGCATCGGGCTCGGCGAGCTCGCCGAGGTAGTACGCGCCGCACATCCACGGGCCGCGTGCCTGTATCTCGCCGACGCTGTGCCCGTCATGAGGCAAGGCGTTGCCCTGCTCGTCGGCCACCCGCAGTTCGATGCCGTACAGCTCGCGGCCGGCCTTCGCCTGGCGGGCTCGCTGATCGTCACGGCTGGCGCGCTGGACTCGATGGGTGAAGCGCCCCGACGTGCCCTGGGTCATCTCGGTCATGCCCCAGACGTGGCTGACCGTGACGCCGTAGTCGTCTTCGAGTGTGTCAGTGAGCACCCGAGGCGCGGCCGAGCCGCCGACTGCCACTTTCTCCAGGGACGGCACGGTGCGACCGGTGTCCTGGAGGTACTGCACGACGCCCAGCCAGATCGTGGGAACGCCCGCCGAGAACGTGACGTCTTCGGCTTCGATCAGGTCGACGAGCGCTTCTGGGTTCAGGTTGGGTCCGGGCAGCACGAGCTTCGCGCCGCTCATTGCCGTGGCGAACGGCAGCGCCCAGCCGTTCACGTGGAACATCGGAACGGCGCCGAGCACGGCATGGCCTGAGTGGATGTCGTGCCCGTCCCCGGTGCAGCACGCCCACGTCTGCAGCACGATCGAGCGGTGGCTTTGCAGGACGCCCTTGGGGTTGCCGGTCGTGCCCGACGTGTAGCAAAGCGTGGCGGCTGAGCGCTCGTCGAACTCAGGCCACGCGGCGGGTCCCGCGGTGCCGCCAATCCAGTCCTCATATGCGATCTCGCCGGGCAGGCCCGCGGGTGTGTCCGGACGGCCGAGCACCACCCATCGGCGGACCGAGGGCGTGCGCGCAGCGAGTCGCGCAGCGATGTCCACAAAGGACTGGTCGACCAGCACGATGCTGTCGGCGGCGTCGTTGAGGATGTATGCCAGTTGGTCGTCGTGAAGCCGCGGGTTGACGGTGTGCAGCACTGCGCCGATCCCGGTGATGCCGTAGTAGGCCTCGAGATGGCGGTGGTCGTTGCAGGCAATCGTGGCCACCCGCTCGCCAGGTGCGATGCCGTCGGCGGTCAGGGCGGCTGACAGCAGGTGCGCCCGCTTGCCGATCTGGCCCCAACTGCTGCGCGTCGTGACGCCGGCTGAGTCGACAGCCACGACATCGGTGTCAGCATGGCTGCGCGCCGCATAGGAGATGAGGGTCGAGACCAGCAACGGCCGGTCCATCGTGTTGCCGAGTAGGACCGGCTTGGCGCACTCCGCTGTCATCAGGCGCGACTCTTCGCCGACCTCGGCGTCCCGCAGCTCATCGAAGCAGGCTGAAGAAGGCACGTACGTCGTCGACGAACAGCTCGGGTTGTTCGAACGCTGCGAAGTGCCCGCCTGCGGGCATCTCGGACCAGTGGCGAATGTCTGAATAGATCGGCTCGGACCAGGCGCGCACGGGCGGAATGATCTCTTTGGGGAACTTCGCCACACCCGTCGGCACGTCCACCGTCATGCGGGGCATCTGCCGGAAGCTCTCCCAATACAGACGGCCCGACGAGGCTGCGTTTGCGTTCAGCCAGTACAGCATGACGTTGTCGAGCATCTCGTCTCGCCCCAGCGCGTTTTCCGGGTGACCGTCGCAGTCCGTCCATGCCCAGAACTTCTCCAGGATCCACGCAGCCTGACCGGCAGGCGAATCGGTGAGGCCGTAGCCCAGCGTTTGCGGCCGGGTGGACTGCTGCTTGGAGTAGCCCGAGTCCCAGTCGTTGTAGTGCTTCGCAGCCGCGAGCGCTCCGAGTTCCTCCTCGTTCGGCTCGCGGTCCTTCGGGCGGCTGCCGCGCATCACCATGTTCAAGTGGATGCCGAGACACACGTCAGGGTGACGGCTGCCCAGCGCACTGGTGACTGCGGAGCCCCAGTCGCCGCCCTGTGCGCCGAAGCGGTCGTAGCCCAAGCCGGCCATCAGCTCGGCCCAGCAGTCGGCAATCTTCTCGACGCCCCAGCCCGCCTCGGTCGGCTTGCCGCTGAAGCCGTAGCCCGGCAGTGACGGGCAGATCACGTGGAAGGCATCGGCCGCACTCCCGCCATGGGCGACCGGGTCGGCCAGGGGCTCGATGACCTTGTGAAACTCGACCACCGAACCGGGCCAGCCGTGGGTGATGACGATGGGCATCGCATCGGGCTCGGGTGAGCGGGCGTGGATGAAGTGCACGTCCATGCCGTTGACTTCGGCCATGAACTGGTCGAACCGGTTGAGGGATGCTTCGCGGGCCCGCCAGTCGTAGGTGTTGGCCCAGTAGTCGCAAACTTCTTGGACGTAGGCGAGCGGGATCCCCTGGGACCAGTCGTCCACGGGCTCTGCTTCGGGCCAACGGGTTCTCGTCAGGCGGTCCTTGAGGTCTGCCAGTTGCTCGTCAGCGACGTTGATCTGGAACGGTTCGATCTGCATTCGAGCACGGTAGTCCGCAGGTGTGACGTCGCCCCGGGGTGTACGAGGGCAGGGGCGCCCGTGCTTCAAACAGATGCGGCGCTCTTTGTTGGCTCGCGGGGTCGCAGGGGCGCCGCATAACTGCGCGCGGCCGCCCCTACCCACGCACACCCCTTGTTTCGTGGCGCGTTCGGCGGCTTGCTCAGTCGTAGACGAAGCCCAGTTCGGCGGGAGGGGGGAGTTCGCCTCCTATGTGGCCGTTGGCTCGGAGGCTGGCAATCTCGGCGGGGGCGAGGCCGGCTACCTCGTTCATGACTTCGTCGGTGTGTTGGTCGAAGAGGGGGGAGGGGCCTGCCTGTGCAGGGCGGGTTCCGTCGAGGGCGAAGGGGCTGGCTATGTGTCGCATCGCACCCGTGATGGGGTGCTCGACGATCTCGATGTGGCCCGCCAGGGGTTGATGTGCTGGTGCCGTCCAGGGGTCGCGGCAAGGCTCGGTGCGGGCGCCTGCTCGGCGCAGGGTTGCTTGGAGGTTTGCTCGGGTTCGGGTGGGGGCACCGCCGTTGGGCTCGCTCTCTTCGAGCAGGTCTGTGATGACCTGCGCAGTCTCGGTTGCGTCGGCGACGACGGCGAGCCAGCCGTCTGTTCCTTCTATGAAGCCGCTCCATGCTGCGCCGGGCTCCCGATTGCCCATCCGGCCGATGTCTCGGCCCGCCATCGATGCCAGCACGAGCGCTTCGCCGTTGTGCTGCCAGGTTCCTTCCTGCTGGGAGACGTCGATCTCGATGCCTTTGCCGGTGCTCTCGGCGTGGTGCAGGCCGCTGAGCAGGGCGAACCCTGCAGCGATGCCGGCGATGGGGTCGGGGAAGTAGATGTTGGAGATGCGGGCGCCCTCATGCTCGTAGCCCTGCCGCTGCCCGAGCCCGCCCATTGCCTCGATGATCGAGCCGAAGCCGACCGCGCCGGAGTAGGGACCGTCGACGCCGAATGCGGGCATGCGCACCAGCACGATGCTGGGGTTGACCTCGGCCAGCGTCTCGAAGTCCAGCCCGAGCTGGGGCAGCACGTGGGCCGAGAAATTGGCAACCAGGGCGTCGCAGTTGCGCACGAGTTCAAGGAACGCGGCCTTGCCTTCGGGCGTTGCCAGGGTGACCACGCAGTCTCGCTTGCCCTTGTTGACGGCGTTGAAATGGCCGCCTGCCTCGTAGAAGCGGTTGTCATGGACCAGGTGCTCGAGGCCCGGCGCCATGCCATGGTCGTAGGGCCGTTGCGTCCGGAAGCCGTCGAAAGGATTCTGCGCCTCGATCTTGATGACGTCGATATCGAGCGGCGTCAGCAGGTTGCCGATGTATGGGCCAGCCCAGGCGATGGTCATCTCGATGACCCGCAGACGACCGGTGGGGCGCAGTTTGGCGGCGGGGATGTCGGCTGGCGTTGAGCGATCCGTCGGGGTTGCGTCAGCGGCCGTCGAAGGCTCGAGCGTCGAACTGCGGGCCGCCCTGGCCGCGACTGCGGGGAGCTGGTCGGCGCCGCGATCGCTGACTCGTTGGGCCCGCACCGGCAAGCCGGGAGCGGCGAACGGCTGGATCGGGGCGGACACGGAGCCCGACGGCGTCTCGACGGTGCCGAGGAAGCCGCGTTCGGCGAGGTGCTCGTCTGCCAGCGCATCGAGCGGGGTCATCACCATGCCGACTGCCCATGGCGTTTCCAGCGCAAACTGGAACAGCTCCCGCTTGGTCCGGGCCGCGTACCACGGCTCAATGACCTCGCGAATCTTGTCGATGTGGCGGACCCTGCGGTGGCGGTGGCTCAGCTCGGGATCATCGATCCACTCGGGCACGCCGATGTGCAAGCACTGCATTTCCCAGTCGTCCCGCCGGAGGGATCCCGGGCACACGTAGCCGTCGGCGCATTCGATGGCGCCCGATGGGTACGCCGTGGGCGGGTGCGGCCCCACCAGCGGCCTCGGCCGCTCGCAGTGCAGCGAGTCGCAATAGCACAATTCCACGGCGGTCAGCAGCGCGCCCAGCCACGACACATCCATGTGGGTTTCGGCCCGTCGCAGGATCAGGTGGGCAGCCCACGCTGCCAGGCCGCCGGCGCAATATTGGGCCTGCCAGCCCGGCAGTCGCAGCGGCTCGGCACCCTCGTCGCCGTTGAAGCCCAAGAATCCGGTGGCGGTCTGCACCAGCAGCTCGTCGGCGATCACGCCCGGATCGTCGGCGCCCGCACCCCAGGCGGTCACCGTTACGAGCTTGGGCACACGTTCGCCGTCGGCAGCGCTGGTGGCAAGTCGCTGGGGATTCCACGGCCCGTCGGCAAGCCCGGCCAGGGTGTCGCTGGCGATCACCACGTCGGGCCACGACGGGTCCACGCCGTCAGCGGCGCAGTTCAGCTTTCCAGCGTTCAGATGCACATACAGCGGGCTCAGCTCGCCGGACTGCAGCGGAACATCGTCGACCGGCTGGCGCCGAGCAGGGTCGCCACCTGGCGGCTCGACCTTGACCACCGTGGCACCAGCGCCTGCCAGCAGCCGACCGGCGAACGGCCCGGCAATGCCGGAGGCCACCTCCAACACCCGCATCCCCGCCAGCGGCGGTCGCTCCGCCGCTTCGGCGTCGATCGATTCAGGCACCGGGTCACCGTACCGCCCAGCCGAGAGGCTGAGCCGATCGGCGAGGCCGTGGCCTGAGCGGCTCGTGAGCGCTGCGAACCTCGGCGGAAGCGGCAGCCCCCGTCGGGTGCACGCCGCACCACGCCGTGTGTCAGCCCTGCGCGCTCTTGAGCATGTAGTCGGGCTGGTCGTACGGCTCGATGCGTACCACTCTCAATCCGGAAACAGACTCGACGGCTGCGCTCGCGGTGGCAACGGCGTCCTCGAATGTGGGCGCCGAGCGTGTGAAGTCGAGGTAGTCGCCTTCAAGATCTGTGCCGACCACGGCATCGTCACAGCCGGCGTCGAACAGCGCATCGAGAACGGACTGTTCCATCACGCTCACGCCGTGGGTGCGAGCAATGAACGCATGGACCGGCGCTGATCGCTTCGTCATGTCCCATCCTTCGGCAAGTGTGCGCACCGGCACTTCGTCACCTTGCGCCTGACTGTACCGGCGAAGTTCTGCGCATTTCGTGGAGTGCCCCAAATCGACAGTCTGCATATTCCGCTCGGGCACACCGCAGTTCCCCATGCGTGACTCGAGCGGCCTCGCGAGCGAATAACGGTCCACCCGGCCGCGCGAGCAACGGCAAGTGCTTCCCGCACTTCCTTCTTCGGGTGTCGCGGTACCCGATCCACAGATGCAGGATAGAATCGAAATATATTAATATCTATTGAAATTAGATCTCATATAGTCCGCCGACCTCAACGTGGCCGAACCGTGATCTGAGGTTCGGTCTCCTTCCTTGGCAGCCCCGCTCAGGACGCGGCAGGTGCAGAGAGGGGTTCGGTAGGGTCCGCGGATGAGTTCCGAACATCCGCCCAACGGCCACCACACCGGCGTCACGGTCTGCCTGAGCTTTGACTTCGACGCAGTCTCGATCTGGACGGGTCCCCGTGGGTCGCGGTCGCCCAACCTGACCGCCCGCGGCGAGTTTGCAACGATCGGCGCGCACCGGCTGCTCGACCTGATGAACGAACGCAGCATCCCGACCACGTGGTTTATCCCGGGCCACACCATCGACACCTTCGGCGACGTCTGTGCCCGGGTGGTGTCCGACGGTCACGAGGTGGGCTACCACGGCTACTGCCACGAGGCCCCGTCGTCGAAGCGCGACGAAGCCGACGAGCGGGCCATCCTGACCCGCTCCATGGACTGTCTGGAACGGCTCTCGGGCAGCCCGCCGGTCGGGCACCGGGTGCCGGGCGGCAACTGCGGCGACCGCTGGATCAGCCTGCTCATGGAGCACGGCTTCTCCTATGACTCCTCGATGGCCCGCAACGACTACGCGCCCACCTGGTGCCGCTTGGGCGATGTGCCCACCACCGACGGGCCGCACCGCTTCGGCGACGAGGTGGACCTGGTGCAGCTTCCGTTCGACTGGATCCTCGACGACTGGCCCTACTTCAGCTACGACGGGCCGACGGTCCAGGGGCTGCGCACCCCCGATCACGTCTATGACGTGTGGTCGGCCGAGTTCGATTATCTGAACGTACGTGTCGGCGCCGGGGTGTTCGTGCTCACCATGCATCCCCAGTGCATCGGGCGGGGCAGCCGCATGCTGATGCTCGAACGGCTCATCGACCACATGGCGTCCCAGCCGGGCGTGACCTTCGCCACCATGGCCCAGGTTGCCGACGATTTCCGGGCTGCCGCCACGCCCGGAGACTGTGCCAATCGTCGCCTCTAGCCGGCGAGCGGCGAACCGCCGCCGGTCAACAAGCGATAGCTTGCCGCCGAGCGTCGCGACGCTGATGCAGCCGCATCACCAGACCGGGAGAGCCTGCGCATGATCGGACGACCCAGGGCGGCTGTGGAGGGCCTGCCGGAGTACAAGCCGGGCCGGTCGGCTGCGCAGGCCGCCGCCGAGCACGATCTGGCCGAGGCGATCAAGCTGGCCTCCAACGAGAACGCCAACGACCCGCTGCCGTCGGTGGCGAAGGCGGTCGCCGAAGCGGCCTTGGGCATGAATCGCTATCCCGACCACCGCTGCATGGAGGTGCGCGAAGCGCTGGCCGACCGGCACGGTGTGGGGCTCGACCAGGTCACGGTGGGCTCAGGCTCGGTGGGCGTGCTGCAGCAGCTCTTTGCCGCCTATGTCGACCCCGGCGACGAGGTGGTGTACCCCTGGCGCTCGTTCGAAGTACACCCGGTGTTCTGTGCCACCTCGGCCGCCCGCGCCGTCACCGTGCCGCTCACCGACCATGTCTTCGACCTCGACAGCGTGGCTGCAGCCGTGACGGATCGCACCAAGATCGTCGTGCTGTCGACGCCCAACAACCCGACCGGCACCGTCTGCACGACGGCACAGCTGTTGGGGCTGTTGGCCGCTGTGCCCGACGATGTCATCGTGGTGATCGACGAGGCCTACCGGGAGTTCGTCACCGACCCTGCAGTGGCCGACCCGATCGAGGCGATCCTGCCGAGGCACCCCAATGCGCTGGTGCTGCGGACCTTCTCCAAGGCGTACGGGCTCGCGAACCTGCGGGTGGGCTATGGGGTGGGGCACCCGGGCATCATCGGAGCGCTCGACAAGGTGGCCCTGCCATTCATCGTGAGCGGCATCGCTCAGATCGCAGCGCTGGCGTCGCTGGAGCCGCAGGCGGCTGCCGAGCTGGCCGAACGGGTCGCCGGCATCCTGGTTGAGCGCGACCGGGTGAACGCTGCGATGGCAGCGCAGGGCTGGCCGGTCGTGCCGAGCCAGGCCAACTTCGTGTACTTGCCGGTCGGCGACGGGGCGATGGACCTGTTCGTCCGACTGGAGCGCCAGGGGCTCGTGACTCGCCCATTCGAGGGCGAAGGCGTGCGTATCAGCCTGGGCACTCCCGCCCAGAATGACCGGCTGCTGGCCGCGCTGGGGACCTGCGACCCCACACCATGAGCTGGATTGGCTGACCAAGAGGCTGAGCCGATAGGCGAAGCCGTGGCCCGAGCGGCCCGTGAGCGACAGCGAACAAGAGCGGGGAACAATTGGTGCAACAACAGGAAGGCGCACGTACCCGTGCATTCTCTCCAAACCCGGCTAGACGGCGGCTTCGCTGATCGCCTTCCACAGCAGATCCAACTGGACGCGATCGGTTCGGGACTGGCCAACGGCCACCCGGATGATGCTGCGACCGTCCAGCTTCGACGGGGTCAGGTAGGCCACGCCGCTGTCGTTCACCGCTGCGGCGATCGCGTCGGTGGCGCGGTCTGCGGCTTGTGCGCCAGCGTCAGTCTCGTCAGCGGCCCGGCAGCGGAAGCACACCAGCGAGAACGGGTGCGGGGCGACGATCTCGAATCGGTCGTCGTCGTTGAGTTGGCGCGCCAGCTCCTGGGCCATGGCCACGTGATGGCGCACCATCTGCCGGATTCCTGTGGCCCCGTAGCTGCGAAGCACCCACCACAGCTTGAGCGCTCGGAAGCGGCGGCCCAGCGGCACCTGCCAGTTGCGGTAGTCGATCACACTGCCGGCATCGCTCTGGGCGTTTCGCAAATACGGCGGGTCGATCGACAACGCTTCAGTGAGCGCCTCTCGCTCGGCGACGTAGAACGCCGAGCAGTCGAAGTTCACCATCATCCACTTGTGCGGGTTGAACACGTAGCTGTCGACCAGCTCGGCGCCGTCGTTGTGGTGACGGAACTCGGGGCAGATCATCGCCGTGCCGGCATAGGCGGCGTCGACGTGGTGCCACAAGTTGTGTTCGATTGCAATCTCAGAGATGGCCCGCACCGGATCGACGGCGGTCGTGCCGGTGGTGCCGACGGTCGAGCCGACGAACGCCTGCACCAAGCCGGCTGCGGCGTCGGTCTCGATGGCTGCAGCGAGGGCGTCGGGCCGCATCGCCTGGTGCTCGTCGACCTCGATGAGCCGAACGTGCCCGAAACCTGCGATGTTGGCGCCCTTCTCGACAGAGCTATGCGCCTGCGCCGAGGTGTAGGCGACCATCTGCTCGGCGGGCTGGCCGCTGCGAGCGCTCACACGGTGACGGGCTGCAACCAGGGCGACATGGGTCGCGTCGGACGCACTGCCCTGCAGCACCCCGCCACCCACCGAAGTCGTCTTCCAGTGCTCGGGCAGAGCGCACAGATCCACCAGCCAGTCGAGCACGTGGCTCTCAACCTCGGTCACCGCCGGGGACGCCGACCACAGCAGGCCGATCAGCCCGAGTCCAGCGGACACCGCGTCGGCCAGCACCGACGGCGGCGAACTGTTTGCGGGGAAGTAGGCGAACCAGCCCGGATGCTGCCAGTGGGTGACGCCCGGCATCACCACCCGGTCGAGATCGGCCAGCAGGTTCTCGAACGGCTCGGGCTGCTCAGGAGCAGCGTCGGGCAGCAGCGCCCTGATGTCGCCGGGCTGTACGGTGGAAGCCACCGGCAGCGACTCGATGCGCTCCCAGTAGTCGGCGATCCAGTCGATGACTGCCCGGCCGTGCTCGCGGAACTCGTCGGGCGTCATGTGCGGGGGCGGCGACGTCATTGCCGCTGGCACGTCTGGATCGGTCTGGTCCATGGCGGCGACGCTACTGGCGGATGTTGCGGCGACCAGAGGCGAATTCGCTCAGCGCGCGAGACAGTTGTCGCGGGGCTGCACACCCGCAGCCATCGGCGGCACACGTTGCCTAGTGTGTGCGAGGCGCGCTGAAGTCATGGCGCCGCACAGCGCGCCCGCCGGCACCCCGGCAGCGCCACCGGTTGCGAGGGGAGACGAGATGGCGGACGGGGCGGGAGGCCCAGAATCAGCGGGGCCAGCATCGACACAGCCAGTCGTCGGTTACGACGTGCCGGCCGTGGAGGCGTGGATCAACGAGAACGTCGAGGGCCTCGAGCCGCCGTTCGAGTGGTCTCAGCTCGAAGGCGGCCACAGCAACCTCACCTACAAGCTGACCGCCGCCGACGGCACCACGGCAGTGGTGCGGCGACCGCCGATGGGGGAGCTGCTGCCCAAGGCCCACGACATGGGGCGCGAGTTCACGATCATCAGCGGCCTGGGGCCCACCGATGTGCCGGTGGCCATCGCATACGGCTACTGCGAGAGCCCCGAGGTGACCGGCGCGCACTTCTACGTGATGAGCTACGTCGAGGGCAAGCCCATGTTCGAGTCCGCGGATGCCCGTGAGCACCTCACCCCCGACGGCCGGGCGCATGTGGGCATGTCGTTCATGGATGTGCTCGCGGCGTTGCACTCCGTTGATCCCGACGATGTCGGGCTGGGCGAGCTGGGCAAGAAGGAGGATTACGTCGGGCGTCAGATCCGCACCTGGTATCGCTCGTGGACGGCCTCGGCGGAATCGGCGCAGTACGACACTCCCGTCGTGCACGAGCTGCACGACTTCCTGCTGGAGCGCAAACCCGAACAGGGTCCCGCACGGGTCGTGCACGGCGATTACGGGCTGCACAACTGTCTGTTCAATCCAGCCGGGGAACTGCAGGCCGTGCTGGATTGGGAGATCTCCACGCTCGGCGACCCGTTGGCCGACTTTGCGTATGCGCTGAACGGCTGGACCGAGGCGAGCGACGACATCCTGGAGGGTTCCGACCCGCCGACGCTGGTGGACGGATTCGTCGGGCGCGCCGACCTCATCGAGCGCTACGAGCAGCGCACCGGGGCCGACCTGTCGGACCTGTCGTACTACGTCAGCTTCAACCACTGGAAATCGGCGTGCATCATCCACGGCGTGTACGCCCGCTACATGCGCGGCCAAAAGCCCGCCGACGATGTCGACTTGGACCTGTACCGGGCTCGCATCGGCCGCGGCATCGAGCTGTCCGCCGCTGCGGCTGCGGCGATCTCCTAGCGCTGCGGGGCCCGGCAGACCGGCGATGCCGCGCACCGACTGGAATCCGATCCTGCGGGACGAGTTCTCCAAGCCTTACTGGCCGGTCCTGCAGCAGTTCGTCGCAGACGAGCGCGCCCAAGGGCCGGTGTTCCCGCCGCAGGACCAGGTCTTCGCGGCGCTGCACCTGACGCCCTATGCCGAGGTCAAGGTGCTGATCTTGGGTCAGGACCCGTACCACGGCCCTCGCCAGGCTCACGGCTTGTGCTTCTCGGTGCCCCGCGGCGTTCCCCAGCCGCCGTCGCTGCAGAACATTTTCGCCGAGCTGCGTGACGACCTCGGGATCGAGCCGCCGTCGCACGGCAACCTCGAAGGCTGGGCGCGTCAAGGAGTGCTGCTGCTGAACGCATTCCTGACGGTGCGTGCCCGCCAGGCGGCTTCGCATCGTTCGGCCGGCTGGGAGACGTTTACCGACGAGGTGATCCGCGCCGTCAGCGCAAAGCCCGAGCGGGTCGTGTTCATCCTGTGGGGCGCATTCGCTCGCCGCAAGAAATCGCTGGTCGACTTGACTCGCCACGTCGTCATCGAGTCGGCCCACCCGTCACCGCTCAGCGCGCACAACGGGTTCTTCGGCAGCAAGCCCTTCAGCCGCGCAAACGCCGCTCTAGCAGCCGCCGGCCGCCAGCCCATCGACTGGAGCCTGAGCGGTTAGCCAGCTCGAACGGTGGGGTACCGCTCGGCGTCGGACGAGGGTTCAGCGCAGGGTGACGCGGCCGTTGGGGGTGTCGAGCGTTGCCTCGAAGCTGACGGTGTCGCCTGCGGTCACGTCCACGTCGATGCCGATGGTGCTGTGCAGCGCCTTGATGTGGTCCGGATCGGGGTGCGTGCCCGCGAGCGAGACGAGCGTGCAGCCGGTCGGCGTGACCGTCGCCGGATGGGTGGTGTTGCCCCACTCGATGACAAAGGGGACCAGCCCAGGTCCGGCAGACATGGTCAGCGACCAGTGGATCTCCTCGCCGTCGGGCTTCACCCGGCTCATCGCCGAGATCGGGCCTGGATCCTCACCGCAGGCGGCCATGGCGGCGGTCACATCTTCGATGGTCTCGCCCTCAGATGCATGCACGGCGAACGTGATGAGCTGGCCCTCGCTCATGGCGTCGATGGCGAATGGGCGGCCGTGCGGCGGATCGGGCTGCTCGGGGTCGGGGGCGATGATCTCGAGGTAGACGTCGTCGCCGAGGGACATGAGCGTGTTGCGGGTGCCCATCCCCGGATGAGGCCCGCCCGGTGCGGCCGACATGCCGACCAGCGCCTCGACGGCTGCAGTCCCGGCTGCAAGGTTCGGTGCTGCGTAAACGATGTGATCGATGGCTGCCATGCGGGCACGTTAGCCACGGGCGGCAGACCCGTCTGCGCCTGCCGCCGCCGCCTCGCAGGGTCAGCGGCGCACCGACCAGCGAGCACAGCACCGACGACATGGTCGAGTTCATCGCCACGGCCTGCGCCGACACGTCGATGTGCTGGCCCAGCCCTGACTGGTTGCGTTCCACCAATGCGAGCGTCACTGCTGCAGCGGCCTGGCCGGCGGCATGGAGGAACGCTTGGGGCACGCCGACGCCCAGCGGGGCCCGGTCTTCGTCGCCGCACATGTGCATGGGGCCGCCCGATGCCCACACGGTGAGATCGGTGGCTGCCCAGCCGGCCTTGGGACCGGTCTGGCCGAACGGCGAGATCGAGGCGATGACGAGTGCGGGGTTGATCTCGGCAAGTGCTTCGGGCCCGAGGCCGAGCGACGCCATCTCGCCCGGATCGCCTGATTCGATCAGCGCGTCGGCACCGGCCACGAGCCGCCGCAGGGCATCGGCGCCGTCGGGTGTGGCGATATCGAGCTCGACAGATTTATTGCCCCGTGCATAGGGGGAGTGCACGAGCGAGTTGCCTCCGGCATCGAACGGCCCCAGCCGCCGCACCGGCGTGCCGCCGGGCGGCTCGACGGCGATCACTTCGGCTCCCAGCCTCGCCAGGATGAATCCCGCCAGGTGCCCCCGGTCGTCGGTCAGGTCGAGCACTCGATACGGCGACAGCAGCGTCATACGCCCGCCGAACCTATTCGCTTACGGCCCTGGGCTCAGTGTTCTGCTGCCCGGCGGCGACGGTGCGGTCAGCTTCCGGCTTCTCGGATGAGGCGTGACAGCAGCGCGGGCCGAAGCGGCTTGGTGTTGACGTTGACGCCGAGATCGGACAGAGCGTCGGCGACTGCGTTGACGATCGAGGGCACCGCCCCGATCAAGCCGCCTTCCCCGACGCCCTTGAACCCGCCGACGACATCGACCGCACCTGTGCAATGTGGGTGGCATTGGCCATGGTCACCAAGGGCGGATCGTAGAAGTCGGTCTCCTCGATGCCGAAGCTCTCGCCTTCGGGAAGATCGAAGGTGTTCATCGCGTACGCCGTCTCGGCGACTTCCCCGAACGAAAGGGCCCGGCTCGGCACGCCGGCGACGTGCAACCGGCCGCCGGCGACCACGATGTCTTCCGGAGTCGACTCGAGCATCGCCGCGGCGAGCCGCGCCAGCTTCAGCCTGGCCTTCTCCGACGCCCGTATCAGCGCCCCGCCGCCCGTCACTGCGCTGCGGCTGGCGAAGGTGTTCGTGCCATACGGCCCCGCCGCGGTGTCGCCCTCGACGACGGTCACATCTTCCAATCGGGCCCCGAGCTCGTCGGCGACGACCTGCGCGAATGTCGTGAAGTGGCCCTGCCCTGAATGAGCGTGGCTCACGAAGGCTGTCACCTTGCCGGTGGGCTCCACCTTGATCGTCCCGCTGTCGAATCCGGGCAGACGGGTCAGCCCGCGGGCACGCCACCCTGGGGCTCCCGTCCCGCTCACCTCGGTGAACGTGCAGATGCCGATGCCCCGGTACTTGCCGTCGACGAGTCGGCCCTGGGCCTCCTGGCGGGCGCGGAACTCGTCGTAGTTCGCCATCTCCATCGCTTGTTCGAGCGACTCGACGAAGCTGCCGGTGTCGTAGCGGACGCCGACGATGTTGGTCCACGGAAGCTCTGCGGTGGGCACCATGTTTCTCAGCCGAACCTCGGCTGGATCGAGCTCGAGCCGGCGGGCAATCCGGTCCATGATGCCCTCGATCGCCATGAAGCAAACCGGCTGGGCCACGCCCCGATACGCCAGCACCGGCGCGGTGTGGGTGGCGACGGCGGTGGCCGTGTAGGTGTATTCGGTGATCCGGTACGGCCCGACGATCATGCGGGCGCCGCCAGTGGTCTCGAGCGTGCAGCCGAATGGCAGCGCTGAGTAGGCGCCGCCGTTGGTCCGAATCTCGGCCTTCAGCGCGAGGACGATGCCGTCGTCATCGACCGCGGCCTGCACCCGGTAGTGGTTGTCACGGGCGTGCACATCGGTGAGCAGGGCTTCGTACCGGTCCTGGATCCACTTGACGGGCCGGCGAAGACGCAGGGCGAGCGCGGCGCAGACGAACTCTTCGGGGTAGAGGGCCGCCTTGATGCCGAATCCGCCGCCGACGTCGGGAACCACGACCCGCAGGGTTGACTCCGCGACGTCGAGGAACTCGGCCAGGGCAGTCCGCAGCAGATGGTGTATCTGGGTCGAGGAATAGAAGACGAGATTCCCCGCATGCTCGGGCACGGCAAGACACCCTCGGGGTTCGATCGGGACAGCGGTCACACGGTTCGAGTGGAAGTCTTCGGAGATGACATGGGCCGCTGCCTCGAAGCCGGCGTCCACGCCCTCGGTTGCGAATCGACCCTCGTAGTAGACGTTTCCCGGCACTGTCGGATTGACCTGCGGGGCGCCGGGATCGGTCGCTTCGCCGATCTCGGTCAACGCAGGAAGCGGCTCGTAGTCGACGTCGACCAGCTCGACGCCGTCTTCGGCGAGGTACGCGCTCTCGGCCACGACCACGGCCACTGCCTCGCCCGCAAAGCGGACTTCGTCGATTGCCAGCACGTCGCGGGTGTTGAAGCTGTAGCCGGGAAGCTCGATCTGAGCAGCGATCGGCTTCACCATTGCTGCGAGATCGATGCCGGTGAAAACGTCGACAACGCCGTCGAGCGCACATGCCTCGCTCACGTCAATCGACAGGATCCGTGCGTGGGCGTAGGGGCTCAGGACGAAGGCGAGGTGCAAGGTGTTGAGCGGCGCGGGCAGATCGTCGACGAAGCGGCCCTGGCCTCGCAGGAGGTAGTCGTCCTCTCGACGCAGGACGCTCTGCCCAACGGTGCCCTGCCCGACGGCGCCTTGCCCGACGGCGCCTTGCCCGACGGCGCCTTGTCCGACAGTGCCTTGCCCGACAGTGCGGGACCCGACGTTCGCCGGCGGCACTGGTGAGCACGAGCTCGGCCTCCAACGCGAGTGCAACGGCCGGCAGCTCCGCGAGCGGGTCGCAGTGGGCCAGGCTGCCGCAGACCGTGCCCCGGTTGCGTGTGGCGGGCAGCCCGATGTAGGGGAGCGCCTGAGCCAGCAGCGGGCACTCGGCGGCGACCAGCGGGTCGGTCTCGGCATCGATCTGGCGCACGAGCGCACCGACGACGAGGCGATCGCCGGAGACAGCGATGTAGTCGAGCTCCCGGCAGCGGTTGATCGACACGAGCACCTCGGGTCGGGCCAGCCGGAGATTCATGAGCGGAACCAGGCTCTGGCCGCCGGCGAGAATCCGAGCGTCATCGCCGTGGCGGGCCAGGGCTTCGACGACCTCGTCGAGCGACTCCGGTGCGACAAATGAGAACGGTGCGGGCTTCACGGCGACTCAGCCGACGACGGGGTGCAGCTCGGCCGTGAGAGCCACCAGCGACTCGGGTCCCACGATGGCACCGTCTTCGACGACACGTCGGCCGTCGATGTCGATCGTGTGCAGAAACAACACGGCGTCGGGGTGGTTCTCGCCGCCGCCGGGATCCCACCACGGCATGCCCATGCCGATGGCGTTGTTGCCTTGGGCCCGGGTGTCCTCGATGAACGAGTTGCCGGTGACACGGGCCGTGGGATGGATGCCGTGGGTGAAGTGGATGACATACCCGTACTCGCCGTCGGAGCCCGCCCGCCGCAGCGCTCGGTCGGCCACAAATCGCTCATTGCCTCCGCCCCCGATCGCACGGATGCGGCCGTCGATCTCGAGGCTCATGGGTGCAGCGAGCGGCGTGTAGTACTCGTGAAAAATGGCGCCGACCTCGATGCGGCCTTTCACCGTCTCGACATCGGGGAACAGCGTGCATTGGCCCGGTATCAAGACTGTCCCTGGCTTGTCGGCTCGTCGTGGCTTGGAGAATCCACGCTGACCGAGGGCGAAGCTCACGTCGGTGCCGGCGTTGTCGGTGATGCGCACGGTCTTGCCGACTGCTTCATTCACCAGCGCGTCGAAGGCATGGTGCACGGCGAAGTATTGGTCGAGATCGACCCGCCCGAACAGCCTCAACAGGCCACCGGCGTTCAGGTCGGCACCCAGCAGGTAGCGGATGTGGTTGCCCTCCATCGCCTGATCGTGAAGCCCCGAGCCAGCGAGGTAGGGGAACGTGAAGTCGATCCACACGTCTGCGGCCAGCGCCGCGGCCGAAACCGCCGGAGTGAGGTACGGGTCGGCAAGGCGGCCCTGATACGGAAGCGGCGGCATCAGCAGGACCGATGCGTTGGCACCCGCCAGCAATGATGCTTGAAGCACCGCCTGCCAAACCGCCTCGTCGCTGTCAGTGTCGGCGGTGATGAGGACGGTCTCGTCGGGTTCCAAGGCCATGTAGTCGCGCATCAGCACGTCGGCTGCGCGGGCGAGTGCGGCGGTCATGGGGTGGTTCCGCCGATGACGCGGTCGAGATAGCCGTTGAGGAAGTTGTGAACGCCCTTCTCCAGGGTGCTCATGCGCCCGGGCCGGTAGACGGGCGAGCTCATCGCCTTTTGCATCGACTCGATCATCACCCGGTCCTCTTCGAGTACCAGGATTTGGTAGTCGTGGTAGATCTTCAGCGTCTCGGCGAAGTCTGGCCGGTCGAAGAATTCCTCGGGGAACAGGTGGTAGATGACCACCCGGGTGCGGCCCTCGTCGATCGGCCACGCGACCATCGGCCGGATGCAGTCGATGCGGCCGAAGAACGTCAGGTTGGGTGATCTGTACGCAGTGCAGGCGAAGCTGTGCGGCCTGTCTTCGAGCCACGGCATCTTGCCGAGCAGCGGCTCGGCCCCCGGCGTGGGCGGGCCGGCGTTGTAGAAGATCGACAGACCGCCGTCGGGCTTGACGTTCACGTCGTCGGGCTGGAACTTGAAGTTGGCGCCGAAGCTTCCCGCGTGCAGAACACCGACGTGGTAGAAGTCCATCAGGTTCTCGTGCACGAACTTCCAGTTGCACGCAAGGTCGATTTCGAGCTTGTTGCCGAGGCGGCATTTCTCCCACCCGAGGAAAGCGAACTCGTCGTCGATCACGGCCATCGCGTCAGCCAGCGGCTTGGCATCAGGGTCGAAGTTGATGAAGATGTTGCCCCGCCAGACGTCGAGCTGCAGGGGGGTCAGTGCGCAGTCGGCGACGTCGAAGTCCTTGGTCTCGGCCATGTAGGCGGCGCCCTTGAGCTGGCCGTCGAGGCCGTAGACCCAGCCGTGGTACGGGCAGCTGAACGCCTTGAGATTGCCCGATCCGTATGCGATCTCGACGCCTCGGTGGACGCACATGTTGTAGTTGGCGTGGAGCTGACCGTCTCGATCGCGTGACAGCAGCACGGGCTCGTCGACCAGACGCAGCGCCATGAAGTCACCGGGCTCGGCCAGCTCCTCGACCCGTCCTACGTAGAGCCACTCGCGCTTGAAGTACTCGGCCACCTCGCGGCGGAAGATCTCCGGGCTGGCATAGATGGCGCCCGGCGCATGGGTTGCCTGGTCCAGCGCAGCCCTGGTGCCGCTCGGATCGACCCCAGCCGAATCTGACATCACGTCCCCCGTTTCCGCGGTTCCGCATCGCGGAATTCACCGCGCAGCCCGAAACTTAGTAGGGCACCGGCTCAACGACGAAGCCGACGAACCTGCGGGCGGGGGCCGGGACTTCCTGACGAGTCTCTCGGGTGGACGCTAAGGGAAACCGATACCCGCAGGTCAGCACTAGTGCAACCCGTCAGTTACCTATTCGTTACCCCAAACAGCACCCGAAGCAGCGAAGGGTTCAGTTCCCTCGGCGCGGGAGCGAGTCGATCCATTCGGCCACTTCGTCGCTGCGCCAGCGGGCCGCCGCGCCGACGTAGACCGGGCGCGGGAACTCCCCCAGTTCCATGCGCTTGTAGATCTGGCTTCGGCTGATCGCGCAGCGCTCTTCGACTTGCTGCCGGGTGAGCAGCGACACGTCGTCGGCTGCGCTCACCGTTCAGCGGGTGCGCGGGCGACGGTCCAGCCCGACCGGCGCGCTCGACTTCGCAGCCTGCCGATCGCGCCGAGCAGCGTCTCGGCGTCTGCTGCTTCAGCTGACGGTTCCAACGATGCCGAGCGCTCACGGCTCCTCACGCGACCAACGACGACCCGCAACAGCACCTCCAACCCGCAGAGCTAACCCGCATAGTTACTGGGCTTTCTCTGCCAGTCAGGACATTGCGTTAGGACCGTTTCTAGGCGTCGAAGCCCGCTCTCAGCGTGTCCCTGTAGGTCATACAGCAGAGAACCCGCCGACCGGAGCCGACGGGTTCCCCAAAGTTCCAGCGCCGACTAGGCGCAGGGACTCGCCTAGCCCGAATCCGCCAAGCCTTCCGAGACAGCGCTTCGCTCCGCACGACGTTTGAGAGTCTTCTGGCGGTAGATGAACAGAACCGTCAACAGCAGCAGCGCGAGCACGGGCTTGAGAACCGGCCCTGCAAGCGACAGCGGATTGCCTACCTGTTCAAACATCAAAACGAAAGCGAAAGCCCCAGTGAGCACGAAGATGTTGCGACGCACCTTGTGCCAGTCGCGCTGTCGAGATGTCTTCATGGTGTCAGTGTAGTTCGCGGCGCTCACTCGCAGGTTCCCGTCGTCGGGGTGCCATCGCCGTGGTGGCAGACCCATTCGTTGAGAAAGTCCGTCAACGCGTCAAGGTCGCCGGTCTTGTTGAAGTCCTCCATTGCCTCGGTGCAGGCGGCGTCTGTGAACTTGTCCGAATCGCCGTCGTTCTGGTCCTTGGCGTTGTTGACGTTCTTCTGGTCGCTCGGGTCCTGCTCGCCGCTGTCGTCGCCGCTGCTGTCGCCGTCGGGGCTGTCGTCGCTTGGGCTGTCGTCGCTGTCTTCATCGTTGCCCGAGTCTGAGAAGGAGTCAGAAAACGACTGAAGGGCGGCGCTACACGTTGCAACTGCTGCTACCGTCACGGCGGCGTTGGCAGGCGTAACGCTCGCCCCCTCCTCAACAGGTATCAAGAAGAAGCATGCCACGCCCAAGGCGGCTGCCTTTGCAGGGTTAGGCGCTTCTTCCCAGAGATTCTGTAGCGCATCGTGAATACCTTCGAGCGCCTGCCGCTCGCTCTCGGTCAACTCGCGAGTGGTA
Source organism: Candidatus Poriferisodalis sp. (assembly GCF_965208895.1). Taxonomy (GTDB): domain Bacteria; phylum Actinomycetota; class Acidimicrobiia; order Acidimicrobiales; family Poriferisodalaceae; genus Poriferisodalis. The sequence goes on along the minus strand of NZ_OZ242363.1, from coordinate 506,565 downwards.
ACCCCGGTAAGCACGAGGAAATGATCAATCGCTGCAATCCACGCCGACTCGCTCGACGCCGTGCTCATCGAGCAGGTCGATCGCGGCGCCGTAGTCGGCGGCGGTGTTCGGGAATGTGTCGTGGGTGATCTCCACGCCGTGAGGGTCGACGATCTCCACGGTGAAGGTGTCCTGGTGGGGGTCGATATCCGCCGACTGGCTCTGTCATAGGGTGCTCCTGCTGGAAGTGATGTTCCGGTGGGTCCCCGAACGGCAGGGGCGCTTCGTCACAACCGAGTCGCCACAGTCAGGCTCCCTACTGGACAGGAGCGCTCCTGCGGGTCCCACGCTCGACGCGACAGGTCAGACAACAGGCACAAGGCCAAAAGATTGTGGAGTCATCGCCGAGCGCAGGACCGGACCGCAGCCCCCTGGCTGGGAGCCCCGGCGACATCAACAGTGACACTCGGAAAGTTTGTGTAAGCGGCGTGGTCTGAGGGTCCCTGGCTGGGTGCTGGGGGCCGGGAAGGATCATGTCTGCGGCTGATCAGAATATGTCGGCTGTGTCGGCGGGAGAGGCCGTCGGCGAGACGGCGATGACCGACTGGGCCGAGCTTTTGGTGGCCCAGGCACGCGCTGAGGGCGTGGAGCCGGCCGGCGACGGCGGTCTTTTGACGGGGCTGGTGCGCCAGGTGCCCCCGGATCGGCCTGGAGGTCGAGACGAGCGAGCATCTGGGCTGCGAGCGTCACGCGGTCGAGGGCCGCGGGTCGGGCAACTTGTGCAACGGGTCGACCCCCAAGACGGTCACCACCGAGATCGGCGAGGTCGACCTTCGGGTGCCTCGTGACCGTGCGGGCACGTTCGAGCCCGTGACGGTGCCCAAGCACCGGCGCCGGCTGGACGGCTTGTCGGGCAATGTGATCTCGCTGTACGCGAAGGGGCTCACCACCGGGGAGATCCAGGCTCATCTCGAAGAGATCTATGACACCTCGGTGAGCCGGGAGACGATCTCGAAGATCACCGAGGGGATCGTCTCTGACATGGCGGCGTGGCAGAACCGCACCGCTCGATCCGGTCTATGCGGTGCTGGGTTCGACGCGATCGTCGTCAAGGCCCTTGACTCCCAGGTCGCGAACAGGCCCGTCTATGTGGCCATAGGCGTGGATCTCGGGGGCGAACGCGACGTCTTGGGCATGTGGCTGGGCCCGTCAGGCGGCGAGGGCGCCACCCAATGGGCGACGATGCTGACCGAGCTGCGAAACCGCGGCCTCGCCGACGCGTCGGTTCGTGTGCTGCGACGGCCTCAAGGGCCTGCCCTCGGCGATCCGGGCGACCTGGCCCGAAGCGACAGTTCAGACATGCGTCGTGCACATGGTCCCCAACAGCGGGCGGTACGCGTCCCGCAAGCACTGGGGCCCCATCACCAAGGCCATGCGCGACATCTCTGCACGTCGCCCACCGTCGAGGCCGCCCAGACACGCTTCGAGAGCTTCGCCGACGACTGGGAAGACACCCTGCCCCGCCATGATCCGCTCATGGCGCAACTCCTGGGACGAGTTCGTGCCGTTCGGGGAGTTCCCGCCCGAGCTGCGCCGAGTCGTGTACACCACCAACGCCATAGAAAGCCTCAACGCCAGATTCCGCAGAGCAGTGCGCCATCGAGGGCATTTCCCCAACGAACAAGCCGCGATGAAAGTCCACCTGCCTTGTCGCCAACGCTCGACACAAGAACCGCACCAACCTCACCGGCAAGACCAACGGCTGGAAAGCCATCCTCAACACCTTGACCGTCCACTACGGCGACCGGATCGCCGACCACATCCGATGAACACCACCACGACCGGATACACAGAAATTCCGAGTGCCCCTGTAGGTCATACAGCAGAGAACCCGCCGACCGGAGCCGACGGGTTCCCCAAAGTTCCAGCGCCGACTAGGCGCAGAGGGCGGCTACTCGACGGCTGACGCCGCTTGCTCGGCTTCGCGTCGGCGGGCGCTCTTGCTGGCCTCTAGCGCCTTTTCGAAGACTCGGAAACTGGGTATCCCGATTGCGGCAAACGCTGGCAAGAACAGGAGATGGTACGTGTCCGATTCGACCCGAGATGCGAGCACACCGAGCGCGCCAAGTGCCGCTAGGAGGATGATCCAGATCGTCCAAAGCTTGGCGGGTGTCATGGTCTCAAGGTAGTTCATGGCGCTCATTTGTGGAACCAGTCGATCTTGCGCGGGTCATTCGCCGAGGCTGGCGAGGGCTGCTTGGCATTGTGCCGCCGCCCATGCTCGATTGTCGTAGCTGCTTTGGTACTGGCTGTATCCGGCACCATTCACGAACAGAGTGACTCCGCTAAGGGAAACCGATACCCGCAGGTCAGCACTAGTGCAACCCGTCAGTTACCTATTCGTTACCCCAAACAGCACCCGAAGCAGCGAAGGGTTCAGTTCCCTCGGCGCGGGAGCGAGCCGATCCATTCGGCCACTTCGTCGCTGCGCCAGCGGGCCGCCGCGCCGACGTAGACCGGGCGCGGGAACTCCCCCAGTTCCATGCGCTTGTAGATCTGGCTTCGGCTGATCGCGCAGCGTTCTTCGACTTGCTGCCGGGTGAGCAGCGACACGTCGTCGGCTGCGCTCACCGTTCAGCGGGTGCGCGGGCGACTTCGCAGCCTGCCGTTCACGCCGAGCTTGGTTGCGCGTCTCAGCGTCTCGCTGCTTCCGCTGACGGTTCCAACGATGCCGAGCGGTCACGGTTGCTCACGCAACCAACGACGACCCGCAACAGTGCGTCCAACCCGCAGAGCTAACCCGTATAGTTACTGGGTTTTCTCTGCCAGTTAGGACATTGCGTTAGGACCGTTTCTAGGCGTCGAAGCCCGTTCTCAGCGTGTCCCTGTAGGTCATACAGCGCAGAGAACCCGCCGACCGGAGCCGACGGGTTCCCCAAAGTTCCAGTGCCGACTAGGCGCAGAGGGCGGCTACTCGACGGCTGACGCCGCTTGCTCGGCTTCGCGTCGGCGGGCGCTCTTGCTGGCCTCTAGCGCCTTTGTGAAGACTTCTTGGCTGAGCACCATGAACACGCCACAAAGTAGCAAGAGCAGGAGACGGGGCATGATCCAATCGGCATGCGACGCGAGTATGAACGTCGCGATGAATGCCGCTAGGGAGATGGCCCAGATCGTCCAGAGCTTGGCGAGTGTCATGGTGTCAATGTAGTTCATGGCGCTCATTTGCGGAACCGGTCGATCTTGCGCGGGTCATTGACCGAGGCTGGCGAGGGCTGCTTGGCATTGTGCCGCCGCCCATTCTCGGTTGTCGTAGCTGCTTTGGTACTGGCTGTATCCGGCACCATTCACGAACAGAGTGACGCCGCCGCGACCTGGGCTCCACGCGGACGCTGTCCACGGGCCGCAGTAGTTGCCCGCCGGGTTCTCGTCGGCCACGTCGTCGCCGGGGCTGTCGCCGTCGGTGTTCTCGTCGCCGGGGCTGTCGCCGTCATCGTCGCCGGGGCTGTCGTCGGCGGTGTTCTCGTCGCCGGGGCTGTCGTCGTTCGAGCCGTCCGGGATGCGTCTTTCGCCGATGGCGCACCCGACGGTTACGAGAAGCTCAGCGAGCACCTTGGGCTTCTTGGCGATCTTGCCCTTCGTGGTCGCGAGCGCCGCGAAGGTCACTGCCCAGCAGCCCGCGGCTGCGCCTCCGGTCCGCACGTCGTCGTTCAGGCTGGTCCACACGTCGGCTAGGTCGCGCAGGTCATTGAGCGTGACGGGGTCGAAGCTACTGTTTTCGAGCAGCGGGTTGAGCGCTTTGAGCAGCTTCTCTTGAGAGTCGCCGTCTGTGTGCAGGTTCTCCCAGTCGATCCCGTTCCACTGGTTCAACTTGTCCGCGGCTTCATTGTTGATCGTCTCGATAACGGCGTCTAGGGCTGCCGCGGTGCCTTTTTCGAGCAGGTACTGAATGCGGGTAGCCAAGTTGTCTGGCGCGTCGTTCTTGCGGCAGTTCTTCGAGCCGTGCCCGCCGGTCTCGGTGTGCCCAGCGGGACAGTGCGAGTCGTCTTGAGTGTGGCAGCCCGAGTCGGTGCTGCTGTCGCCTATGGGGTGCCTGTGACGCTGGTAGGTCCTCAGCGAGCCTTGGTACGGGGAGCACGGGTTGACCGTGTAGGTCGTGTCGGGTTCGGTGCTGTCGGGTTCGGTGCTGTCGGGTTCGGTGCTGTCGGTGTCGGTGCTGTCGGGTTCGGTGCTGTCGGGTTCGGTGCTGTCGGGTTCGGTGCTGTCGGGTTCGGTGCTGTCGGGTTCGGTGCTGTCGGGTTCGGTGCTGTCGGTGTCGGTGCTGTCGGTGTCGGTGCTGTCGGGTTCGGTGCTGTCCGGCTCGGTGCTGCCCTTGTCCTCGGCTTCTGCTGCTTCCTTGCGTTCGGCCTCGGCCTGTTCGCGTCTGCGCTCGTCCTCGGCGACCTGTTCGCTCGTTCTGGTATCGCGCGGCTTGCCCCACAGGTCTTGCTCAGTCGGCGGGTCGTGGCTGTGGCTGACGTTCTGGGTCCAGCACTGGTTGCCTGCGAATGGGTCGTACGCGCAGTATTGCTTGGTCTGGGTGTGTGCCGCCGCGGGCTGCGCTAGCGGCACGACGGCTAGCACCGTCGCGAACGTCAGCAGCGCGAGCAGCGCCGTGGTGAGCCTCTTGGGCATGGTGGTTCCCTCCTACCGGGAGACAAGATGTTTCTTGCCTGAACCACCGCGCCAGCCGATAGGAAGGAACCATGAAGCTTGGCTCCCGCGGATCGGCTGGCGCGGCCCAAGAGGGCACGCGGTGATTCAGGCGAGCGCGACTCTCGCGCGTTTCGCGGACGCGTGCAAGCGCGGGTGTTCGGTGTGGGGTGGGGGACCCTGTTCGCGACGTCGCGGCCTCGGCGCAGGGTCGTAGGGGTGGGTATCGACCTTCACACATCGCCCGCCGGTGGGCGATGCTGCTGTCCGGGGCCACAAGCCCCGCAGCAGCGCTCGCGGCCCGTGCGCTGCCCTCGATGCCTACGCGCCGCCAAGGGCCGCCCTGCCTCGGGCGCTGCGGGCAACCTCGCACGCTGCGCCGCCCGTGATGGCACCGTCCGAACCCAAACAGGCGGGCGGTACCGGTGAGGGGGTCACGAACTCCATGAATGGCCCCTCGGGGCCGCTGGGGGGGCTTGCGCTGAGGTGGCGGGGCGGGACTCCGGGCGGCGATAGGGGGCCGCGTCGGTCAGCTGCGGGCCTAGGAGTCTGGTCGGAAACGGGTGCCGGACCCAATCTGCAAGCCCCTGACCTGCGGTTTTGCATGCGCCAAACACCCGAAACGCGACTTTCCGACCACGCTCCTAGGGCTGCGCGAGAGGTCTTGTTTGGGGCGCGTCGTCGTGGGGGCCGCGAAAGCTCGCCAGATACAGCGCTCCGACCACGGTGATGCGGTCAGCGACGAACGCCGCCCGATAGGTGCCGTCATCAGCCACGCGGTGATTGTTGGCCGCGCCGTCGGGATTGCGCTCGCCGGGGTAGTCGGGGAACGGCACGGCTGCGAGCGCGGCGGGGAAGTCGAGCGCGTCGGCGTGCTCAGCCGTGGGCCTGCCCTGCGCCCACGCGTCGAGCAGGTCCAGCCCGAACCATCGCCAAGCGGGGCCGCTCACCACTGCGCGCGCAGCGCTTCGGCTTGCTGGGCCAGTTCGGCGGCGCTGTGCGGCCCCCCGTTGGGGTTCACCCCATTGCGGGCGCACGCTTGCAGGTATTCCTCCGCGGCAATCGACGCGGAGACTTCGGCGCTCAGCTCGGGTCCGCTGGCGCGTCCGCTGCGTGGGCGGTCCAGTGTCCTGCGTACCATCTCGGGGTCCTTCGCTAGCTAGCTAGCTTGCTCGCTCGCGAGCGGCGCACCGTGTTGGGGGCGGCGTGCTTGCGCCACTCGCCCTCGGGGTCGGCCATGAACCTTCCGGTGCGTTCGTCTCGGTAGCGCTCATTCTTGCGCCGCGGTCGTTTGTGGGCCATGCCCTCAGCATTGCACGCCACCCGGCAGCCCCACCCACCCGGCTCGGTGGGCTGGGGAATACGAGGCCACTGCCGTCGTCGAGTGGCTTGGCCTTTCCCAGCACGTCGAGGGCTTGACTACTGAGAGGCACCCGGTGCTCACCGTTGGCCTTCATACGTTCAGCGGGAATCGTCCACGTGGTGCTCTCGACATCGATTTCGGACCAGCGAGCCCCTCGTGTCTCGCCGGGTCGAACGGCTGTCAGAACCAAGAAGCGCAGGCACAACTTCGACGCTTCGCTGGCCTGGGATTAGGTGATCGTGTCCAGTGCTGCGGCCACCTCTGAGTAGGGGAATGCTCGCTGGTGGTTCTTGACCTTGGGCATCGATGGGAGTGCACCGTCGATTGCTTCGCCGGCGGGATTGGTATCCACCCATCCATGTGCCATCCCATACTGCATCACCATCCGAATGCGCTGGCGCACACGCCGCGCCGTCTCAGGCTTGGTGGTCCAGATCGGTGAGAGGACAGTGATGATGCCGCTGCGCTCGATGCGGTGCAGCGAGGCATTTCCGATACGGGCAAACGCATAGCGCTCGAGGCTCGAGAGCCACTCGTTGGCAGCTTGCTTGTTGCGCCAGCGCGGTCGGTTCATCTCGTGGACCGTCTTCGCTGCGGTGGCGAACGTCGGCACACGGTCGGCTTGATGAGGGCCGAGTGGATCGCCTCCCTCGACGGCGTCAGCACGTATCGCCGCGGCCCGAAGTCGGGCGTCGGCGAGGCTGACTGCGGGGTAGCCGCCGATGCCAACGTCGCGTTGCTTGCCGTCGACGGTCAAGCGCACGACCCACGACCGGGTGCCGCTCGTCTTGACAACGAGCGTGAGCCCATCGCCGTCTGCGTGCTTGTCCGGCGTTGCGTGTTGGACAGTCTTGGAGGTGAGCCGCCTGGAGCGTCGCACGAGTTCCCTTTTCCAGTTCCCATTTTCTAGGAGCTTGGTCGGTTATTGGGGTTTGCGGCGTGTGGGGCAGGGTTGAGGTGTGAGGTCGGGTTGGGGTGGCGGGCTGGGTGCGGACGCGGGTGTGTCACCCGATGATGCCGAGGCGGCCGATGCGGTCGAGGTTGATGGCGGCGGTTCGCCATTCGAGCCAGTGGCCGGCTTTGGCGAGGCCGCGCCACGGCAGGCGTTTGGTGCGGGCTTTGAGGTGGGCGATTTTTCGTTCGGCTTGGGAGCGCTGTCGGTATCTGGCGAGGAATTCGGGTTCGCGGCGTTGGGCTCTGGCGGGGGCGAGGAGCTCTTCGTGGGGGTTGATCTGCACGATGCGGCCGCCGGTGCGTGTGGTGCATCGAGTCTTGAGCGCGCACGCGTTGCAGTCGGCTGCGCTGAAGCGGGCCTGGCGGCGCTTTTGGCCCCGCGGCGGCGGGATCGCGACGGCGACGCCGGCGGGGCAGGTGATCGTCGCTGTTTCGGTGTCGATGCCGAAGTCGGCTTTGGTGAACATGTCGGGGTCTTTGCGGGCCGATATCGGCGGGGCGGGAGCGACCAGGTCGATGCCGCGGCCCGCCGTCGTGTGACGCGTGGGTCCCGACCCGTAGTGGGTGTCGGCGATGATCTCCGCGACCGGGACCGGGTCGGCGTCGATGAGGTCCTCGACCACTGCGGCGTCATGGACGGTCGCGAGCGTCGCTTTCGCCGAGGTGATCAGGTCGGAGTCCGCGTCGGCTGCTATGTGCAGCTTGTAGCCGTCGTAGCGGTCGCTGCGGGAGCGGTGCCCGTGGCGGGCGTCGGGATCGACGGTCGAGATCACCCGATCGGTCGCGGTGCCTTGGCGTATCCGCGCCACCGCCGCGCCGTCGGCGCCGTCGGCGATCTCGACGTCCTGGCCGGCGACGACGCGCAGCAGCTCCGCCGCCGCGGCCACATCGGCGTCGTCGAAGCGGGAACAGAACCCCACGACAGCGTCGGCGTCGCAGAACAGCTCCGCCACCAAAGCCGCCCGGGCTGCGGGGTCGGACCAGTTGATCTGCGGCTTGGCCGCCTCCCCGTAGTCGTCACGCGCCAGCATCGCGGCCAGCTCGCCAGCCGCTTCGGCGTCGATCCCCGACACAGCGTCAACACAGCGGCGGGTCTGAGAACGGATCAGCGTGACAGTGTCCTGAGTCAGCACGCTGTCCTCGATGCCGGTGGAGTCCACGCTGCGGCGATGGCCGATCACCCCGGCGCGCTTGGCTGCGATCTTGACCCGATCCCCCAAGAAGCTCTCCATCCCCGCGCGCACCAGCCGCGCCCGGAACTCCACCAGCACCACATGAGGGATCCCGCGATGATCCAGCGGCAGCCCCAACGCCGCTTTCCACGACATGTCGAACCGCGACCGCCGCTCGGCCTCACGATCGGACACCCCATAGAACAACTGGCACAACAACAACGACGCCACCACCGACGGCGGATGCGACGGACGGCCCCGACCAGACACATACAGCGCATCGAAATCGGCATCGCAGAACAGCTCGCCGCGAGCCCGCCCCAGCGTCGCCAAGAACCCCTCCGATTCCAGCAGACCGCCCACCATCACATCCACATCGAAGAACGAACCCTGATCGTCAGCCGAACCGCGCACCCCTGCATTGTCCCGCGCGCCCCCACACCGAACGCGGAAATCCACCGACTTTCCGACCACCCTCCTAGGGAACTGACGCTGCGACATGGGAACTGCCGAAGCAACCAATCTGCCAGAAATATCCTCTGACCTGCAGTTTTGGGAACTTCTGGGAATCCCTGACGAGTCTCTCGGGTGGAGCTAAGGGGAATTGAACCCCTGACCTCTTCCATGCCATGGAAGCGCTCTACCAACTGAGCTATAGCCCCGAGGCTCCACGACGATACCAGTGCGCTGCCGGGAATTGAGAGTGCATCGAGCGGACGAATCGGTGCGCAAGCTGTGCCTTATGGGCATATCGTCGAGTCCATGAGCATCCCCGTGGAGCCGGCTGATATCGGCCCTCAGATGGAGCGGTTCGGCACGGTGGCGTACGTGCTGACTGTGCGTGACGACGCCACGCCGCATATCGCCCACCTGGACATGCGGCTCGACGGCGACGTGCTGCGCTGCGGCGCCAGCCGGTCGGCCGCGGCGAATGTGACGCAGCGCCCGAACATCTCGGTGCTGTGGCCGCCGTACGAACCTGGCGGCTACTCGATGATCGTGGATGCGGCGGCCCGCACTGTCGACGGTGCCGAGGGTCTCGAGCTGGAGCTGCGTCCGACCTCAGGCGTCCTGCACCGGCCCGCGACACCGGCCACCCCGCCAACCAATCCCAACTGCGCTTCGGACTGCGCCCCGCTGGGCTCCTGAGCTGGTTGGGGCTAGCTCTTCAGGTCGTTGCTGTGTTTGATGCTTCAACGACGCTGCGAGCTGGCTGGCGCTAGCTCTTCAGGTCGTTGAAGATGGTCTGCCAGCGGGAGCGGTCGCCCTTGTAGGGGGCGTAGAAACTGACCCGGTCCACCACGTCGGAGAAGCGACGCTTCAGCTCGGTGGCAACTTGCTCGGGCTCGGCCACCACGGCGAACGCATCGAGAATGTCGTCGTCGACCAGGTTCGCCATCTCGACCCAGCGGCCTTCCTTGGACATGGCGTTCAGCTCGGTCTGCATTTCGCCCCAGCCGTGGCACTCCAGCACGGGCCGGTACGCCGGCGTGGAACCGTAGAACGCGACCTGCTGCTTGGTGGCGTCCTTGGCCTTGGCCATGTCCTCTTCGGTGTTGCCGGTCACGATGAACGACGGGCCCGAGATCGTGATCTCGCTGGGATCGCGGCCTGCGCGCGCAGCACCCCGTTCGATCGCCGGGATGGTCTCCTCACGCAGGTACTTCTCGGTGGTGAAGCCGTGGCAGAGGAAGACATCGCAGGTCTCGCCGGCCACCTCGGTCATCAGCGGGCCGACGCCGGCCAGGGCCAGCCGGGGAGCGCCGTAGGGGTTCGCGCCGGGGTCGAAGAACGGCGTCATCAGCGTGTGCTCGTAGAAGTCGCCACGGAAGTTCAGCTTCTCGCCGTCGTTCCAGCAGGCCCAGATGGCCTTGATCGCCAGGATCATCTCGCGCATGCGAGCGGCGGGCTTGGACCACTCCATCGAGAAACGCCGGGTGATGTGCGGGCGGATCTGGCTGCCGAGCCCCAGGATGAACCTGCCCTGCGACAGCAGCTGGATGTCGTTGGCGCTGTAGGCCAGTGACATCGGGTTGCGGGCGAAGCCCACCACGATGCTGGTGCCCAGCTCCACCGTCGAGGTGGCATGCGCCATGAGCGGGAGCATGGTGAACGGATCGTGGCTGGTCTCTGGCACCCACAATCCGTCGTAGCCCAACGCTTCTTGTTCTTGACTCGACTCGATGATCCCATCGAATCCGCTAGTGACTCCGAGGCCGCCGTCTACCTTCATGGCGGGGACGATAGTGGCTAGAGGCTCGCCAGGACTGACTCGGCTCGCTCGGCCAGCGCCACGATGCTGCGGGGAAACTCGTGCACCTCTGGGGGGATGTCGGGGATGGCACCGCCCACGTACCGGGCATGGACTCCTTCGAGGATGCAGGCCAGGCGCCAGCTCGCGAACGCAAAGAACCAACCCATCGCGCTGACGTCCCGGCCGGTGAGCTCGCCATAGGCGCTCGCCAGCTGCTCGCGTGTCCAGAACCCCGGCGCAGCGGTGGCGTCGTGTCCCAGCGGGTTGAACGCGTCGCCGGCCTCCACCCAGTAGCCCAGCGAGAATCCGAAGTCGGCCAGCGGGTCGCCCAAGGTGGAGATCTCCCAGTCCAACACCGCCGCCAGTACGCCACTCGCCCCCGACAGGCAGTTGTCCAAGCGGTAGTCGCCGTGCACCAGGGTGGCCTCGGACTGGGGCGGGATCGACGCCACGAGCACGTCGTGGACCCGTTCGATGATCGGCAGCTCCCGCGACGTCATGGCGTTGAACTGGCGCCGCCACACGTGCAGCTGCCTCGCGACGTAGTCGTCGGGGCGGCCCAGCGTGTCCAGGCCGGTGGCCTCCAAGTCGGTGCTGTGGATGGCGGCCTGAACCTCCACCAGCTGCCGGCTGAGTGCTCCCCGAGCCTCGGGCGACAGCGCCTCGGCATCGGCCAGTGACCGCAGCACGGTGCCCTCCACGAACCCGGTCACATAGAAATCGGCGCCGTTCACCTCGGCATCGGTGCACAGGCCCACCACCGGGGGAGTGGGGACCGGGGTGGGTTCCAGCGCAGCCAGGATCCGGTGCTCGCGAACCATGTCGTGTGCCCCGGCGAGCAGGTGGGCCAGCGGCGGGCGGCGCAGCACCCAGCGGTTGCCCACGGCATCGGTGACGCGGTAGGTGAGGTTCGAGTGCCCGCCGGCGATGATCTCGAACTGCAGCGGGGGGCTGAGCTCGACGCGCTCGGCCATCCACGCGGTGACCGGCCCAGGATCGATGCCGGCGACCGGGCCGCCCGGTTCGGAGACTGCAGCAGACACCGTCGTTCCCTCCCGAGGTCGAGCCCTGCGGGGCACCATCATGGCCGCAGCCGTGCAGCGGTGCCCGACAGCGGACGGCGCCGTCGGCGTCGCGACATGCCGAGCGGCCTAGCGCGACGACGGCACCAATACGCTGCGCCGGTGCTGTACGTGACGATCTACGCAACGCAGTTCTTCGTCACAGCCTCGCTCGGCGTCGTCTTCGCCTACCTGGCAGACCTCCAGGACCGTTACGGCCTCAGCCACCTGGAGCTGGGCATCGTTGCCGCTGCCGGCTTCGTAGCCGGGCTGGCGTCGCAATTGCTGCTCTCGCCGCTGGTGGACCGCGGCCACCACCGCGTGGTCGCATGGATCTCGGTGCTGTCCGCAGTGGCGGGCTCGTTCGGATTCGTGTTCGCAACCGCCACATGGTCGCTGACCGCGAGCCGGGCGCTGGCAGGCGTCGGCTTCGGGCTGTTCGGGCTGGTCGCCCGCAAGGCCCTGATCGGACGTGACATCACTGGCAGCGGCACCAAGGTGGGCGGCTTGCTGTCGTGTGCGGTGGCGGGGTTCATCAGCGGTCCTGCGATCGGCGCTGCGCTGAGCGGAATCTCCTTCGAAGCTCCGTTCCTGCTCACCGGAGCGCTGATGGCGGTGCTGGGCCCCTTCGCAGCGATGCTGATCGCGAGATCGCCGATCGCTGCGGTGCCCGTGGACTACTCCGATCTCGGAGACTTGCTCCGGCGCCCACGGGTGCAGGCGGCCATCTGCGTGCACGTAGGTGTCTGGGGGCTGATCGGAGTCTTCGACGCGACCGTGGACCGGTACCTGACCGACGTCGGGCTCTCGTCGAACCAGTTGGCCATCGGGCTGCTCATCATCGGAGTCCCGCTCATGTTGCTGCCGCCGTACACGGGAGCGCTCGCAGAGCGCCTCGGAGGTGGTCGGGTCGCTGTTCCCGCGCTCTTGCTGTTCGCGCCTTCGGTGGTGCTGTACGGATGGATCGGCGGCCTGCTGAGCTTCATTGTGATCGGTGTGCTGGAGGCCGTCGGCGAGTCCTACAGCGTGATGGGTGCCCAGGTGCTGGTGCTCGAGGCCGCCGGCGCCGAACGGGCCGCGATGGGCGGCGGGATGCTCGAGGCAATCGGGCTCGCAGTCGCCGGTGCCGCCGCACTCGCCGGCCCGCCGCTGTACGGCCAGATTGGCTCGCGGTGGCTCTTCGGCGGCTGGGGTCTGGTCTGCCTCGCGCTCGCCGGCGCAGCGGCACTGAGATTGAAAGCAGTGAAAATTCCACCAAAGGGAACAACACTCTCGCACTAGGGTCGCAGACATGCGGGCGCCGGACGCTGAGCGCTCAACAGACTGGCGTTCGGTAGCGGCAGAAGCAGCCGGTTTCGCACGGCGGGTCGGAGCAGTACCCGTGTTGGTGCTGCTCGTTGCCGTCGGCGCGCTTGTCGCCGCAGGATTCCTTGCGGGGGTCCGCCACGGCACGCCTGCGCCCATCGACCTGCCGCTCGCGGCGGGCGAGGCGCCGCCGCCGGTCGCAACCACCGAGCCGTCGCTCTTGCAGGTACACCTCGCCGGCGCCGTCCGCCAGCCAGGGCTGTACCAGGTCGCCGCCAGCTATCGCGTCGGTGACCTCATCGACGCTGCCGGCGGCCTGGTGGCCGATGCCGACGGCGCCGCAGTCAACCTCGCTGAACGGCTGCGTGACGGGCAGCAGATCTATGTGCCGGTGGTGGGCGAGCAACCCGCCGCCCCGACCCCGGGCGCGCTTGGGGGCGGGCAGATCGACGTCAACACGGCGACGGCGGCGCAACTCACCGAGCTTCCGGGCATCGGCCCGTCTTTGGCGGCGGCGATCGTCGCCTTCAGGTCCGAGCACGGGCCGTTTGCGACGCTCGACGCACTCGAGCAGGTGCCCGGGATCGGGCCATCCAAACTGTCCCAGCTGCGGTCTCATGCAACCGTCTGAGCCGCCGGGTGCGACCCGTTCGCCGCCGTGCGCTGCGCCCCGCCGTTATCGGGGTCTCAGCACCGTGGCCGACCGGTGGATCGTCGCGGGAGCCGTCGCCGCCGCAGCCGGCGCGTTGTGGGCGCCCCCGGTGGCGTGGTGGTGGGGCATCGTGGCGGGAGCCGTCGGGATTGCCAGCCGTGCACGGGCACTCATTCCGGCCGGCCTGCTGGTGCTTGCAGCCGCCGCCATGGGAGCGCAGCTCGCGGAGTTGAGCGCAGCTACCGGAGGGAGCTTCGACGGCGAGGTAGTGGTGGTCGGCGATCCGCGGTGGCGTTCCGGCGCCCTGGTCGTGCCGTTCCGCGCAACGCTCGATGGCTCCGAGCATCGCTGGGAGGGTTGGGCTCGGGGACCCGCCGCATGGAAGCTGGAAGACGCCGCCATGGGGGAGCGCTGGCGCCTGAACGTGACGGCGGAGCCAGCTGAGCCGGGCGAGCGGCGCTTCCTGTGGCCCAGACATCTCGTCGGGACGGCCCAGATCCACACGGCTCACCGTCTCGATGGCGGTGCGGCGCCGTTCCGTGTTGCCAATTCGCTGCGGCACCTCGTCGAGACGTCGGGCGAATCGCTGTCGCCGCGGGACGCGGCGCTGCTCGCCGGCTTCGTGTACGGCGACGATCGGGGGCAGCTGCCCGAGGTGGTGCACGACTTTCGGGCGACCTCGCTCACCCACCTGCTCGCTGTGTCCGGTTCGAACGTGGCGTTCGTGCTGCTGTTGTTCGCGCCGCTGCTGGCCCGGCTGCGCCTCGGCGCCCGGCTCGGCGCCGTCGCTGTGCTGCTCGCCCAGTTCGCCGTCCTGACCAGGGGCGAGCCCTCCGTGCTGCGGGCCTGTGTGCTCGCCACGCTCGCCGTCGGCGCGCACGCCGTGGGCCGGCGCGCCTCGGCGCCGCGGCTGCTCGCGCTGGCGGTCATCGTGCTGCTGCTCGTCGATCCTCTGCTGGTCCGATCCGTCGGCTTCCAGCTGTCTGTCGCCGCAACTGCTGCCATCGTCATCGGCGCCCGCCCCCTCGCCAGGCTCCTGTGGGGTCCGCCCTGGCTGCGCTTGGCACTTGCGGCGACGCTGAGCGCTCAGGTGGGAGTGCTGCCGGTGCAGCTTGCGGTGTTCGGCTCGCTGCCGCTCGTGAGCATCCCCGCCAACGTCCTTGCGGGACCGGTCGCAGGCCCGGCCATGGTCTGGGGCCTCATCGCCGGATTGGCGGGCGGTGTCTCCGGCGACGCCGTGGCATCGATGTTGCACCTGCCGACCAAGCTGATGATGGGCTGGGTTGCGGGCGTGGCGCGATGGGGGGCGTCGGCGGGCTGGCCTCAGATCGAGGCGGCCGAAGTCGGCTCAGCGTTAGCAGTTGTCGTGTTGTGCGCAGCAGGGGCATTTGTGCTGCGCAACCTTCCGGTCGCGTCTCGTGGCTTGGCCGTCGCCGCGGCCGCAATCGGGATCTGGCTGGTGGCCGGCACGCACCGCCCGCCGCTGCCGGGAGGATCCCAGATCTCGGTGCGCAGCAGCGATCCCGTCGTCGTGGTCGTGGATCGTCCGGATCCGGCCCGTGCGCTGGGCCAGCTCGCCGCGGCGGGAATCGATCGCATCGACGTGCTCGTGGCGCGCTCAGCCAGTCGCGCCGGGCGCGAGGCCGTGCGGGCTCTCGACGCCCGCCACGACATAGCGCACGTCCTCGCACCGGCTGGGCTCGGCGGCAACATCGCCTATGCGACCGTGACCGAGCCCGTCACCGTCGCGGGGCTCACCGTCGAGCCCGCAGCAAAGCGCCTGGCTGTCTCGGTGGAACTAGCGTCGGACGGGTGGCGGCAAGAACCGTGAGCCCGCTGAAGCACGGGCCGGCCGCCGCTGCGGGGGCACGGCGCTGATGGCCGGCGGAACCGTGAGACTCATCAGCGGCAGCGACGAGATTCTCTCGGCCGAAGCCGTGAGAACTGCCGTCGCTGACCTCGTCGGCGATGCCCAGCGGGCCGACGTGCTCGACGAGTACTCAGGCGATGAGTACACCCTCAGCGATGTCGCCATCGCTGCCTCGACGCCGCCGATGCTGGCCACCCACCGGGTGGTCGTGGCCAGGGGGCTCAGCCGCTTTGGCGCAGCCGAGCTCGCCCCGCTGATCGCCTGGTTGGATGATCCCTGCCCCACGACCGACCTCGTGCTCGAGTGGGACTCAGGCCGCGTGCCGCGCCCGCTCGTCGAAGCCGTCGAGGCCACGGGGGGCCAGCGGGTCGCCTCAGATGTGCCCGGCGGGGCACGCAATCGCCGGACATGGCTCGAAGAGCGCTTAGCGGAGGCACCAGTGCAGCTCGACGCTCGAGCCCGCGCGGCCATCTCGGAGCATCTCGGCAACGAACTGAGCCGGCTCGGGGCAGTGCTCGAGACGCTGGAGGCCGTCTTCGGCACAGGCGCCCGGCTTGTTGCAGACGACGCGCTGCCGTATCTCGGCGCCGAGGGCGATGTCCCGCCGTGGGAGCTGACCGACGCGATCGACCGCGGCAACGTCGGTGCGACCCTCGCCGTGCTGCAGCGCATGTGGGGCGCAGGCCGGCATCCCCTGGCGGTCACGGCGACGGTCTCGAACCACATCACCCGCATGGCTCGCCTTGACGGCGCTGATGCGGTGAACGAGAAGGAAGCCGCTGCGGTTCTCGGTCTTCGGGGCTCCACGTTTCCGGCACGCAAGGCGCTCGACGCGTGCCGACGGCGCGGCAGCGACGGCATTGCGCGAGCTGTCGAGCAGCTCGCCACGGCAGACGTGGACATGCGCGGCAGATCCGGACTCGACGCCCGGTGTGTCGCTGAGATCCTGTGCGCTCGGCTCGCCGCCGGCGCCCGCTGATTGCTGGCCCAGACCCAGCAGCCCAGACCCGGCCGTTCAGGCGCTAGGCACCGCTGGCCTGCATCGAGCGGGCGATGAGCCGGGACTTGCGCCGGCCTGCCTCGTTGCGATGGATGACGCCCTTGGCGGCGGCCTTGTCGAGGCGCTTTTGCACAGCGCGGATCAGCTCATCGGTGGGCTCGCCCGCAAGCGCAGCAGCCTGGACTGCCTTCTCGCGGGTTCGCAGCTCTGAGCGAATCGCGCGGTTGCGGACGCGGCGTACCTCGTTCTGGCGATTGCGCTTGATCTGGCTCTTGATGTTTGCCACGAAAGCGTGCTCTCCGTCTCGAAACCGGCCCCGGAGGGTACCGTGCGGCCTGCGATGCCCCACGTGCCCCCTGCGGCTGACATCCCCGACGGCGGTGTCAGAACCGGATCGACCAGCGCTGCTTCTATTCGGAACTTCTCGATCATCGCCCACATCGACCACGGGAAGTCGACGCTGTCGGATCGGATCCTGGAGTTGACGGGCGCCGTCGAGGAGCGTTCGATGCGCGCCCAGTACCTCGATTCGATGGAACTCGAGCGCGAGCGAGGCATCACCATCAAGGCCCAGAACGTCCGCGTGTGCTGGCGAGGCCACACCCTCCACCTCATCGACACACCGGGACACGTTGACTTCGGCTACGAAGTCAGCCGGTCGCTTGCCGCCTGCGAAGGCGTGGTGCTGCTCGTCGACGCAGCGCAGGGAATCGAGGCGCAGACGCTGGCCAACTGCTATCTGGCCCTGGAGTCGGATCTCACCATCGTGCCAGTGCTCAACAAGATCGATCTCCCCGCAGCCGATCCGGACCTGTATGCATCGGAGATCGAACGCGTTCTGGGCATCGACGCGGGCGAAGTCCTGGCGATCTCCGCCAAGACCGGCGAGGGCGTGGAAGCGCTGCTCGACGCGATCACCGAACGGATCCCCCCGCCGAGCGGCGACCCCGATGCCCCGCTGCAGGCGCTGATCTTCGATTCCCACTTCGACCAGTACCGGGGCGTCGTGTCGTCGGTCCGTGTCATGAACGGCCGGTTGTGCGCGGGAGAGCGGCTGCGCTTCATGCATGCCGGCGGCCAGCACCTGTGCGAGGAGGTCGGGCTGCGCCTGCCGGCTGTGACGCCGACCGACGAGCTGGGTCCCGGCGAGGTCGGCTACCTCATCGCGGGCATCAAGGACGTGGCACAGGCGCGCTCAGGCGAGACAGTGACCTCCGCGGCGGCACCGGCGGATGTACCGCTGGCCGGCTACGACGATCCCAAGCCGATGGTCTTTTGCGGGCTGTACCCCGTCGAAGGCGATGAGTACCCCGACCTGCGCGACGCGCTGGCGAAGCTGAGGCTCAACGACGCGTCGGTGACCTTTGAGCCCGAGACCTCCGGTGCGTTGGGCTTCGGGTTCCGGTGCGGTTTCTTGGGCCTGCTGCACATGGAGATCGTGCGTGAACGGCTCGAGCGCGAGTTCGGGCTCTCGCTCATCGCGACGGCGCCGTCGGTGGCCTACCGGGTACGGACCGACGACGATCAGGAGGTCGAGGTCGACAACCCGTCAGACCTGCCGCCTGCCGGTCAGATCGGCGAGATCGCGGAGCCGATGCTCAATGTGTCCGTGCTGACGCCGAGTGCCTACACCGGCGCCGTCATGGACCTGTGCCAGTCGCGTCGGGGCTCGATGATCTCCATGGACTACCTGTCGCCCGAACGCGTCGAGCTGCGCTATGAGGTGCCGCTGGCCGAGGTGGTGACCGACTTCTTCGACCAGCTCAAGAGCCGCACGCAGGGATACGCGAGTCTCGACTACGACCACGCGGGCTATCGCGCCGAGCGCCTGGTGCGCGTCGACATATTGCTCAACGGCGAATCCGTCGATGCGTTCTCGGCGATCCGCCATCGCGACGGCGCGTACCCCTACGGCAAGGCCATCACGGCGAAACTGGCCGAACTCATCCCGCGCCAGCTCTTCGACGTGCCGATCCAAGCGGCCATCGGCGGGCGCATCATCGCCCGTGAGACGGTCAAGGCCAAGCGCAAGGACGTGCTGTCCAAGTGCTACGGCGGCGACATCACCCGCAAACGCAAGCTGCTCGAGCGTCAGAAGGAAGGCAAGAAGCGGATGAAGGCCATCGGGCGCGTCGAGGTGCCCAACGAGGCCTTCGTCTCGGCACTGCGCCTCGACTCGTAAGTCGCGCCCGCTGCTCTTCCCCCTGTTGGACGGAGGGGCATCGGTAGCATCGCGAGGCAAGCTGCCAGGGTCCGCAAAGGATGAGCGGCGGAGGAGTGATGGACGAGCGCAGAGCCACGGTGCTGCAGGCGGTAGTCGAGAACTTCATTGAGAGCGCGCAGCCAGTCGGATCGGCCGCGGTGCTCGACATGACCCGCCTCGATGTGTCGTCTGCGACCGTCCGCAATGATCTCGCAGCGCTCGAAGCAGGCGGCTACCTGATGCAGCCCCACACCAGCGCCGGGCGGGTGCCGACCGAAGCGGGCTACCGCTACTTCGTGGACGGCCTCGGACCGGGTTCGCTGGACAACACGGAGGTCCGACAGGTGCGGGCGTTCTTCGCCCATGCCCAAGGGCAGATCGAGGAACTGCTGTCCGACACCAGCCGGCTGCTGTCGGACCTGACCGAGTACGCGGCCATGGTCGTCGCCCCCCGGCACGATCGAGACAGCATCCGGTCGGCCCAGCTGGTGGACCTCGGGGGCGGTCGGCTGCTGGTGGTGCTGGTGATGTCTTCGGGCGTCGTGGAGCGCACCTACGTCGACGTATACAACAACCGCGAACTCGCAGATGCGGCCCAGGGACCCGCCGCAGGGGCGGCCTCCGCGATCCTGGCCGAGACGCTCGTGGGGCGCACCCGGTTGCAGCCGCCAACGGTGCCTGAGACCGGCGATGCCGCAACCGATGCACTCGTGGCAGCGGCGCTGGCTGCGCTGGCCGACGACCAGCCGCACCCCAGCGAGCTCTACGTGGGCGGGACGGCCAAGATCACCGAGCAGTTCGAAGCGGTGTCATCGCTCCGTTCGGTCCTGTCGGTTCTGGAGGAACAGCTGATGGTCGTGACGCTCCTGCGCAGCCTCGTCGACCGCGGTCTCAGCGTGGCCATCGGGTCCGAGACCGGCATGAAGCCGCTGGCGGACTGCTCGGTGGTGGTCGCGCCCTACGAAGTCGACGGCCGTACGGTCGGCAGCGTCGGATTGCTGGGCCCGACGCGGATGGACTACTCGAAGGCGCTCGCGGCCGTGCACACGGTGAGTCGGCGACTGTCGGCCTCGCTCGGCGACGGTGACGGCGCGCATGCGCTGGCGGGTATCTCGCAGCCGATCCAGCAATAGAGCCGTCACCGATGCCTGCCGACTATTACGAACTGCTCGATGTGAGCCGCGACGCCAACGAGAGCGACCTCAAGCGCGCGTACCGGCGCAAGGCCCGTGAGCACCACCCGGATGCGAACCCCGGTGACGCCGGCGCTGAGGCCCGTTTCAAGGGGATCAGCGAGGCCTATGCCGTGCTCGCCGACCCTGAAGCACGAGCCAGGTACGACCGCTTCGGCCATGAGGGCCTGCGTGGCGGGATGGGCGGCCCGGCGTTCGATTTCGACCTCAGCGACATCTTCGAGTCGTTCTTCGGCGGCAATCCGTTCGGCGGCGGCCGGTCCCGCCGCCGGTCGGGACCGCCGCGGGGCGACGACCACGAGACCGTCGTCGACCTCGATTTTGACGAGGCGGTCTTCGGGGTCGACCGGCCGATCGAGGTACGAGTGCTGGTGTCGTGCGCCGATTGCGATGGCTCGGGCGCGGCCGAGGGCACATCGCCGACGATGTGCAGTGCTTGCGAGGGCATGGGGCAAGTTCGCCAGGTGCGTCAGAGCCTCCTGGGCCAGATGGTCACCGCTGCGCCATGCGCCCGCTGCCGCGGGATCGGCGAGGAGATCGCCGATCCGTGCCGGTCGTGCCGGGGCGAAGGGCGCCAGCCCGAGCAGGTGTCGCTGGTTGTGCGGGTGCCGCCCGGCGTCGATTCGGGTGCCACGCTCCGGCTGAGCGGCCGTGGATCGGCGGGGCCGCGCGGCGGGCCTGCAGGCGACCTGTACGTCCACTTGCGTGTCGCCGAATCCGACGTCTTCGTCCGCCAGGGCGACAGCTTGGTGGCGGAGCTGCCCGTGACGATGCTGCAAGCGGCCCTCGGCGCGAGCGTGCCGTTCGACACATTGGACGGACTGCAGGAACTCGTGGTGAAGGCGGGCACCCAACCGAACGACACGATCCGCTTGAGCGGGCTCGGCGTGCCGCGGGCCAACGGGCGCGGTCGCGGCGACTTGCACGTTGTGGTGCGCGTGGACATACCCAAGAAGCTCTCGAAGTCTGAGGCGGCGAAGCTTCGGGAAGTCGCCAGCGAACGTGGTGAGCAGGTGGAAGGCGGCACCGCCCCTAACCGCGCTGAGCGGGTTCGTGATGATGTCGACGGCGAGGAGTCGCCGCAGCGTCGTCGGAAACGGCGCCAGAGGCAGTGAGATGCCCGACGACCGGCGGACAGTCGATGCGCTTGTGGGCGAGCGGCTGCGGGCGGTGCGAAAACAGCGGCGCATGACGCTCGGCGAGGTCGAGGCGGTATCGGGCGGCGAATTCCGCACGTCAGTGCTGGGGGCGTACGAGCGCGGCGAGCGGGGCGTGGCCGTGAAGCGTCTGCTGCGCTTGGCGGAGCTGTACGGCGTGCCGCCCGCTGAATTGCTGCCGAACGGCGGCCGAGACGGCGGCCAAAGCCAACCGGCATCACAGCGCTACCCGGCCGATTCAGTGCTGTGACAGACGCCGGCAGCGCATCGCCGCCCTTCGGCGTCTATTGCCATATCCCGTTCTGCACGCATCGGTGCGACTACTGCGCGTTTGCAACCTGGACGGATCGCGAGCACCTCATCGACGACTACATGGCGAGCTGCCGCCGCCAGGCCCGCGAGCTGGCGGCGGAGCTTCCGGCGGTGACCTCGGTGTTCTTCGGCGGCGGCACGCCGAATCTGGTGGCACCTGAGCTGCTGGGGGAGGTGCTGGCGGAGCTCCCGCTGGCGGGCGGCGCCGAGATCACGGTGGAGTGCAATCCCGACCTCGTCACCGCCGAACAGATGCAGTCCTATGAGGCGCTGGGCGTGAGCCGCATCAGCCTCGGCGTGCAATCGATGAACGCTGGCGTGCTGGACGTGCTGGGTCGTCGCCACGACCCTGAGATGGTGGCTGCATCGGTTGATGCGGTCCGGCGGGCGGGCATCGGTCAGCTCAACCTGGACCTGATCTATGGCTCGCAGGCCGAATCGATGTCCGATTGGGAGCACACGCTGGTCCGCACCATCGACTTCGAGCCTGATCATCTGAGCGTGTACGGGTTGACCCCAGAGGCTGGCACCGCGCTCGGAGATGATCCGTCCCGCCATCCCGACGACGACGACATGGCCGACAAGTACCTGTTCACCGATGAGCTGTTGGCGCGCGCGGGCTTCGAGGCTTACGAGATTTCCAACTGGGCTCGCCCGGGCGCGCGATGCCGGCACAACCAGCTGTATTGGCGGCAGGGTGCCTACGCGGGCATCGGGTGTGCCGCGCACAGCCACCGTGACGGTCACCGTTACTGGAGCGTTCGCACCCCCGAGCGGTTCATAGCGGCGATCTCGACCGGGACGTCTCCCGTTGCCGGCAGCGAGGAATTGGACCCCGACGAGCGTCGCCTCGAAGCGTTGCAGCTCGCGCTGCGCACCTCCGACGGTGTCCCGGCCGGTTCGCTGCCCCACAACGTGGGGCACCTGCTCGAACCTGCTGGGGAAGGCCGGCTCAAGCTGACCGCTCGTGGGCGTCTGCTCGCCAACGAGGTTTCCGTCCGGCTGGGGCTGCCGTCAGCGCGCTAGCGCTGGGTGGCCTCGGGCGGCTGCTCACCCGCGGGCGCCGGTCGATGCGGCGGCAGTGTCACGTCCAGGTCGCCGTAGTGGATGACCAGCGCGTCACAGGGGAGCTGCGGTGCCACGCCGTCGGCGGCGTCTGGTTCGGGTCTGGTCGTAGACAGTGCACTGGCTGCGAGCGGCACATGGGCGACTCGCACAGGCACAACCGGGCCATCGGTGCCGGACTTTGTGCCGTAGAACCCGACCTCTCCCGTGGTTGGGCTCACGACCGCCAGTGTCGAATGGCCGTCGCAGTCCCAATCGCCGGTGGCCACCAGGTCACCGGAAGATCCAACCGTTGCCTCTGCGTCAGCAAGAGGCGCTGTTGCGGTGCTGTAGAGCAGCGTTGCGCCCTCGCTCACTGGCGCAGGCAGTGCGTCGGAGGCATCGAGAGGTGCTGAGGGGTCACCGGGATCAGCGTCATGGACCGCCGAGTCATCAAGCCCTACGGGAGAGACGCTGGGCGACGACGCGCCGGCAGCGGCGCTGGTCGCTGCGACGACGTGCGGCAGCCGGCTGGTCGATTCGGCCACCGGGCCGCCGCCTGCCAGGGCGCGCCAACCGGCGATCGCAGCGATGGCCAGGGTCACCGCCAGCACTGCGCCCGAGGCGATCCGGCGCCGGTCTGGCGTTGGTGCAAGCGCGCGTGACGCTTGCGGTGATCCGGGACCGATGCCGTCTGACGGCTCGGGATCGGGTGCTTGTGCACGCAGCCGTTCGCGAATGCCGTTGATGTCGTGCGCAGCGATCACGCCAAGCCCTCGAGCGGGCACGACTCCGTCGATGGCCTCGGGGTGGGTGCGTGCCGCGGTGTCGCGCAGGTGTCGCAGGTGGGCGAGCCACGTCGACAGCGGCTTGCCGTCGCGCGGAGCGATCGTCGCTGCGGAGGTGAGGCTCTCACAGGCGCGCAGCGATTCTGCAATCCAGTGACGCTCGCCGGCCTCGGTTGCCGTGCGATCTGCCCGCGTGAGCTCCGAGGCGGCGAGGGCGGCGAGAGCCGCGAGATCCGTGCCTGGCAGATGCTGCAGCTCGTCGGCTGGGCCCGTCGCCTCTCCGAAGCCGCAGAGAACTGGCCGATGCGGCGGGGCCACCAGCACGTGATCGCCGCGCAGTGCGCCATGGCGGATGCCGCGAGCATGCAGCTCTTCCAGCGTCGTGCCGAGCTCGATGAGCAATTCGAGCGTGTCCCGGGGCCCGAGCTGCGGCAATTCGGCGAGCGACGGGGCTTCGAGGTAGCGCAGTCGCATCTCGCAGCGATCGTCGAACTCGTCGAGACTGATGAAGTCGACGACCCCCGCCATGCGCGCTGCGGCGATCACCTGAGCCTCATGACGCAAGCGCGTCCGCTCGGCTCCGTCGGCGTGCTTGATCAGCACTGCACTGCCGGAAGGGTCTTCGCGGACAGTCGGACTTCTGAGCATCATCAAAAGATATAAAACATACTGAGCAATAGCTAAGTAATATGAAACATTGCGCTGCTGTGCCCTCGCGTCTTCAACCAGAGAGCCGGGCGCGCCCGACGGCCTCAGCGGAAACGGGACGGCTTGAGCGTCCGTTGACGTTCCCGATCAAGCCGATGATCCGTCGGGCCGAACCTGAGACCGAGACCCGCACAGCCGACGGACCTGCCGCGGTGATCGTCACCGAGACCGATCCGGGCTCGAATATCGCAGACAGCCGCTCCTGCGCCATTCGCTGGCTCCCCGCAGTGAGCTGGCGCAGTCGGGAGGCATCCACACGGTAGATCCCATGGTGACGAAGAGCGGCTTCGTCGAGCGCGAGCGAGACCAAGTCGTTGGCGAGCGAGGACGCTGCTGCAGATGCTTCGCGCTGTGCCAGGAACACGGCCGCGCTGTCAACGGTGATGCCAGCCAGCAGGACCACGATCAGCACACCGACTGGCACGAGCAGCAGCGCTGAGCCGCGCTCGACGTCACCGGCTTGGGTTGCCGGCGACCTGAGGGCCACAGCGATTGCGGGCGGCTTCGGCCTAGTGCGCACAGGGAGCACGCCCGCTGAGTCCGTGTCGGAATGGATCGACGATCTCGCTGGCGCGTGCACGCACCGACAGCGGCGACCAGCCGCCTCGCAGCAACGCCAGGCGTGGGACCTCCTGGGTCGCCTCGAAGGTCACCCGTTCACAGCGCCGCAGCCGGGTCGAACCGACCGGTTGCACAGACGCCTCGCCCCCGAGCCGGTATCCGGACATGGCCTGCGTGCCTGCGGCGATCGCAGCATCGGTGGCATCCGCGGAGCGCTGCCCGCCATGTTCCACAAAGGACCGTGCGGCCTCCCGGACACCGGCGACGGCAGTGATTTTCGCGTCCAGCGCTGCCCATGTCTGAGCGAACAGCAGCGTCCCTCCGACGAAGACGAGCACGATGAACGGCAGAACCTCGGCCCCGACCACGCCGGCGGAGTCACGTTGAGGGCATCTCACGGCGTCCTCGGTTCACGGGAGACCGGCGAAGCGCGCCAGCTCGCGCCGCACCTCGAAGCGGCGCTCGATGCTGCGTCGTCCGATGAGCGAGGAGGCATCAATGAGCAGCGTCGGCGGCCGCGCCGAGAGCTCCAGGGCCACGATGTCGCGATTCGAGCTCCAGTCCAGCCGTTCGATGCTGATTGCGGGCCCGATGCGCGACCGCAGCCAGCGTTCGGCATCGACGATCGCTGCAGAGTCGCCGCCCCCGAACGCTGCGCGCCGGGTGGCGTCATGACCCACCGCAGTCACGACCGAAGCGCTGTAGAAGTGCATGGCGACCTGGACTGCGAGCATCAGGAACGTCAGGAACGCCAAGATTCCCCACGGCAGGGCGACGAGGCCGGTGCCGCGCTCATCGCGGCGCAACCTCACTTGCCGATCTTCGCGATCTCGGAATTGGTGGTTTCCTCAGCATTCTCCCAGAGCGCCTTGAAGCCGACCCACATGAGGGCGCCGAGCGACGCGATGATCAGCACGGCAATGGCCGCGGAGATGACTCCTTCGCCTCGCTCGTTGCGTCCTGTGCCGCGCCGCAGCGCTGGCCCGATGGCGGGGGACTGCCATCGGGCCAGCGTCGCGATGCCGCCGCTGGCTGTGACCGCGCTGAGCGCAGCGACGGAGATCTCGAGCGCGAAGGCCGCGGCGGTGCCGAGGATGGCAAGAACCGTGGAGAGGGAGGCGGTGTACATGGGGTTGTCCTTTCGGTGAATGCAGGTCGTGGGAGGGGGGAGATGTCGGTGAGGCCCAGCGCCGGCGGATGGGCGGCTCACAGCGCCACGTATCCGCTGAGCGCATCGCTGAACGGAATCGCCAGCAGGACGCTCCCAGGCACGAGCGCAGCGACGGTGACAGGTATCCACACCTGCTCGTTGCGGCGCTCGATGTGGGCGATGAGGCGCCGGTGGGCTTCCATGCGGGAGGAGCGGGCCTCGTCCGAGACCAACGCGGCGATGTCTGTCGTGTCCTCGTGCAAGGTCAGCACGCCGACGAATCTGCGGATTTCCGCCGATCCGGCGTCGTCGGCCCATTCGGCCAGCGCCACCTCGACGGTGGTGCCGCCGGCGACCCGGGTGCCGACGCGCATCAATCCCTCGGCGCAGATCCCTTGGCCGCGACGCGAAGCGGCATCAAGCGCGCCGCTCAGCGACATCCCGCTCGCGAGCAGCATGCCGACCTGCTCGGCAACGATCGGCAGCTCCTCGGTGATCTGTGCGCGCCGCCCGGCAACCTGCCTCTCGAGGCTGTGCTCGGTGGCGCCGTATACGGCGGTGGCCACGGCAAGCGCACCGGCGAACACGAGCGGCAGGCCTATGCCCGCGGCACTCAGCACCCCGCCGGCGGCGACGAGACTTGCTGCTGCGCCGCCCACCTGCCGTGCGCGGAATTCGGACCCCGACCGCGAGCAGCCGGCTCGCCTCAGCCGGGCTGCAAGCTCGGCATCGCCGTTGGCGATCCCGGCGATGCGCTGCGCGAATACCCCGGAGGCGGTCACTGCACGAACACCCGCTTCCGCAGCGGGACCGCCATGATCCGACCCGCCCACAACCAGCAGCCGGCCACAGCGAGCACGCTGAGCACTACCAGAAGCTGACCGTCAGGCGACGCGTAGGCCTGCCTGCCGCTTCCGATGCTCAAGCCGATGACGCCCATGAATGCCGGCACCAGAGCGACGAAGCTGCGCGCGAATCGGGCTCCGGCCTGCTTGGCCCGAGCGTCCGAACGCGCTGCGGCCTCGGCCTGAGCCGCTTCGGCCAGGGCCCGCAGGCGAATGTCGACGCGCACCCCGCCGATCTGGTGCGCAGCCAACAGCGTCTCGCACACCGCGTCCGCGGTCGGGTCCGCGAGCGATGTCTTGAGCACTCGCAGCGACGCTTCGAAATCGGTGCTCAACGACCAAGTGCGGGCCGCTTCGGAGAATGCCAGGCGCATCTCCGGCGGTGCGTGGGCGTCGGCAGCAAAGAGCGCAGCGGGGATCGACTGGCCCCGGTGAGCAACCCCGACACGGATCTCCGCGAGCAGTCGGGGCCACGCCTGCCAGGAGTTTGCGGTGCGCTGCCGGCGCCGCTGTGATGCAGCACAGGGCGGGATCGCCGCACTGAACACTGCGACCAAGGCCGGCGCGGCGATGCCGCCGAAGAGCGTCCAGGCACCTGCCCACCCCCCAACCGCCGCGACAGCGCCAGCCAGCGTGCTGGCGACCAGGCGTGAGGTTGGCCTGGGCGCTGTCAGCGGTGCGGGGGGCTTCGACGGCACCAGCCGCCGCAGCGCCGCCGAGACATCGCCGTCGGGCGTCGCGAGCAGCCAGATGCCCAACGCGCCCGCGCCGATGAACAGCACACCGGTCATGTCGGCGTGACCGGTCGTGCGGCGAGGTCCGGTGTCGCGACGCCGGCGCAGGACAACCGTGAGGCAACGCGCCCCGAGGCGTTCGGAGTCCGCACCGGCGACTCGCCCCCGGCGGCGGGTGCGAACAGCGTCGTCGTTTCGAACGCAGCGTGGTGGTCACTGCCGGTCAGGTCCTCGACGGCAACCACCTCGGTGACGCGCACCCCG
Organism: Candidatus Poriferisodalis sp.; assembly: GCF_965208895.1. GTDB lineage: Bacteria > Actinomycetota > Acidimicrobiia > Acidimicrobiales > Poriferisodalaceae > Poriferisodalis. The sequence goes on along the minus strand of NZ_OZ242363.1, from coordinate 479,307 downwards.
TCGGGACCTCGCCGCAGATGCACGACGATGTCGATCGACTCGGCCACAAGCTGGGTGATCGCCGCGACGGGCATCTCGCGAACTTCAGGCGCGAGCTGGCAGATGAGCCGTAGCCGCCCGAGCGCTTGGCGTGCGGAACCCGCGTGAATCGTCGCGTAGCCGGTGACGCCGCTCGACAGCGTCAGCAGCAAGGGGACCGCCTCGCGGTCTCGTACCTCGCCCACGATGGCCACGTCGGGGGCCATCCGCAAGAAGCCGGCCACCAGGCGCCTCAAGTCGACAGGCGCTCGCTCGGTGCGACCCGGTCGGGTCTGCATGGCGGCCACGTTGGGCAGCGGGATGTCGAGTTCGAACACTTCCTCGGCGGTCACGACGCGCAGGTGCGGTTCGAGCTCCGCGGCGCAGCATCCCAGCAGCGTGGTCTTGCCGCTGCCTGGAGCGCCGGCGAACAGGATCGACAGCCGGGCGCGCACTGCAGCACGCAGGAAATCGCTGATCTCGCGGGTCAGCGTCCCGACTGCTGCGAGATCGCTCAAGCTCGAGAACCCGATGCCTGTGAACTTGCGGATGTTGAAGATCAGGTGTCCGCCGCGGCCGATGTCGGGATGGACGATGTGCAGGCGGGCGCCGTTGTCGAGCTGGGCGTCTTGGAGTCCTTCACTGGGGTCCAGCTTGCGATGAGAGGCCGTCGCGTCGTCGATGATTCTCGTCAGCGTGCGCCGAACGTGCTCGTCGTCGTGGAACGACTCGTCATGGTCTGCGCACTGGCCATGGTGCCGCTTGACGAAGATCTCATCAGGGGCGTTGACCATGATCTCCCACACGTCGGCATCGGCCAGCAGCGCTTCGAGAGGTCCGTAGCCGAGCAGGTTGCGCCGGATTCGGTCGGCAACGGCGTCAGCGTCGCTCACCGCGTGGCGGTGAGTGCCGCCCTTGAAGCCGAGGTTCCAACGCCGGATCTCCTCGTGGGCGAGCGCGGTGATCGCACGGTCTGCGCCGGGGGCGCGCGGGTCCAATCCGCTGTGACGAGCGCGCTCAGAAACCGAGCGTTCGATCTCCGCGAGTGGCGTCGGGTCGGTCATGACGTGACCTGTGGCGATGCTCCCCACGCCCGGATCAAGGTGATGGCACCGGCATTCGCCGCTGCGGCCACGGAGACGGCGCTGGCTTGGTCGGGCACCTGCAGGGTGACGATCACCGTGTCTGGGACATGGTCGATGCTCGAGGGGTCGTCGACATCGAGCACGACGGCGCCGGTGGCCACGACCGATGCGCTGTCTGGGGACAGGTGCCCCGACACGACGAGGTCGACTCGCTCGCCGACGGCCACCAGGCCGTTGAGGGCGCGGGGACGATCGAGCTCGACAGAGATGGCATAGCCCGCATGGCGACCGGAGATCGACTGCGGCGAGCCGATGTCGCCACGAGTCAGCAATTCTCCGGCATGTACGGCCTCGACCACGAGACCGCCGACGACATCGGCGCCAGCGCCGAAGACGGTGGCTTCCACCTCGGTCGGCAGGCGAATCGACACCATTGCGACGTCGGCCGCTTCGATCACCCTGCCCGGTGCGAGCCGTGACCGCGCGACAGCGAAGCGGGTCTCGGGCTCAGCGGCTGCCTGCTCGAATGCCCACCACAGCCCGAGCGCTGCCGTGGCGCACAGCACGCCGCCCGCAATGACGCGCGCCTGGCGCGAGTTCTGTTTGGTGCCCGCGCGGGAATTCAGTCCCGTCGCGGACGGGGTTCTTCCCCGTTCGCTCGACAATCGCGTGTCTGCTGCCACGGTACAGATATAACTGTGCCTGATGGAAAATACAAGTAATTTATTGAAATCAATTCATATCAACCCGCTGTATAGACGAATGGCGTACGATGCTCAGCACGGCTATACTCAAAATCGAAATGCGCATCGACTTACTGTGCGCGCATGAGCATCCACCACGGTGCATCGGCAGCGCCAGAACCGTGGCGACCGACGATTATCCGCGAGGTGCGATGGTGCCCGAGACGCCGACAGAGCCAAGCGCAGAGGTCGAACCGTGCGAATTGCCGCCTGAAGCTCTCGACGACGAGATCATCTGGCTGTCCACGCTGAAGGCCGCGAACCGCATGGGCATCACGACCCGGACGTTGTACCGCTTCATCGACCGGGGCGAACTGGCGGCATACAGATTCGGACGCGTGATCCGACTGCGCCTCGACGATGTGAACGCGTTCATCGAGCAGAGCCGAGTCGAGCCGGGAAGTCTCGAGCATCTCTATCCCGAGGCGCGGCTGGCCGACCTCGATGACGAACCTGAGACGGTCGACGAGGTTTGAGCGGCGAGGGAACTCCACCCGCGGACGCCGACGCGCCAGAGGGCGTGTGGAGCACGATCAACCCGCGCTTCGGCGTCCGACCCGGTTGGCGGACTGCCGCCAGTCGGAAGACTTGGCCGAGAGGCCTCGCCCTCCTGTTCGTCATCGGTCTCGGTGGCTCGATCGCCTTGCTGTTCGTCTCGCTGGCAGCAGCGCAAACGGGTTTCGAGTCGACCTTGGAGGATCAGCTGCTCTCGGAGCCACTGCTCTGGCAGTTGATCTCCGTGGCTGTGGTTGCGCCCTTGTTCGAGGAAACTGCGTTTCGCCTGGCTCTCACCGCGCGGCCGAGTCTGGGCAAGCTGGCACTGCCGGGCGTGCTGGCGCTGTCGGGCGTGGCGGGGTTGGTGTACTTCGCACCCGGCGGAGCGTTGATCGTGGCGGGATTCTTCGCAGTGATCGCCGTCGTGGCGTTCGTGCTGTGGGCACAGTCGGCGATTGCTGAAATCGGGCTGGGCGATCCCAGCGAACCCCCTCGCAGCTACTGGTCTGAGCGCGCCGGTCGTTGGTGGTCGGCTCACCCCAGATTGATCATCTGGTGCTCGATCGCAGCGTTCGGTCTCGTGCATCTCGGCAACTACGACGTGAGCCTCTCCGTGGCGGCGGTGGTGGTCTCCCCGGTGGTGGTGAGTCCGCAGATCTGGCTGGGCCTCATGTTCACCATTGCCCGAGTGCGGTATGGGTGGTGGGCCGGTCTGGCGCTGCACACCTGTCACAACCTGGTGGTCTGGAGCGTGATCAGCGCGCTCGACTAAGGGTCCGCCAGAAGTCAAGTCGCGTGGTCTGCGCTCGGAACCATGCGTAACTCTTGGCAATCACACGGATCGTTCGCGCGACTTGACCCGCGGCGGGCCCTAATTCGCAGAAAACCACAGGGTTCGGCGCGCGGCTCGTCGGTACCCTTGGGCCCGATCGGGACTCCGGCATCAGTGAGCTTGCAGATCTTTGACACGATGACGCGGCGCAAGACCGCCTTCGTCCCGCGAACGCCGGGCGAGATCTCGATGTATGTCTGCGGACCGACGGTCTATGACGTGCCGCACCTCGGCCACGGCCGCACCGCGTTGACCTATGACATGATCCGGCGGTACCTGGAGTGGTCTGGATACGAGGTGACGGTGGCTTCCAATGTCACTGACATCGATGACAAGATCGTGGAACGAGCCCTACGGGAGGGTCGCGCCGAGTCTGATGTGGCGGAAGAATTCACTGCAGCGTACGACGAGCAGATGGATCGGCTCGGCGTGCTGCGGCCCCACACCCGGCCTCATGCGACGCACTTCATCTCCCAGATGATTGACGTGATCTCCGGGCTGCGGTCGATCGGGGCGGCATATGACGCACCCGGCAAGGGCGTGTATTTCGCCGTGGAATCGGTGCCCGGATACGGGCAGCTGGCAGGCCGAACGCTGGAGCAGCTCAATTCGGATGCAGGTGCGCGTGTCGACATCGACCTCGACAAGCGCTCACCCGTCGACTTTGCCCTATGGAAGGCCGCGCAACCCGGTGAGCCGCGTTGGCCTACGCCGTGGGGCGAGGGCCGGCCCGGCTGGCACACCGAGTGTGTGGCGATGTCGCTCAGCGCGCTCGGGCCTGGCTTCGACATCCACGGCGGGGGAGATGACCTGGTCTTCCCGCATCACCAGAACGAATGGGCCCAAGTGACCGCCACCGGAGAGTCGTTCGCGCGTTACTGGGTGCACAGCGCCATGGTGAATGTCGGCAGCCAGAAGATGGCCAAGTCGCTGGGCAACTACACGAAGCTCGCCGACGCGATCGACGCCGCGGGTGCCCGCGCTGTGCGCTTGCTGGTGCTGCAGACCCACTACCGGCGGGCGATGGAGATGGGTCCCGCGGCGCTCGAAGCCGCCCGCAGCGCCGTAGGCCGGCTTGATGCATTCAATCGCCGGGTCGAAGGTGCCGGTATCTCGACCGCCGTGGCAGCCGCAGTGCGACGGCCAGACATCGAAGGCGGGACCGCTTCCGATCTGGATACCGAAGCCGTGACGGCGTTCGCAGCGGCCATGGACGACGATTTCTCCACGCCCACAGCACTCGATGTGATCTTCCGGCTCGTGCGCCGCGCCAACGCCTCCCTCGACGCCGCTTCGCGCGCTGAAGCATCCCGCTCGGCACGCACAGCGCTGCACCTGCTCAGCGTCCTAGGCCTCACGTGCGGTGATGACGGAAGCGAAACCCACGTTGACGGCGGGCTCTCCGATGCCAAGGTGGAGGCACTCCTGGCACAACGGTCAGCGGCGCGATCAGCCCGCGACTTCGACACTGCCGACCGCATCCGCGACGATCTAGCGACAGCAGGCATCGTCGTCTCCGACGGCCCCGCCGGAGCCACTTGGCACCGCGCCTGACACCGAGCCACGAGGCACACAGGGGGTCCTGCCGCCTCCGCCGCGGACGCGCGTCTCAGCGCGACTAGACGGCGGCGGTTCGCTGCAGCCAGTCGTCGATGAGCCAGCCGGCGATCGACATGCCGCCTCGCGGGCATGGGGGCAGGTTGTCGGCGGTGTACCAACCGGCCTCGACGATCTCTTCGGGATCGATCTCGATCTCGCCGTCCTGCCAGTCGCAGACGAAGCCGCACATCAGCGAGTGCGGGAACGGCCACGGCTGGCTTCCGAAGTAGCGGACGTTGCTGACGGTGAGCTGGACTTCCTCGTAGACCTCACGCATCACGGCGTCCTCAAGACTCTCGCCGGGCTCGACGAACCCTGCGAGCGCGCTGTAGAAGCGGCCGGGAAACTGCCGGCCCCATGCGAGCAGCACTTCGGGCCCGCGCTCGACCAGCACAATCATGGCGGGGCTGAGCCTCGGGAACGCCATATGTCCGCACTCGCCGCAGACCCTTGCCCTGTCGGAGGCATTGGTGCGGGTCGGGGTCGCGCAGCGCCCGCAATAGCGATGGGTCCGCTCGAATTCGACGATCTGTGCGGCACGCCCGGCGATCTGCCAGTGCTCGTCGGGGATGCGCCCGTAGAGCTTGCGCAGCGGCACCGGCTCGAGGTCGCCTTCGTCCAGCGGCGGTTCTTCTGCGGGATCCATGTCGACCGCCCAGACACCTTTGCCGTCGAGCACGCCCAGGAATGCAGCAGGGGGCGAGCCGTTGCCGACCGGTGCCGCGGGGCTGGCACACAATCCGCCGCCTGGCTCAGTGAACACCGTGCCCGAGCGGATCGGCACCCACACCCGAGAGCTCTCGTCGAGGTCTTCAGGCGGCTGGTTCAGGACCGTGAACACGAGCCAAGTTGAGCACACCGCGCACGCGAGCGCAGTTTCAGAAGTGCCCGCGCCTACTGGCTCATGTCCTAAAGCCGGCGCCGTGTTTGATGCACCGACGGCTACAGCCGCCGCCGTGTTCGATGGTCCGCCGCTACAAGCGACGGATCACCGTCACCACCTTGCCGAAGATGGTGACTTCGTTGGTGGGGCGGATGATCGGGCGATGGTCGGCGTTGGCGGGTTCGAGAATGACCTGGCCGTCGGAGCGCCGGTAGCGCTTGACGGTGCCTTCCTCGCCGTCGATTCCGGCAACGACGATGTCGCCCGGTTCTGCCTCGGGCTGGTGACGCGCCACGACGTAGTCGCGATCCCAGATGCCGGCATCGATCATCGAATCGCCTCGCACCCGCAGCATGAAGAGCTCGCCGCTGCCGGTGAAGTCTGCGGGGAGCGGCAGCAGCTCTTCGACGTTCTGCTGGGCCAGCACGTCGGTGCCCGCCGCGACGTCGCCGATGAGCGGCACGTGACGGGTGGGTCGCCTCTCTCCCTTCACGCCGGTCTGCCAGTCGAAGTTGACGATGAGTGCCCGAGGACGTGACGGATCGCGCCGGATCCATCCGTCGGCCTCGAGCGATCGCAGGTGGCGGTGCACCGTTGCAGGAGAACTCAGATTGACTTGCTCGCCGATCTCGCGGACCGATGGCGGGTAGCCGCGCTCGCGCTGCATCTCGTCGATGAACTCGAGCATGGCGCGTTGACGCTCGCCGAGATGCGCGACCCGCTGATCCGCTGAGCTGATGTTCTTCATTGCCAACCTTTCTTCTCGGACCCCGCGATACCGGACCTTCGTCCGACCTCGCATGTCCGACCTGCCTTCACGATGCCTGCGGTGAGACGGAACTGTCGTTCCGGCCATTACACTAGCAACAACTGTTCGATATAGCGCGCATTTGTTCGGCAGCTCAGTGCTTGGAGCGCGTCCAGCGCACGAAGAGCACACCGTCGTGGGTGACAACCTGCGCCAATGAGTACGCGCGTGGCGCTGCCGACGGCACACGGCCCCCAGGCCCGGCGGTGATGCGCGGAGCGTCGGCTCCCACAGCCAAGGGTGCGTGGGTGAGATTCACCTCGTCCACCAGATCAGCCGCCAGCAAGCTGGCATTCAGCGACGGACCGCCCTCGCACAGCACGACGCGCGCCCCGAGCGAGCCCAAGTGCCGCATCGACTCCGCGAGATCCACAGACTCCCCGCCGGTGCGTACGAGTTCGGCGCGACCCGCCAGCCGCGCCGCGGCTGCGGGATCCGCACTCGCAGTGGTCACCACCAGGGGCAGCGGCGTCGCCGCCGGATCCGGTGGCGGGCTGAACAGCGGCAGCTCTGGGTCGACGCTCAGTGAACCGCTGATCACCGCGATGCGGGTCCCAGATCGCCGCGCTGGGCGGTACCGCTCGGCATTTGCGGTGCCCGCGCCGACCAAGATGATGTCGGCCTGCGCGCGCAGGGCCCCGAACATCGCCTTGTCTGGCTCGCTCGACAGCCCGCCCGACAGTCCGTCGATCGCCGCGGCGCCATCGATGCTCGCCACCATGTTGAGCATCACCCAGGGACGCTCAGCGTGCGACGCACGTGTCGAGCCGGCGGCCTGTGCTGCGTCGATCGTCCCCGCAGGCAAGGGGTACAGCCGCTCCACGCGGCGAGTCTGCCACCGTTGGGCCGAGTGGGCGTTCGGGGTGACGGCAGTCATCCACAGGCTGTGGAGAACCTGTCCACAGCACTGGGCAGTTGTGCACAGCAATTTCCCCATGAAAGCCCCGATGTTCACCACTTCCCGTCCACAGGCGGGCCGTCGTAGCGTGCGTCTGTCATTGGCGGCCACAAGACTCGGCATGCGCGTTCGCGCGAGTCGAGTTCGGTCCGCGACACTGGTGCAGGAGGTAGGCGGCAGGTGACGATGACCGAGGCGCAGCGGGCACAGGGCGAGAGCCCCGAGCGTCGATCTGGCGGCGCGCCGCTCGGTCTGCGCCGGCATTTCACCGCTGAGGGCACTCACCCCTACGACACCGTGCGTTGGGAACGCTTCGACGCTTCCATTACGAACGCGGTCGACGGATCGGTCGCGTTCTCGCAGCCCGACGTCGAGTTTCCTGCCGACTGGAGTCCCACGGCAGTCAACATCGTTGCCCAGAAGTACTTCCGCGGCACGCTCGGCACGCCAGAACGCGAGCACTCGCTGCGCCAGGTCATCGATCGTGTTGCAGGCACGATCACCCGTTGGGCGCGCAGCGACGGCTACTTCGATTCGCCGCAAGAGGCCACGACGTTCGAAGCGGAGCTGTCATGGCTGCTGGCACATCAGCGGGTGGCCTTCAACAGCCCGGTGTGGTTCAACATCGGCGTGCAGGGTGTGCCGCAGCAGGCATCGGCGTGCTTCATTCTCGCCGTCGATGATGAGATGGAATCCATCCTCGACTGGTACGTCACCGAGGGTCGTATCTTCAAGGGCGGCTCGGGGGCCGGCGTGAACCTGTCGGCGTTGCGGGCCTCGTGCGAGCCGCTGTCGGGCGGCGGGACGGCGAGCGGCCCGGTCAGCTTCATGCGCGGTGCCGACGCCTCGGCGGGCACGATCCGCAGCGGCGGCAAGACTCGGCGCGCCGCGAAGATGGTGCTGCTCGATGCCGATCACCCCGACATCGAGGCATTCGTGTGGTGCAAGGCGCGCGAGGAGCGCAAGGCGCGCGCACTTGCCGCCGCAGGTTTCGACATGGATCTCGACGGTGTCGACTCGTTCTCGGTGCAGTACCAGAACGCCAACAACTCGGTCCGGTTGTCCGACGGGTTCATGGAGGCGGTCGACGCAGACGGTCCGTGGGAGCTGCGTGCACGCACGAGTGGCGAGGTCACCTCGGCCATGCGCGCGCGGGAGCTGCTCGGCCAGATCGCTCAGGCGGCTTGGGAATGCGCCGATCCCGGCGTGCACTTCTCGACCACTATCAACGACTGGCACACCGCGCCGGCCCACGGACCCATCAGCGCCAGCAACCCGTGCAGCGAATACGTCCACCTCGACAACTCCGCCTGCAACCTGGCCAGTCTCAATCTGCTGTCTTTCTTCTCGGACCGTGCAGATGCGGGCGGCGGCGATTTCGACATCGAGGGCTTCCGACAAGCGGTGCGGATCACGTTCATCGCGCAGGACGTGCTGGTGAGCCATGCCGACTACCCAACCGAGCTGATCGGCGAGACGTCTCGGAGCTTTCGTCAGCTCGGCCTTGGCTTCACGAATTTGGGAGCGCTGCTGATGGCAGCCGGCGTGCCCTACGACTCGCCCCACGCACGGGCACTCGCGGCATCGCTGACTGCGCTCATGTGCGGCGAGGCGTATGCCACCTCAGCAGACATGGCTGAGCGGCTCGAGCCCTTCGACGGTTTCGAGGCGAACGCCGAGGCAATGTGCGGCGTGCTGCGCAGGCATCGCGACGCACTCGGCGGCATCGAGTCGCCTGGCCACGTCGTGAGCTCCGACAGCGCCGCACCCGGGGAGTCTGGGGCGACGGGTCTGGCTGTGATGGCAGAGGATCTGCGCGTCGCTGCGCGTGCACGATGGGACCGCGCCGTGAGCGGCTGCGAGGCCGGCGGCGTCCGGAACTCGCAAGCCACCGTGATCGCTCCCACTGGGACGATCTCGTTCATGATGGACTGCGATACCACCGGGATCGAGCCCGATCTGGGCCTCGTGAAGCACAAGAAGCTGGTCGGCGGCGGCGACCTGCGCATCGTGAATTCAACGGTGCCGATGGCCCTCGGCCGGCTCGGCTACTCCGTCGGGGAGATCGCCGACATCGAAGGGCACATTTTGCAGACGGGCCAGATTGCCGGTGCACCGCACCTGTTGGATGCCCACCGAGCGGTGTTCGCCTGCTCGATCGGCGACGATGCCATCTCGCCGCAAGGTCACATCGCGATGATGGCGGCCTGCCAGCCCTTTGTCTCGGGTGCCATCTCCAAGACCGTCAACCTTTCCGAGTCCGCAACAGCCGGCGACATCGAAGACCTCATTGTCGAGTCGTGGCGGCTCGGTCTCAAAGCGGTGGCGATCTATCGCGATAACTGCAAAGTGAGCCAGCCGCTGTCGGTCGGGCCCGCAGCATCAGACACTCTCGCATCGGCCGAGGGGGCCACTGCGTCTGCGACCGCTGCGCTGCGGGGAGCGCCTATGCCGCCGCGCAGCCGGTTGCCGCGCAGCCGCCAATCGCGCACGTTCTCCTTCCGTGTCACCGACTGCCACGGCTACATGACCGTGGGCGAGTACGACGACGGGCGGCCCGGAGAGATCTTCCTCACCGTGGCAAAACAGGGCTCCACGCTGGCGGGGATCATGGACGCCTTCGCCATCTCGGTCAGCCACGGCTTGCAGTACGGGGTTCCGCTGCGGTCCTACGTCGAAGCCTTCACCAATATGCGTTTCGAGCCGGCGGGGCTCACCGACGACCCCGAGCTGCGCATTGCCACCAGCATCGTCGACTACATCTTCCGTCGATTGGCGCTCGAGTACCTGTCGTTCGCGCAGCGCAGCGAACTCGGCGTGCTCAGCGTCGACGAGCGCACCGATCCGCCGCTGCCAGGACTCGAGGGCGCATCAGTCGAAACCGCGATCGGGGCCGAGCCGGCTCTGGACCCCCCGTCGTTCCGGACGGAAACGCACGGGTACGCCGATGCGCCGTTGTGCATGACCTGCGGCGACCGCATGGTGCGCGCGGGTTCGTGCTTTGCATGCCGCTCGTGCGGCGCAACCAGCGGCTGCGGCTGAGGCTCGGTCATCAACTGAGCTGAGGGCCGTGGTGCGGTCCATATACTCATGGACATGGCCGACGCCGCGGACCCTCTCAGCGATCTCCGGGACCACATCGACCGGCGATTCGACCAGGTGGACGCCGAGCTTCGAGACGTCAAGCGGATCGTGGGAACCACGAAAGTCGAAACCTCGGCGCTGATCGACGAGGTCGCGAACATCAACCGAAAGCTGCTGAGCCAAGACTAGCTCGCCGGGCAGCACCCAAGTGCGCATGCGTCCGGGTGCGGTACGAGGCGACCGACGGTCGGCCGATCAGCACGCAAGCCTGCCGTCTCCTCGACGAGATCAGCCAGCGCCTCAACGAACAGCGGGTGGGTGCCGACCGAGCGGGCACGCACCATGGTGATGCCTGAACGGGCCGCAGTCGCACGGGCGGTGCTGTCGAGGTCGACCAGCACTTCCATGTGGTCCGAGACGAAGCCCAGCGGGACGACGAGGACGGCACGGCAGCCTTGCGAGCCGAGCTGGGCGAGGCGGTCGTTGACATCAGGTCCCAGCCACGGCACATGCGGCGGACCGCTGCGGGATTGGTAGACGACCTCGATCTCGCCGGAAAGGCCCGCCACGTCGGCGACGGTCGCCGCGGCGTCTGCGAGTTGCGCCTCGTAGTCGCACGTTGCCGCCATCCGGCTGGGCAGGCTGTGCGCGGTGAACAGGGTGTGTACGTCGCTGCGAAGGTGTGCGCCGTCGAGCGCCTCACTGATGCGCTCGGCGACAGCCCCGGCGAATCCGGGGTGATTGCCGTAGACGCGCACCCGCGAGAGCTGAGGTGCGCCGGGCACCTCGCTTGCTGCCCGTGCGAGATCCTCGTGGTACTGGCGGCAGCCCGAATACGAGCTGAACGCGGAGGTCACGATCACGGCGGCGTGTCGGCGAACCTCGCCGACCATCTGGCCGACCGTGTCTCGCAGGTACGGATGCCAGTTGCGATTTCCCCAGTAGCACGCCAACGGCGTGCCCCGGCGAGCGAGCTCGCCAGACACCGCCGACAGCAAGGCGCGATTCTGCTCGTTGATCGGGCTCACGCCGCCGTGACGCAGATACTGCGCCTCAACCTGGGCGAGCCGCTCTGGCGGAACGTCGCGCCCCCGGGTCACGTTGTGCAGAAACGGCCTGACGTCATTGGGGCCATCAGGTCCCCCGAACGACAGCAGCAGCACCGAATCGATGGCTGCAGGCCCCAGTGTCCGCTCTCGTGGGGCACTTCGGAAGTGCAGCACCGTCGCAGGTCTGCTGTGCCCGGCGCTCGCAGCTCGAGCCACATCGCTCGGCTGGGCCACGAGCACGGGCTCGGCGTGTGCGCGAGCCGCCGCCGGCTGATCAGCGGCCTCACCACCGCCGACAGTCGCCAGCGCAACGGCACGCGTGCGCCCGGCTGCGATCAGCAGGGGAACCGAACACAGGGCGACCAGCATCGCTGCCACGATCGTGGCTCGGTAGCCGGCCCCGTCGATCAGCAAGCCGGCGAGTGGGGGTCCGGCGAGTCCGCCGACTCCGGCGGCGGTGTACAACGCGCCCAGGACGCCGCCGAGTCCAGCAAGCCCGAAGAGTTCCGCAGCCACGGCCGGAGACAGCGCGATGAACCCGCCGTAACTGCCGCCCATCACGAATGTGTAGATCACCAAGACCGCGTAGTTGTCGCCGGCGAAGAGCCAGATCAGATAGCTCAGCCCCATGATCGTGAACGAGAACTGGTAGAGCCGCATGAGCGGCAGCATCGTGCCGAGCGCGCCGAGCACCAGCCGGCCGAGCAGCGACGCCAGACCGATGATGCCGATCAGCCATTGACCTCCCGGTTTGCCGAGGTCCTCCAGGTAGTCCTTGATGAAGATGATGGGGACGAACAGGCTGGCGCTGAGCAGGAGCATGGACAGGTACAGCAGCGTGAAGCTCCGGTTGCGCGTGAGCCCGCGCAGCGACGGCATCTCGCTCTGCGGTGCCGGATTGGGAGGTCGCCGAGCACCGATCGCAGCCAGCAGCAGCAATGCCGTCGCTACGACAGCCAGCACTTGAAAGGTGTCCCGCCAGCCGGAGAGCTCGACCAGCCATTCCGCCGTCAGGGCCCCGACGAGCTGACCCAGTCCGATGCCCGCAACTGCCACGCCGAGCGCTGCTGTGCGGTGCCGCTCGAACCACCCGCCGACAACCGAGACCATCGGGACATACGCGCACGCCACGCCGATTCCCACACCGATCACGTAGGTGACCGTTGCCAGCCATAACTGCTGAGCCACGCTGGTCGCCCACAGTCCCGCTCCCAGGGCGACGGCGCCTGCCACCAGGACTCGCCGGGGCCCGTAACGATCGCCGAGGCGCCCGGTGAACACCCCGAGCACGAAGTAGATGAACGTTGAGACGGCGAAGAGCAGCGAGGTGACGCCAGTGCCGATGCCGAATTCGGCCCGGATCGAGGCGAGTACCACGCCGAAGCTGTACTGGACGCCGAAGACGGCGAAGGTGGCAAGCGACGCAGAGAGAGCGACTCCCCACCCGGCGGCGGAATCCAGCCCGGGGCTGCCGGCCGTGCCGGACGTCGGGCCATTTGCGGGCTGGGAAGACGACGTGGTCATACTGGGTCTGGGCTGCCCCTCGACGCACGAACGCACCGCTGCAGCGATTGCGACGCGAACGGGCACATTACTGCCGTACGGTGAAGGCCGTATGGAGACTGAGGTCATCGAGCGCCCCGACACCCGCACGACCGATGGCGACCACGATCGGTTCTCGCACTATGTCGACAAGACTGCGCTGACCCGCTCAGCGGTCAGTGGCGAAACCGTCGTGGCGCTGTGCGGCAAGAAGTGGGTGCCCACCCACGACGGCGAGCGCTACCCGGTATGCCCGGCGTGCAAGGAGATCTATGCCGGGCTGCGGAGCTGATCCGCGAAATTGGCTGATACGCCTTCCCGGTCGCGGGCTAGCCTTGGCTGCATCGTGACCGCACCATCCGTCGGCACCTCCGAATGCCGCCTTGGAGCTCCACCTCAGTGAGCACCGCCAAGCGCGCCGGGCCGTCGAGCGCAGGCGCCTAAGCCCTATGGCGGACACCCAGGTGCGGATTCACGTTCCGGGCAACCATCTCATGGTCGGCGTGCTCGGCCAGCGCGATGAGCACCTGCGGCTCGTCGCAGACCATTTCGCCGATGCCGACATCCATGTGCGCGGCAACGAGATCACTGTCGCCGGCCCCAATGCGGCGCTCGTCGGTCAGGTTTTTGAGGAGATGGTGCAGGTCCTCGAGGCCGGCCAGCGCATAGAGCCCGAGGTGCTCGACCGAGTCATCGACATGGTCGAAGCCGACGAGAGCCCCAGCGACGTGCTGTCCGCCCCGATCCTGCGCGCTCCCAATGGCAGGGTGGTGCGTGCCAAGAGCGCCGGCCAGAAGCGCTACGTGGAGCTCGTGCGCTCCAACACCGTCACGTTCGCAGTCGGGCCTGCGGGCACCGGCAAGACCTGGCTCGCGGTGGCGCTGGCTGTCGACGCGCTGATGTCGAAGGCGGTGCGGCGCATCGTGCTCACCCGCCCCGCAGTCGAAGCGGGCGAGCGGCTCGGGTTCTTGCCGGGGGACCTGATGGCGAAGATCGACCCGTACCTCGCTCCGCTGTATGACTCGCTGTACGACATGCTCGATGTGGAGACTGCCGGCAAGCTGCTCGAACGCAAGACCATCGATGTGGCGCCGCTGGCATTCATGCGCGGCCGCACCCTCAACGACAGCTTCATCATCTTGGACGAGGCGCAGAACACCACACCCGAGCAGATGAAGATGTTCCTGACCCGCATCGGGTTCGGCTCCAAGGTGGTCGTCACCGGCGACCGGACCCAGATCGACGTGCCCGGCGGCAAGAGCGGCCTGCTCGACGTCGAACAGGCGCTGGACGGGATCGGGGGGCTGGCCTTCGCTCGTCTCGGCCGGCGGGACATCACCCGCCACCGCATCGTCGGCGACATCGTGGCGGCATATGACCGGCGTGACGCACAGCGCAACGGCGGCGAGTGAACCGGCCGCGCAGCGGCGCTCGGAAGCGAGCGGCCCCTCGCCGGCCGATGCCTGCGCGCACCTCAGCCGCGAGGGCTCCGGCATCGGCGAGCACAGCGTGCTGATCGCTGACCGCCAGAGCGATGTGCAGATCGACTCTGAGCGTTATCGCGTGCTCGTGTGCCAGGTGCTGGAAGCCGAGGGGGTGCCGCCGGGCTCCGAGACCGCCGTCACGTTCGTCGGCTCCGACGAGATGGCACGGCTGAATGAGACCCACATGGGCCACGACGGGCCGACCGATGTGCTCGCGTTCCCGCTGGACCTCGTGTCAGGCGCGCAATCGCCCGGCGATCGGGGGGCCGGCCCCGTACTGGCAGGTGACGTCATCGTGTGCCCAGCCGTCGCGGCGTCGAACGCCCCAGCAGGAACCCGATCGCGCCCAGGGCACGACGGCAGCATCACCTCGGAAATCGATGTGCTGGTCGTGCACGGCGTGCTGCACTTGCTCGGCATGGATCACGCGGAGCCCGACGAGGCTGCGGCCATGCGCGCCCGCGAATCGGAACACTTGCACAGCTTGTGGAGCCGTCCATGAACTGGGTGCTGGGTGCCGTCGCAGCAGCGATCCTGCTCGCGGCGGCCATGTTCCTGCGATTGATCGAGGCGACGTTCGTGCGCCTCGGACGGGCCCGCGCCTCCGGGCTGGACGAATCCAACGGGGCCAGTGAGCGCCATAACGGCGACAGCGACAACGGGCATGCGAGCGCGCCGACCAAAGCCTCGCTGGAACAGCTCGTTGCAGACCGCGAGATCGTGCTGGGTCCCGTTTCGCTGCTGCGGGTCCTGGCCCAGGTGACGTTGGTGGGCGGCGTCACCTGGATCGCCGCAAACCGCACGGGCCCGGCGGGCATCATCGTCGCGATGGCCGTGACGGCGAGCGTGCTGTTCTGCGTGACCGAGGCGATGCCGCGGCGCTGGGGAGTCGAGGCCAACGACCGGATGGCCCGGGTGCTCGCGCCCGTCGCTCGTGTACTGGCCCGCACAGGGCCGCTCGCCTGGGTTGCGCGCCTGCTCGCGTTCCCGGCGAGGGCGGTCGGACCTGCCGCAGCGCAGGGCGACAGCGGCGAGGTCACCGAGGACGAGTTGGTGGCGCTCGCCTCGGCTGCGGCGCAAGCCAGCCTGATCGAGGACAGCGAGGCCGAGCTGATCGGTCAGATCATGGAGCTCGGGGACACGATCGTGCGCGAGGTGATGGTGCCCCGCCCCGACATGGTCACCGTCGGTCTCGATGACAGCGTCGCCGATGCGCTGGAGCAGGTCATCGCGTCGGGCTTCACCCGCTTGCCGGTGACCGCCGCCAGCGTCGACGACCTGCGGGGAATCGTGCTGGCGAAAGATCTCGTCGCCGCCTACCTGCACGGCACGCCTCCCGATGGGTCGGTCACGTGCGCGCAGGTGCTGCGGCCGGCCACGTTCGTGCCTGAGACGAAACGGGTCAGCGACCTGATGCGCGAGATGCAGGAGTCCAAGTCTCACCTCGCCATCGCCGTCGACGAGTACGGCGGCGTGGCCGGATTGGTCACGCTGGAGGACATCATCGAAGAGCTCGTCGGCGAGATCGCTGACGAGTACGACGCCGACGAGGCGCTCATACAGGTCGTCGGCGACGATGCGTTCCTGTTCTCAGGCCGGCTGCCGGCGTCACGGCTGGCCGAGGTGCTCGAGCTGCGGTTGCCGGCCGGCGACTGGGACACGGTCGGCGGCCTGGTGCTCGACCGCATGGGTCACGTGCCCGAAACGGGAGAGACCACCGAACTCGACGGCTGGTGCCTGTCTGCGCTCGAGGTGGCCGGCCGGCGCATCAACCTCGTCGGCGCCCGGCCCAGTACTGGCTCACACAGTGCCGGCTCACACAGTGCTGGCTCAGACAGTGCCGGCTCACACAGTGCTGGCTCAGACAGTGCCGGCTCACACAGTGCGGGGACCGGCGGTTCGGGCCCGCCGGGTGCCGGGTAGCTCTGGGGGAGCGATGCGCTCAGGCTTTGTGACCCTCGTCGGGCGCCCCAACGCGGGCAAGTCCACGCTGTTGAATTGCCTCGTCGGGGCCAAGGTCAGCATCGCCTCCGCCAAGCCGCAGACCACACGTCTGCGCGTCATGGGTGTGCGACACCTGCGGGACGCGCAGATCGTCTTCGTCGACACGCCCGGCATCGCCAAACCGGTCACGTCCTTGGGCGAGCAGCTCAACGAGACCGCACGCACGGCCATCACCGACCTCGAGCCGGTGGACGTGATCTGCATGGTCCTCGACGCAACCGCCCCGCTGGGCCGTGGCGACCGACTGATCTGGGAGTCGCTGCCAGCGGGTGCGTCCACCGTCGTTGCGGTCACGAAGTGCGATCGGGCGTCGAGAGCTCAGGTGGTGGCCCAGCTCGCTGCCGCAGCGGAATTCGATGCCGGCGCGTACTTTCCCGTCTCGGGGACCACCGGCGACGGCACTGATGCGCTGGTCACCCACCTCGCGGCCGGCCTGGCTGAAGGCCCGGCCTATTTCCCCCCCGAGAGCATCACCGACTTGCCCGACGCGTGGCGGATATCCGAGGCGGTGCGCGAGCAGCTGCTGGCACGGCTGGACGACGAGCTGCCCTACAGCATTGCGGTGCGTGTCACCGACTGGGAGCCGGATCGTATCCGCTGCGACATCGCCGTGGAGCGGCCCTCCCAGAAAGGGATCGTCATCGGTCGGGGAGGACGGATGCTCCGCGATGTCGGGACGGCAGCACGCCGCGAGCTCGGTCTCGACGGCGTGTACCTCGAGCTGCGAGTTCGCGTCGAGCCGGACTGGCAGCGCACCCCTGATGCCGTCGCCCGGATGCTCGCGCCCGAAGCACCCTCGGGCCCGCACGGCTGAGGTCTTCAGGCTCAGCAAACATTCCGCTCCCGGATGGAAACGAGAAACTCGATCGCCTCGGCCTGGTCCACGCTGCGACGCATGGGCGGGAGCGGGTCGAGCAGGCGAGATCGGTATCCGGCGGTAGCGAGCCGTGAGTCGAGCACCGCCACCACCCCGCGATCGGTGGTGGTGCGTATCAGCCGGCCCACGCCCTGGGCCAGCAGGTCCGCGGCTTTGGGCACATCGACGGTCATGAAGGCGTCGTCGCCGGCCGCCTCGCGCCGCGCCGCGGCCAGCGGTTCATTCGGGCGGGCGAACGGCAGTCGGTCGATGGCCAGCAGGGACAGTGCCGGGCCGGCAACGTCCACCCCCTGCCAGAAGCTCATCGTTGCGCAGACGACGGTCGCCGGGTCGTCGCCCAGCGCCTCGAGGAGCGCAGTGTTGGACAGGTCGCGCCCCTGACGGAGCACCCGGATGCCGCTGACCTGTTCGGTAAGTGCGTCTGCGGTGTCATGCAGGGCGCGCCAGCTCGTGAAGAGCGCGAGCGTGCGGCCCCCCACCGCCGAGACCAGTGCCGCCAACTCCCCGGTCGCTGCGGCGCGGTACGCCTCTTGGGTCGGCGCCGGCAGGTGGCGGGCGCAGTACAGCAGCGCATGGGAGGGGTAGTCGAACGGGCTGTCCACCGAGAGATAGGTGTGATCAGCGGCGGGCACACCGAGTCGCGGGACAAAGTGCGGGCCGAGCGTCGCGCTGGTGAGCACGCATGCCTGGCGGCCCCACAGACGGCTGGCCAGCAGATCGCCCACGTCAAGCGGTGCGAGGCGGAGCTGTCCCCGCCCTTCCACCAAGATGACGGTCCCGGCGGGCGGGCTGGCAGCCATCCGCAGCGCAGTGAGCGACTCGGCCGCCAGCCGGCTGACGCGCAGCCGTTCCAGGTCTGGCGAATCATCGCCGGTGGGGCGGCGCAGATCCGACGCGAGCTGCTCGACACGCCCATCGGCTGCTTCGAGCAAGCTGGCCAAATCGCCGGTGATCGCGCCCAGACGGGTATCGCGCAGCGGCTCGAGTTCGCTGGCGAGGCGTGCTGCCACGTCGGCCACGGCATCGGCCGCGGTGCCGCCTGCGCCGACTGCCCGAGCCTCGGCGGCGAGCCGCACGAAGCCTGCGGGGGTGAGTTCCATGCCCGCCACCTGGGTCACCACGGGTTCGAGTTGGTGCGCTTCATCGAACACCACCGCGTCGTGGGGTCCGAACAGGTAGCCGTCGCCGAACAGGTCGATGCAGTACAGGTGCTGGTTGGTCACGACGATTCCGGCCCGCGCCGAGCGGGCACGAGCCTCCTCGGCGAAACAGTGGTGGCCTTGGGGGCAACGCTCGGCGCCGATGCACTCGGTACTGCTCACCGACACCGACGACCACACCCGCGCGTCGGGCGCAACGGTCAGCTCGGAACGGTCGCCGGTACGCGTTCGGGGCACCCACTGCTCGATGTCGGCGAGCTGACGCTGGCGCGCCAGTTCTGCGGGGGATGCGGGGCCGCCCGCGAGGTCGAAGTGCTGCTGCGCATGCTCGCCGAAGCGGTGCCGGCAGAGGTAGTTGTTGCGGCCCTTGAGGACTTCCCACCGCACCGGGCGCCCGAACCGCTCGGCCATGCCGGCGGCCACGAGCGGGAGGTCCTTGCTGACGAGCTGATCCTGCAATGCCAAGGTCGCAGTGGCGATGACGACGCGCTTGCCCGCGGCCGCAGCGAGTGCGGCGGGCACCAGGTAGGCGAGCGATTTGCCGACGCCGGTGCCCGCCTGGCACAGCAGCGTGCCCCCGTCGCAGATTGCTTCGTGCACGGCGGCTGCCATCTCGGCCTGACCGGTTCGCTGCTCGCCGCCGCCAGGGAGCTCGGCGATGACCTCGTCGAGCGCCGCAGCGGCGTCGGCGATCTGCGCCGCAGGCGAATCGGGAGCTGGGGAAAGGTCCCACGGCTCGGCAGTGGGGTCGTCGGACATCTGCCTCCTGACGGTCGGGGGTTGCCGGCTGACCCAACCGTAGGAGACGAACCGCCGGCAATCGTGTGGGTTTGTGAAATCGGGCGCACTCGCCCGCGGCGGCAGGGGTTCTACCCTGCGCAGTGTGAATTCGGGTGCGGGAATCGACCTGTCGCGCCTGCCGACCCACGTGGCCTGTGTGATGGACGGCAACGGACGCTGGGCCCAAGCGCGCGGGCTGCCGCGCACCGAGGGCCACGCCGCCGGCGAGGAGGCCCTCATCGACACCGTGGAGGGCGCGGCCGACATCGGTCTGCAATGGCTCACCGTGTATGCGTTCAGCACGGAGAACTGGCGGCGCCCGCCGTCAGAGGTCCGCTTCCTGATGGGCTTCAACGAGTCGTTGCTGGTGCGGCGCAGCCATGAGCTGCACGAGCAGAACGTCCGGATCCGCTTTGTCGGGCGGCCGGACTCCCGAATCCCGCGGCGAGTGCGGGCACGCATCGACGAGGCCGTCGAGCTCACTGCGGCAAATTCGGGCCTCACCTTTACGGTGGCGTTCAACTACGGCGGCCGAGCCGAGATCGTCGATGCGGCGGCCGGGCTCGTGCGCTCCGGCGTCCCCGCGGACGAGGTCGACGAGGCCGCGCTTGTGAAGCACCTCTACGACCCTGAGATGCCCGAGGTCGACCTCATGATCCGGACATCGGGCGAGAACCGCTTGTCGAACTTCCTGCTGTGGCAGGTGGCATACAGCGAATTGGTGTTCACCGACACGCTCTGGCCCGACTTTCGACGCGGGGACCTGTGTGACGCCATCTGCACCTACCAGGCCCGCGACCGCCGATTCGGCGGCCTGAATCGCTGACCCGCACGTCTCGCATTGCGGCACCACCTCGCTGCAGCCATCACTCGAAACAGCGAAGGGGATACCCCCACAGATGCAATACCGGGACCGGGGAGTGGTGCTGCGCACCTTCAAGCTCGGCGAGGCCGATCGGATCATCACGATCGTCACCTCCGAGCACGGCAAGGTGCGTGCGGTGGCGAAGGGATCCCGGCGGACGCGCAGCAAGCTGGCCGGCCACATCGAACCGCTGCGCCACGTCGATCTGCAGCTCTACCGGGGACGGGGCGAGCTCGACATCGTCACGGGCGCGGTGACGCTCGACCGCTGGCCGACATTGCGTTGCGACCTTGACCGGCTGGGTACCGCCATGACGCTGGCGGAGGCCGTGGACCAGTCGGTGCACGATCGTGGGGACGACCCCGTGCCCTACCAGATGCTCACCGGAGCATTGCGCCGGTTGGACCAGTCCCACTCTGAGATGCTGCTGCCGGCATTCCTGCTGCGACTGCTGGCCCACGAGGGGACCGCGCCGATGCTCGAGGGCTGCGTGGTGGGCACCGGCTGCGAGGACGCGCCCATCGTGGCATTCGACCCCGCACAGGGCGGCGTGACCTGCGAAGTCCACCGGCGGGGACGCCAGCTCTCGGGAGGGGCGCTCGAGATGCTGCGCTTGATCACCGAAGGCCGGGTGAATGCCGTGCTTGACCTCGAGCCCTCCTCCGACACCCACGAGGTCGCAGCGGTCGTCACCCGCATGTGGGAATACCACATGGAAAAGCGACTTCGCAGTGCTGACCTGCTGGGCTGAGGGGCCAAGGACACGTGCCAGAAGGCACAGATGCCATAGCGGAGGAGGCGGCAGGAGACTCTGCGACGTTGCGACCGGTTCCCGATCGGGCGCAACGTGATGAGCCGATGACGTCGGCAAGAACTGCGGGTAGGTGCGCATCTCTCGCTTGCTGGATCGCGGGAGCAGAGGGTTCTGCCGCCTCCTCCGCGGGCGCACTCGTCTAGCGGAACATCTTGGAGCGACTCTGGGGGTTCTCGACGCTCTGATGCAACCGCTTGAAGCGCTTTTCCGCACGCGTATCGGCCGTCGAGCGCCACCACCTGCGGCCGCGCCAGAACGCCCCGGCCAGCGCCAGCAGCCCCAGCACTACCTGGGTGCGAGCCAGCCCGCGGCACAGCGGGTGGCGGCTCTGTGGCGGCTCGTAGATGGTGCCGGTGGTGCGAGCCGTGACATGAGCGGTCGATATGGCATCGCGTAGCTCGTCGAGATCCACGTCGGGCGGGACCAGGCTCAACGGCGGTATCGCGCACGTCCAGTCCACTTCGCCCTCCCGGATGTCCTCGTAAGGACCGCCAAAGACGGGCATCGGCACCAGCAAGACCGCGATGCCCAAGAAGGCGCACAGGAAGACCACGGTGGTGTCACGCAGCCGCATGCCGTCAATGCTAATGAGCGCGGGTCTCTCGCCGGGGCACGAAGTCCGGCCGGCCCATCGGGGCGAAATTCATCCCGGCGGCCCGCACGACCCTCAGTACCCTTGCCGCCCGTGACTTCGCCCACCAGCGCTGAGCCAGCGCCCGACACCGATTGCGAGCCCGCGGCCGATTCCGCGCTGTTCGACAAGATCGTGAACCTCTGCAAGCGCCGGGGAATCGTCTTCGGCTCAGCGGAGATTTACGGCGGCTTTCGCAGCGCGTACGACTACGGCCCGATCGGTGCGCAGCTGCTGCGCAATGTGAAAGACGCCTGGTGGCGCTCGATGGTTCAGATGCGCAGCGACGTGGTGGGCCTCGATGCGTCCATTTTGGGCCCGCCCCAGGTGTGGGAGGCCTCGGGCCACCTGACGAACTTCAGCGACCCTCTGGTGGACTGCACAAGCTGCAAGACGCGCCACCGCGAAGACCAGCTCGACGACCCCGACCAGTGCCCCAACTGCGGCGAGCGCGGCACCTTCACTGAGGCCCGCGCCTTCAATCTCATGTTCCGCACCCAGGCCGGCCCGGTGGAGGGCGCCGGCGCGGAGGTGTACCTGCGGCCCGAGACTGCCCAGGGCATGTTCGTGAACTTCAAGAACATCCTGGAAACCAGCCGCAAGCGACCGCCCTTCGGCATCGCGCAGGTAGGCAAGTCGTTCCGCAACGAGATCACGCCGGGCAACTTCGTGTTCCGGACTCGCGAGTTCGAGCAGATGGAGCTGGAGTTCTTTGTCCCGCCCGCTGAGGCGCAGCAGTGGTACGAGTTCTGGCTGGCCGATCGGTACCAGTGGTACGTCGACCTGGGCATCCCTGCGACTCACCTGCGGCTGCGGCCTCACGATGCCGACGAGCTCAGCCACTACTCCAGCGGTACGAGCGATGTTGAGTTCTTGTTCCCGTGGGGCTGGGGCGAGCTCGAGGGCGTGGCCAACCGCGGCGATTACGACCTGCGCCAGCACGCCTCCCATTCGGGCCAGAAGCTGGAGTACTTCGACCAGGCCAGCGGCGATCGATATGTGCCACACGTGATCGAACCCGCGGCTGGAGCGACGAGGGCGCTCATGGCGTTTCTGCTCGCCGCATACCGGGAAGAAACCGTCAATGACGATCTGCGCACGGTGCTGGGACTCCACCCCCGGCTTGCGCCCTACAAGGTGGCGGTGCTGCCGCTGTCGCGCAAGGAGCCGTTGGGGGCGCTGGCCGGCGAGGTGCTGGCGATGTGCCAACCGCACTGGATGTGCGACTACGACGAGACCCAGGCCATCGGGCGCCGCTACCGCCGCCAGGACGAGATCGGCACGCCACTGTGCGTCACGGTCGACTTCGAGTCCATCGACGATCGCTGCGTGACCGTGCGTGACCGCGACACGATGGCCCAGGACCGGGTGCCGATCGCGTCGCTAGTAGACCATCTCGCAAGCCGCTTAGATCTCTAGCGGCACGAGACGGAAACGAGCCGGCGCGCGCGGGGGTTGGGATGGCAGACGTCGATGCGGGGCTGAGCACTCGCCAGCGGCAGGCCATTGCCGAACTCAGCGTTGACGCAGTGCTCGACGCCCTCCATCCCTCCTTCGAGTCCGCCAGCGCATCGGGCGCTGGCGAGTTCACCGCGCTGACCACCGGATTGGGGGCATCGCCCGGCGCAGCCTCCGGGCTCGTGGCCGTCGGCTCGCAGGCTGCGCTCGACCTCGTCGCTCAAGATCAGACGGTGATCCTGGTTGCCACCGAGACAACACCCGCCGACGTCGCCGCCATGGGCCTGTCGGCAGGCATCCTGACCGCCCGCGGCGGGATGGCCAGCCACGCTGCGGTCGTCGCGCGTGGGTGGGGCATTCCCGCGGTGTGCGATGCACGCGAGATCACGGTCGAATCCGACAGCTTCACTGTGGGCGATCTCCGCATCGGCAACGGCACACCGATCTCGATTGACGGGTCAACTGGCGAGGTGACCCTGGGAGGACGTGAGGTAGCCGGATCGGCGGTGGCCGGCTCTGGGCCGGTTTCGGGCCTGCCAGCAGAGATCACCGAAGTGCTCGGCTGGGCAGACCGCCTCGTGGCCGGCCGGTTCGCTGTGCTCGCGAACGCGGACCTGGCGCCGGATGCCACGATGGCGCGGGCGCTCGGAGCGCACGGCATCGGGCTGTGCCGCACCGAGCACATGTTCTTGCAGCCCGACCGGTTGGAGATAGTCCAGCACGTCATCTTGAGCGGCCACGACGATCATCTCGACGACCTCGTGGCAGCCCAGCAGGCCGACTTCAGTGA
This sequence comes from Candidatus Poriferisodalis sp., assembly GCF_965208895.1. Taxonomy (GTDB): domain Bacteria; phylum Actinomycetota; class Acidimicrobiia; order Acidimicrobiales; family Poriferisodalaceae; genus Poriferisodalis. The sequence goes on along the minus strand of NZ_OZ242363.1, from coordinate 455,408 downwards.
ACTGCTCGCTGCCATGGACGGCCTGGCTGTTACCGTGAGGCTGCTCGATGCGCCCATGCACGAGTTCCTGGCCGGCGCGGACCCCGAAGCCGCCGCGCCATGGCACGAGCACAATCCGATGCTGGGCGTGCGCGGCGTGCGGCTGGGGCTTTTGCGACCTGAGCTGTATGAGGCCCAGGTTCGGGCACTCGCCGGTGCGGTCGCCGATCGGCGCTCGTCGGGCGGTGACCCGCACGCCGAGATCATGATCCCGCTCGTCTCGACGGCTGAAGAGCTCGCTGCCGCCGTCCGTGTCGTGCGCAGGTCGTGGGAGGAGGCGCAGGCGGGTCCGGCGCCGCCGATCGGCACCATGATCGAAACGCCTCGTGCCTGCCTGATAGCTGGCCAGCTCGCACCCGCAGTGGATTTTGTGAGCTTCGGCACCAACGATCTCACCCAGATGGTGTTCGGCTTCAGCCGTGACGACACAGCCACTCGCGTCATCGCGCCCTACCTCGCCGACGGCCTGCTCAGCGCTGACCCATTCGCCTCGCTGGACTGTGACGGCGTCGGCGAGCTCGTGAACAGTGCACTGGTGGGAGTGCGCACCGTCGCCCCAGGCATGCGCGCCGGCGTCTGCGGCGAGCACGGCGGCGACCCGGCCAGCATCGAGTTCGCTGTGCGAGCCGGGCTCGACTACGTGTCCTGCTCGCCCTACCGGGTACCCGTAGCCCGCCTCGCCGCCGCCCAAGCCCAGCTCGCTTCCGGACCAGAGCGGTAGCGGAGTCGCCAGCAGAACGAGGTGCGGGCAATGAGCCAGACCACCCAGGCGTTGGTGAATCGTTAGCGTCGCAGTGAACATGAGTATTCGGGATTCCGACGTGCAGCGTGTGCGCGAGGCGACCGATCTCGTCGCGCTCATCGGCCGTCGGGTCAGCTTGAAACGTTCCGGCAGCCGCCATGTGGGACTGTGCCCGTTCCATACCGAGAAGACGCCGTCGTTCAGCGTGAGCGGCTCCGACGGCTTCTATCACTGCTTCGGCTGCAAGGCCTCCGGCGATGCCATCACGTTCCTGCGCGAAACCGAGCACTTGGACTTCACTGACGCCGTCGAGCAACTGGCCGCAGCAGCAAACATCACCCTGACCTACGACGCGCCCGGCGCGCAGCGTGCCAACCAGCGTCGCAAGGAACTGCTCGACCTGCTCGAACGGGCGGCCTGCTACTACCACGAGCGTCTGATGAGCAGCGCCGATGCCGGCGAAGCACGTGCGTACCTGCGCCGGCGCGGTTACGACCGCGACACCGTCGTCAAGTGGCGGCTTGGGTACGCACCACCGCTGTGGGATGCGCTGTGCAGACATCTCGATGCTGCAGCGCCGCTGCTGGCAGCAGCCGGTCTGGCCTACACCGAGTCGCGGCGAACCAGCCAAGCCACGGACGGCGAGGATGGTGACGGGGATGGGGACCAGGCGTCGGACTTTTTCCGGGACCGCGTCATGTTCCCCATCTGTGATGCCAGTGGCCGGGTGGTCAGCTTCGCCGGGCGGGTCCTGCCTCGCCCCGATGAGCCGCCGCCCAAGGGCCCCAAGTACAAGAACACCGCCGGCACAGCGGTCTATGACAAGAGCAAGGTGCTGTACGGGCTGCATCTGGCCAAGCAGGCGGCGCGTACCGCGGAGCGCATCGTGGTGTGCGAGGGTCATACCGATGTCATCGGCTGCGACCTGGCAGGCATCTCGGAAGCAGTCGCCACCTGCGGCACGGCCCTGACCGCGCAGCACGCTGAATTGCTTTCGCGCTCGGCCAAGCGCATCGTGCTGGCCTTCGACGCTGACACCGCAGGCCAGACTGCCGCTGAGCGTGTACATCAATGGGAGCGCGCGTACGGGCTCGACGCATTCGTGGCGAAGCTGCCTGCTGGTGCCGACCCCGGCGACTTGGCAGCGTCCAACCCGCCGGCTCTGCGCTCAGCTCTGGACGAGGCCCAGCCGCTGCACACGTTCCGGGCCGAACGGATCCTGGAGCGGGCCGATCTCGACAGCCCTGCCGGGCGCGACCGCGCAGCCGACGAAGCAGCCCAGGTCTTCGCCGTGTATCCGGCGGAAGTCTTGCTGGACAGCGATCTCGAGCCGATCGCGGGCGGTATTCCGATGGACGTCGGCAGCTTCCGCGAACGCGTCGACGCGGCTCGGCGAGGTCTGGAAGATCGCCCGCCATCCGCGGCGTCCGACCCGTACGCAGACGCCCCGCCCCCGCCCGATCCGGGGGAGGACTACCACGAGTCTTACGACGGCGGTGCCTACAACAGCGGCTACCCAGGTGACGCCGGAGTGGCGAGCACTGCCGAATCGCAGCCTTACCGGCGCAGGCGGAGTGCCGGTGCGGTGCGCGCCAAGAGCCCGCAGCAGCGGGCGGCCGACGACGTCAGCCTGCTGGCGGCGGCGCTTGTCCCGCAAGGCAATGCGACGGACCTGCTGGTGCGTGAGCTGTTCGCCACACCAGCAGGAGCCGCGGCATTCGACCGTGTCTGTGCCGGTGCCCCTGTTGGTGACGACCCCGACGACTCTGCCAGCGAGCTGCTTGCTGCCGGCGAGGAACAAGGCGCGACGGTGAGCACAGCGGAGGCCATCGACCGGGCGACGATGGCGTTACGTCACTTCGTGCGGGCAACGCGTCGCAGCGTGGGCGGGAGTGTGGACGGGCCGCATATCGAGCTCGATCGAAACAATGCGAACATCGAGCAATTGCTGAGATGGCTGCTCGACCGGGAGTCTGAGCTGCTCGATGCCTCGGTGCGTGTCGGCGCCGCACAGTCCGTCGTGAGATGGGTGCATTCAGTCCGCAGCGCGCAGCTGCCTGCCGGATCAGGGCTGACAGGGTCGGAGCCCGCCGATGCAGTCACGGCCGGCGAAGCAGAGGCTGCTGGGGTGCAGTGAGGGCGCTCCGGGGGTGGGGCTCGAACCCACGACAAACGGATTAACAGTCCGCTGCTCTGCCAACTGAGCTACCCCGGACCGAACGGACCCTATGAGGACCCGAACGTGCGGAGCAACGATACTGAGTCGGCCGCGCCGAGTTGCGCTGCCGAGGGTGCACAAAGTGTGCGCCGACGCGTGGGCCGGGTGGGGATCGAACCCACGACCCAGCGATTATGAGTCGCCTGCTCTGACCACTGAGCTACCGGCCCAGCAGAACCGTACCGGGCGGGCGTGCCGGAGGGGGTAGGTCAGCGGTGCCGTCAAGGCCTAGTAGTTTGCGCGTAGAGCGCTGCAGCGGCGCCGCACAGGAGGAATACCCACCATGCACACAGGTCCATTGCAGCGCGACGCGCAACATCCCACGAGCAGGTGCCTCCGGCGTTCACGGCGCTCGCTCGGCATCCGGCTGGGCGTGATCCTCGCCGTGTTCGCCTTGATCGCAGCCGCGTGTGGGGGCGGGGACGACGATGAGAGCGGCGAGGCGCCCGCTCCCGATCCCGACACGTCCGAGGAATCCGAGGCGGCGCCCGCCACCACCGTGCCCGAAGAGATGGAAGAGGTCGTCGAAGCCCGTGAAGCCGGCGAGGCGACGGGCGAGGACGTACGCGAAACCGAAACCGGTCCGGTCCACGGTGGCAAGCTCGTGTACGGCATCGAGGCCGACTCGGCCAACCCGTTCGTGCACTACGCGACGTCGTGCGCGATCAGCTGCCGCATGATCTTCCGGGCCATCACCGACTCGCTGTACATCACAGACGCCGACGGCGACATCGTGCCCTACCTGGTCGAGTCCGAGTCGCACAGCGACGACTACATGGAATGGACGATGACCATCCGCGACGGCATCACGTTCCACGACGGCACGCCGCTCACCGGCGAGGCCGTGGCCTACAACATCAACCTCTGCCGGCTGAGCCAGTTGACCGGCCCAGCATTCCTGGGCATCGCCAATGTCGTCGGCGAAGGCCAGACGGTCACCGTGACTGCCAGCCCGGGTCAGCCGCTGGCGACCGGCCTCGGCCCCGCAGGCCGCGCCGAAGTGTGCGGACAGATGTTCAGCCAGGCATGGATGGAGACACTGCCGAACAACCCGCTGTACGTGTCGCCCGCGTCGCCCCTGCCAGAGACCGCACGCACGGCGGCGATCGAGAACGCCACCGGCAATCCCTCCGCGCCGATCGGGCTGGGCGCTTTCAGGTACGTGAGCTACGCGCCGGGCAACGGCAACAGCTTCGTCGCCGAGCGCAACCCGGACTACTGGCGAGGCCCCAACGGCGTCACCGGCGAGAACCTGCCGTACCTTGACGAGATCGAGTTCGTGGTGGCCGTGGACATCCAGGGCCGCTCGAACGGCCTCAAGGCCGGCCAGTTCGACATCATCCACACGGCGAACGCCGACGAGATCGCCAAGTACGAAGGCGATTCCGACTTCGTGCTGCTGCAGGCCAACGACTTCGGCGAGACCAGCCACAGCCTGATCAACGTGGCGTCCGGGGTGAATCCCGTGCTCACCTTCGTGCGGGGCGGCTACGACGCCGACGGCGACGGCCAGCCCGATGAGGGAGAGTTCTGGCCCATGGATCCGCTGGGGCTCAACTCGACGAACCCGCTCGTGCATCTGAGCTGCCGCAAGGCGATGGCGCACGCGTTCGACGGCGAGCGCTACGCCAACGAGCGCCATCAGGGCCTCGTCCAGGTGGCGAACGGCCCGTTCCCACCCGGCAGCGTGGGCTACCTCGAAGAGTCTGGCTTCCCGTCCTACGACCTTGATGCGGCCCGGGCCGAATTCGAGCAATGCAAGGCCGACAGCGGTCAGAATCCGGTGACGTTCTCGTTCAACACCACCAATGACGCCTTCAACGTCGAGTCGAACGAGCTGATCGCGTCGATGTGGACCGAAGCGTTCGGCGATGAGCTGGCCGTGTCGATCGCGCCGATCGAGCAGGGTCAGTACATCGGCCTGGCGCTGGCAGGCGTGTTCCAGATGCAGGGCTGGCGCAATCACGGCGGCGTGGACCCCTCAGAGCAGTGGTACTGGTGGAATTCGGCCACGGCGAGCCCGGTCAACCCGCAGGTGCCCGAGCTGGCGCTGAACTTCGGACGCTTCCAGGATCCCGAGATCGACGCTGCGTTCCAGGTCATCCGGCACAACCCCGACCCGGCCGCACGCAAGGCGGCAGCCGAAGCGGTAAACCGGGCTTTCGGCAAGAACGTCTGGAACCTGTGGACGTACTGGACGCTGTGGGGCGTCATCGCCAACCCGCGGGTGCAGAACATCACGTCCCTGCCCATTCCCGACAATGCCGAAAACTCCTTCCCGGTGATCGCCGGCAAGCACCACCTGGGCCAGATCTGGTGCACCGACGGAGACTGCCAAGGCTGAGCGTTCCTCGGCGCCGTGGTGTCCAGTCGTCGAGGGTCATCTATGACCACGGTTCGATGACCCAACTCCTACGCGACAATCTCGGGCGTATCGTCGCGGCCGCATTGATGGCAGCGATCGCGTGGGCGTGGTTCTGGCGGCCGCCGTTCAGCTGGACGTTCGGGCTGCTGGTGGCGATCGGCACCGTCGGCGCGGTCATCGCTGACGGGCGCTACGCCTTGCGCCGCATCGCGGGGGTGATCCCGATCCTGGTCGGGGTGTCGTTCGTGGTGTTTGCGCTGATGGCGAGCCTGCCGGGCGATCCGGCGATCAACATCCTGGGACCCGCTGCCACGGCGGATCAAATCGCGATCGTCCGCACCGAGCTCGGCCTTGACCAGCCATTCTTCGCCCGCTACGGCAACTGGCTCGGCGACGCAGTGGTCGGCGATTTCGGCGAGTCGGTCCAGCGCCGCGAACCCGTGGCCGTGGGCATCTCCAACGCCATCACCCCGACCTTGCAGTTGATGGGCTATTCGGTTGCTCTCGCTTTGGTGATTGCATTGCCGTTGGGCGTCTGGGCGGGGTACCGGCAAGGGGAGCGGCCGGACCGCGCCATCAACAGCACCATGCTGGGTTTCTTGGCCACCCCGAATTTCGTGCTCGCCGTCATGCTCGTGTTGTTCTTGTCGATCGGCGGGCTCAGCGTGGCCGGCACCGAGTTCGGGTTCCGCGTCCTGCCGGCGGGGACCTATGAGCACATCAGCGACGACGTGCTGCTGCATTTCAAGCACATGCTGCTGCCGTCGCTGTCGTTGGCGATGGGGCAAGCCGCTGTGTTCATGCGCCTGCTGCGCTCAGACATGATCGGCACGCTGCGCTTGCCGTTCATCGACTTGGCGCGCAGCAAGGGGGTGCCGACTCGCCGCATCCTGTGGCGGCATGCGCTGCGCCCGTCGAGTTTCACGCTGCTGACCGTGGTCGGGCTGACCGTAGGTCTGCTCATCGGCGGCGCGCTGATCACCGAGGTCATCTTTGTGCTGCCGGGCCTCGGCTCGTACATCTTCCAAGGCGTGAGCCAGCGCGACTTCATCGCCGTGCAGGGCGGGGTGCTGGTGATCTCGACGCTGTACATCGTGGTGCTCACGATGTCGGACTTCCTGTACCTGGCACTGGATCCGCGGCTGCGCGGCAGGGCGGTCGGCGCCGGTGCGTGAGCGTCCGGGATTGCTGCGCGTGCCCGGCCGTGTGATCCTCGGCGGCGCCAGATGGATCGGCGAGGCGCGTCGGCGCCACGGGATCGTCTTCGTGATTGCTGTGGTGTACCTGATCGTGCTGGCGTTCGCGGCAGTCTTCGCTGACATCCTGCCTATCAAGAACCCGGCGGAGACGTTCCCGGGAACGTCCAAGCAGGGCCCCAGCCTGTCGCATTGGTTCGGCAACGACGGCGTCGGGCGAGACGTATTCAGCCGAGTCATCTACGGCGCGCAGGTGAGCCTGGTGGTCTCGACGGTCGGCACGTTGCTGGCGCTGGTCATCGGCGGCCTGCTGGGCATGGTCTCGGGCTATTACACGGGCCGTGCGGACCGCTGGCTGACCGCCTCGCTGAACGCATCGCTGGTCATCCCGCCGCTGATCCTGTTCCTGGCGCTGGTGCTGTTCCTGGACGCGGAGGCACAGCGCCGCATCTTCATCCTGGTCTTCACCTTCGTGCTGCTGTCGATCGCGCCGATCGCCCGGGTGGTGCGCGCCGCAACCCTGACCTGGGCCGGGCAGGACTTCGTGCTGGCGGCCCGGACGCTGGGAGCGCGTGACGGCCGGATCCTGTTCCGGGAAGTGCTGCCGAACGTGGCGCCCTCGCTGGTCAGCTATTCGCTGATCATCATGGCGGGCTTGATCGTGGTGGAGGGCTCGGTGGCGTTCTTGGGCCTGAGCGTGCCGCCGCCCACGCCCACATGGGGCGACATGATCAACAAGGGGCGGACCAACCTCGATGTCGCGGCGCACATCAGCCTGATGCCGGCCATCGTCATGTTCGTGACGGTGCTGGCGCTCAACTTCGTCGGCGACAAGCTGCAGCAGTTCTTTGAGCCGCGGGAATCTGTGCTGTGAAGTGCTGGGCTGTGAAGGCAGGCGCGTAATGGCGGGCAGCGGCAACGCGCACCTGCGTCCCGAATCGCTGTTGAGCGCGCGCGACCTCGTGGTGGAGTTTCCCGCGGTGGGCGGTCGCACGGTGCATGCGGTGTCGGGCGTGTCGCTCGACCTGCTCGAGGGCGAGACGCTCGGACTCGTCGGCGAATCCGGCTGCGGCAAAAGCACCACCGGCCGGGCGATCCTGCAGCTGCCCCGGCCGACGTCAGGCACGGTGCAACTCGCCGGAGAGGACGTGACCGGGCTCGACGCCGACGCCATGCGCGAGGTGCGCCCCCGCCTGCAGATGATCTACCAAGACCCGATCTCGTCATTGAACCCCCGGCGGCGCGTGCGTGACATCGTGGCCGAGCCGCTGTTCATCGCTCACGAGAACTCCTCGAGGCGAACAGCCATGGCCGTGTGGCAGGAACGCATCGGTGCGTTGTTGCAGAGCCTGCTGGAGCGCCTTGCGGCGCCCATGCGCATCGTGGGCCTCGTGGCCTCGGTGGCGTTCGTGCTGTGGATCCTCTCAGAGGCCGTCGAGGAGCGTGCCGCGGCGCCATGGCTGGGCTGGACAGAGGTCCCTGCTGCGGTCATCGGCTTCCCGGCGCTGGCGCTGGTGCTGCCGGCTGCTGCGGTGGCGCTGGCGCTGGGCTTGACCTGGGTGCTGCTCGCGCTCATGCTGCCTTTCAGCTTGATGTCGCGCCAGTTCGGCGAGGTGGCGGCACCGGTCGGCCTCGCAGGCGTCGCCGTCACCACCGCCGCCAGCGGGTTCCTGCTGTGGCGGACTTGGTCGAGCTTCGGCGGCTGGGCGAAGTGGGTGAACTCCGGCGGGCTGGGTCTGCTCACCGCCGTGCTCATCATGTGGTTTGCGGCGTCGATCGCGAAGCCGGAACGGGCAGGGGCCAGTGGCGTCGCGACAACCCTCAGTGCCATGGTAGTGCTGCAGGTCTTCTACGTCGCCGGTCTCGACGCGGGCGTGAAGCTGACTGTGCTGGTGGCCTCGATCGTGGTTGACACGCTGCTAGTGCGATGGGTGCTGCGGCTCTATCGGGTAAACCGCGAGGCGGCTCGTGAACAAGCCGAGCCGCGCGTGCGTGAGGTGCTCGAATATGTCGGCATCAACCCCGATGACGCCATGGACCGCCGGCCGTGGGAGTTTTCCGGCGGTCAGGCGCAGCGGCTCTCCATCGCTCGGGCGTTGGTCAGTGTGCCGCAGGTGATCATCTGTGACGAGCCGGTGTCGTCGCTGGACGTCTCGGTGCAGGCGCAGATACTGAATCTGCTTGAAGACCTCAAGAACCTCATGGGCCTGACGCTGGTGTTCATCGCGCACGACTTGGCGGTCGTCAAGAACGTGAGCGACCGCGTGGCGGTCATGTATCTGGGCAAGCTCTGCGAGGTCAGCGAGCCCGATGCGATGTTCGACGAGCCTGCTCATCCGTACACGGAGATGCTGCTGGCGGCGATCCCGCAACCCGATCCGGAGGCAGAGCTAGGGTCGGGACGCATCGACGGCGAGCTGCCTTCGCCGATGGATCCGCCCTCGGGCTGCCGGTTCCGCACCCGGTGCCCGCACGCAGCACAGCGCTGTGCTGACGAGGAGCCTGAGATGCGCGAGATTGCACCGGGGCGGTTCGTGGCGTGTCACACACCGCTGATCGGCGAAGCCGCACCCGAACGCGTCGAGATCGCGTCTGCTGGGAGAGGTGCGTCATGACCGACACCTCGATGACGGGCTTTGCGGGGGCTGACGAGCAACCGTTGCTCGACGTCGCCGACCTGCGGACCACCTTCCATACCGCGGTCGGTCCGCTGGTTGCGGTCGACGGGGTCGAGTGGTCCCTGCGCCGGGGCGCTCGGCTGGGCGTGGTGGGGGAGTCTGGCTCGGGCAAGTCGGCGATGTCGCGGTCCATCATGCGACTGCTGCCCAAGTCCAGAGTGACATCGACGGGGACGGTCACCTTCGACGGGGTGGACATGATGTCGCTGGGCCGCCGCGAGCTGTTCGACATGTGGGGTCCGCAGCTCGCCATGGTCTTCCAGGATCCGCTGGGCTCGCTGAACCCGGTCATGAAGATCGGCAAGCAGGTGGGTGAAGGCCTGCGCGTGCACCGGGACCTGTCAGCCAGGGCCGCTCGTGCCGCTGCGCTCGACCTGCTCACCGAGGTCGGCATCCCTGAGCCGCATCGGCGAATCGACGAGTACCCGCACCAGCTTTCGGGCGGCATGCGCCAGCGCATCGTGATCGCCATTGCGCTTGCGTGCAGCCCCCGCCTGCTCATCGCAGACGAGCCGACGACCGCGCTGGATGTCACCGTGCAGGCACAGATTCTCGACTTGCTCGAGACCCAGCGGGCCGAGCGGGACATGTCGCTGGTGCTCATCACTCACGATCTGGGAATCGTGGCAGGCCGCACCGACGAGATCATCGTGATGTATGCGGGTCGCATCGTCGAGCGCGCCCCCACGGCGACACTCTTCGGCAACATGAGGATGCCCTACACCGAGGCATTGTTCCGGTCGATCCCCAAGGTCACCGACGACAGTCATGCCCGCTTGGAGATCATCGGCGGCCAGCCGCCCCGGATGACCGACCTGCCGACGGGCTGCAAGTTCGCCCCTCGCTGCAAGTACGCCCAGGAACTGTGCGTCGCTGAGGAGCCGGCCTTGATTGAGGTGCCGGCAGCGGCCGACAACAATGGCGGGGGCGCCAGGCGACGAGAGACGTGGCGGGACGACGACCTGGGCGACGACAACGACGGCGGCACGCCAGCGGGCGCCCACCTCTATCGCTGCTTCTACCCGGTCGGCACGCCCGAGGCCGCTGAGGCATTCGAGCGCAACGTCGCGTCTGGCAGAGTCAGCGAGGCTGGCGTCGTGATCCGCGCCACCTGATTTGCCGAACGGCAGCTGCGTGTAGGCGGAGAAATACGCTGCGTACGAGAGCCGAGCACAGGCTGTCGGAACTTGGGGGCAAAACACATGGACGCGATGGATTTGGGAAGTCTGAACTGGTGGGCGATCATCGTTGCGATCGTCTTCAACCAGGTGCTCGGCGCGGCGTGGTACAGCACGCTCGCCAAGCCGTGGATGGCCGAAGTCGGGCTGACCGACGAGGACATGGAAGCGATGAAGGGAACCCCGCGGCAGTGGTACCCCTACGTGCTGGCGATCGTGCTCGCGTTCGTCTTCACGCTGGCGCTGGCGCTGCTGGGCCAAGGTCTCGATGTCGACACCTTCGGCGAAGGACTCGGGTTGGGCGTGCTGGCCGCTGTGGGCTTTGTCGTCACGTCCAACGGAATCAACTACGCCTTCGAGGGTCGCAGCTTCAGGCTTCTTGCGATCAACTCTGGCTACCCGCTGATCTCTTACAGCGTCATCGGCGTGCTGCTCGCCCTGTGGCGCTAGCCCGATGTCGGCCTCAAGCGATTTCGTCTAGCTCAGATGCTGGGTCGCGATGTGGCGGAATGCTGAGTATTTGGGCTGGTCGATCGCCGCCTGGTGAGCGACTGAGGTGCGCAGGTAGTCCGCAAGACCCGGTGTGTCGAGTGGCATCGAGCCGTCTCGCAGGGCGTGGACGAGGCGCCAGCGCAGGGTGGTGACCTGCTCGGCGACCGCGGCGTCCCCAGCGGGGCGGTCGCTACTGTTCGCAGCGCTGTCGCCAACCAGCGCAGTCAGTCGCTGCAGCTCGTATCGATGCAGTTGGGGGCCGATCAGGCGTTCCCGCAGCGCAATGTCGATGGAATTGCCGGCTACGAGCGCCAGGAAGTTCGTGCGACCTTCGGTGGCCTGGCGGACCTCGCCGTGCAAGAAGTCGCGCACGCTCTCGAGCAGCTCGTCGACGCGGGGCATATCGCCGGCTGCGGCATGGGCTGCAGCGCTGGTGAGGCTGCCGCCGAGCGGTGACAGCTCGCTGCGTCGACGGCCGAAATCGGGTTCGAGCAGGCCGAGTTCTGCGACCGCCGGCTGGAATTCGACCGGCCCGGGAATGATCAGGTTCACACAGTCGAGCTGGCACTCCGAGCTGCGGCGGCCGATTCCCGGCCGTTCCACGGTGGCGTCGGAACCCGTCCGGTAGCGATCGGCCATGCCCAGGCACCCGACCGCCCACCAGAACGAGCCGAACACCTCCCAGTACTGCACGCGATCTCGGTCGACGGGTGTGCCCGCAACGTCTTGGTAGCCGGCGAACAGGTCCTCGTAGTGACCGAAGCCGCCGACGGGCAGGTGACGCTGGCCGAAGCGCCACGAGTTTGTGCACATCCAGCCCAAGTCACGCATCGGGTCGCCGATATGTGCAGTTTCCCAGTCGAGCACGGCGACGAGGCCTTCGACGGGGTCCACCATGATGTTGCCGTTGCGGAAGTCGTTGTGCACCAGCGTCAATTGCACCGGTCCGCGCCCGGACAACTGCTCGCTCAGCCAGCGAGCGGCGTAATCAATCATGGGCTGCGGGGTCGGCAGCTCCTTGTAGCGGTCCCACGTCTCGGTCAAGTAGTCGGCCGGCTCGAATTGCCGCAGCACCGACCTCAGGCCCGTTGCGTCCACGTCGACGCTGTGAATGCGTGCCATCTCCTGGCCGCACTGGAATGCAAGCTGCTTGCGTGCGTCATCGAGATCGGGCGACCGGGCAATTCGAGCCCCGAGCGTCACCCCATCCAGCCACTCCATGAGAAAGCCGGCGCCGACGCCGTCGGCAGGCTCGAGCACGTAGAGCACCTCGGGCTCAGGCACCCCTGCCGAGCGTGCCGTGCTCATGCACAGCGCCTCGGCAGCCACGCCGGTGACGTTGTCTCCTTCGCGGTCCTCGCCGTCGGGACCCCGACGCAGGCAGATGTCGAAGGACGCCTGGGGATCGGCAGCACGCCGGCAGCGCAGCCGGTACGTCTCCATGCTCGCCCCACCGCTGAGTCGCTCGGCGTCCACCAAGCCGGCGCAATCAGCGATCTCGCGGCGCACTGCAGCATCGAGCGCGTCGAAGAACTGCGGCACGGGGTGCGAAAGCTCGCTGCTCACGACGTGCTTGCTGTTCGGCGACCGGCCCCGAGGGAATACAGCGCTTCAGCCGTCCTTCTGCTGGGAGCCGAAGATCGTGGGCGGGCCCTTGCGCGACCAGTCGGGCGCGCCGTGCATCTGGCGGCCGTCGATGGTGAGCATCTGGGAGGCCTCGCCGCCACAGAGGCGGCCCCCGCTCGAGCCGAGGACGCCGTTCGCGCCGATGTGACTGATCGGGTAGGAGCCGATGGCCGAATAGGTCTGCAGCAGCAGGGGCCGGGGCCGTGGCGAGTTGTTCGGCAGCGATCCGTGGATCATGCAGCAGTTGTGGACGGTGACCGAGCCCGCCGGACCGCCCAGGTACACCATCTGGTCGAGGTCAAGCGTCGCGACATCGGCGTCAGCCATGGAACCCGCCCAGTTCCCGTCCGGTGCGTACTGGTCGTACAGCGGGCCGCGGTGGCTGCCAGGCAGCACGCCCATCGGGGACATCTCACCGTCGACGTCTTCGAGGTAGACGCCGATGGTGAGCGGCGTGAAGTCGGTATGGGGCCAGAACTGGATGTCCTGGTGCCATTTCACTTCCTCGCCGCCGTCGGACCACTTGAAGTTCAGCTTGGAGTGGTGGTAGCGCACCGGCCCGCCGAGCAAGGCCGAGGCGAGCTGCGCCGGTGGACCTTCGAAGGTGAACCGTGCATAGCTCGGGTGCTGGTCGACCGGTGAGATGAGTCGCCGGAGCCGGGGCACCTCTGGTGTGTGGGTGGGCTCAAGGTCGAACACCTTGCCCGAGGCGGTCTGCGAGCGGCTGGCCTCGATGAACTCTGCGGTCACGCTGCGAAGCTCGTCGAGCCAATCCGGTCCGACGAAGTTCGGCAGGCACAGGTAGCCGTTCGCCTCGTAGTCGGCATGCTGGCTGTCCGAGATGAGGCTGTCCGCGGTTGGTGGAGCTTCTGCGAGCGTCATGGCCCAAACCGTACCGGGCGATGAACTCTCGATTCTGTGTACGTAGCCAAACGCCGCCGCAATGGAACGCTCGCCGAGGCGGCCTGTTGCTTTGGAGCCGCGCAGGTAGGTGCGCCCGCTGTGGAGGCGGCAGAACCCTCTGCTCCAGCGATCCAGCAGGTCGCAACGTCGCAGAGTCTCCTGCCGCCTCCACAGCTATGGCATCTGTGCCTACTGGCTCGAGTGCTTAGGGTGAGTCGATGGCTGCGGATCTGGTGATTTCCGGCGGTCGGCTCGTTGTTCCGGCCGATACCGCTGAACCAGTCGATGTGGTGGTCTCCGGTGGCCGCATCGCTGCGGTCGTACCGTTCGGCGAGGCCCCGCAGGCGCAGCGGACGCTGGACGCGTCAGACGCTTGGGTCATGCCCGGGTTTGTCGACATCCAGGTGCACTTCCGCACGCCGGGCGGCACCGACAGCGAAGACATTGCGTCCGGTGCCGCCGGTGCGGCGATGGGCGGCGTCACGGCGTGCGTGATGATGCCCAACACGACTCCGCCCATCGATACGCCCGACATGGTCCGCGACGTGATGGCGATCGCTGCCGCTGCACCCTGCGATGTTCGGACGTCGGCCGCCATCACCGCGGGACGGGCGGGGGAGCGGCTCGCTGACCTTCCGGCGCTCTATCGCGTGGGCGTGCGCGTGTTCACCGACGACGGTGATTGCGTGGCCGATGACGCGCTGATGGCGGCCGCTCTGGAGGCGACCACCGAACTGCCCGGGGCAGTGATCAGCCAGCACGCGGAAGATCCCGCGATGGTTGCTGGGGGAGTCATCAACGCCGGTGCTGTCGCCGAGCGACTGGGTGTGCAAGGGCGCCCCGCACACGCAGAGGTGTCCGTGGTCCACCGTGACATCGAACTTGCCCGGCGAACGGGCGGTCGCTACCACGTCCTGCACCTCTCCACGGCCGCAGCCATGGAGTTGGTCGCAGAGGCAAAGAGAGACCGGGTCGCGGTGACCGCCGAGGTGACGCCGCAACACCTGGTGCTCACTGAAGACGATGTCGAGCGGCTCGGCACGACCGCCAAGATGAATCCGCCCTTGCGACTGGCAAGCGACGTCACCGCACTGCGTCGAGCCATAGTCGACGGTTCCCTGGACGCCGTTGCGACCGATCACGCACCGCATCATCCGGCGCTGAAGGACCGTCCGCTCGCCGACGCCCCGCCAGGCATGATCGGGGTGGAGACGATGGCATCGGTGGTCTGGTCCGAGCTCGTCGTCTCTGGACAGATGTCGCCGGCTCGGTTCGTCGAGGTCATCTCGGCAGCGCCTGCTCGGATCGCCGGCATCGCCGATCACGGCCAGCCGATCTCTGCGGGGTCGCCGGCCAATGTGACCGTCTTCGATGCAGCGAAGCGTTGGACCGTCCAGGCCGAGACGCTGCAGTCGCGCAGTCTCAACTCGCCCTGGGCGGGCCGCACGCTGCCCGGCCGTGTGCGTCACACCGTGCTGGCGGGCCGCCCGGTCGTCGTGGGGTCTGAGCTCAGCGATTGAGTGACGCTTACCAGGCGCCGGCCTCTCGCCAGCGCTCAAGATCCTCCCAATCGACTCCGGCCTCGAGAAGTACCTCTTCGGTGTGCTGGCCGAGTTCGGCGACATCGATGCCGGGTCGCGTGGGTGTGTCCGACATAGCGATGGGGCAGCCCACCCACGTCTGGGTGCCCCACTCGTCATGGTCAGCTTTCACCAGGTAATCGTTGGCGTACGGCTGCTCGTTTGCCACCACCTCCGAATGGCTGCGGACGGCGCAGAACCGTTGTGCTTCGGCTTCGAGTCGCTTTGACCATTCCTCGGTGGAACGGGTGGCGAATACCTCTGCGAAGAACGCCCGCAGCTCAAGTGCCACCTCCCGCGGCACGAAATAGGCATTCCACGTGGGATGGTCTTCGAGGTCGGGGCGTTCGATGGCCCGGCACATGCCTGGCCACAGATGCTCCGGGCAGCCAGCCATGGCAATGGCACCGTCAGAGGTGGGAAATACGCCGTACAACGCGTGCACCAAGGGGTGCCCGCCGTTGGATCGGCCCGCCTCTTCTCCGGTCAGCAGCAAGTGCGTGTACTCCACTGCTTGCAGCCAGATCTGCCCGCCGAGGAGGCTGACATCGACCCGCTGGCCTCGACCCGTGCGTTCGCGGGCGTACAACGCCGCCAGAATTCCGGTTTGCAGGTTCTGCGCGCCGCAATGGTCGGCCACGAGCGCTCCATATGTCGACAGCGGCCCGCCGTCGAAGCCGCTTGAGGCAATCACGCCGCCGGAAGCCTGCCCTGCGATGTCAGCACCTTCACGGTCCGCCTCAGGGCCGTACGGGCCCAAGAAGCTGCCGGCAGCCCAGATGATGCCCGGGTTCACGGAGGCGAGGTCGTCGTATCCCAAGCCCCACTCGTCGAGCGTGCCCGGCTTGAAGTTCGACAGGACCACATCGGCGTTCTCCACGAGCTTCAGGAACGCCTCGCGGCCCGCGTCGACACGCAGGTCGAGCGTCACCGAACGCTTGCCTCGATTGCACGCGATGTACACCGAGGAGTGGCCGTAGTCCTCCAGGATGTCGACGTGACGACCGACGTCGCCGATCTGGGGCAACTCGATCTTGATGACCTCGGCGCCGAGACCGTGCAGCATGGCTGCCGCCTGCGGTCCTTGCACCAGTGTGGACAGATCCAGAACTCGTACTCCGTCGAGTGCTCCGGCCATGGTTTCCCCTTGGTCACAGTGATGTCACAGCAATTGGTGACGATGGTACTGAGCACGCAATGATGCGCTCGCCCGTCGGCAGCCCGTGTCGCGCCGACGCGGGCCCGTTTGCAGTGCACCAATGCAGGCCGCGGCTGCGAGAATGGGATGCCGTGACCGGGACCGCCGCTGCAGCTTCGGAGCTTGACGAAGCATCTGCGCGCACGCTGCGGTTCTCGATCCTCATCTCGGCCATCCGCTGCACGCTGACCTACGTGTTCCTGCCGTACGTCGCGGTGTTCATCGGGCTTGCACCGGGCGTCGGACCGGCGGTCGGCATACCCATTGCGCTGGTCGCGCTCTGGGCCAACGTCGCCAGCATCAGGCGGCACTGGCACTCCGATCACCGCTGGAAATGGCCGGTGAGCGTACTCAACGTCGGGATCATCATCCTGCTGATCATCCTGCTCATTCTCGACGTCGGGCAACTGCTGTAGTTCGCGACGGTCCGACTCCGGTGGAGGCGTCCCAGGGATGTGTCAAGTGAGGTTCGCCGGATGCATGTGCTGATCACCGGGGCCGCAGGAATGCTCGGCCGCAAATTGACCAAGCGATTGGTGGACGCCGGCACGCTGCGGGCACGTCCCGTCGACCGGATCGATCTTGTCGACATCGTCGAGGCGCCGGCCCACGGCTCCATCTGCAGTGCACACGTCGCCGACCTCTGCGAGCCAGGCGTCGCCGCCGAGCTGCTTGACCCGGTCCCAGATGTGATATTCCACCTTGCCGGCGTCGTGTCCGGCGAAGCCGAGGCCAACTTCGACAAGGGGATGGCTGTCAACATCGACGGCTCCCGAGCGCTGTTCGAAGCTGTGCGTTTCGCTGAGGGCACGCCTCGAATCGTGTTCACATCGTCCATTGCGGTCTTCGGCGCGCCATTCGGTGATCCGATCCCCGACGACTTTCATCTGACGCCGCTCACCTCCTATGGCACGCAGAAGATGGTGGTCGAAGCACTCCTCGCCGATTACAGCCGCCGTGGCTTCTTCGACGGCATCGGCATACGGCTGCCCACCATCAGCGTTCGCCCCGGTGCCCCCAATGCTGCGGCTTCCGGCTTCTTCAGCGGCATCATCCGAGAACCGCTGGCTGGACAAAACGCTGTGCTGCCCGTCGCCAGATCGGTGCGCCACAGCCACGCCAGTCCCCGTACGGCAATCGGGTACATGATCCACGCCGCAGAACTCGACAGCGCAGGTCTGGGAGCACGTCGCAACCTCACGATGCCCGGAGTGTCGGTGACCGTCGGCGAACAGATCGAGGCCCTCACACGTGTCGCCGGGCCCGAGGCACAAACTCTGATCGCTGAATCGCCCGATCCGACCATCGCGGAGATCGTCGCCGGGTGGCCCGAACGGTTCGACACCCGGCGGGCTCTGGACCTGGGCTTCGCACCCGATCCGAGCTACGACGACATCATCCGCGCCTACATCGAAGACGATTTCGCCTCCCGTTGAACGACTGCAAGAGGCCTGAACGGCCTGCGAACGCGGCGAGTCGAGGCCAGAAACGCAGGTGGCACCGCGCAGGGCCGCGCGTTTGGCACACTGGCTAGACATGCGGGTATATGTCCCGGCGGCTGCTGCGGCGGCGCTGTGACCGCAAACCCTGTCCTAGCGGTGACGCCGATGCGCATTCTGTTTGCCGACAAGATCGATACCGGCCGTTTGGGCCGGCTCGAAGCTGCGGGCCACGTGTGCATCGTCAAGCCCGAGCTGACCGCTGACGATCTCGCCGACCACATCGAGGGCATCGAAGTCCTGGTCGTGCGCAGCACCGAAGTCAAGCGCAAGGTGTTCAAGGCCTCCGACCGGCTCAGCATGGTGCTGCGAGCAGGTGCGGGAACCGACACGATCGACTGCGACGGGGCTGCCAAGCTCGGCATCTACGTCTGCAATGTGCCGGGCCGAAACGCCGTGGCCGTTGCCGAGCTGACGATGGGCCTGCTGCTGGCGGTCGACCGGCAGATCCCCGATGCCACATCGGACCTGCATGAGGGCCGCTGGAACAAGTCCCAATACATGGGCGCCACCGGCCTGAAGGGTCGCCGGATGGCGATCGTGGGCATGGGTGCCATCGGCATCGAGGTGGCGCGCCGGGCACAGGCATTCGGTATCGAGCTCTCAGCGCTGTACCGCTCGGATCGCTCTGGGACCCTTCTCGCCGAGATGAAGCAACTCGAGATCCAGATCCATCCTGACTGGGACAGCCTGCTGGCCGGTGCCGACATCGTGTCGGTGCACCTGCCTGCCACGCCCGAGACATGCGGCCTCGTCGATGCAGAGTTCCTGGCGAAGATGCCTGACGGTGCCATCCTGCTCAACACCTCCCGCGGCGAGATCGTGGACGAAGGGGCGCTGCTGCGAGCGCTCGACGAGCGAGCCATGCGCGCAGGGCTCGATGTGTTCTGCGAGGAACCGCCCGGTACCGATCCGGACTGGCGCTCGCCGCTTGCGTCCCACCCGCGCGTCACCGGCACGCATCACATCGGTGCATCTACGGTGCAAGCCTCCGAGGACATCGCTGACGGCGTCGTCGAAGTGCTCGAGGCCTTCACTGCAGGTGACGTCGTCAATTGCGTCAATCGGGCGGAGCGACCGCTGGGTCGCAGCACGATCGTCGTCCGCCACCGTGATCAGGTGGGCGTGCTGGCGGGCATTCTCATGGCGTTGCGGGCCAGCGGCATCAACGTGCAGCAGATGCGGAACGAGATCCTGGCCGGACCGAAGCACCACGCAGCAGTGGCGACGATCCGGGTGTCTCGCCGGCCGTCGCGCAAAGTGCTCGACGAGCTCGCCGAGATGGAAGCCGTTCACGGCATCCGGCTCATCAACACCGGCTGAGCATTCGGTACCGCGTCAGCCTCTTAGCCTGACTCGGTGCGCGACACGCCCCGACACAGCCCCATGACGACCATCGTCGTCGCGGGAAGCATCATCACGGCCGTCTCGCTGGGCGTGCGGGCCACCATGGGCCTGTTCACTGACGCGATCGACGTCTCCCTGGGCATCGGCGTCGACACATTCGGTCTGACCATCGCGCTGCAGAACCTGGTGTGGGGCCTCAGCCAACCGCTCGCCGGCGCCATCGCCGACCGCTTCGGGGCCGGGCGAGTGCTGATAGTCGGTGCTGCGGTCTACGCAGGCGGTCTGCTGGTCATGGCGACTGCAGATGGCGCAACGGGCCTTCACACGGGTGGCGGGCTCATCGTTGGGCTGGGCATGTCCGCGGCTTCGTTTGCAGTCGTGCTGTCGTCGATCGGCAAGCTCGTCGAGCCGAACCAGCGCTCGATGGCCTTGGGCATCGCCACCGCCTTCGGTTCATTCGGTCATTTCCTGCTGGTGCCGCTCACCCGGGTCTTCATCGACCTGCTCGGCTGGCGCGGCTCGATGGTCGTCTTGGCCGCTGTCACGATGACCATCGCCGCCGTGGTGCGGCCGTTGCGCACCGGCACTCGCATCGCAGGGGCCCCCGAACCGGATTCGCCTGGCCCAGATTCCACCGGCACGACCACAAGTGCCCCAGACCACGAATCCCTCGGCCAGGTCACCGGCCGGGCACTGCGCCACCGCGACTACCTCTTGGTGAACGCCGCCTTCTTCGTGTGCGGTTTCCACGTGACCTTCGTCGGTGTCCACCTGCCAAAGTCACTGACCGATGCCGGCTACGCAACCAGCATCGCCACGTGGTCGCTGGCGCTCATCGGGCTCTTCAATATCTTCGGAGCATTCTCCGCAGGGGTGCTCGGCGTACGATTCAACAAGAGCCGCTTGCTCAGCATCATCTACACCACCCGAGCCGTCGCCTTTGTGGGCTTGGTGGTGCTGCCGGTCACGCCCGCCGTTGCGCTGGGGTTCGGGGCGCTGCTGGGCGTGGTGTGGCTCGCCAGCGTGCCGTTGACCTCGGGCATCGTGCTGGGCCAGTTCGGCCTGCGCAATGCGGGCACCTTGTTCGGATTCGTTTTCCTCAGCCACCAGGTCGGGGCATTCGCCGGTGCTTACGGCGGCGGATGGGTGCGTGAAGCCACCGGCAGCTACGACCTGTGGTGGTGGCTGGCGGCGATCCTCTCCATTGGCGCTGCCGCCATCCACTTCGCCATCTCGGAACGGCCGGTCCCACGCGACTCTGGTGAACGCATCACCGGTATTCAAGAGTCCGCCGGGCAGGATCTCGTCGGCACTCGCTGAACAGCGAAGTCAACCCCGATCTGACTGTTGAGGCGATCGTGGTGACAGCGACCTTCGCTTCACCTGCGCCGTGAGGATGTCTCGGCTAGTGCTGCATCGCGCCATGCGACCGTGTCGGCGATCGCGTTGAAGGTGAAGACGTGCAGACCGGCTATGTCGAGCCGTTCTGCGTGCGGGGCGACCTGATCGACCAACTCGCTCGGGTCGTAGCCCCCGGGGCGCAGCATGCGGGCCACGGCCCCGGTGTTCTTGCGCAGATAGCGCAGGGATGCTCCGACTCCCAGGCGGCTGCCGATCCGCAGCAGTCGTGCCGGGTCAACCGCCCCGGGAATGCCGAGGTGGACCGGAAGGGTGAGTCCGCTGTCACGCTCGGCCGCCAGCCACTGAACGATGGCCTTGGGGTGAAAACACATCTGGGTGGCTGCATGGCCCTCGATGCCCGCCTCGGCCAACAGCACCTGCTTGACATGCAATGCCTCATGCAGCACGGCATCGGTGATCAGCGCATGACCCTCGGGATAGGAAGTGACGCCGATGTGCAGGAGCGAGTGGCTGACCTCGCGCAGCGCCTCCAGCAGCCCGACGGCGCTGTCGAATGGGCCGGCTGGTGACGTGACGTCGCCGCCGACGAGAAAGATCTCGTTGAGGCCCATCGATTCGATGCGGCCCAGCAGCTCTTCGAGGTGATCACGGCTGGCGACCATGCGAGCCGCTACGTGGGGCACGGGGCGGTGACCCAACGCACACAGCTCGGCGGTCAGATCCAGTGTGTCCTCAAGCGTCTTGGAGGCCGATGCCGTCACCGAGACCGGCGACCCCGCAGGCAGGTGCGGCAGCTGCTCGGCCAGATTGCGCAGTGGGATGAGCTCCCACTGGGCGTGCTGCAGCAAGCGACGGCGCTCGGCGGCATCGGTTTTGGCGAGCGGGCGACGACGACTCGGTGTGCGCCGCCCCGCAGGTGATCCCGCCGGTGCAGAGCGCCACGCGTTCCACCAACACGGCGTCCGGTTCGAATTCAAGAATGCGAACAAGTACGGCTCCGTTCAGCTCAGGCCGACGATGTCGCCGTCGGCATCGAGGTCGATATGGCGGGCGGCCGGGTCGCGCCCGAGCCCTGGCATGGTGCGCATGTCGCCGCAGATGGGGTACACGAACCCGGCACCGACCGACGCCCGGACCTCGCGCACCGGCAGAGTCCAGCCCGTCGGAGCACCCTTGAGCGAGGCGTCAGACGAGATGGACAGGTGCGTCTTGGCGATGCACACCGGCAGGTTCCCGAAGCCGTTGCGCTCGTAGCCGTCGATCTCCCGATTCGCCCGAGCGGTATAGCTCACATCGGCCGCGCCGTACACATTGGTCGCGACCGCGAGGATCTTGTCGCGCAGCGAGATGTCATCGGGATACAGCACCGAGAAGTCCGTCGGCTCTTCGGCAGCCTCTGCCACGGCTTCCGCAAGCTCGGCTGCGCCGGCGCCGCCGTCGGCGAAGTGCGTGCATCGAGCGGAGCGGGCGCCGTACTCGGCGGCGATCTCGGCGATTGCTGCGAGATCGACATCATGATCGCCGGGGAACTGATTGATCGCCACCACCGGAGAGACACCGTGCATCCGCACGTTCTCGAGCTGTTTGCGCAGGTTGTCGCCGCCGGCGTGCACCTCGTCGGGGTTCGCTTCGAGAAGTGCCGGTGGCAGCGGGCGGCCGGCGACGATCCGGTGCTTGCCCGAGTGGGCCTTGAGGCCTCGCACGGTCGCCACGATCACCGCCGCGTCCGGCGACACGCCCGAATAGCGGCACTTGATGTTGAAGAAGCGCTCAGCGCCCATGTCGGCGCCGAATCCGGCCTCGGTCAGCAGGAATTCTGAGGTCCCGATGCCGATCTGGTCGGCAACAATCGAGGAATTGCCGGTCGCGATGTTCCCGAAGGGGCCGGTGTGCACGAGCGCAGGGGAACCCTCCAGGGTCTGCATCAGGTTCGGCTTGATGGCCTCGCGCAGCAGCACTGCCATCGAGCCCGCAGCACCGATCTCTTCTGCGGTCACCGGCTCCCCGCCGGAGGTGTAGCCCAGCACGATGCGGCCAAGCCGGGCTCGCAGGTCCGACATGGACGTGCACAGTGCGAGCGTCGCCATCACCTCGGAGGCAGCCGTGATGTCAAAGCCCGACTCGCGGGGGATGCCGTCGAGGCGACCGCCCAATCCGATCGTGATGTTGCGCAAGGCCCGGTCGTTCACGTCGAGCACCCGCCGCCACGTGATGTTGTGGATGTCGAACCCGGCCTCGTTGCCGTGATACAGGTGCGCATCAAGCATGGCGGCGCAGAGATTGTGGGCAGCCGTCACAGCATGCATGTCGCCGGTGAGGTGCAGGTTGAACAGGTCCATAGGAACGACCTGGCTGTAGCCGCCGCCGGCCGCGCCGCCCTTGATACCGAAGGTGGGGCCCATGGACGGCTGCCGGATGGCAATGGTGGCGGTGCGGCCGATGTGGCCGAATGCCTGCCCGAGACCGACCGTCGTGGTGGTCTTGCCCTCGCCCAGCGGCGTCGGCGTGATCGCAGTCACCACCACGTAGCGCCCGCGGGGCCGGTCGGCCATTGCCTCGACGGCTTCGAGCTTGACCTTGGCCACGCCGGTGCCGTACAGCTCCAGATACTCCGGCGGGATGCCCGCCTCGTTCGCTATCTCGGTCAGCGGCCGAATCTGTGCAGCCGATGCAATCTCGAGATCACTGGGAAATCCGCCCGTTGTCGTCATGCCGTGCACCCCCACATGAATTGAGCCCTCTGCACCCTGCCAGAACCCCGTGACGCGTCTGTGCCACCGGTTCGATGTCGTCAATTGCCGGGTCGTTCGGCTACTGTTCCCCTAGTTGCTGTTCCGCTGAGCGGAACTGTTCCATCATACAGAACAGCAACAACACTAAGAGGCTGAGCCGATAGGCGAAGCCGTGGCCCGAGCGGCCCGTGAGCGACAGCGAACAAGAGCGGGAAACAACTGGTGCGACAACCGGAAGGCCCACCCATTGGCGCATTCTCTCAGCAGCAGGGCTGCGGCATGCTGTTGACCGGCAACGGCGGGGGATGTGAGGAATGAGCGACTTTCCGGCGCGGGCAAGTTGTGTCGTCATCGGTGCTGGGATCGTGGGCAATTGCCTGGTGGGCCATCTCAGCGATCTCGGCTGGACCGACATCGTCCTGCTCGACAAAGGGCCGCTGCCGAACCCAGGCGGATCCACCGGGCACGCCTCGAACTTCATCTTCCCCGTCGACCACTCCAAGGAGATCGTCGATCTCACCGTCGACAGCCAGCTTCAGTACGAGGCGCTCGGCTTGCAGACCACTTGCGGCGGCATCGAGGTGGCGCGCAGCGAAGAGCGCCTCGAGGAGTTCCGTCGCCGTATGACGTCGGCCAAGTGCTGGGGCATCGATGCCCAGCTCCTCACGGTCGACGAAGTCATCGAACTGGTGCCCTTCATCGATCCCGACGTCATCCTTGGCGGCTTCTACACACCGAGCGTCTCAGCAGTCGATTCGCTGGAGACGGGCACGCAGATGCGCCGCCGGGCCACCGAGGCCGGCCATTTGCAGACCTTTGCCAACACCGAAGTCCTCGACATCGAGACTGTGGCGGGCCCGAACCGTCCCCGCATCTGCGCTGTGGTGACCGACCGGGGACGCATCGAATGCGACACAGTCGCGATCGCCTGCGGCGTGTGGAGTCCCAAGCTGGCCCAGATGGCGGGGGCCACCATCCCGCTCACGCCGGCCGTCCACCAGATGGTCGACGTCGGGCCGTTCGACGTGCTCGTCGAGACGAACCAGGAGCTGGCCTACCCGATCGTCCGCGACATGGACACCTTCTGCTACGAGCGCCAATCGGCGGGCTCCATGGAGGTGGGCAGCTATGCCCACCGGCCGATCCTGCACCGCGTCGAGGACATCCCCTCCAACGACGAGGCGGCGCTCAGCCCGACTGAGATGCCCTTCACGCCCGATGACTTCGACCAGCAGCTCGAGGAAGCCATCGAGCTGATGGAGTTCCTGGGCGACGGCGAGATCAAGTACGCCATCAACGGGCTGCTCTCGCTGACCCCCGACGCCGCACCGGTTCTGGGTCCCACCGCCGAAGTAGAGAACCTGTGGTCGGTCGCAGCGGTGTGGGTCAAGGAGGGCCCCGGCGTCGGCCGGCTGATGGCCGAATGGATGACGCATGGCTACCCCCGCCTCACCGATCCACACGGCTCCGACGTCACGCGCTTCTACCCCGGGGACCGCAATGTCATCCACATCGAGACGCGGGCCGACGAGCACTTCAACAAGACCTACGGGATCGTGCACCCACGAGAACAGTGGGCAACGCGTCGCAATGTGACCTGCGGCCCTGCGAAGGCCCGCACCGATGAGCTCGGCGCCTTCTATTTCGAGGCGGGCGGCTGGGAGCGACCGCACTGGTACGAGTCGAACGCCGATCTCGTCGAGAAATACGGCATCGAAGACCGCACCCACGAATGGGATGCCCGCTGGTGGAGCCCCATCACCGATGCAGAGCATCTCCACCTGCGTGAGCACTGCGGTCTGGTGGACGTCTCGCCGTTCCAGGTGTTCGAGGTGTCGGGCCCCGAGGTCGTGCCCTACATCGAGAAGATGGTGGTCAACAAGTGCGATCTGCCAGTCGGGCGCTCGATCTACACCCCTGTGCTCACACATGACGGCGGGTTCCGCTCGGACCTGACCATCGTGCGCCTGACCGAGGATCGCTTTCGCATCGCGACCGGTGCATTCGACGGCGGCCGGGACGAGTACTGGTTCCGTCACAACCTGCCCCCCAGCGGCGTGACGTTCGAGAACCGCACTGAAGCGCTTGCCACGTTCGGCGTGTGGGGTCCCAACGCTGTCGACCTGTTGGCGACGCTGACCGAGACAGATCTTGCCCAGGAGTCGTTCGGATACGGGCAGGTGCGTGACGCGCTCCTGGCTGGGATCCCGACGCAGATGTTCCGCATCTCCTACGTGGGCGACGCCGGCTTCGAGATCTACTGCGCCACCAGTGCCGGCTTGGCCCTGTGGGACGCAATCTCCCAAGCCGGGCGGGACTTCAACCTGCGGCCTGTCGGGGCCGGCGTCTACGGCACGACGGGACGTCTCGAGAAGGGTTACCGCCTCATGGGCGCTGAGCTCGAGAACGAGTACAACCCGACCGAGGCCGGGCTGGCGCGACCGCGAGTGAAAGCTGCCGATTTCATCGGCAAAGAGGCCTACCTCGCCGCCCGCTCCGAAGAGCTGGCCGCCCAGCTGGTGATGCTGCGCTTCGAGAGCCTGCGCTGTGCCGAGGGCTACGACCGCTTCCCCATGGGCGCCGGCAATGAGCCGGTGCTGACTGCTGCGGGGGAGCGAATCACTGACTCCCACGGCAGGGTCAGCCGCGTGACCACGGCGGGGAATGCCCCGTCGCTCGGCGCCTACCTGGCCATGGCGTACCTGCCGACCGAGCTGGCGGTCGTGGGCACCGAATTGTCAGTGATGTACCAGAACGAGCGGTATCCGGTCACGGTGGCGGCCACCGGTTCGAACCTTGCGCTGTTCGATCCTGACGACAGCCGCATGAAGGCCTGAGGGCACCCCGTGCGCATCCTGGTCTGCGTCAAGCGGGTGCCCGCCGTGGGGTCGCGCATCAACGTGACCGGTGACGCTCAGCAGGTCGACACGGCGCACCTGGGCTTCACCACCAGCCCCCACGAGGAATGTGCTACCGAAGAAGCTGCCCAGATCGTCGAACAGCTCGACGGCGACGATCACGCCGTGGTGGTCCTCACTCTGGGTCCCGACGAATCGACCGAACAGCTGCGCTACGCGGCCAGTGTCGGCGGCACCGAGTTTGCGCTCGTCATCGCCGAGGGCGGCCTCGACTGGGATCCCCAGCGAACTGCTGTGGCCATCACCTCCGCCGTGCGAGAGCTTGAAGCCGTTGACGGACAATTCGACCTGATCCTGTTCGGCAACGAATCTGCCGACGGGGGCAACTTCCAGGTCGGCATCCGGGTGGCGCACGCGCTTGGGCGCCCGATCGTGAACGGCATCAAGGGCATCGACGTAGGCGAGCGAGGCTTCACGGCGCGCCGCGAGACCGACGCCGGCTACGAGGTGTACGAGCTCGATGCCCCCTGTGCACTCGGCGTCAAGGAGGGCATCAACCTGCCGCGCTATCCCACCATGAAAGGGCGGCTCGCCTCGCGCAAGGCCCAGATCCAGATGCTCGAGTGCGCACAGGATGCTGCAGCGGGCGGTCAGTCCAGGATTCGGCTGCACCGACCGCCCGAGCGTGCCAGCACCACGGTGACGCTGGGCGACAGCGCCGCGGCGGCACCGGCGGTGGTGGACCTGCTCGACGAGCTGGGTGTGCTGTGAGCGGCGTCGCTGTCCTCGTCGACCACGACCGTGGCGTCCCCTCGGGCGGCGCCCTGGAGGCCCTCACGGCCGCGCGGTCCCTCGCCGTCGATCTCGGCACCGAGGCGAAGGCGGTCGTGCTGGGCGACGAGGCGCTGTTCGAGACGCACGGGCCGGAATTGAGGGCGATCTGCGCCGGATATGGCGCCGCCGTGGTGTACTGCGGCCGCCATGAGCAGCTGGCCGACTACGGCCCCGATGCCTGGGGTGCGGCACTGGCGTCGTTCGTCGAGATAGTGGAACCGTCGGCTGTGGTGGCGTCGGGCACTGACCGCGGTGCGGAGGCGATGGCTCAGCTTGCGGCCCGCCTCGACCTGCCGCTGGTGGCGAATTGTGTGAGCGTGTCAGCGAACGGTTCCGCAGGTGACAGTGGGGCGGGAACGCCTTCCGACGGTGACCCGTGGCAGATCACCCGCATCCAGTGGGGCGGGTCGCTGCTTGAGGACGTGACGCTCAGCTCTGTGCTGCCGTTGCTGACCATCGCCCCGTATTCGGCCGAGGCTGTGCCGGTCGGCGGGGATCAGGCTGAATCCGCGACCGACGGATCGGCGGCTGGGACTGCTGCCGAGGCCGATGTGGTGGTCTTTGAGCCCGACTTGGGACCTGAAGCAAGCCGGACACTGGTGCGTGACCGGGTGACGCTCACCGAGGGCGTCACGCTGTCCACCTCGCCGGTCGTGGTGTCGGGCGGCCGAGGCGTGGGTTCAGCGGAAGGCTTCGCCCAGCTTGAGGAACTTGCCGAGCTGCTCGGCGGTCGCGTCGGCTGCTCGCGTGCGGTCACCAACAACGGCTGGCGCTCGCATTCGGATCAAGTGGGCCAGACCGGCACCCGCATCGCCCCGGAGATCTACATCGCCTGCGGAATCTCCGGAGCGATCCAGCATTGGGTCGGTGCCATGGGTTCGAAGAACATCCTGGCGATCAACATCGATCCCGAGGCCAACATGGTCACCAAAGCGGGATACGCCGTGATTGCCGACCTGCACGAGGTCGTGCCCGCGATCTCCGATGAGATCCGTCGCCGCCGCGACGGCCCGAGCTTCTGAGCATCCTGTCGCCGGACATGGCGGTCGCGCTGGCGGACACCCATGCGCGTCCGCTCACCGGAACCTGAGCAGCTACGTTCGTGACATGGGCGTTCCTTCATCTCCCCAAAAGTGGATTCATCAACGGCAACATCATCTCGGCCGAGTCCGTCGGGGCAGATGGGTGCTAGCTGCGGCACTCGTAGCAATGTTGATCGGCGCCTCGATCGAATCGAGCACGCATGGCGCAGAGGCAACAGCCGATTCTGCTGACCCAGCGGTCGCCTCATACGCACGGGAGTACTCAGTCAGCGAAACCGAGGCCGAACGCCGCTTGGGGCGCCTTGACGCCATCGTCGAAGTGCTCCGCTCTATACGTGACCTTGAGTTCAGGCGCCTAGCTGGCTGGGGAATCGACCACGGCGATACCCTCACCGGCTGGGTGTGGCTGACCGGCTCTGAGGTGCCGAATTCGGAGGCTGCTGCGCTGGCAGATGCGCACTCAGATGTCGAAATTCGCCGAGAGGCCGCATACTCGCTCCAGCAATTGCTAGATTCGCAAGACAGCTTCGGTGATGGCGGCAGCGTTGGTGCGGTCGGCCGTGTCAGTGAAGTACCCGACGCCAGCCTGGACTATTCCGAGATCGTCACCTTTACCTCGATAGACATGTCGGCGAACTCATTGCACATCGGCATCGATCCTGCTCTCGCACCCGTTGCTGCAACAGGTTCGACCGGTTCGCTAGGCGGTGGATCTACAGATAATCCTCACGCACTCGGACCCAGCGGAGTCGGCAGCACCGGCGCAACCGACGCCGAGCTGCGGGCAGCAATCACACGGCTCACATCCGAGTTCGCCGGGCATATCGCGGTTGCCTATGAAGTCGTCGACGGCCGCAACATCGCTAGCGACGCGATGTTCGACGGCGGCCGTGCTATGAGCAGATGCACCTCGGGATTCGCTGCACGTCGCGGCGGCAACGGCCCCTACGGCCTCATCACCGCTGGCCACTGCGACGGAACCATTCGCATGCATGGAGTCTCGTTGCCGTGGGTGTACGGCTACGCAAGCGTCACCGCCGACGCTGAATTCCGTCGCATCCCTACCGGATCGGGGCACGAATTGCGCTCACAGTTCGCCTATGGCGATCAAGCGCCACTCACCATTCGAGTAGTCCGAAGCAAGGCAGACCGGCTCGATATGCACGGGAGGTACCTGTGCCACCAAGGCGGTGTCAGCGGCGTGTCCTGCGGCACCGTCACCAACATTCATCACCGGCCGACAGGTGCTACCGCATGTCGTGTATCGAGCAATGGCGACCCCACGACGTGCCACAACGTCTTCGTGCGCGTCTACGGGTCAAGTCTGGAGGCCTGCGCAGGCGACAGCGGCGGCCCGTGGTTCAGTAGCTCAAAGGCCTACGGCATTCACAAGTCAAGTCAGCGAACTGAGACCTGCAGTGACATCGGCACGTCTGCCATTTTCTCCGCGATCGACGAGGTCGAGGAGTTCTTGGATGCTGAAATCCTCATCAACAACAACGTGACGATCGGTTGAAGAAATCGAGTGCGGCGGCATGCGGGCAGGCGGGACTGACGCGGTCTGGGCAGCAGCAGCGATTTTGACGGCTGCGATAATCGTGGCTGGCTGCGCCGATGCTGCCACCGGTGAAGACTTCCCAGTGCAGACGGCTGAATCCACGACGGCCACGGCACCCCTCGCGACCGCGCCACTAGCCGAGTTCTTGGGAGGTTCAGGATTTGAACCCGGCGATGATGCTGCCGACGCTCGAGTGTGCGGCTACTTGATCATCGAAGATCCCTATATACATGTGCTCGTCACCGAGACAATCGGAGAATCCGCACCTGATTCGAGCATTGAGCCGGGACTTAGCAGAGACGACGACGGCAACCTCATCTACAGCTGGATCAACCTTCCTCGATCGGGTACTCGCTATGACCCGCAGACACGATCGCTGTGGGTATGGGACGTCGGGCCGATGACTGACGGCGACCACGTTTCCGTCGGTGGATATGGCAGTTTCGCCCATACTGACAAGACGGGGGATGCTTACAACGTTCATCAGCGCAACCCTTGGTATGCAAACACCATGAGTCCCGCGAAGCGCCCATGCTGACGTACGCGAGTCAGCTTGTGGGTGCCGGGCCTGACCCGTGGATCGGCGACTGGAAATCAGACCCGAATTTGGCGCCTCGGGCCGGTTTTGGTGGGTGTCAGGCCTGTGACCTGCGGTTTTGTGTTCTGCGAGGGTGTTTCGTGACGAAAATGTAGGGGCGACACAATGCCGCGGTTCGTGTCGCTGCGGTGTTAGATTCGCGATATGTTCGTGAAGACGACGCGACGTCGCAGGGGCGACAAGACGTATGAGTACCTGTCGCTGGCGGAGTCGGTGCGCGACGGCGCGAAGACCCGTCACCGCACGCTGCTGCGTCTCGGCGAGGTCACCGCTTTGCGCCGCTCGGGCCGGCTGGACCGCATCGTCGCCACGCTGGAAAAGCACCTGGAGACCGAACGCGTCGACGTGGGATCGCTGGAAGCCGACGCGGCGCCCGCGGTGGGCGCGGTGGGCGCGGTGGCGTGCGCCGCGGCGCTGTGGGGCCGGCTGGGCCTCGACGGCTGGTTCGCGGCTGCGGGCGCCGAACGCGACGCCGGCCGGCTCGCCGACGCGGTGTTCGCGATGGCCGCGAACCGTCTGGTCGCGCCGTGCTCCAAACGGAGGCTTGGCGAGTGGGCCCAGGCCGATGTGGTCATGCCCGAGAGCTGGCAGGCGCCGTCGCCGTGGCAGTACTACCGGGCTCTTGACCATGTCGCGGATCTCAAGGAGGGCACCGAGGAGTTCTTGTTCGCACGGCTGTGCGACCTGACCAGCATCGACCTGAAATTCGTCTGCTGCGACCTGACGTCCACGTATCTGGAGGGCGCGACGAGTCCCTCTGACCGGTTCGAGTCCAAGGCGTTCGGCTATTCGCGTGACCGCCGCCCCGACCGGCCCCAGATCGTGATCGGCCTGCTGTGCACCGGCGACGGCATCCCGATCGCGCATCACATGTTCGCCGGCAACACCGCCGACGCGTCCACCCTGCCCGACGTGCTCGCAGATCTCACCGCGCGGTTCGCGGTGGGCCGGATCTGTGTGGTCGCCGACAGGGGCCTGATCTCCGCCGACAACGTCGCCGCTGTCGCCGCGGCCGGCTGCGATCACGTGCTCGCCACCCGGCTGCATCGGGACAAAGCCTGCCAAGAGGCCCTCGAGACCATCGACGAGGGCACCCAATGGGCCGATGTGCCCAACCTGAGGTGCCGCGCTGCCGAAGCGGCCCTGGCCGACGGCACCCGCGCGGTGATCGTCGAGTCAGACGCCCGCATGCGACGCGACACCAACCGCACCGCCGAGCTCGTTGCCCGCACCGAGACCGCGCTGCTCGCTCTCGAAGAACGCGTCCGCTGCGGGCGGCTTGTCGATGCCGCGAAGATCGGACGCGCCGCTCAGCGCATCATCGGCCAAAGCGGCGTCGGGCGCCTGTTCGACCTCGACACCGGCGAAGGGCGATTCGTCTATCACTACGACCAAGACGCGCACGCCTACGAAAAGCTGCTCGCGGGCCGTTACGTGCTCACCACCAGCCTCACCTCCCAGCAAGCCTCCGCCGAACGCGTGGTGGCCGCCTATCGGCAGCTCGCCGACGCCCAAGCCCGCTTCCGCACGCTCACCGACTTCGGGCGGCTGCGCCCCATCCGGCACTGGACCGAGCAACGAGTCAGAGGCCACATCGCCGTGTGCGTCTACGCAGCCGTCGCCGAAACCCTCATCACACGCGACCTGCAAACCGCCGACATCGCCGACCCCGACCTGCCCGACCAGCACCTCACCGCCGCCCGCGCCCTGCGAGAGCTCGACCGCATCCGCGAAGTCCGTCTCCGCGCCGACGCCAAACCCGTCACCGTCACCACCCGCCGCAGCCCGCTGCAAACACAGATCCTCGCCGCCACCGCGACCCCCACCCGCCACTGGGACAAAGCCCGCATCGGCTAACACACCACCCCCCGCAGAGACGATGTAGTGGAAACACTCACCGGCCGCGCCCCGCTGACCAGCACAAACACAAAACACGCGCCAAATTCGGGTCAGAAATTGTTGTGCGTCTGGCTTCGCCGCGGAAGGTCTACCGATTAATGAACCTAGTCTGATGGTGTTCTCGCTGACGCGTGAAGGAGCATCAGATGACTGCCAGCGAGGGTCGGCGTCGACCGAAGAAGCTGTCCGCGGAGACGAAGTGGGAGATCTACTTGCAGGTGACCTGCGGAGAGATCACCCAGGCCGACGCGGCCCGGAAGTGGGGGGTAGATGTGTCGACGATTATCTCGATCCGCCGGACGGTGAAGGACGCGGCGCTGGCTGCGCTGGCCCGCAAGCCGGGTCGCCCGGCCGCCGAACGGAACTGGGAGCTCGAAGCGGCCCGGGCAGAGATCGGTCAGCTCACCGAGGCGATCAAGGTCCAAGCGATCGAGTTGGCCGTCGTCCGGGGAAAATCCGGCTGGGACTGAACGGACCGGTCCCGGCGAGAGTCCCCGCCGAGGTCAAAGAGCTGGTCCTCGCTACCGTCGACGACGCCGTTGCCGCCGGGTTCTGGCACACGTGGGCCACCGGTTTGTGGCAGGTCTCCGACGACCGGGTGCACCGTTGGCGGGCCCGCCGACGCGAGCTGGGCACGCTCAGCGACCTCGCCCCGGGAGGCGCGCCTGTGCATGCCTTGCTGGCCGACGAGGTCGCGGAGGTCCTCGCTGTCGCTGAGGAATGGGGACCGGTCGACCGGTCCCATCGCAAGCTCGCCCATCGCGGTTCCTATGAGGGCCGGGTGTGGGTGGCCCCCTCGACGTTCCGGCGTGTTCTGGCTGCTCACGGGCTTGTGCTGCCCCAACAGCCGCCGGCGCCCAAGCGGCCCAAGACGCCGTGGCCCCACTGGCTGGTCTGGGAACCGAACAGGATCTGGATCTGGGACGTCACTCACTTCGGGCGCGCCCGACGGGCCGTGTTCGCCATCGTCGACATGGTCTCGCGCTACTGGATCGCCACCCTGGTCTCTACCGAGGAGACCTCCACCCAAGTGCGCGTCGTCTTCGACCAGGCGCTGCTCGCCCAAGATCTCGACGAGCTGCTCACCGACGACCGTCTCGATCTCGACACCGACGACCCCGACCGGCCCATCCTGCTCGCGGTGTCCGACAACGGCCCGGCCATGACCAGCCACGACACCCGCGCCTACATGGCGATGATGGCCATCGCCCAGCACCACGGCCGACCCCACACACCCACCGACCAAGCCTGGATCGAGAGCTTCTTCGGCCACATCAAGCACGAATGGCCCCACCTCAACGACATCGCAGACCCCGCGCTGCTCGACACAGAGCTGGCACGCATCCGCATCGACTACAACGAAGTCCGGCTGCACGAAGCGATCGGCTACGTCACCCCCGACGACGAACACCACCAACGAGGAGAACCAATCCGCGAGGCCCGCCGGCAAGGCCTCCAACGAGCCCGAACACGACGGCTCGAACACAACCGCCGGACCACCAACAACAACCCCGAGAACACGCCATGACTTGGTTCATTAACCAGCCAATCTCCGCGGAAGACTCAGACACACCTCAAAATCTCGTTGCCTGCCGCAGTGCCTGTGGTTGCAACATCCTGATGTGGACTCAACCTGCTATGGCCGTCGATCATGTGCCCCTTAGCCTGGATCCACCGGTGGGGTGGCGGGTTTGGGTGGTGCGCGTCCACCAGAAAGGCCTCCTGACGTGGCATTTTGCCGTTGACGAATAGTCGGCGTGATGCCATGACGGGAGGCACTTTCTGTGAGCAGCGTAGCTGGGGGTCTGGACCGGATTGAGGCAGTGTTCGACGAGGAGTCTTTGGTCGCCGATGCGGGGTTGTTGTTGGCGGGGTCGCTGGTGGCCCGGCTGGGTCTGGAGTCGTTGATCGATGAGGTGGTGACGCCGCCGGGGTCGGGCCGCGGTTCGGGTGCCAAGGTGCTCACGGCGGTGTGCTCGATGCTGGTGGGCGGTTCGTTCTTTTCGGACGCGGACAGGCTGCGGGCCGCGTCGACAAGGTCGGTGCTGGGGTTCGCGCCTGTGGCGCCGTCGACGTTGGGGACGTTCGCGAGGTCGTTCACGTTCGGTCATGTGCGTCAGCTCGACCGCGCGCAGGAGCTGGCGTTGGGCCGCGCGTGGGACGCAGGCGCCGCCCCTGCGGCCGAGCAGGTCACGATCGATGTCGACTCGACGGTCCGCGAGGTGCACTCCGACGCGAAGCAAGGCGCCGCCTATGGGCATACGCGCACGCTGGGCTATCACCCGTTGGTCGCGGTGCGCGACGACACCGGCGAGATATTGCATTCGCGGATGCGCAAGGGGTCCTCCCAGAAAGGACACCTGCGGTTCGTGTCCGAGACCGTCGCCAGGACGCGGCGGTTGGCGCCACAGGCGGCGCTGACGCTGCGCGCCGACGCAGGGTTCTTCTCCTGGGACCTGACCGAGCGGCTCGACAAGCTCGACGTGAGGTTCCTGATCGCTGTGGGCCGCAACCCCGCTGTCGACAAGGCGATCGCCGCGATCGACGACGACGAATGGACCCCGATCGGCTACACCGACGACGGCGAGGCACACGTCGCCGAGACGACGTTGACCTCGAGCCGGCGCCGCCGCGGCAAGCCCGCTCGCACGGTGCGGCTGGTGGTGCGCCGCACCCGCATCGTCGGCGAGCAAGGCGACCTGTTCCCCGACTGGCGCCACCACGCCGTCGTCACCGACATCGACGCCGAAACGCTCGACACCAAAACAGCCGACGCCGCCTACCGCCGTCACGCACGCGTCGAGCTCGCCATCAAAGACCTCAAAGCCGGCGGCCTCGCCCACAGCCCCTCAGGACGCTTCGCCGCCAACGCCGCATGGCTCGCCTGCGCCGTGCTCGCGCACAACATCGCACGCTGGACAGCGCGCATCGGACACGTCCACGACCCCCGAAAGCTCACCGTCGCCGCCACCATCGCACGCCGCCTGCTCGCCGTCCCCGGCCGGCTCGTCAACCGCAGCGGACGGCCCACCCTGCGGCTCCCCGCCCGATGGCCCTGGGCTCACACGTTCGCCGCCGCGCTCGACAAGATCCGCAGCCTGCCCCAACACTGCTGAACCGCCCCCAGCGCCCAGCCGCCCGGCGCAGCACACCCCCAAAAGCGCAGCACACAACCCAACCCCCCCAAGCCGAACCGGGCACCACCACGCCCCAATGACCCCCATTACGTTGCCGGCGGCCCTGGCGCGACGGCGTCAGGGGCTGGCTGCTCGCCCGGGCGGGCAGGGCTGTTTCCCAACCACCCCACCGGTGGATTCAGGCTTAGGGGGCGTCCGACACTCCCTCCGGTGGATCTGGGCTTAGGCCGGCAGTGGGGCTCGGCCCGCCAGGTGATCGGCCAAGTTCGAGGCAGCTTCGATCAGCAGAAGACCGATGTCGTGGGTGCGATTCGGATCGGGGAAGCGGTATGCCGGACCGTGCACGTGCAGCGCAGCAACCACGGTTCCCTCTTCGCTCAGAACCGGTGCGGCCACGGAGTTGATCCCGACGGCGAATTCCTCGTAGACCCACACATACCCAGCGCTCGCGACCTGCGCCAGCCGTGTCTGTAGCGCTTCGACGTCGACCATGCTGTGCGGAGTCGTCGCTTCGAGCCCTCCGCTGACATATTCGTCAAGCGCTTCGGGGCTGAGGTGAGCCAGGTACACCAACCCTGAGGGCACCAGGTGCATGGGGCAGTACTCGCCTGTCCACGAGCGCACCTGCACCTCGGATTCGGGTTCGACTTGATCGAGGTAATAGACCGTGCGGTCGGCGCGAACGCTCACACCGGCTGTCTCGCCGATCTGGTTGACGAGACTGTGCAAGTGTGGGCGCGCCGCAGCCAGCAGGCTCCGATCGGCGCCAGCCGCACCGATGATGTCGATGAGTCCTTGCCCGAGCCGGTAGTCGCCGCCGGCGTCGTCTTGCACGACGGCATCGACCGCTTCGAGTGATGTGAGCAGGCGAGCCACCGTGCTCTTGGGCAGGCCGACGTTGCCGGCAACGTCGGTGACACCCTGCGGACCTACGGCGAGTGCCCGCAAGACGGCGAACGCGCGAGAGATCGACTGCACCGCAACCACGGTAGCCCGCGGGAGGCGCTGGGCTGTCGTGTGAGCGTGATCTTGTGCCGTATTGTGGAACTGTTCTGCTGTACGGAACGCTGCCGGATGAAGAGACGGTGGGCAATCTATAGTCAGAGTGAAATTGTTATAGCCACGGTAAAGACATGCGGGGTGGCGTAGAATTCGGGTTCACGGCATTCAAGCCGACCGGGGAGGGACAATGCCGCGGGGGAATGGTGCACGACGGGGGAAGCGTCAGGGTCCCCTTGCGCGTCTCGACACGCCGCTCGTACGAGACGGCGGCGTGCTTCGACCTGCTAGCTGGAACGATGCACTCGATCGTGCTGCATCCGGGCTGCGGGCTGCGACCCAGCAGCACGGTGCCGGTGGGGTCGGCATGTTCTCGTGCTCGAAGAGCACGAACGAGATGAACTACGCAGCCCAGAAGTTCATGCGAACGGTGCTCAAGTCGAACAACATCGACTCCTGTAATCGCACCTGACACGCTCCGTCGGTCGTCGGTCTGGCGACAGTGTTCGGATTTGGGGGCGGAACGAGCTCCTACGAGGAAATCACCGAAACCGATGTGGTCCTGTTGTGGGGATCGAACGCACGCGAGGCGCACCCCATCTTCTTCCACCACCTGCTGCGGGGCATCGACAACGGTGCAGTCATGTACGCGGTGGATCCCCGCCGCACCTCCTCAGCCGAGTTCGCGGATGTGTGGCTCGGCCTCGACGTCGGCACAGATATCGCGCTTGCCAACACAGTGGCCCGCGAGATCATCGCCCAAGGACTGCACAACCGCTCCTTCATCGAGCATGCCACCACGGGCTTCGATGACTACGCAGCTTCGGTTGAGCCGTTCACACTCGACGAAGGCGAGCGGCTGACTGGAGTTCCGGCTGAGGCCATTGCCGAGATGGCGCACGCCTACGCCACGGCCGCTCGAGCACAGATCCTGTGGACGCTGGGCATCACCGAGCACCACACTGCAGTCGAGAACGTGCTCTCGCTGTGCAACCTCGCGCTGCTGACCGGCCATGTCGGGCGCCGCGGCTCGGGTCTGGTGCCGCTGCGAGGCCAGAACAACGTGCAGGGCGGCGGCGACATGGGCGCGTTGCCCGATCGGCTGCCGGGCTTCCAACTGCTCACCGACCCGCAGGCCCGAGCTCGCTATGAGAGCACCTGGGGCTGCGAGCTGAATCCCGTTCCGGGAAAACACCTCACCGCGATGTTCGACGCGATGGAAGAGGGCGAACTGCGCGCCCTGTACGTCATCGGGGAGAACCCTGCCGACTCCGAGGCCAATGTGGCACACGCTCGCAAGCTGCTCGAAGGCTTGGATCTGCTCGTGGTTCAAGACATCTCGCTGACGCGCACCGCACGGATGGCCGACGTGGTCCTGCCTGCGGCCGCCGGCTGGGCTTCCAGCGAGGGCACGGTGACGTCTTCAGAACGGCGGGTCCAGCGGGTGCGAGCAGCAGTGCCTCCCCAAGGCGATGCTCGAGACGATGTGCGCATCATCAGCGAGTTGGCATCGCATATGGGAACGCAGTGGACAGCTACCTCAGCGCACGAGCTGTGGGACGAGATGCGGTCGCTGTCACCCTTGCACGGCGGCATGAGCTGGGAGCGACTCGAGGCCAGCGGCGGGCTGCAGTGGCCCTGTCCCGACGAAGACCATCCAGGCACGGAGTTCTTGCACGGCTGGCTGTGGGAGCCTGGCTTGGACGGCCACACGCCGGCCCCCTTCTCGACGGTCGTCCACCGTCCTCCGGCTGAGGCACTCAGCGAGCAGTTCCCGCTTCGCCTGACCACGGGCCGGGTTCTCGACTCGTACAACACCGGTGCGCAGTCGGCTGGTTATTCCTCGCCCATCCGGTCGGGTGACGCTATTGAGGTGAGCCCTGCCGACGCTGCTCAACTTGAGATCGTCGAAGGCGACACTGTGCGCGTGAGCTCGGTGCGCGGCTCGGTGAACATGGAGGTGCACGTCACTGATCGCCTGCCCACAGGCTTGGTCTTCACGACGTTCCATTTCCCGGACCTAGTCGACGCGAACCTGCTCACGAACGATGCCTGGGACCCGCGCAGCGGCACGGCCGAATTCAAGGCTGCCGCCGTCCGCATCGACCCGTTGCGGGACGGTGCCTCACGCCAGGCAGTGGCGGCAGGTGGCGCCGGTGGCTGACCTGCACTTCTCCGATGCGGAACCCACCGCATCGGAACGGCAAGCGGTTCTGGCTGCGCTCAGCGTCAACGGCGCGGGCGACGGCGCAGTCGTTGTCGACCATCCGCGCGTCGTTCGGGGAGGGACGCGGCGTCGCAAGCAGTTGCGGCACCTGCTGTTGCCCGCCTTGCACGCTCTTCAGCGCGAAGCAGGGTGGATCTCGCCGGGGGGTCTCAACTTCGTCGGTCGCACGCTGGGTGTGCCGCCGGCCGAGGCCTATGGCGTGGCCACCTTTTATGAGATGTTCCGCACGGATTCCCCATCCCATAAGCTCAGCGTCCGCCACGTCTGCGTCGATCCCATTTGCGCGCTCGCGGGAGCCGCTCCGCTGGCGGAACACCTCCGCTCACAGGGTCACGCCGTGCACGAGGGTCCATGCCTCGGGCAGTGCGAACGGGCGCCGGCGGTCTTCATCCAGGGACGCCGCGAGCCTGACCGGGTGCCCGCCGACGACAGCGGACCCGATTCGCTGCTCGTGAGCGTCACGGCATCGACCCCCGAATCGCCCAGCTTGCTGCGGCAGATGATCGGGCGCGGCTCCGAGGGCGGCGAGAGCGCCTCGATGGAGGCCTACCGCCAGCGAGGCGGGGGAGCAGCGCTTGAGGCAGTACTGCGCCTCGGGCCTGACGATGTCATCGACCAGGTGAGCGCTGCAGGGCTGTCGGGGCGGGGCGGAGCGGCGTTTCCCACCGGCATCAAGTGGCGGGCAGTAGCCGACGGAGACGGCCCCTGCCACGTGGTCGCCAATATCGACGAGTCCGAGCCCGGAACCTTCAAGGACCGTCTGCTCTGCGAACTCGAGCCCTTGGCGATCATCGAGTCCATGGCCGTTGCCGGCCTGGTGGTCGGCGCGCAGCAGGGCTGGATCTACATCCGCGGTGAATATCCGCTGGCCACCCAGCGCCTGCGCGGGGCCATCGCGCAAGCGCGCAATGCGGGCTGGCTCGGCGACGACGCGGCAGGATCGGGCCAGCACTTCGACATCGAGCTGCGTCGTGGTGCAGGCGCATACATCTGCGGCGAGGAAACTGCGCTGTTCAATTCGCTCGAGGGTTTCCGCGGAGAACCCCGCAACAAGCCCCCTTTCCCCACTACCCACGGGCTGTTCGGGCAGCCCACCGTGGTGAACAACCCCGAAACGTTGCTCAACGTCAGCGAGATCCTGCGCATCGGGCCCGAGGCGTACCGCAGCGTGGGAACCGAGGGCTCGCCGGGGACCAAGCTGTTCTGCCTGTCCGGCCACGTCGGGAGACCAGGGCTGTACGAAGCTCCCTTCGGCACGCCGCTGGGCGAGCTGTTGGAGTTGGCCGGAGGTGTGCAGGGCACGCTGGCCGCCGTGCTGCTGGGCGGTGCGGCAGGCAGTTTCGTCGGGCCAGATGCGCTTGCGCTGCCGCTCTCTTTGGAAGACACGCGTGCCGCAGGCACGACGCTCGGGTCCGGCCCGGTGATGGTCTTCAATGACTCCGCCGACATGAGTGGCGTGATCGGGCGGCTGGCCAAGTTCTTCCGTGACGAGTCGTGCGGCCAGTGCGTTCCGTGCCGCGTCGGCACCGTCCGCCAGCACGAGCTGGTGACGAGAATTCGCCGGGCGGGCGGGCCCACGGAGCCACAACGTGCGCTGCTCGGCGACATCGCAGACGCCATGGGAGACGCGTCCATCTGCGGACTCGGACACACCGCGGCCTCAGCGGTGATGTCTGCCATGCGGCTCGGTCTGCTGGAGGCTGAGCCGGCAGGCGAAGCCGTGGCCCGAGCGGCCCGTGAGCGCAGCGAACAAGAGCGGGAAACAATGGGCGGTGCCGCGGAAGTGGCTCAACAGCGCGACTCGCTGGGAGACTCTGCATCATGAACTCACCCGATCCGGGCGCTGCCACCGAGGTGACGCTGAGCGTCGACGGGCGCGAGGTGGCGGTACCTGAAGGGCAGACGATCCTCGCTGCCTGTACCGCTGCGGGCGTCGAGACGCCGACCATTTGCTGGGCTCCCAATCTCACTCCGGTCAACGTCTGCCGTGTCTGCGTCGTGGAACTCGAGGGGTCTCGCACGCTCGTGCCCGCCTGCTCACGACCAGTTGAAGCCGGCATGCAGATCAGCACCGATTCCGAGCGTGTCCGCCACAGCCGCCGAATGGTGCTGGAGTTCCTAGGGTCGGCGAACGATCTCTCGCAGGCATCCGAGATCGCCGATTGGTCACGGCACTACGGCGCCGACCCTGCCCGGTACGACGCGCCCTGCAGCGACGACAGCTCATCGGGCCCCACAGCGGGCGGCGAGGCCGGGCTCGAACCCGAGCGTGTCGACGAGCCGGTGCGCATCCAGGACGATCTGTACATCCGTGCCTATGACCGGTGCGTGCTTTGTTACAAGTGCGTCGAAGCCTGCGGCGACGATGCTCAGCACACCTTTGCCATCGCCGTGGCAGGGCGCGGCTTTGACGCCCGAATCCGCACCGAGTACGACACCGAACTCCCCGAAAGCGCGTGTGTGTACTGCGGGAACTGCGTTGCTGTGTGCCCCACCGGGGCATTGCAGTTCCGCACGGAGTTCGACTTGCGCGCGGTGGGGGAGTGGCGCCCAGACGACCAGACCGTCACGCGCACCGTGTGCTCATACTGCGGCGTGGGCTGCAATCTTGAGCTGCACGTCCAGGACGAGCGCATCGTCAAAGTCACGTCGCCTGCCGACCATTCGGTGACAAACGGCCACCTGTGCATCAAGGGCCGATTCGGCTGGGAATACGTGCACGCGCCGGCATTCGAGCCGCCTTCGACGACCCAAGCGGAGCACTAACCACCGGTGCCGGCGGTGCCGCTAATCCCTGAACCGAAGCCCACCTCCGAAGGCGAGACTTCCGGCCCCTCCGCCGAACGCGGAGCAACCAACACCTCCGCCGAAGGCGGTGCGCACGACTCGGTACGCAAGACCCGCCGCGAACGGGCGCTCGAGCGCGCCCGCGCGATGGCAGCAGAGCTGGTACCTCAGATTGCGCGTTCCACCGTCGCCAAGCCGCACATCGGCGGGCCGGCGCTCGCGTCACCTGCGGCCCGCAGCACCGCCCTATTCGTGGGCATTGCTCTGCTCATGGCGGGCAATGGCCTGCAGAACACCCTGCTCGGCGTCCGGGCCGAGTCCGAGGGCTTTGGCTCGACGGTCGCAGGCCTGGTCATGGCGATGAACTTCGTCGGATTCCTGGTGGGGTCCGCTGTCGCTCCCCATTTCCTGCGCAAAGTCGGCCATGTGCGTGTCTTCGCCGCTCTGGCTTCCGCTGGAAGCAGCGTGGTGCTCGTGCAAGCGGTATGGGTGAACCCGCTGGTCTGGGGTGCTGGACGGTTCCTGTGGGGCGTGTGTTTCGCCGCGTTGATCGTGGTGGCCGAGACATGGCTGAACGAGTTGGCGACCAACGAGAACCGCGGCCGGATGCTGGCCCGCTACATGGTCATCACGATGGGTGCCATCGCCACGGGCCAGTTCATGGTGGCCATCGCCGACACCGACGATTTCACGCTGTTCGCGGTGGTG
Organism: Candidatus Poriferisodalis sp.; assembly: GCF_965208895.1. Taxonomy (GTDB): domain Bacteria; phylum Actinomycetota; class Acidimicrobiia; order Acidimicrobiales; family Poriferisodalaceae; genus Poriferisodalis. Next base: position 413,605 of record NZ_OZ242363.1, on the reverse strand, counting down.
TCGGTGCTGGTGTCGCTGGCGCTCGTGCCGATGTCGCTTTCTGCGTCGGCCAATCCTCCCGTGGTGGTGCCCGAACGCGTCGGGTTCCGCACACTGCTGGCGACCGCGCCGACCGGTGTGGTGGTCACCTTCCTCGTGGGTGCGGCGCTGGGCTCGATATCAGGCATCGGAGCGGTGTACGCAGCAGCGCGAGGCTTGTCGCCGATCCAGGTAGCGGCCTTCGTGGCAGCCCCCATGATCGGCAGCCTGTTCGGGCAGATCCCGCTCGGCCGGCTGTCAGACCGCGTGCCTCGACGCCTCGTCATGGTCGTGGCCGCATCCGTTGCCGCCGCAGCGTGCCTGGCCATGCTGGCGCTCGACGAACGCGGCATCGCAGGCATCGCTGTGATGGGCGTGATGGGCGCCTTCGCTTACCCGATCTACTCCCTGGCCGTGGCGCAGACGAATGACTGGCTGCGAGACTCACAACGCACGGGCGCCAGCGCCGTACTGGTGCGCATGAACGGGGTCGGCGCAACGGTCGGTCCGATCTGTGCCGCTATCGGGATGTCGGTCACGCTCAACGCGTTCTACTTCGTCATGGCCGCTGCCCACGTTGCGGTCGCTGTCTTCGTCGCTGCGCGCATGCTGCTCGTCGCGGGGCCGGCCGTGTCTCAGCAGGGCACTTTCCACCCGATCCCTGCCCGCGCCTCTGCCGCGGTGGCTGCGTTGCTGAGGCGACACCGGTGACCGATGCCCTCATCCGCTAGGGCCGTGCTCTCGTCACAGCGCTTCTCTCAGCCGACGCGGGTGCTGTGATGGGGGCGCTGTTCGGCCTGCTCACCTCGATGAGCATCGGCACCAGCGACCTGTTTGGCCGCCGCGTGGTGATGCGCTGCCATGTGCTCTCGGCAATGGTCATCTTTCAGGGCAGCGCAGCCGTGATCGCACTGGCCATCGTGCCCCTTGTTCCCGGCTCGTTCGCGGGCGACGACTTCGTGCGCGGTCTGGTCTCCGGCGTCGGCCTGGGCACAGGTCTCGCTTGCTACTACACCTCGCTGGATCGGGCCGGCTCGGCGATTGCCGCACCCATCGTGGCCACGCTGTCGGCGGTCATCCCGTTCGCCTACACGACACTGCGCGGCCACGATCCGCCCCTCCTCGCGATCATCGGCGCCATGGCAGCCTTCGGCGGTCTCGGGCTGGTGACCGCCGGCGGGACCCGCAGCACCCATGTATGGGAAGGAACTGCGTGGGCGACGCTATCGGGCATTGCCTACGGCGTCGGGCTCGGAGTTCTCGTCGATCTCTCCGAGAGTTCCGGCGCTTGGCCAGGATTTGGTCAGCGGCTCACATCGGTAACCGCCATGGCCGCTCTGGTCGCGATCCGCCGGCTGCCAGCGCTGCCTCCCCCCGAGGTGATGGGCTACGCCTTGCTGACCGGCGTTGCGAGCGCCGGGGCGACCATCTTCTACATCGTGGGCATCTGGTTCGACGCACCGGCAACTGTCGTCGGGGCCTCGATGTTCCCAGTGATGAGCGTCCTTGTCGGCCGGGTCGCGTTCAACGACACCATCAACATTCGTCAGTACATCGGCATCGTTGCGGCCGTCGCAGGCGTCACCGCCGTCGTCGCGTCTTGAGCGGAGGGCGATTCAGTGGGGGAGCGAAGGCTCGGGTAGTTCTTGGCCTTCTTGGAATGGCGGGGGAATGAGGTCTTCGTACATGGCCGGGTCGGGCGGGTAGATGTCGACTACTCCGTCACGGCTGTAGACCACTCCGGTACCCGCTTGGTGGGCGAGCAGGTGCGCGTCCTTGGCGGCTAGACGCAGCGCCTCACTGACGCCTGCAATCCAATCATTTGGGCAGGCTTCACCATTGCTGGGAGCCAGAGGCTGCTCCGGGTGTCGCTCAGTCATGGTCGGGGCTTCGCTCCAGTTCTACGGCTGGTTCCTCAATGTTGTCATACAGTACCCAGCTGTCGACGTCGTGCGAGTAAAGCTCGCGCAGATTGCGCAGGCCGGCGGCGAATCTCCTCCGGACCACATCAGGCGGCACGTGATGCCCACCCCGAGACACCCGCTGGGCGACTCGCCGCACTGCATCCTCCGCCGATGGCAGCGACAAGAAGATCAGCGAGACGCGATAGCCATCCGCCCGCCAGCGGCGGATCTTGCGCAGGTAGCCCCGCCCTGACAGCGTGGTCTCGAAGGCGAAGCTGTGACCTCCTTGTGCGTGTCGGTCGAGTTCGGCGAGCATCAAGCGACCTGCCTGGACATCAGCGCGGCCGGGCTCTGTCGGGTCGAGCCCGGAGGCAATGAGGTCGGCGTTCACAAACGGGATGCCGCGTTGTTCCAGCTTGAGGTAGCGAAATGCGAACGTCGTCTTGCCGGCGCCGTTCGGCCCCGCGATGATCAGAATTTCCCTGACGGCCACGGCCAGTCACAGTACCCAGCCGACGAGCCAGGTCGTGTGCCCATTACTGCGGCAGGCCACGCTGACGGCCCCGGCGGCGAGAACCTGCCCCAGAACGAGATCCTGATCGAAGCCAGACGCAAGTGAGGTGCGGTTCGCCCACAGGAATAGCGCGACCAAGCCCGTGTAGAGCCCCATCCGCCAGAACAAGACGGCTAGCGGACCGAGTTCGGAGATGCGTTTGGAGATCACGCCCGAAGCCGCTCATCCCACCATCGCCACAGCGGCGGCAGGCACGCCTAGCCGACTCCAAGAGTCACTGTACGGAGGACTACACCCTGGCAAGCAGGCGAGTGCGATTGCGGACCCGTATCCGGCGCCTCGAACTGAGCGTGCTCAGAACCATCGCTGGGGCGGAGGCTTAGCGGCCTGCCTCGCCGTTGGCCACTTCGGGGCGGGCGGCGATCACTTGTGGCGTCCGGCTGGTTGCAGCGATCCAGTAGCGAGATTCGGAGCACATCCAACCGACCAGTTCCAGTAGTTGCCCGTGGTCCCGGGACAGGTCGCGCCGATGGATCGGCTCGTGGTGGGCGATCCGATTCCGGAGGAAATGAAGGCGTTGCATGCGATCGGCCACGTCGGCTCGGACTTGTTCGGGGTGGCGCGCGGAGGGGTGCAGCGGGAATGCCGACGCGACAGCGGGCACCCACAAAGACGTCAAGTACGGAGGTTCGCACAGGTAGCGCCAGAATCCGAAGTTCAACTCAGCGATGACCCGGCCGCGCACTTCTGCGCGCCTGCCTCTACGGGTTGCGCGCTGTCGGGCGGCGGCGATGTCTTCTCTGGCCCGCCGAGCGTGTCGGCCCGGGAAGAGCCGCGTCTGGCGGTACCACACGTCTGGCCACCCTGCGGCCGTTCCGTACGCCGAAAGCGCGTTGTCGACTGTGTTGCGGAAGATGACTTCCAGACGGCCGAGATCTTCATGAAGAGCGCCAGCTGCATTGGCGTTCCAGTCGTACAGGCGAACAGCTGCCTCTATCTCGCCGTCAGACGCTTGCAAGTAGGACTCAAGGCGTGACGCCGTCAATCGGACGGCGACCTCTTGGAAGTTGATGATTGACATTCTCTTCCTGGGCCTTAGAATTGTCATCGAAGACCCCGGAACCGTCACTGCTTCGGCAAACGGCCGGGGTTACGCCTTTTCGTAGCTCGAGTGCATCCGCACTGCAGTTCCCGACCCTCCCTTCATTGGGCGCTTGGCGAGTGAGCCAAGTCGAGTTGGGCGCCGCCGATGCCGCGAGTGCCCCAGCGGGCACCGGCTTCAGGCTGCGCACCGTATTCGGCGATTCAGCTACAGCGAAGTGATTTTCATCACATTCCATGCCTAGCTGCATCCGCACGGTAGTGAGCAGTTCGTTTGGATCAGGCGTAGCGAAGCGCGTCGCGCCGGTTCATCAGGCCCGAGTTTGGCGAGTTGTGGTTCCACGCTCGCGACCGCCTCGAATTGCATCCGAGGAACGTGGATGTTGACGAGCCAGGTGGCGAACAGGTTCAGCAGATTCTGCAAGCGTCGTGGTCCATCGCTTGCATGAGCAATGCCTTGAGAAACCTCGAAGGCACAGGACATGGATGCACGCTGCCTACTGGCGTCACTTCAGAGGTCGCGCACTTGGTTGTTCGGGAAGCTTGCAGCGTCGCACAACTCGTGCTGGCCACGTTGGACCGCTACCTCGGAAACCCGCTAGCGGCTCCCGTTTGGGCAGACACCCAGATTCGGCGGTTGAGGCCTTCCGAATGGAGTTCGAGGTGGGGATAACTGGGATCCGGATCCCGCGGGCCTGCCCAGAAAAGCTCTGGGGCCGTGGAAGCGTCACGCATGTCGATTGATGCGATGCATCGATGCAGCATCAGTGTGTGAACTAGCCAAGCTGCGCCGAGTTGGCTAGCTGCCAGCGCTGGCTCGCGGTTCACGGGTTGGCGTCCGCCGCCGTTGACGACCCCAAGCCGTCTCAGGCTTGTGACGGTCTTGCCGGTCGCTTCGAGGACCGTGGAGATTTCACCCCAGCGTGCGACGAGTCTCCGGCGAAGGTCCGGCACTGTCAGCGACTCGGCCAGTGCGAATGAGCGACCGAGCTCCTGGAGTGCGCTGCCTACGAAAGGGACCGTCGCGAGGAGGGCACCAGTGTGCATCAGGCGGCGATCTGGGAAGTGCTCTGGGTGGTCGATGGCCCAGCGGATTGCCCGCGCGGCTGGTTCAGGCGGGCTGATCCAGATGCGCATCACGGCGTGCTTGACCCGAGTCTTGGCATCTGCGTCGGTGGTGTGTTCTCGCAGCGCGATTGTGAGCTGCTCTGAACGCTCGGCGGCGCTGACATCGAGCGAAGCGATCCGATACACGGTCTCGAGCAGCGGCAGGCTCAATGCCCGGTCCAGTGGACGCGGAGACGCGGGGTCGGGTCGGCGCGGGCTCATGCGGAGACCTGAGCGACGGGGACAATCACCTCGTCGAGCGAGATGCCACCGTGGCTGACACGGCTTGCGCCCGTGTGGTAGCCGCTGCGGCCCTTGGCGAACAGTGGGTAGTAGCTGGCGATCTCGGTTGGCAGTCCGGGCGGGTCCCAGCACTCGCCGTGATGTGCGGCCTGCTCGCGCAAGGCGGCGTTCGGATAGACGCGGACGCGGATGCCCGCTTGTTCCACGGTCTGGCCTTCACGCGGCACGGTGCTCGCCTGTGTGGGCAGGTTGCCGTGATCTGACGTGATCCAAGTCTCGAAGCCGGCTTCGCTAGCTGACTTGACGAGCGCCGTGAGGAACCCAGCGCGTGCCCAAAGGTCGACGTCGGCGGCCACCTGACGATCACCGAGTACGTCAGCACCGTGCAGGATCTCATCTACGGCATTGACGACCACCGCAGCCGCGCGTCGGCCAAGCTCCGGGATGGGGCTGGTGTCGTCACCGAGCAACTTGGCGTAGGAAACATCTTCCCCTTCGAGTCCTCGCGAGTGCCAGAACTGTCGCCATCGCCGCTCTTCGGCGCTGGTCGTTCTGAGATGTCGTGCGAACTCGCGAGGCAGCTCGCCAGCGAAGATGGCTTGTCGTGAGACGCTGGTGAGCGTTGGGATCATCGCCAGGCTCCCGGTGGACTCAATGACTTCGAGACCGGCCGCTTGACGTAGCGGGTGCCACTGAGCAAAGCCGAGGCCGTCAATAACGACGAGGAGGATCTTGGACCCGTCCTCGACTCGGCGCGCCAGTCTCGGGGCGACCTGATGCAACGCTGCGAACGGAGTCTGGGCGGACTGGGAGGTCAACGACGCGCCATAGGAGCTTCGTAGCCATGATCGAAAGCTGTCATCGAGCCGTTCCCAGACATGCCATGCGGTATCGGCAACGGGAGGCGGGGACGCCGCAGCAGCTATAGCGGCGCGAACATGCCCCCACCACGATGCTGTCTCGATCCAACCCGCTAAGTCGGTCGGCGCAGCTGGCTGCGCTTCGAGGAGCTCAACGACGATCTGCTCCGAATCCGGCTCGACGGCGCTCGTTAGCTCATCGTCCAGCGGTGTGGTGGGCGTCGGCTCGCGCAGTCGGACCACCTCCACCGCCTCGTTCTCGATGTCCCAGGGAAGATCGGTCGCTATTGCGAAGTCCGTAGACGAAACGCACGCCACGGTGTGCCGCTCGTCGGAGGAGCGACGAATGTCGAGATCCCACGCGCGGCGGAGTCCGGCCCAGTCCTCGACCCGGATCACCCGGCACGTCTTGGAGATCGTGGTCATGGCACTCTTGTCGATCAGACAGTCGGGGTCGAGCAATACCGTTACGCCAGAAGGACGCTTCAGCACACCCGTGAGCTCGCGCGCGATCCAGTCGGTCATGAGTCCACCCGTACCAAGAGCCGGAGCCTGGCTGCGGGCAGCGTCAGCCCTTCTGCCCCGGCCAGCCGAGCGGCAGCTTGGTAGGCATGATCGATGCCCTGTTCAATAATCCGAAGCCAGGTTGTCTCGTTGGGCGTTTGCTGATCGGCGACAGCCACACCGTCACAGCACCGGTCCCAGAGGGTGACGGCGAGATCAGGGCGCACCAACCCTGCATCAGGACGCACCAACCCTGCATCAGGGTGAAACACCGCGGTGGCGTTACGGTCCGTGCCGTCGGAGGTGACCTCCCAAATCGACAACCATCCAGGCGTCGCCTCAGCAACTTGAATGACAGGACACGGCTCGCCCGGTGCCATCTCAGGCAGGGCCGCGAGTACATCGAGCCCATTGGCATCTGGTCGGTTGAGCGTTTCGCGTGTCCGTGTCGCGACTTCGACGAGCGACGCGATGCGGTCCACGCGGCCGGTGCGCTGTTCGATGCGACTTGGCGACCACGGCAAGTCCCAGTTCACAACGACGTGCGCGAACTGCAGGTTGATGCCTTCGCCGCCCGCATCGGTGCTCACGAGTACCTGGGCATCGTCCCGAAACGCATCCTGAGCCAGCACTCGCTCGCCCAGCGACATGCCGCCGTTGATGGCTACAGCGGAGACACCGGCGGCCTCGAGCCGTTCGAGCAACATTTGCTGTGTGGGGATGAACTCGGTGAATACGAGAAGCTTGACGTCAGGATCGCGCTCAGAACGTCGGAGCTCTCCTAGCAACGTGAAGAACGCCTCCACTTTCGCATCCGCTCCTGCGGCGACGGCATCGCGCGCACGCCGCAGCAGGTCATTCAGCTCAGCCCGCTCGCCGTAGAGCGTGATTCGCCCATGGTGGCTTCGGATCGCACTGGCTGTGCTGCATGCTGCAGTTCCGACAGGCCCCTGACACGGCACTAGACGATCGCGTCTGGCTCCTCAGCCTTGCGCTTGGCGATGTACTCGCGCAGCTCGGCGTCGATGGCATCGTCGATCGGCGGCGGTTCGTAGTCGGCGAGCATCTGCTTCATCACACGATTGGCGCGCTGGGCTGCGTCGGGCGAGCCTTCGTCGGCCCATTGCTCGAAGCTGTTGTTGTCGGCGATCGCCGATTGGTAGAACGCCGTCTCGAAGTTGGCCAACGTGTGCGGGTGGCCGAGGAAGTGATCGCCGTGGGGGTTGGTGATGAATGCCTCGACGGCTTGGCCATTGGGTGTCATGTCGACGCCCTTGGCATAGACCTCCATCATCCCGAGCTGGTCGGCGTCCATGATGAGCTTCTCGTAGCTCAGCGTCAGGCCCCCCTCGAGCCAGCCCGCGGCATGCAGCACGAAGTTCACCCCGGCGGCCATGGTCGGCAGCAGCGTCGATGCCGACTCGTAAGCCGCCTGTGCATCGGGTGCCTTGGAGGAGGTGAACTGTCCTCCGGAACGGAACGGCACGCCGACTCGCCGCGCCAGCTCGGCCATCACATAGATCGCCAGACCCGCCTCAGGCGTTCCGAATGTCGGCGCGCCCGTTGCCATCGACATCGACGAGGCGAAGGTGCCGAAGATCACCGGTGCGCCCGGCCGTACCAGCTGGCAGAAGGCCATGCCCGACAGTGCCTCCGCCAGCGCCTGGGCCGACAGCGCTGCCACCGTCACAGGAGACATGGCGCCCGCGAGGATGAACGGCGAGATCACGCACGCTTGGTTGTGCCGCGCGTAGACCTCGGCCGCACCGAGCATGGTGGCATCCCAGCGCAACGGCGACGACGCATTGATCAGGCTCGTCAGCACCGTTCGGTCAGCCAGTTCGCCGCCGAAGGCGATACGGCAGAGCTCGACGGAGTCGCCGGCGCGCTGGGCGGCAGTCACCGAGCCCATCAGCGGCTTGTCGCTGTAGCGCAGGTGCGCGTACACCATGTCGAGGTGGCGCTTGTTGACCGGGACATCCACCGGTTCGCACACCGTGCCGCCGCTGTGATGCAGGTGGGGCAGCATCCACACCAGCTTCACGACGCGCTCGAAATCTGCCAGGGTGGCGTATCGGCGGCCATCGTCGAGATCGGCGACGAACGGCGAGCCGTAGTTCGGGACGAACACCGTGGCATCGCCCCCGATCGGCACGGACCGCGCAGAATTGCGAGCGTGCTGGGTGTAGGCGGTCGGCGCGTTTGACTGGACGATCTGGCGGCACATCCCCCGCGGGAAGCGAACCATCTCGCCGTCGACGTCTGCACCGGCGTCTCGCCACAGCTCCAGCGCCCGGGGGAAGTCCTGGAAGGCCACGCCGACCTCGGACAGGATCGTCTCGGCGTTCTCCTCGATCTGCGCCAAGCCGGCCTCATCCAGCACGCTCACTGGGGGCAGCGACCGCCGCAGGTGGGTGTTGACGGCCACATCTGCCGCAGTGCGCTGGGCCTGGCGGGCTGCGCGGCCGCCTCCTCGACGTCGTGTTCGCTCAGTCATGGTTGCCTGTCATCGTTGCTTGCTGCCTTCCGGTGCAGATCGATCTCCTGCATACCAAGAGCGTGCGTCATCGTCGCCGCCGCTGCCGTGAACGGCGTGAGGACCGGTCACCGGGCACTCCGTCGGGGGCATCGGGACTCGCTCGTGGCGGCAGCGCAATCACCGTCGAGAGCTTCGGCGAGGGGGCCGTCGCGTGGGGGAGTGCCATGGCTGCCACGAAGAGTTCCTGAAATCGGGGCTCGGTGGCGGTCTCGATCTTGCGGATGCTGCGGACGACTCGTTCCATCTCGGCACGCTGGGTGCCCGACAGCAGTGCGCGCAACGCACCCGTGCCCGCGGCGTTGCCCACCGATCGAACAGCATCGGGGTCGCAGTCGCCGATGAGACCGAGCACCATCGCTCTGGTGGGGTCGATATGGGCTCCGAAGGCTCCGGCGAGCTGCACTCGATCTGGCGCGGCAATGCCGGCGCGTTCGCAGAGCAGATCGATGCCGGCGCGCAGCGCTGCCTTGGCCAACTGGACCGCTCGAACGTCATTCTGGGTGATGGTGATGGTCGGACCAGCGGTTCCCTCGGGCGGTTCGTAGAGCACGAATGACGAGGTGCGGCCATCGGAGATCACGCGTGATGCCCGTTCGCCCTCTCTCGACGGCTCAGCGATGGCGCCGTCGGATGACAGCACGCCGGCGAGGTACATCTCGGCGATGACTTCGATGATTCCGGATCCGCAGATTCCCGTGACGCCTGCGGCTGCACTGCGAGAACCGGCTGCGACCCGCTGCTCGATCGCCTCAGCGAAGCCGGGCTCGTCGGACCACAGATCGCAGCCGATGACACGTATTCGGGGAGCCCACGTCGCCGGATCGACGCGCACCCGTTCGATCGCACCCGGCGTCGCACGCTGCCCATGGCTGATCTGGGCGCCCTCGAACGCCGGGCCGGTCGGGCTGGATGCTGCCCACAGACCCGCTGAGCTGCCCAGCACGATCTCGGCGTTCGTGCCCACGTCCACCAGCAGGGTGATGGCCTCGTCGCGGTGCGGGCCCCCGGCGAGCACTGCCGCCGAGGTGTCCGCGCCGACATGGCCCGCGATTGCGGGTCCCACGTACACCCGCGCTGCTGGGCACGCAAGGCCCAGCTCGGGCGCTTCGAGCTCGACGGCAGCGTCGGTGGCCAAAGTGAACGGCGCCTGTCCGAGCGGGGTCGGATCGATGCCGAGGGCGATGTGGATCATGATCGGGTTGCCGACGAGCACCACCTCGAGCACGCCGGCCGGATCTGTGCGGGCTGCCTCACAGAGCTCGCCCGTCAGCGACGCCAACGCGTCGCGGACCAGCGAAGTGAGCTCGGCTGCGCCGCCCGGGTTCATCATCACGTAGGAGACCCGGCTCATCAGGTCGTCGCCGAGGCGTATCTGAGGGTTCATCCGACCTGCCGAGGCAAGAATCTCACCGCTGTGCAGATCGGTCAGGTGACCAGCGAGCGTGGTCGAGCCGATGTCGATGGCGATGCCGAGTGCGGCTGTCACCACATCGGGCCACACCGCCGAGATCATGCCGATGCGCTCGGGCCGTGCAGGCTCATCCCCAGATGGCCCCCGATGCCGGGCCCCGGGCCCGTCTGGCACGCTCCAGCGAACGGCCACGGTCACCAGCCGGCCGCCAGCCTCATCCGGAGTACCCGCTGCGACCGATGCGTGGAGTGCCCCCAGCGCGCCGGGCAGTACCCCGGCGAGCCGGACGTCCCACTCGTCGGCTACGCCGTCGATCACGATTTGCGCGAGGCCGCGGCGCTCATCCAGTGTCGGTGGCGGCACGGTGACCACATGCAGGGTGGACAGCGGGTCCAATGCGATGTCGCCGACGTCGACGGTCTTGCGCACCACCGGGCCGTGCAGCTGGCTGTCGGGCGGTACGTCGACGACGACGTCTGCCTGCACGAGCGCCTGGCAGCCCAGCCGTGATTGCGGACCGAGCGGCCGGCGGCCGCCGTACGCGGCTTCGGTTACACCTGCGGGGCTGAGCGCCTCGAGGCCGGCAGTGATGGCCCATTTGGGAAACGAACCCACCGAGGGGACAACCTGGCAGCGGCCGCAGATGCCGCGCCCGCCGCAGACACTGTCGAGATCGACGCCGAGTTCACGAGCAGCGTCGAGCACCGTGATGCCCGCGCTCACGATGCCCGTGCGCCCCGTCGGGGTGAACACCACCGTGCACGCAGGCGGGCTGGCTGGGGGCTCGTCGCCGCCTTCCGCGCTGGGCGCGCCGATCTCCTCGGTATCCATCACTGAGGCCGAAGCGGCATCGGCGGGCGGGGGCGGGCCCGGCGGCATCGGGGCTCCGTCAGCCGGTGCGAGCGCGACGTCCGCCCCGCCGCCGGGGCCGATCGCCCGCCGCTCCGCCGCCGGCACCGTTCGCGCCCACGCTGGCGCGGTCGCGGTGTTCAGAGATCCACGCGGCGCAGTTCTGGTCGTTGCCCGCCAGGACGTCGCCGGCCATGACGGCTGCCTTCACGTCGGCGTGGAGTGGGTTCATGATGGCCGAGGTCAAGCCTGCGCCGATGGCCATCGCCAGAAAAGTGCCGGTGATCACGTTGCGGTTGGGCAGGCCAAAACTCACGTTCGAGGCGCCGCACGTGGTGTTCACGCCAAGCTCGTCACGCAGGCGCCGCACAAGCTGGAACACCTGTCGCCCGGCAGTCGCCATGGCTCCGATCGGCATCACGAGGGGATCCACCACCACGTCGTGACGGGGGATCCCGTAGTCAGCCGCCGTGTTGACGATGCGTCGTGCCACCTCGAAGCGCACGTCGGGGTCTTCGCTGATGCCCGTCTCGTCGTTGGAGATCGCGACAACGGCTGCCCCGGCACGGGCAACCAGCGGCAGGACGCGTTCCATGACTTCGAGCTCGCCGGTCACCGAGTTGATGAGCGGCTTGCCGACGTATGCGTCGACGCCGGCCTCCAGCGCCTCGATCACCGAGGAGTCGATGCTGAGCGGGACGTCGGTGACCGACTGGACGAGCTTGATTGCGGTCGCGAGCATGGCCGGCTCGTCAGCGAGCGGTACGCCGGCATTGACATCGAGCATGTGCGCACCGGCGGCGACCTGGGCGAGCGCATCGGCCTCCACCCGGCTGAAGTCGCCCGAACGCATCTCCTCTGCGAGCATCTTGCGGCCCGTCGGATTGATGCGCTCGCCGATCATGACGAAAGGACGGTCGAAGCCGATGACGGCCTCGCGCGTCGCGGAGCTGATGACGGTGTCAGTCACGACGCGGTCCGCTGCATCGCGCCGCCGCCGGCTGGCGCCGTCGACGGGCGCGCCGGCGGTTCGAGGCTCACCGAGGTGACTGCATCGGCCAGCTCGCCGTAGCCAGTGCGGACGACCTCCAGCGGCAGGCCCAGCCGCTGCGCCCCGGCTCGAGCACAGGCTTCCACCCGGGCGCGTTCGGTGTCGTCGCCGGTCTGGGTCAACAGCACGACACGCCGGTAGTTGCCGAAGTACATCTCGGCCAGCTCGGGATGGTCGGCGATGCCGAGGCCGTTCCACACCAGCAGGTCGAAGTGACGGGCCAGGTAGTCGGTCAGGTAGAACGTGGCCGGCTCGTCGTCGCTGAGCCGGGCGAAGTCGGCCGCCCCGGCGAAGAACTCATAACAGTGCGCGCCGGGTACGCGGGTCATGGCCGGACCGTTGCCTGCTGCGTGGGCCCGTTCGAATTCAGCGCACAGGACGTCGATTGCGCCGGCGCTGCCGCAATCGCCGTAGCCGAGCAGGATCCGCTCGTAGGTGCGACCTTGCTGGGACAGCCGGTCCAGCCGGGCGCGGACCTCGCCCGCGATGTACGCCGGTCGATTGTGGAGCTTGGCGGGAAGGCACTCGACGTCGATGCCGCGGCCTTCGCCGTCACTGGCGCCCTTCACCAGTGCCTTCAGCTCATTGGCCAAGGCGCCGCAGCCCAGCACCAGCACACCGCGCGACGCGCCAGCAGCGCCGGGGCTCGCAGCCGGGCGGCCCACGGGCCGCGCCGACGCTTGGGCGCGAGCGGCCTCGGCAACCCGGCGGGCACGTGAGCGCCGGCGCCGGGGAGTGCTCGAGTCAACGCTCGACGCCGTATCGGAGGTGGATGTCATCTCACGCTCATCTCACGCTGCGGCGGCACGTCGGGCCTTGATGAGGTCGGTTGCTGTCTCGGCCGCGACCGCAGCATCGCGGCAGTACGCGTCCGCACCGACGGCCTCGCCGAATTCCTGGTTCAGCGGGGCCCCGCCGACGATGACCAGATAGTCCTCACGCAGGCCCTGCTCGATGAGCGTATCCACGACAACCTTCATGTAAGGCATGGTGGTGGTCAGCAACGCCGACATGCCCAAGATGTCGGGCCGATGCTCGGCGAGTGCGCCGAGGAACTCGTCGACGTCGGTGTTGATCCCCAGATCCACGACCTCGAAGCCGGCCCCTTCGAGCATCATCCCCACCAGGTTCTTGCCGATGTCGTGGATGTCGCCTTTCACGGTGCCGATCACGATCTTGCCGATCGGTTCGGCTCCGGTTTCCGCCAGCAGGGGACGCAGAATCGCCATGCCGGCTTTCATGGCGTTGGCCGCCAGCAGCACTTCGGGAACGAACAGGATCCCGTCGCGAAAATCGATGCCGACAATGCGCATGGCTTCCACCAGCGCCTCATTGAGGACCTTGTCGGCCCCCCAACCGCGTCCGAGCAACAGCTCAGTGCCTTCCACGATCTCGGGTCCGAGCCCGTCGTAGAGATCGTCGTGCATCTGGGCGATGAGGTCGTCATCGTCGAGGGCTGAGAGGTCGATCTCCTCTTCAGCATCGGCGCTGTCGACGGTTGCCGCATCGGCCATGGGTTGCCCCCTCGCCATTGTCATGACGCTTGCCGGGCACCCCCGTCCCGGTCGGCTGTCCAAGATTCAGCGTGGCGTCCTGCGGCTGGGCCGTTCCACTCAGTTGCTTCACTGAGTCAAATTGCCATGTTGCTGTTCCGCATAGTGGAACTGTGCCGCAGAACGGTACGGGAGTACGGTACCACGATCCTTGCGGGAACGTGGACATGCGAGGGCACGAATTCGGCGCAGAATGCACTGGTCCGCCGCCAGGTAGCTGAGGCCGAGCGGGCAGCCGAACCTTGCCGTTGTCGCACGAGTTGTTTCCCGCTCTTGTTCCCCATCTTCATGCGATTGGGCTCACGGGCCGCTCGGGCCACGGCTCCGCCTCTCAGGCGCGATGGGTGCCGACCTCTGCGGCTGTCACGGCCACCGCCTCGTCCACTGAGACCAGGCGTGTCTCGCGGGTCGAGCGCCGCATGAGTTCCACGTTGCCTTGCGCCAGGCTGCGAGCACCGACCGTGACCCGGTAAGGGACGCCCACGAGTTCCGCGTCGGCGAGCTTCACCCCCGGCCGCAGCGGCCGATCGTCGTAGAGGCAGTCGACGCCGAGAGCTGCCAGCCCGCTCCGGAGTTCCTCGCCGGCCGCCGACTGCGCCTCATCTGAAGCATCCAGAACGGTGATCACCACCTCGAACGGAGCGACAGCGACAGGCCAGCACAGGCCTCGCTCGTCGTGATGGGTCTCGGCCACGGCTGCCATGGCTCGTCCGATGCCGATGCCGTAGCTTCCCATGATCGGGGTCTGAGCGACACCGTTGTCATCGAGCACTGACACCCTCATCGCTTCGCAGTAGGTGCGGCCCAGCTTGAAGATGTGGCCCGCTTCGATGCACCGCACGATCTCCAGCGGGTTGCCGCAATCGACGCAGTCCTCGCCCGCAGCAACCTCGCGCAGGTCGGCCCAGCGAGGGTCGATGATGTCGCGCTCCACATCCACACCGCGCACGTGCCAGTCGTCGGCATTGGCGCCGGTTGTCATGGATCTGCGGCCTCGCAAGGCCTCATCCGCGTAGATCGGCAGGTGGTCGATGCCGACCGCGCCGAGACTGCCGGGGTTGGCGCCGAGCTCTGCGAGTGTCTCGGCGGCAGTGGCGGGTCGCACGTCGATCGCGCCGCTGGCGTCGGCCAGCTTCTGCAGATTGAGTTGGTGATCGCCCCGCAGGACCACGAGCGTGAGTTGATCGTCGAGGACCATCACCATCGTCTTGATCTGCCGGTCGGCCGGCGCACCTCCCTCGAAGGAGACCAGCGCCTCGATGGTGCGGATGCCCGGCGTCGCGAAACGCTCAGGCGCGTCGCCGGCGGGCGGGTCGTCGAGGGACGGCACTGCTGCGCGGGCGCGCTCGATGTTCGCTCGGTACCCGCAGCGGCTGCATCGAGCCACATCGTCCTCGCCGGCAGGCGACGCCACCATGAACTCGACGCTGGCATCGCCGCCCATGGCGCCCGAGGAGGCCTGCACGGCCATGACCTCGAGGTCGAGTCGTTCGAAGACCTTGTGGTAGGCCTCACGGTGCGCCTCGAATGAATCCTCGAGACCGGCTTCGTCCATGTCGAAGCTGTACGAGTCCTTCATCATGAACTCGCGTACGCGCAGCAGGCCGCTGCGCGGGCGCGGCTCGTCACGGAACTTCGTCTGGATCTGGTACCAGGTCTGAGGCAGTTCTCGATACGAGCTCATCTCCGCCGCAAGCGTCGCAAAGACCTCCTCGTGCGTCATGCCCAGCACGACGTCGGCGTCGTTGCGATCGCGCAGGCGAAACATCTCCGATCCCATGACACCCCAGCGCCCGCTGCGGCGCCACAGATCGCCGGGGTGCATGGCAGGCAGCAGGAATTCCTGCGCACCGATGGCGTGCATCTCTGCGCGCACGATGTCGGCCACCTTGTTGTGCACCCGCAGACCGAGCGGCAACAAGCTGTAGTGCCCGGAGTGCAGCTGGCGGATGAATCCGGCACGCACGAGCAGTTGGTGGCTCGCTGCGGTGGCGTCGCCAGGCGCGTCGCGCAGCGTCGGGATGAACGAATCAGACCATCGCATTCGACGCAGGGTAAGCGGGCAGCCGTTCACATGGTGCGACCTTCCACCGAGACCGCTCCAGTGCGGTGCCGGCACATGCGTTGCGATGTGCTGCGGCTCCAGTACCCTCAGCCAGCGTAACCGATGACTGCACACCGGCGACCGTGTCGCGGACGTGCAGGCTCGGCGGCGGACCGGGGTCACAGCGCCGAACTTGGTGGCTGTGTCCGCAGCGGGTCCTGCATCGACGGTTCGGGTCATGCCCCCCGCGCAGCCCGAACGGGCGCCGCAGTGCACCCGCCGGCCCCCTCATGACTCGATGAGCGACGACGACTCACCTTCTCCGGTTCCGCACCACGGCGCGCCAGCGCTTGAGGAGTTCGCGCCTGCACACGGTGTCGCCTCCAACGGTCACGTCTACGGATCTGGCGAGCCGTCCAACGGCGACGCGCGATCTGCGCTTGCGTCGATGCGCTGGTCCCAGATCGCCCGTCTCGTCTGGGCGGAGGCGCAAGGCACAGCGGCCCAGGCCGAGATCGCCACCCTCTCCACGGATTCGCTGCGATGGGAACGAGTCCTGCTGGACTTGCTCGACCAGACCGAGGCCTCCGTGTCGGAAGCTCGCCGGCTGCCGCGGCCGGTCCGGCGACAGGTGGTGCGAGATTTTGAGACCGATTTCGCCGAACTCGCCGCGGCCTATGAACGCCTGACCGGCCTCGACGCAAGCGAGTCGCCGCAGGATCCAGCACCGGGTCCCGCACCCGCCGATGCTTCCGCCGCTGGGCCGGTTCGAGAATCCGCTGCACTGCAGCTGTCATGGCAGCCAGGACGGATCATCGCCTGGGCCGCTGGGGCCGGTACCGAACCCGACCCCACTGATCGAGTCATGGACCGCCTCGTGGCCACCGGCGCACCCGACAGCGTCTGGCGCCCTCACCCGAACATCAAGCTGCCCGGCGGCATCAGCGCGGAAGCGCTCGTGGCTGACGTCGGCGACGTCTTGGGATGGCTGGTCGGCCTCGATGGGCCCGTCGCAGGCCGCTCGGGCGAAACGGGCGATGCGGCCGATGCAGCCCCGACGTATGCGGAGGTCGCTGCCGGCAACGGTGTGCGGATCGACGACGAGTCGCTGCACGGCAACGAGCAGCTCGACAGCGCCGCGCAAGGCGCAAACGACGAGCGCCTGCTCGGCGTCAGCGCGCTGTGGCTTCGAACTGCAGCGCGCACGGCGGTGGAGCTCGTAGCAGGGGGCCGCACCGTGCCGCGCCTGCACCGTGTTCGCAAGCGTCGCAATCGCAAGCGGCCTGACACGGCGGAATTCTCGGTCCAGTGGCAGCCGGCCTCACCTCCCGCCGACCGGCTGGCTGGCCTCATTGAGTGCCTGCCCGGTGCGGTCGCAGCGCCCGAACCCAAAGCAGAATCTCGCACGACGGTGCAGTCGGCCCTGTCGGGGATGGTCGACGCCATCGTGACCAGCGCCGCGAAGCGGCTCGACGTGCCTGCCGCCTCGCCCGAGCCCCGGAGCCGGGCGGAAATGGCAGAGGCCTTCCTCGCGTACCTCGATGGCACCCGTTTCGTCGGGTCGGCGACCCAGGGCTCGGATCTGGCCCGTCGCATCGAGCTGTGGGCGCGGCCGGTGACTACCGCCGCCCGCCAGTCGCTGGTGGTGCGGCTCGACGAGCCCGACGACGCCGGGGCTTGGCACATGGAGGTGCTCGCCCTCAACCCCGAAGGCGTGACCGAGCCCGTCGAGGTGGCGATGGTGAGCGGCGTCAGCTCGCACCGCACCGAGGTGCGTGATCAGCTCACTCGCCTCGAGCGGCTGCTGCCGGTGCTGATGCGCCCCGGCGGCAAGCGGCGCGGCGAGGTGGTGCTGAGCCAGGACGAGGCATGGGAGCTGATGTCGGTCATCGGCCCGGCGCTGCAATCGGCGGGCTTCAAGGTTGAGGTGCCGAACCTCTCCCGGGATCGCCCGGCCCCCTCACTGCGGCTCACCGCGATCGAGGATGCCGACAGTGCACTTGGCGCGCAGCAGCTCACCGCGGTGAGCTGGACAGCGGTCTTCGGCGATGTGGAGCTCACCGCGGCGCAGATCCAGGAACTGGCCTCACAAGCGCGGCCGCTCGTGCGCGACCGGGGCCAGTGGATCGCACTGGATCACGCAGACCTCGCCGAAGCGGCCGCAGCACTTGCCGAGCGTGCAGAGGTCACCAAACTCACTGGTTCACAGATGCTGCGCCAGGTGCTGGGGCTCGAGGGCCCATCAGTGCGGGGCGGCATCACCATCTCGGGCAGTGGTTGGGCAGCCGACCTGCTGCGCTCTGCGTCAGACATCTCCTCTGCGCCGCGTTCGGCGCCAGCTGGCTTCGTCGGCGAGCTGCGCAACTACCAGGCCGAAGCCGTGGCGTGGCTGGAGTTCCTCGACGGCGCCGGGCTCGGCGGCTGCCTCGCCTTGGACATGGGCCTGGGGAAGACCCCCACGGTGCTCGCTCGCATCTCCGCAGATCGGCGGCAAGCCCCCGCCCTGGTGATCGCGCCGCCGGCCGTGGTGGGCAACTGGGCGTCCGAGACAGCGCGCTTCACACCTGGGCTGTCGGCCATCATCCATCACGGTCCTTCCCGGCGCGAACCCGCAGAGCTCGTGCGGGCACTGCGTGAGGGCACTGGTGCGCACGCCGACGGGCAGATCGACGTGGTGATCACCACCTACGGCACTGCCGTGCGCGACATCGAAGCGCTGTCGGAGGTGACCTGGGACCGGATCGTGGTCGACGAGGCGCAGGTCATCAAGAACCACACCAGTGAGACCGCCAAGCAGCTTCGCCGGCTGTCTGCCCGGATCCGGGTCGCCCTGACCGGCACCCCGATCGAGAACGGGCTCGGCGACCTGTGGGCGATCATGGACTTCTGCAATCCCGACCTGGTGGGCGCGCGCGCACCGTTCATCGCGCAGCTGCAGCGTCCCGGCGATGCACGCGGCGCCGCCGAATCGGCCCTGCATGCGCTCAACGGCGTGCTGGTGTTCCGCCGCACCAAGGCTGAGCCGCAGATTGCCGCCGAGCTGCCCGACCGCATCGACGAGATCGCGCACTGTGCCATGACGCCCGAGCAGATCGGCCTGTACCAGGCCGTGCTCGACCAGCTCATCGTGGACACCGCACAGAGCGAGCAAGCGGGTGAGAAGCGCAAGGGCGCTGTCCTCGCAGCGATCACTGCCCTCAAGCAGATCTGCAATCACCCGCTCAACTACCGCCCCGACGACATCGACGACGAGATCGAGGGGCGAAGCGGCAAGCTCGAACGGCTGCACGAGATCCTCGAGGCGGTGTTCTCGGCGGGGGAGCGAGCGCTGGTGTTCACGCACTTTGCCACCTGGGGCGAGCGCCTGGCCACCCATCTCACCCGAGAGACCGGATACCAGATCGACTGCTATCACGGCGGACTGGGCCGCTCCGCGCGTGATCGGATGGTGCACCGTTTCCAGACCGAGGACGGACCTGGGGCGATGGTGCTGTCGCTCAAGGCGGGAGGCACGGGTCTGAACCTGACTGCCGCGAGCCATGTGGTGCTCTACGACCGTTGGTGGAACCCTGCGGTCGAAGACCAGGCCCGTGACCGGGCTTGGCGCATCGGCCAGACACGCACCGTCATCTGCCACCGCCTCGTCTGTCCGGGCACCGTCGACGAACGGGTGGAAGAAGTCGTCGCAGGCAAGCGGCGCATCGCAGACATGGTGCTGCCGAAGTCGAGCTCCATCGGCGACCTCAACGCCGAGGAACTGCGGAACGCCTTGGGCATCGATTCCGATGCACTCCTTGCCGACGACCCCGAAGGAATCGACTCCAGCGCGCCGGCGCCGACGAGCCTGGCACTGGTCGGCGGGGGCGGATCATGAGCAATCGGCGCCGGCGCAAGACCTCGCGCACTCGCCGCATCGACGGCGCCGAGGTCCAACAGCGCCAGGCTGCCGAGGCGAGCGCAGCGTTCTGGCATGGCACGGCCGTCTCGGCGGCACCGTCGGAACAGGCTGACGCCGTTGGGGGTTCAGCCGCATCGGCGGCGACCAACGCCAGCTTGGCACCGGCGACGCCGCCGGACATCCTCACCGAGACCCGTCCGATCTCGGTCACGACGGATCCGACGTCGACCGTTCGGTCGCTGGGCAAGCCGCCGCTCGCGGGTCGCGAGACTGTCGCGGAGCACTATTTCGAAGCTGTGTATCAGCGCGCCGTGGCCATGGCCGGGGCGCTTGCTGCAGCAGGGGGCCTACTCGGGACCGACGGCGACAAGCCCGCGGAGACCTGACCGCCCAAACCAGGCACGCAGTACCTGCCCAGCGATGAGGGGCTCAGGTCAATCGGCTGCCTGCGGCTCCATGCCGACTTCTTTGCCGCGGTTGATGCTGACCCAGTCGCGTGCCTCGAGATACGGCCGGAAGGTGTCGAAGATCTTCTTCTCGTCGCGAGGCATGTGCTGGATCTCGTACAGGTGCGGGAATTCCAGCCAGCCGAGGACCAGATCCCACATGCGCAGCGCAGCCTCGCCGGTCGGCGGATCGAGCAGGACCGGTCCGAAGATCGCAGTGTCGCCGAAGTACAGGGTCGGCACCCCGAAGCCGCCCGAGTCGATGACCCGCTGGTGCTCGGCCTTGATCTCGTCGTGGGTGGTCTCGTCCTCGATGGAGACATCGACAATCGCCGGATCAGCGCCGATCTCGGTCAACAGGTGCCGAGCTACATCGGGATTGTGGGGGCGGTTGCCGTCGACATGCAGAGCCCTGCCCGACGCCGCGTACCACTTGTCGAGCAGGTCCATCGACTCGCGCCGCAGGATCGCGCCGATGCGCATCATCGACCAGCCGTAGCTCCAGTCGCGCTCCCACGGATGCTTCTTGCCCTCGCGCAGGTTCACCTCTTCGAGACTGAAGAACTTCCAGTTGACCTGCAGATCCAGTTGATCGCGCACGTCGCGCATCCACAGGGAGGTCTGGTATGCCCACGGGCACATCACGTCGAAGTGGAAGTCGACCTCGGTCGGGCCGGTGTACTTGGTGCCGTTGCTTGCGCTCATCTCTTGTATCTCTCCTCTGGTTGCGGGCCGCTCAGCCGCGCTGTGTTCGATGGGCCGCTCAGCCGCGCCCATGTCTGATGGGCCGCTCAGCCGCGCTGTGTCCAATGGGCCGCTCAGCCGCGGCCGTGTCGCAGCAGGCGACCTGGGGTCGCCCCCGTGCACTCGCCGGATTCGAATGTGACTTCGCCGTTGACGATGATCTGGTCGTAGCCCTTGGCCCGCTGCACCCGGCGCCACTCGCCGCCGGGCAGGTCGTGCTCCACGTTGCCGATCCACGGCGGATCGATCTCGAGCTCCTCCATGTCGTAGACCACGACGTCAGCCGCGGCCCCCTCGCGCAGCGTGCCCCGGTCCTTGAACCCTGCCGCATGGGCCGCCAGCGCGGAGAGGCGGTAGTGGGCCTCTTCCAGCGTCACCACGCCCTCGTCGCGCACAAGCCACGTCAAGAAATCGGTGGTGTAGGAGCCGCCGCTGAAGAACTTGGTGTGTGCACCGCCATCGGACACACCGGGAATGGCGTACGGCGACTGCATCATCTCGCCCATGAACTCGGCGTTGGATCCCTTGTCGGGGCCGAGGAACTCCACGTTGAGATCGCCTTGCAGCGACAGGTCCAGCATCACCTCGATGGGATGCTTGCCCTGTTCGGTTGCCAGGTCGCCGACGGAGCGCCCGACGTATTGCTGCATGTCGGCCTGCCGGTTGACCCCCTGTACCACGAGACTCTTGGGATTGCCGCCGACGCCGGCTTGGATGACCTGCAGCCGCCGATCGGCCTCGGCAGCCTCGGCCACGAGCGCATTGCGGAGTTCGGGATCGGACATCTTGGCGATCTTCTCGTCCTTGGTGCCCGTGGTGACCGCACGCCAAGCGGGCGAGGCGTCGTAGAGGTTCCAGTGCTCCAGCGTGAAGGCGAAGCCCGCCCGCCCGGTCCCGCATTGTGCATAGATCGGCAGTTCCTGGTTCCAGCACTTGTCGATCCAGCGAAGGGGCCGGCGGTGTACCTCGGGGTCCTTGCGAGCGGGCGCCACCACGTTGTGCAGGATCGGCCGCTGGGCCGTGGCTGCGAGTACCTCGAGGAACTTGATGTCGGCCCGGATGTCGCCGGTGCCCTGGGTGATCTGGATGAAGCCCTCGTCGCGTTCGGCCAGCACGCTTGCGAGGTTCAAGATGTCCTGGTCACACATGATGTCAGTGACCATGGGGGAGCCGTCGTAGTCGGCTTGCACGCTGTCGGGGCCGAGACGCTGGATGGAGAAGCCGCACAGGCCGGCGTCCATCCCCTCGTGCAACAGCCGGGCCATTTCCTTGCGCTCGGCCTCGGAGGCGGGCACGCCGGCCTTGGCCTTCTCGAGGCCCATGACGTAGGTCATCAGCGACGCCGTGGGCATGTACTGGATGACGTTCACGCCCTTGGGGGCCCGATCAAGGGAGTCGAGGTACTCCGGGATGGTCTCCCAGTCCCAGTCCATGCCCAGCCGCATCGACTCATAGGGGATTGCCTCGGTACGGGTCATCGTGAGCATCGAGCGGTCGCGGAATTCCGGTTTGACCGGCGCGAAGCCGAAACCGCAATTTCCGAGCACCACCGACGTCACCCCGTGATAGCCCGAGATGGTGCACCACGGATCCCAGCGAATCTGGGCGTCGTAGTGGGTGTGCAGGTCGACAAAGCCAGGGGCCACGATCTTGCCGGCGGCGTCGATGACGCGTTGCGCGGTGCCACGGGGACGCCCCCCGAGCTGGGCCACCTTGCCGTCCTTGATCCAGACATCGCCCTTGTAGCGCGGCACCCGTGTGCCGTCCACCACCGTGCCGTTCTGGATGTGGATGTCGAAATCCGTGTCCGTGGATTCGGTACTCATGGAATGCCCCCGCAGCGCTCAGCGATCTGACTGCAACGGCCGCTACGGCACGACAGGCGCACCGGCAACCGGCCCTTTCACGCTACCCGTCCGCTTCGGCGCCTGCCGGGACGGTGATGCGTCAGCGCAGGCAGAGCACCATAGGCTTCGGCCTCGTTTGCCGACCCTTCAAGGCATTGCCTGCTTTGCCCAACCATCTCAAACGTGTGATCACCGTTACGGCGGCCTGTGCCTTCTTGGGCGCGTTCTTGCCCTTGACCCTGGGTGCTGCCCACTCCCTGGAGGGCACCCAGACGCGTCCGTCGGTCCACCCATACACCCAAGGTCCCCTCGAAGCTGCGGGAACGGTTGACTCCAGGGGATTGCAGAGTCCGCTGACCGCCCCGCCGCTGGTTCTGGCTGTCGCGCCATCGCCTGTGCCGCCTCGCGTCGGGGGAGTGGAGACCGCTGCGGTGGTCGAGCATCCGAACCTGCCCGCTTCGCCGCTGGTCACCGCAGACTCGCTCATCGAGCCCAAAGAGCAGTTCCGGCGTACGGTCGCGCCGGGCGTGCCGCTCGCGTGCGATCGCTACCGATCTCAGATTCAGGCCGTCGGCGACTGGGACCCAGACGTTGTGATCGCGCTGATCTGGCGAGAATCACTCTGCAACGAACAGGCGCTCTCCCCGACCAACGACTGGGGCTTGCTCCAGCTGAACGCGACCTGTTGGGCAGGAAAGGGCATCGACGGTCTTCCCCGGGTGCGACAACTGCCCGATCACATCGCACAGGTCGACCTGCGCTGCGACGGTCTCACCGCCGCGACGCCAGCGGCGACGTGGTGCTTTCATGCCAAAGAACAAGCATTTCGCACGGGTCGCCGCCCGGCTTCACCTTGTGATGCCTGGCTGGATCCGAACATCAACCTCCGCGCCGCCTATGAGATCTGGCTCGTCGATGGCTGGCAGCCCTGGTGCTTCAACGATCTGAGCCGGTCCACACCCGCGTGCCGTGCCGCTTCCGAGGCCCCCGCCCCTCCGCGGGACTAGCCAGCGGCCCCAGTGGACTTGTTGGCGCCCAAGTTGGGGTTGGCGCGATTCGATGAAGCTGCAGGTCACAGGCCTGCCATGGTGTGGCGCGGAACGCCGACAACGTCGAGTTTGGAAGGCGGTTCGGCCGAATCCGGAACGCGGCCTGCCGCAGCCGGCGACTCCCACGGCGAGGTCCGCGACGCCTGGCACGCGAAAGAGACCCTGCGGATGACCTACCGCATCGGCGACCACGAGGTCGCCCTCGAAGCGCTCGACGAGCTGTCCCGCGACCTGCGAGACGACACGTACTCCCCGGAGCTGAACCGCCTCGGCCGCACGCTGCGCGCCTGGCGGGCACAGATCACCAACTGGTACCGCTCCGTCCTCTCAAAGAACAGAGTGGTGCACCCTGTGTTTCGCGCGGGCGGATTACTGGATTCTGCTGTCATGGGCCTTGAGGAGGTTCTATGGCACCGAGGGGATATCCGGCGGAGTTCCGGCGGCGTGTGATCGATTTGGTCGAGGCGGGCCGACGACGCAGACGCGGGCGACATAGTGAACGGCACTGGCGATCCACGGAAGCGATCTCCCGATGACCACGCTCGTTTCCACGGATACGCTCCGATGCGCGGAGGATCGCAGCAGCAGCCCCGTGCCGGCGTGGTTGTAGCATTGTGCTACGATCTGATCGGAGGTTGACACATGCCTACAAGCACCCCAGTCAGAGTCGCCCATGACCTCCACGCATCAGCTGAGCAACTAGCTCCGACCATGAACCGGAGCACTTCACAGCAGATCAGCTTCTGGGCCCGCATCGGACGAGCCATGGATCTGTCGCCGCACTCATCCACGCGCAACGTAGATCAGGTTCTCAGTGGCGAGGCTGATTATGACTCCCTCAATTTTTTCGAGCAGGCGATTTTCCGATCCAAGCGAGATGAACGCACAGAGGACCGGCTGCGCGACCTAGACCTTGAGGCCGTGTTCGCGAACGAAGGCCGCTCATACGTCGAGCTGGATGACGAGGGGCGGGTTGTGGAGCGGCCAGCACCCTCGAGAACCTGATCTCGACCGCAGCACATGCTCCCTCCGCTGAAACAGCCGGAGATTCATATCATTGCCGGTCCCAATGGCGCAGGCAAGAGCACCTTCTATGAACTGGTCTTGTCGCCTAGCGGGATGCAATTCGTCAACGCGGACGTGCTCGCGGCTCGCTACTGGCCGAACGAACAGGCGGAGCGTGCCTACGACGCAGCGCAAATGGCGAGCCAGATCCGTGAGGACCTCATCGCCAGTAAACGCTCATTCGTGACAGAGACGGTCTTTTCGCATGAGTCGAAACTTGGCCTGATGCGCAAAGCAGGCCGGAATGGCTACGTCATCACGCTGCATATCGTCATCGTCCCCGAGGACTTGGCAGTTGCGAGAGTGCACAACCGAGTGCGGCATGGCGGACATGCTGTGCCAGAAGACAAGATTCGCTCTCGTTATCAGCGACTCTGGAAGCATGTGGCTGAGGCAATACGAATCGCCGACGACGCCTATGTCTACGACAACTCCTCCGCTGCGAACGCGTACGAGCGCATTGCCCACTACCAGATGGGGCAGAATACGCATCCAGTCAGTTGGCCGACGTGGGCGCCAGCAGACATCGTCGCCATCTGAGCTGATCAACTTGACATAATGTCTATTATCGGCGTTCTTGCACCGACAGCATCGACAGCAACCGTCGGCAAGCAGCGAACCTGTTCTGACCGGCAAGTACGATGGGCGTATGGCCCCAAGTGCCCCGAGCATCGACGATGCACGGCGCGCTGCGGCCGAGCTCGCCTCTGCGGGTGTGGGCCGGGTACTGCTGTTCGGGTCGCTCGCACGAGGCGACACCCGCGCAAGCGATATCGACCTGGTAGCCATCTACGACGATCTCGGCGATTACAGCGACCGCTGGGATCGCCGCTGCGAACTGGCGCTCCGCGCGGAGGCCGCTGCGGGATGCTCGGTCGATCTGTTGGTGACCGACGCCCCCGAGTGGGCGGTTCGCACTCAGCGCGTCCCGTGCTCCCTCGAAGCCCACATAGACACCTACGCCATGCTCCTCACTGACAGCGGAGCACACGTCGACATTGACTGGGACAAGGAGATCGGTTTGCCCGACAATGCCATCGCCGAAGTGCAGACACGTCACCTTGACATGACTGTCGCAGTGTCGAGGCTCGCCGACGCTGCGCGTGTCGGGGACAACGAACTCGACGCCATCGGCGACGACGACACCGAAGCGTTTGTCTCGGCTGAGGAGTGGCGCTTTGCCGGTGCCTGTTCCCAGGCACATCTTGTCGTCGAATGCGGAGCGAAGACCATGATCGCTTTGGCTGCGGGCACCGCACCACCCCGCAGTCACAACATCGACACCCTCGTCGATCTTCTGCCGGCCGATGAACGCAGCGTCTGGGCAGCGCTCACCGCCGATATCGACACCGCAGAGTTCCACCAGTGGCGCCAAGGCGGCACCTACGCCGCAGATCTGCCAATCGACGGATTTGATGAGGACTACCTGGCCACGGTTGCCAGTGTCGCCATCAATGTGGCTGCCCACGTAGCTAGCCGCTGCGCTGCCGCTGGCATCGATGCCGCCCAGATCCGCCTCAGCACACGCAGCGAGCACCGTCTGCGCACCGCACTCGGGGGCCCCATGCGAGTCGAAGCCGACCATCCCATCCGCCACCCTGACAGCTCCAAAGACGCCGAGTAGCCCGGCTGCGTCAACTGCTGCCGTACAGCCGAGACTCGCACCCCCAGCCGCTTCGGAATGATCTTCTGTCAAACGTCGAGCGCGTGGCCGTAGCTGCTGCTGTGGGCGATGATGAAGTTCTTGCGCGGATCGACCGTTGCACCCATCATCACCTCGAATGCCTCTCGGGCGGCCTGGGCGTCGCTGACGGTGATCTGGCGCAGCACCCGTGTCTCAGGGTTGAGGGTGGTCTCGAACAGCTCGTCGTCGTCCATCTCGCCGAGGCCCTTGAACCGCGTGAGCCGGTACTGCCGACCAGCGGCATCCAGTTCGGCGCTGAGCGCATCCCGCTCGACCTCGGAGTAGACAAACCGCTTGTCCTGCCCGATCGTAATGGCGTGAGTCGGTGGCTGTGCGGCATACACCCGCCCGGCGTCGAGCAGCGGGCGCATGTAGTGGTACACGAGTGTCAGTACGAGGCAGCGAATGTGGCTGCCGTCGACATCGGCATCGGCTAACAGAAC
This sequence comes from Candidatus Poriferisodalis sp., assembly GCF_965208895.1. Classification (GTDB taxonomy): domain Bacteria; phylum Actinomycetota; class Acidimicrobiia; order Acidimicrobiales; family Poriferisodalaceae; genus Poriferisodalis. The sequence continues at coordinate 386,731 of NZ_OZ242363.1, read as the reverse complement.
CACCCGGCTGTAGCGGGTCCGGTCCACATCGAACCCGGACCCGGAGCCTCCGCCCACGGCGGTGAACAATGCCGCCGCCTCCGCGTTGTCGAGTACCGCCTGAGCAGATCCCTTGCCTGCGTTCACGACTTTCCCGCGCAGCGGCAGCACTGCCTGCCAGGCGCTGTCGCGTGCCCGCTTGGCCGGCCCCGCCGCAGAATCGCCCTCCACGATCAACAGCTCGCCCTCGGGATGCAGCCGGCAGTCGGCCAGCTTGGCCGGCATGCCGCCAGACCCCAGCGCCGCCGCCTTGCGCCGCTCGTCCAGTGCCCGTCGGGTAGCCACCCGGTTCACCACGGCCACGGCGATCTTGTCGAGTACCGCCCTGACGTGAACCCGCTTGCTCGAAGCCGACGTTCCAGAGAACCAGTCGCGCAGTTGGTCGCGCACCACGTTGTTGACGATCCGCTGCACTTGAGGGGTGCCCAGCTCACGCTTGGTCTGGCCCCGGAACTGCGGCTCACCGAACGTCACCCGCACGACCGCCACCAAGCCTTCCTGAATGTCCTCCCGTTGGGCGCGGGCATCGTCGCGCAAGCGCCGCAGTTTGCGCAGATCGGCATCGGCCAGCGCCCCGTTCACCGCCGTGGTGAGCGCCCGTTCGAAGCCTGCAGTGTGTGTTCCGCCATCAGGGGTCGGAATGGTGTTGACGAAGCTCACGATGCGGGCTTCGAACGATGCACACCAGCGCATCGCCACATCCACGTCGCAGTGGCGCACAACCTCGGTGAGATGGCCGTCCACCGGCACCTGCTCGGTGAACTCGTCGCTGCCGTGCAGCTTGATGAGGCTTCCCACCGGCTCGTCGTCACCCCGCAGCTGCTCGACGAAGTCGCTCAACCCGCCCGACGACACGAGTTCCTCCGCCACGATCGGCTCGTGACGTCGATCCGTCAGGGCGATCTTCACCTTGGGCACCAAGAAACACGTCTGCTTGGCTCGTTCGCGCACATCGGCGTAGCTGATCGAAGCAGCGGCATCGAACACGTTGGTGTCAGGCCAGAAACGCACCCTCGTGCCGGTCCGATTCGGCGACACCTTGCCCGCGATCTTGAGTGCATGGCCTCGGCGGAAGCGCCCCGCGGCATCGGTGTTGCCTGCTTCGCGGTGCTGAAACTCCAGACGATGAGTGCGACCGTTGCGGTCAACCTCCACTTCCAGCCGCGACGACAACGCGTTCACCACCGAAGCACCCACGCCGTGCAAGCCGCCGGAGGCTCCGTAGGCACCGTTGCCGAACTTGCCGCCGGCGTGCAGCTCGGTGAACACCACCTCCAGCGCCGTCAGGTCGCCCTCCTTGAGGTCGACGGGAATGCCGCGGCCCCGATCCGCGACCTCGTAGGAACCGTCGTCGTGGAACGTGACCTCGATCAGCTTGCCGTGCCCTGCGGCCGCCTCGTCCACGGCGTTGTCGATGATCTCCCACAGCAGATGGGTCAGCCCGCCCGAGCCGGTGCCGCCGATGTACATGCCAGGCCGCTTGCGAACCGCTTCGAGACCCTCGAGCACTTCGATGGCGTCGGCGTCGTAGGAGGCAGCACCTGCTGCTGGACTCGGGCGCATCGGGTCGCCCTCGGCTCGGGAGTCGGTAGTCGCCATGGTCATGCGAACCGATCCTGACCCAGAGCGACGATTCTGGGGCCTGCGCGCCGCGCTCGCAGGTATCGCTTGGTGGGCGCCAGTTCGGGGCGCACCGGCGTGGGGTCCACCCGCTTCGCAGCGTCATCGTTTGCCACTATGGCGGCGATCTGACGGTCGACGCCGACCCATGCGTACCCGACGCATGTCTCGAAGCCGCCGAAGCGCACGGTCGGCGAACCTGCGGTGTCTCGGCGCTGGGCGGGCACCTCGGACATGGAGGTCACCTTGAGCGTGCCTTCGTCGGTGACGACAACCACCAGCGAACCGAACGCGACCTGTGCTGCGGTCAGAACCGTGGCGCCCCCAGCGAGCTTCATGGCGTTCACCCCCCCGGCGTTCGGCCCCTTTGGAGCGAATCCTTCGCACGCGGTGCGCAGCACGTGGCCAGTGGACGACACCAGCGCCATCTCAGCCCCGTCAGGAGCCTCGAACGCAGCTACCAGTCGGTCACGGTCACGCAGTGTCATGGCAGAGGCACCGTCACGGCGTGCCAGCAACTCGGCCGCATCGACACGCTTCGCAGTGCCGCTGCGAGCCACCAGCGCGATGGCACCAGCATTGGCCTCCGCAGTGATCAGCGCCACGATTCGCTCGCCCCTCGACAGGTCGAATATCTCGCTCTGGGGTGCTCCCCTGCTGCCGCGCGCCATTTCGGGAATCTTTCGCGTATCCACTGTGAGCAGCCGCGCACGGTCGGTCAGCGCAGTCACCGTTTCGAGGTCGGACACGGTGACTGCCGTTGCCAGCACGTCGTGGCGGCCGGGCTTGGCCGCGAGCGGATCTTCGGCATGGCGCCGTCCGAGCAGGCCCGATGTCGACAAAGTCACTGTGCTGATGCCGGCCGCTGCGATACCGGCAGACGCGACATCGCCGGCAGCGATTCCCGCCGCTCGGTCCCGACCGTTCGTCTGGGCCGCTTGGGCCGCGATCCGCGCAGCTTCGGCGTCGATCTCTGCACGGGGGACCGGCTGGCTGCGGCGAGGTGCGCCGAAGCGCTCGACCAGATCGTCCAGCTCGTCAGCCACGATCTGACGTCGGCGCTCGTCGGATTCCAGAAGGGCGAGATACGACGCAATGGCATCGCGCAACTCGGCCAGCTCGTCTCGCAGTCTCTGTGTCTCCAGGGCAGTCAGCCGACGCAGCTGCATGTCGAGAATGTGATTGGCCTGCACTTCGGTCAGGCTCAGCCGCTCGATCAGCTCGGCACGCGCAGCTCCCACATCGGCGGAGCCTCGGATGATGGCAATCACCGTGTCGATGGCATCGAGCGCTGTGAGCAGACCCTCCACGATGTGCTCGCGTTCACGGGCCCGGTCCAGCCGGTATTGCGTTCGACGCACGATCACGTCGAGCCGGTGCGCGATGTAGTGCTCGCACAGCTCTCGGACGCCCAGCGTCTGTGGCACGCCGCCTACCAAAGCCACGTTGTTGATGCCGAACGACTCTTCCAGCGGCGTCCTTCGCCATAGTTCGGCGAGCACCTGCTCTGGGTCGGCGTGGGGCTTGCATTCGATGACCAGCCGCATCCCGCTGGTGCGGTCCGACAGATCGTTCACGTCACCGACCTGATCGAGTTGGCCTGCCTTGAGCAGCTCCCGGATCTTTGTGAGCACCCGCTCGGGCCCCACCATGTAGGGCAGCTCGGTCACCACGATGGCCTGTCTGGTCGCTGTCAGCCGCTCGAAGCCGAATTTGGCTCGGATGCGCACCGAGCCTCGCCCGGTCTCGTAGGCCTTGGCGAGTTGCTCGTCGCACACCACCGTGCCGCCAGTGGGAAAGTCGGGCCCCCGCAGCACCTCCATGAGCGTTTGGATTCCCGGACGGCGCTGGGGCCGGCGAAGCACCAGCTTGATGGCCGCGGCAACCTCGGCCAGGTTGTGCGGCGCCATGTTGGTGGCCATGCCCACCGCGATGCCGCTGGCGCCGTTCACCAGCAGGTTCGGCAGCGATGCTGGCAGGCACGTTGGCTCGGTCCGCTCGCCGTCGAAGCTCGGAGCGAACTCCACGGTGTTCTCATCGATGCCTGCCACCATCGTCATCGCCGCAGCGGTGAGTCGTGCCTCGGTGTAGCGGTACGCAGCCGACGGGTCGTCGAGGCTGCCGAAGTTCCCTTTGGGCTCCACCAAGGGCACCGACATGGCGAAGTTCTGACCCATCCGGACCATCGCCTCGTAGATCGCGCTGTCGCCATGAGGGTGGTACTTGCCCATCACCTCGCCGACGACGCCGGCCGACTTGCGAAACGGCGTGCCCGGCCGCAGTCCGAGGTCGTCCATGACGTAGAGGATTCGCCGTTGCACCGGTTTCAGGCCGTCACGGACGTCGGGAATGGCCCGAGCCGTGGTTACAGAGAGCGCATACGGCATGAACGAGTCCCGCATCTCGTCCGCTACGTCGATGTCGCGAATCTCGCGGGCGATCCTCGTCGGAGCGGTCGGTCCGGCCATCGTCTGGGACCCTTTCGGCGACTCGAAGCGGAAGGGCGAGCATGCGCGCGCCATCAATGCCGGGTTGGCCCATGCATCTGCGGGACGCACCGGCGGCTGCATGTGAGGGTACGACGCTTCCAGCAGCTCGCTGAGTCAATTTCGACCCTGCAGTGCGAGCTGGGCTTGTTGAGTCGAACCGTTTGGCTGCGCGGGTTCGGTCGGGGGGCCGAATGCCATTGACCGTCGTTGGGGGACTACCCTGCGGCGCGTGTTGGTGAAGACCTCGTGAGCCGACGCCTCGATGTCGAGTTGACCAGTCGGCGCGACGACGGCTCGTGGACGTGGCGTGCTGCTGGCGCGAAGCAGCCCAAGGGCGTGCTCGACGGAGGACTGCTGCCCCCTGGCGCTGGTGAGGGTGATGTCCTGCGCGTCGACGCAGAGTTCGAGATCGACGGCATCTTCATCACTGGAGTGCTCCCGCCGAAGGCCCGAAGCGGTCGACCCGAGAGCGAGCGGATCGAACTGCTGGGCCCACCCGAACGCAACTCGAGGTCGGTCACCACGACCGGCGTCTCCGGCCGCGGAGGCCGCAGGCGAGGCGGCGAGGGCGGCCGGGAATCAAACCGTGCCGGCGAGCGGGACTCAAAGGGTCCGCGGCGCAAACGCGATGGAGATCGCCGCAAGCGAGACCGCCCCGCGGACTCCGAGGGCGATGAACCGCAGCGACGCAAACGGCGCGAGGGCGACACTCGCCGTCGTGAGGGCGGAGCCAAGCGGCAGCGCCGCGACGCCGCCTCCAAGGCAATGCCCGAGACCCCCGATCGCCCCCCTCGCCCCAAGGCGCGCAAGCTGCGCCCGAGCCGCAAGCACCGCGACGAACTCATCGCCTCGCTGCCGGCCGAGCAGCAGGTGATCGCCGAACAGGTCGCACGCGGTGGCCTCGCTGCGGTTCGCACGGGCATCGACGAGCAGAATCGCAAGGCGGCGGCGCAGGGCGCGCCCGAGGTGCCAGCCGACGGCGTGCTGCGGCTCGCGGAATCGCTCGTCGGACCGGTGCAGATCGCCGAGTGGCACGATCGTGCCGACGCGGCCCTGGCCGGCATCGAACGGGTGGATCTGCGCGATCTCCGCTCCGTGCTGGTGGCTGCCGAAGACTTCGCCCGTGGTGCCGAGGCTCGGGAACTGGCCGACAAGATCCGCGAAGGGCTCAACGAACGCGTCGAAGCCAGCCAGCGCGAGTGGCATGACGAGCTGCGCACGACGTTGGCGGAAGGGCGCGTGGTGCGAGCGTTGCGGCTCAGCTCCCGACCTCCCAAGGCCGGTGCCCCGCTGCCCCCCGAAGTTGCCCAGGAGCTGACGACGCAGGCGAATGCCGCGCTGGGAACCGGCAACTCCCAGCACCGCATCGCCGTCGTGCTCGAAGCGGTTGCCTTCTCACCGGTGCGGCCCTATGTCGTGGTGCCGAGCGTTCCCGCTGAGCCCTCCGAAGAACTGATCGAGGTGGTACGCAAGATTGCGAGCCGGCTGCCTGAAGTCGCGGCAGCGTTCGGCGTGGAGCCGTCAGCCGCGAACCCTCGCGGCCAGTCGCGGCGCGGCCCCCGACGCCGACCGAAGCCGGAGCCGAAGGCCGACGCCGACGAAGCTGTAGCCAAATCGGACGCCGAGGACGCGACAGCCGAATCCGTCGCCGACGAAGCGACAGCCGAATCGGACGCCGAGGACGCAGCAGCCGAGTCTGACGCCGACGAAGCGACAGCCCACTCAGACGCTGAGGACGTGGCGGTCGAGGAACTCGCGCATCCCGGCTGAGAGCGCGAACTCCCCCGCCTCGATCGCGGAAAAGCTCACGAAGCGGGCCTCGGCGGCATCATCGCCGGCAAGTGTCACTGCGTCGGGCAGGCATTCCACGGCATAGTCCAAGATCACGAAGTGCATCTGGTCGCTGATGTGCTCGGTGACGCCGACGAGCTCGCCGCACCGCACGACGAGACCCGTCTCTTCGGCCAGCTCGCGCTCGACCGCGGCACTCAGACTCTCCCCCGGTTCGACACGTCCTCCGGGAAATGCCCACAAACCCACGGCGGGCGGGCGACCTCGCCGCACCAGCAACACTGATTCACCCCGAACGGCGATCCCGCCGACACACACCTGGGGCACCGGAGCGCTCACTGCGGCGAGGTGACGGGCCCGCTCGATGGCTCGGGGGCCGGTGCCAGTCTGCGATGCAGCACCAGCAACCGTGCGGTGAATCCGAACGTCTCGAAGAAGTTCTTGGTGGTGCGGTTCCCCGGCAGCGCCAGCGAGTCGACGCCGACGCAATTGCGCTGCTCACACCATCGCAGCACCTCGCCGATCAGCTCCTCCCCCACGCCGACGTCGCGGGCCCCGGTGGTCACGTACAGGTCGGTGACGCGCCCCAGCCAGTCTCCCGACTGCAACGACTCGACCGCAGCAGCCGCATAGCCCACCGGCGTGCCATCGATCAGCCCAACCCACACGGCCTGATCGGGATCGTCGAGCGCCGCCCGAAGACTCGTGCTGAAGGGCTTCTCGCGCACTTCCCGCCGCGACCAGACCCACCCGCCGCGGGCGTCAGCCTGTTCGGCCACTGCCTCTTGGGCCATGGCCGCCAGAGCGTCAAGGTATTGGCCGCTCGCCGGTACCGCCGCTATTTCCATGGGTACAGCCTCCATGGGCACAGCCTCTTCCCTGGGCACAGCCTCCATGGGCCACGGCCCATCAGGCGGGTTCGGCAGAACGCCGCGCCATGGTGGCCTTCTCGGCGCCGAGCCGCCCGAGCACGCCTTCGGACAGGTCAATGTGGGACATCATCGCTGCCACAGCGCTGTGGCCTGCGACCTCGGCTATCTGGTGGTACATCGCGGTGACGATGCGCCGGTAGTCCTCATGGCCTTGTGGCTGGGACCGCAGCTCGATCAGGTGCATCGCTTCGCGGGCGTTGAATTGCATGGTGTAGCGCACCCGGTACGCCATCGAGACGGCGTAGGAAGCTTCCAGCGGTCCTGCGGCGTCAACAACGGCCTCGTAGAGATTCGCCGACCGCTCCATGACCTCGTCGTAGGCCTCGCCCCCGCCGGCGGCATCGACGAGGCGCGGCACGGTGTACCCGTGACGCGGCGTCAGCGGCTGCCACTCGATCGTCAGCAGGCGATGTCGCTGCAGATCACGGAAGCTGCCGTAGTCGGCGAGCACATCGAACCGGTAGTCGAGCCGCTCCAGCGCCCTGCCCGGGCGGTGACGCCGGTTTGTGCGCTGGCCGGCGTAGCGCTGCACGAGGTCGACGCGCTGAGCTTCGGTCATGTCGGCGACTCGAGCCGCGATCTGCGACTCCGGTAGATCGGTGTAGGGGAACAGCATCGACGCGAGCATCTTGTCTTCGCCGGCGGGATCCCAGTCGGTGAGGACCACCTCGGGTACCGGTTCGGGCGCCTCTTCGGCGAAGAGCTCGGCCGCGAAGTCTTCCATTGCGGTGCGATTGGCCTCGAGGTAGTCCGACCACACGATCCCCCGGTCGGGCTGGTCGACGCGACGCAGGAACGACGGGATGACCTTGCGCAGCTCGGTGAGCATCAGGTCGCCATAGCTGCGCGCTTCGGGCAGCGGGTGCGAACGCATCCGCAGCAGCAGCGCCTCGTAGGCCTGCCCGCTGCCGAAGATGCCGACGTTGGACAGGCTTGCCGCGGGCAGCAGCCCACGCGCGGCGTCGAAGGCCTGCGCCCGGATGGCTCGCCGGTGCGCCAGGTCTCCACCCGCCCCGGCGACGCTGGGCGCCGCATCGTGGTGCTCGGTGAGCCATGCCGTCATGCGCTGAACCATGTCGGCGTAGGAATCGAACATGGCGTCGATATCGCCGACGTAGCGCGTGCCCGCGGCGGAGTTCGTGACTGCGGGCGGGCGGTGATAGCGGTAACGCCCGTGGAGGCGCTCGTCGTAGGCGAGGTAGCGGGTGGACTGCTCGAGGTACGACATCAGCCGTCCCCGTTCCAGCACCTTGGTGAGCAGGTTGGAAGCTTGCTCGCACGCGAGATGCACCGCCCCGAGCTGGGCCACCGAATCGTCGCCGTACTCCACGAACACCCGCTGGTAGAGCTGCTCGGCGCGAGCCACGCCGACCGTGGCGTCGATGGTCTCGTCGCCGGAGATGTCGAGGTCGTCCACGAATTCGTCAATCAGCAGCCGCCGCAGGCTCTTGTGGGTCCGGGAATAGCGGGCGAACAGCGCTCCCTTCACGACCTCGGGCAGGTTCACGAGCGCGAACACTGGATGGCGCAGGTTCGTGACGTACCGCCGCAGGATGTCCTGCTCGGCGAGCGTGAACGTCTCGGCGGTGTAGTGGGTCACCGGTTCACCGGCGGTTCAGGTCGATACACGGCACTTCTGCATGATGGTATGGACCGTTCGCCGAAGCGCGGATACGCAGCATTTCCCGCCGGATCAGAACACGATCACTGCGGCGTCGGGCGCGATGGTCAGGGTCAGCTCGCGGCATCGGCCGACGCGCTCGTTGTCGAGCCAGAGCCCCAGCGGCCGGTCGAACAGGTACTGCGCGCGCTGCACCCGCCGCACGGCGATCGCCGGATGCGGCACGTGGGTGCCCGAGCGCAGCCGGCGGCGGGCGAGGATCCGCTGCGCCAAGCCGAGCGCGGGCTGATCCACACCGGTGCTGAGCACATGCAGTCGCCCGTCGTTGGGGTGGGCGGCCGGTGCCAGGCGCCACCTCCCGAAAGCCTCGGCGCTCATGGCGGCCACCACCGGACCGCGCCACCACGAGTTGCGCGCGACAGCCCCGATGCACGCCCAGTGCGTCTCGCCATCGGCGTTCACCTCGATGAGATCGATCGGCGCTGTTCGAGCACGTTCACTGCGCAAGCGATCGGCCCCGCCCGCTGGTGCGCCCACCACCCGCCACAGGTCGCCGCCGGTCAACCCGATCGGCATCGCCGGCGCATCGCCGGATCGCTGGCGCGCGATCGCGACGCGCAATTCGGCATTGCTCATGGCAATCGGCGCTCGTTCAGCCAGGGCGCCTGCGGTTCCCCACGGCTGGTTGCGCCGGACCGTCATGAGAGCCTGCGAGTACGGGTCACCACGGGCAGCGAGACGAAACCGTCTCCCGGCGCGGCCGTCACCGGCCCGCCGACACGCCCATCGGAAACTCGGGTCGCCGCGGCGACCACCCCGCGATCGAGTGCGGTGTGGGCGCCCGCGGCGGCGCGCCGTGTGTCGCGCTCAGAGGCGACTTCCGCGATGCGGTCAACCAAGTCGATGAGCTGGCGCATCTGGCGCACGAAATCACCAGCGGCCGGTACGTGGTCGCCCTGGGGATCGCCGGGCCACAGGTCGGCGTAGGCCCGCCCCTGCGCCCAGGCGTGGGCAACCGCGAAGAACGACGCATCTGGAGCGCGCGACACGACCACGCTGTGCTGGCGCTCGGCGCGATTGATCTGTGCCGCCAGCTCGGCGATGCGCGCCGCCCGCTCGCGTGTGTCGCCGTCGGGAAAGCGAGGCGCCGGCGGCGGCTGGCTGCTGCGGTGCTCATAGGTCAGCACCGACACCAGCCCCGCCAGTCGAGCCGGCCCCACGCCGTCGAACACGCCCTCACGCAGGCACAGCACCGTCAGCAGGTCGCATTCATGAAAGACGGCCCGCAGGCGGTCGCCCGTCTCCGTGAGCGACCAGCCGTCTGCGCAGCCGAAGATGTTCAGCACCTCGTTCGTGGCGTCGAGCTGGCGGGCCAGGCCTCCCTTGGCAAGCTTGATCCGGTCCTTCAGACGGCTCACTCGGGCCCCGACACGCTCGGCGTTCCGCTCTGCGTCGATGAGTGCCCGGTCGGTGCGCCGGTCTGCGGGCCTGGGGTGCCGATGCCTCCCTGAGTTCGGCGCGCGACCTCGCCCGTGCCCCGAGGAGCGGCCGCGGCCGCCGCCCATCGATTTCAATCGCGCCCGGGCCTCGCGCAGCGCTCTGCGCTCGACTTCCAGCGCTGTGGTCCACTCGCCGATGCGGCGATCGGCCCGCCACTGGGCGAACGACCGCTGCAGCAGTTCAACCGCGGAATCCCGCGTCCGGCTGGCGATGAGGTTGGCGACCATGTTGTACGTCGGCCGGAAGGAGGACTCCAGCTCGAAGTCGTTGCTCGCCGCCAGCCGTGCCGCCTCACCGAAGGCCGTCTGGGGGTGCCACAGCGTGTACGCGTAGCCCACCTCGTCGATCCCGCGACGGCCGGCGCGGCCCGTGAGCTGGGTGTACTCGCCCGGCGTCAGCAGTGCGAAACCGTCTCCCCGGAACCGGCTGAGCTGTTCGATCACCACTGATCGGGCAGGCATGTTCACGCCCACTGCGAGTGTCTCGGTTGCGAACACGACGGCCAGCAGCCCCGCCGAGAAGCACTCTTCGATGGCTTCCTTGAACGCGGGAATCAACCCTGCGTGGTGCGCGGCGACGCCGGCGGTGAGCCGGTCCAGCCATCCTTCGTAGCCCAGTGCCTCAAGGTCGCCGGGGTCGAGATCGGCCGTGTGGGCAACCGCGATCTGGCGCACCTGATGCTGTTGGGCAGCGTCGAGGAACGCTGCTCCCTCAGCGGCGAGCGTCTGCGCCGCATCGTCGCAGCCCTGGCGGGAGAACACGAAGACGATCACCGGCAGCCTGGCAGTCGCAGCCAGATGCTCGACGATCTCAGCGCGCCGCGGCCGGGCCGGTCGCACGCCTCCCCGGCGCTGGCGGCGGTGGCCGCCCGAATGGGAATGCGGCTGTTCCACCAAGCGCTCGATCTCGGGGTTCGGGCGCCCGTCCCGCAAGGTCGGCAAGTCGACGAGGCGGCGGCTGTACCGCTCAAAGATCAGGTAGCGATCTTCGAGGGGCACCGGCCGCTCGGCGGACACCACCGCGGTGCAGCCGCCGGCGGTGGCCTCGATCCATGCTGCTAGCTCGTCGGCATTGCTGACCGTGGCCGACAGGCACACCAGCCGCATGTGCGGCGGCGTGCTGATGATGACCTCTTCCCAGACGGCTCCCCGGTACGGGTCCTGCAGGAAGTGGACCTCGTCCAGCACGGCCATCCCGAATTGGGCGACGTGGCTCGAGCCGGCGTACATCATGTTGCGCAGCACTTCGGTGGTCATGACCACCACGTCGGCGTCAGGGAAGATCACGTTGTCGCCGGTGAGCAGGCCCACCCGTTCAGCCCCCAGCCAGGCGCGCAGCTCGCGCAGCTTCTGGTTCGACAACGCCTTGGTGGGCGTGGTGTATGCCGTTCGCTTGCCGGCCTCGAGGGTCGCTGCGATGGCGTACTCGGCAACCAGCGTCTTGCCCGATGACGTCGGCGCAGCCACCAGCACTGAGCCGCCCTCATCGAGCGCTGCGAACGCCTCGGCCTGAAAGCCGTCGGGAGAGATGCCGCGGGCCGCCAGCAGGTCCTCGAACATCCGTGGCGTGCGGGACCCGTCGACGGCGGCGGCCGGCCCGGCGGCTGGGTTCACGGCGCCGGCTCCCCCGCCTGGCGCTCGTCGCCCGCCGGGGGCGACCGGCGGAAGCGTCGGCGCAGCGGGACGCCGCCGCTGCGACGCCGCAGGATCAGGTACCCCACGAGAATCGACAACTCATAAAAGACGTACAGCGGCACCGACAGCGCCGCGAGTGTGACCGGATCCCCCGACGGTGTGATGATCGCTGCGCCGGCCACGATGCCGACGATGGCGTAGCGGCGGGCCCGATTGAGCTGGGAGGGCGTGACGATTCCCGCAAGCTGGCCGAAGATCAGCACGATCGGGAACTCGAATCCGATGCCGAAGGCCAGCATCATGAACGTCACCAGTCCCAGGTAGGCCCCCGGCCCCAGCAGCGGGTCGACAACGTCGCCGCTGACTGAGATCAGGAACTCGAGCGCCCGCTCGAAGGTGAAGTACGCGAGCACCGCACCGGACACAAAGAGCACGCACCCCGCGAAGACGAACGGGACCGCCCAACGCTTCTCCCGCCGATCCAGCGCCGGCGTGATGAACCGCCACAGGTGCCACAGCAGCACCGGCATTGCCAGCACGACACCCAGGTAGGCGGAGACCTTGATGCGCGTGCGGAATCCTTCGAGCGGCGAGGTGATGACCAGGCTGCATGAGTCGCCCAGCACGCTTGCGGGAGCGTCACGAGCTTCCAGCACCCGGCAATAGGGCGGCAGGAAGATCGACTCCAAGAGCCAGTCGTAGACGATGAGCCCGACGACCATGCCGAGCCCGATGGCCACGATGCTCCAGATGAGCCGGTTGCGCAGTTCGGCGATGTGATCCCAAAAGCCCATCACCGCCGGCCGCGGCCGGCGCCGCAACCAGAGCCTCACGCAGCGCCGTCGCTGGTTGGTCGATCCGGCACCTCAGCAACAGTCTCGCCCGGCGCCTCGGCATCGTCGACGGGCCGAGCCGGCGTGCCGGACGCTTCGGCGTCGCTGTCCGGCTGAGTCGGCGTGGTGGTCTCGACGATCGGCGGCGACAGCGTGGCGTCCATCTCCTGGCGCACATTCGTGGAGAACTCACGCACCTGCCGGAATGCCCGACCGATGCTGCGGATGGCCCCCGGGAGCCGCTTGGGGCCCAGCACGATCAGCGCCACGAGCGCGATGATCAGCACCTCGTTGGGCTGCAGGCTCACGGTTCGATGGTAGAACCCCGGCCCTGCGCGGCGGTTCTGCCGTCTTCCGGCTTGGCTGATCGTGCAGGCGGCATCGGTCGTCGCATCACAGCGGCAGCACTCGGCGAGCGGCCCATCGCAGGGCCAGCCCCAGTGCCCGCTCGGCGGTGGCTTGGCGCAGCGACGGCACATCGAGGCTGTCGATCGCGGTGCGTGCACGCACGACGTCGGCGCGCACCTCCGCGGCTGCCTCCGCGATCGACGCCAAGCTCTGCGCTGTCGCTCGCAGCTCGTGTGCCAGCCGCCGGATCATGACCACGCTGACGGCGGCGAGCAGGCCGAAGGCAACGATCGGCAGCAGCCACAACGTCGACATGAATGGCACGATAGAGGTGTGCCCCCGCAGCCATTGCCGTCACTGCGCACGCCCCCGATTGCATTCGCACACCGCGGCGGGCGGGCTCATGGCCCAGAGAATGCCCTCGCGACGTTTGCCACGGCTCTGGACATGGGGGCGACCGGCCTCGAGACCGACGTGTGGCTCAGCCGCGACGGTCATCCCATGCTCGACCACGACGGCGTCGTGTGGCACCGCGGCGTTCGCCGCCCGTTCAGCTCGTTCGAGCGGGAGCGCATCGGCCCCGACATCCCCACGCTGGCGGAGTTGTACGAGACATGCGGCACCGATTTCGAGCTGTCTGTCGACCTGAAGGACCCCGCGGCAGCCGACGCCGTCATTGAGGTCGCCCGCGCCGCCAGCGCAGAAGACCGCCTCTGGTTGTGCCATGGAGACTGGGACCTGCTCGTCGACGTGCGCGGCCGTACCACTGCCCACATCGTCGACTCCACCCGGGTCCGCCGCATGAAGGAAGGCCCCGAGCGCCGGGCCGCTGCGATGGCCGACGGCGGCATCGACGCGATCAACCTGCCCGCCAAGGACTGGACGGGCGGCCTCGCAGCTCTCTTCCACCGGTTCGAGCGCTTCTGTTTCGGATGGGACGTCCAGCACACACGGTTGGCGTCGGGGCTGCGCAACATGGGCCTCGACGGTCTCTATGGCGATCACGTCGACCGCCTGCTGGCCGGCATCGCCCCATCAGATGCCCGGGCCCAGTCGTGCTGACCCAGTGCCGTTGGAGAACTACAAGCCGCCGAGCCGGTTGGGAGGCCAGAAACGCGCGAACGCTCGACCGACAATCTCGCTCTCGGCCACCGGTCCGAAGACGCGACTGTCCTGACTCGAGCCGCGGTTGTCTCCCATGACGAACACGTAGCCCGCAGGCACCCCGAGCGGACCGAAGTCGCGGGTGTACACGTCGGCCGGCAGGTAGTCCTCGGTCACCGGCAGCCCGTCGACGACGAGCCGTCCGTTCTCTGCTCCGACCCTCTGCCCGCCTACTGCCACAACCCGCTTGATGAGCTCGGCGGTCTGTGCGGGCCGCATCGATTCCGGGGTCCGGAACACGACGACGTCGCCGGGATCGGGGTCGCCGATGCGGTAACTGAGCTTGGAGACCAGCAGCCGGTCGCCGACCGCGAGCACCGGCTCCATCGATTCAGACGGAATGAAGAATGCGGCGATGAGAAACGTCCGCATCAGAAGCGCCAGCACGACCGCCGTCGCCAGCACCCACCCCCACGAGAGCAGGTTGCGCGAGCGCTGGCTCATGGCTCGCCGCACGCGCGGTGGCCGGTGCGGTCGCGGATGTCTGCCCCGCATGCCGGGTGCGCCCCTCACCCCGCCACCGAGGTCGGCACCGCTGGGTTCATCTGGTTGGACCGCGGGTGCATTCCGATCTTCGGCGTCAGACTCGCCGTCAGCCGCGCCGGGAGAGCTCATGATGTCTCCGCGAGCCATGCCGCCGCCGCACCGAGCCAGATGCATGCCTGCTGATCGTCCGCCAGCGGGCGTCCCATCGATGTGACCTGCAGGTCCATGCGAGCGAGCGCATCGTTCACCGCTACGGGCTCGGACCACACCGCCCGCTCGCCCAAGGAGGTGATCCACCCGGCGTCGTCAGGCGTGCTCGCCGCGCCGGCGGGCACCGGCACCACCGTGCGCTGCGGAGACAGCGTCGCGACGGTTCGGGTGTGGTGGCTGACGCCCCGGTGACGTTCCCGCTCGTCGTCCGATGATGCACGCACCGCCAGCGCCGTCGCCGCACCGAGCCGGTCCAGCACTGCCGCGTGGCCGGCTAGGTCCAGCGCCGAGAAGCCCAGCGAGCTGGCGGTGCCGAGGTGCCCAGGTCCGGGTGCGACCACCACACGTTCGATCTGCCGTTGCGCCAGTGCTGCAACTCCCGAGGCGACCGTGACTGCCTCGATGGGCGCGCCGAAGGCCTGCCCAGCACTCACGGCCGCCGCGATCGCGCCCCGTTCGAGGCACGCCGCGGCCAGATCGCTCAGCACGAACGGCAGTGCTCCGCCGTCGGTCATGACGTAGCCCGGCGCGTTGGCTGTGGCGTCGCAGACCGTGGCAGCCAGCGCCAGCGCGTGGCTGTGCAGCACGCACAGCACGACCCTCGTGCCCGCCAGCGAGGGCAGCTCCAACGCCGCGGCCTCGTCAAATGCAGCTTCCCCAGTTACAGCTCCCTCAGGTGCAGCTCCCTCAGGTGCAGCTTCCTCGTACGCATCAACGGGCAGCTGCTCGGCAAGGTATCGGGCCTTCATCACTCGGCCCACGCCGCCGGCGCCCTCGTACGGCGCGCTGAGATTCGTATGTACGACATGGGCGCCGCCGGTGCCGAGGCCCAGGTCGATCGCCGAGGTGTTCACGAGCAGCTCATCACCGACCGCAACCGGGCCGCAGAAATCCGTCAGCGCGTACGCCTCACTCCCGTCGGAGAGTTTCATCCGCTGCAGTCCAGGCCTGACGTCGCGCACTTCAGCGGCCCCCAGGCGCGCGAAGCGCGGCATCTGGCGCCTTCAGCCGGCTGGGTGTCGGCGCCGGACGGCGCTCCGCAGCGGAATCCGGAGAGTCACATTGCGTGTCACCGCACCCATCACAGCGACTCGATCAGCTTGTCGACCCGCTCGTCGTGGGAGCGGAACGGGTCCTTGCACAGCACGGTTCGCTGCGCTTGGTCGTTGAGCTTGAGGTGTACCCAGTCGACGGTGTAGTCGCGGCGCCGCGCCTTGGCTTCACGAACGAACGCCCCGCGCAGTCGAGCCCTCGTCGTCTGCGGCGCTTCCTCGATTGCCCGGCTGACGTCAGCTTCCTCGAGCATCCGCTCCACGTGGCCGGCGCGCTGCATCAGGTAGAAGACACCCCGCTTCGAGTGAACGTGGTGATATTGCAGGTCGAGCAACGCGATGTGGGGGTCATCGAAGCCGGTCGCATGGCGGTCGGCGTAGCCCGTGAGCAGTTTGTGCTTGATGACCCAGTCCACCTCCCGGTCCAGCTTCAGCGGGTCGTCGTTGATCGCTGTCATGGCGTGCTCCCACATGCCCAGCGCACGCGACTCCTCGGGGGTGAGGTCATTGGTCTCGGCGAAGCGCAGAGCCCGTTCGAGGTACTCAGACTGGATGTCCGCAGCGCTGACCTCGCGTCCGTTCGCGAGCCGCACCTTGCGACGGCAGGTGATGTCGTGGCTGATCTCGCGGATCGCACGGATCGGGTTCTCCAGCGTCATGTCGCGCAGCACCACTTCGGGGTCTTCGAGCATGCGCAGCATCAGCGCGGCCGCGCCGATCTTGAGGAACGACGTGTACTCGCTCATATTCGAGTCGCCGACGATGACGTGCAGGCGGCGAAATCGCTCGGCATCGGCATGGGGCTCGTCACGGGTGTTGATGATCGGGCGGCTGCGGGTGGTTGCGCTCGACACGCTTTCCCAGATGTGCTCGGCTCGCTGGGTGATGCAGTAGCGGGCGCCTTTGGCGGTGTTGAGCACCTTGCCTGCCCCGGCGTAAATCTGGCGCGTGACCAAGAACGGGATCAGCACTTCGGCGTAGTTCGAGAAATCGTCGGCGCGGCTGGTCAGGTAGTTCTCGTGGCAGCCATAGCTGTTGCCGGCTGAGTCGGTGTTGTTCTTGAACAGGAAGATCGTGCCGTTGAAGGCTTCTTCGGCCAGCCGCTCGGTCGCGCTGGCGACGAGCTGCTCGAGGATCCGCTCGCCCGCACGGTCGTGGCACACCACGTCATAGACCGAATCGCACTCAGGAGTGGCGTACTCGGGATGGCTGCCGACGTCGAGATACAAGCGGGCGCCATTGGCCAGGAACACGTTGCTCGACCGCCCCCACGAGACCACCCGGCGGAACAGGTAGCGCGCCACCTCGTCGGGGCTCAGCCGTCGTTGCCCCCGCAGCGTGCAGGTGACCCCGTACTCGTTCTCGAGACCCATGATGCGCCGCTGCACGACGCTCACCGTACTTCGCCCCTAAGAATCTTCCTGATCAGCGCTGTCTTCGGGTTCTGCAGCGTCGTCGCCGAGCGCAGCTTCCACCTCGGCGTCGTCGAGGCGCCGGAAGCACCGGCGGCGGTGCGTGGTGTCGGGAACAATCGACTCGAGCAGGGCCACCTCGAGATCCGGCGCGGTGATCTCGCGTTCGGGCCCCGCTAGCGCGGCGCGGGCCAGCCCGATGGCTGCGTCGGCATCGAATTCGGGGTCGTAGCCCTCAGCGACTCGCTCGCGCACTGCATCGGCATCGCCGCCGATGCAGCAGTACGTCTCCTCGTCCATCACGGTCCCGTCGTACTGGATCCGGTAGAGCTGGTTGGCCTCGTCGCCGCTGCCGACCTCGACGACCACGATCTCGACCTCGAGCGGCTTGAGCTCGTGGGTGAAGAACTGCCCGAGCATCTGCGCGTACTGGTTGGCGAGGCTGCGGGCTTCGACGTCTGAACGTGAGTACTGGTAGCCCTTCAACTCGGCATGACGGACGCCGGCAACGCGCAGCTGGTCGAACTCGATGTAGCGGCCGACGCCGCCGAACGCGATCCGGTCGTAGATCTCCGACACCTTGCGCAGGGTCGCGCTGTTGTTCTCTGCCACCAGGGCAATGCCGCCGTCGTACTCGAGCGTCACCAGCGAGCGACCTCGGGCGATTCCCTTGCGGGCGTAGTCCGCACGGTCCTGCATGAGCTGCTCAGGGCTGACATACAGCCCGGGCATGCTCATCGCGGCACCTCGCCTGTACGGGCAGACGACCCTCCGCCGCTCCCGCCGCTGGCGAGATCAGCTTGCAGCGCCGCAAAGACCGCGCCTGATTCCGCATCGTCGAGCTGGCGGAAGCCGTCGGGGCCGATTGCGGCGAGCACCGGATAGATGCCCCTCACCGGGTCAGGCCCGCCGGTGGCGCTGTCCTCGTCAGCGGCGTGCCACAGCGCCTGCACGCTGAGGGCCAGAGCGTCCGGCTCGCTCAGGTCGTCGCGGAACCCGAGCTTGAGGACTGTTCCCGCGTGCAGGCTGCCCGAACCTGCGGTGGCGTAGTCCTGCTCCTCGTAGCGGCCCCCGGTCACGTCGTACTGGAACAGCCTGCCTCGCCCGTCAGCAGGGTCGAAGCCGGCGAAGATCGGCACCACTGGCAGGCCGAGCATTGCCTGGGGCAGGTGCGCCCGGATCATCTCGGCAAGCTGATTCGCCTTGCCCTCCAAGCTCAGCGGCTTGCCTTCGATCTTCTCGTAGTACTCGAGCTGCAGCTGGAAGAGGCGGACCATCTGCACCGCTGGGCCCGCCGCACCGGCTATGGCGACGGCCGAGTAGGAATCCGCGGGAAACACCTTGCGCATATCGCGATGACTGATGAGATGCCCGCTCGTGGCCCGCCGATCCCCCGCTACGACCACGCCGCCGGAACTGCGCACGGCGAGCACGGTGGTGGCGTGGGAGCCCTCAAGGGAGCCGAGGCCGCCCTCGGCAGCAGCGACCTGCGCGAGGTCGCCAAACGGCTCGTTGCCTGTACGTCGCAGCAGTTCGAGAAAACTCGCCCCGGGATCATCGCCTGGGGCGAAGAACGGCATGGGGTTCACTCGCCGCCTTTCTGCACGTAATTCTTCACGAACTCTTCGGCGTTGGTCTCGAGCACATCGTCAATCTCGTCGAGAAGATCGTCGAGTTCGGCTTTCAGTTCGGTTGCCCCTTCCGACGCCGTGTCGGTATGTGTGGTGTCGGTGGTCTCCCTCGGAGCCGACCGTCGCACCTGCTCGCGTTCTGCCATCTCGGGCCTCCTCCGGTTTCGGTTGCCTGGTCTCGAATGCGTGAGCGTTCCGATTGCCGCCTGAAGGGGACCCGCTAGTTGCCCAGCCGTCGCAGCAACTCGGCTGCGTCGCGGCATTCGTCCAACAAGTTACCCACGTGGGTCCGGGTTCCTCGCAGCGGTTCGAGCATCGGCACCCGGCGCAACGGATCCGTCCCGATGTCGAACACCATCGAGTCCCAGTTGGCGGCCACGATCTCCTCGCCGAACTTCTCGAGGCAGCGGCCCCGGAAATAGGCGCGTGTCGTCGGCGGCGGCACCGACACGGCCTCGTTCACCTCGTCGTCGGTGGTGATGCGCTCGAGGCCCACGCGCCGCGCCAGCGACTTGGACGGGCGCAGGTCGTGGTACTGCAGGTCGAGGGCGGCCAGCTTCGGATCGTCCCAGTCGAGGTCGTGGCGCCCGGCGAACCCCTCATACAGACGCAGCTTGGCGACCCAGTCCAGTTGCGTCGCGAGGCTCATCGGATCCGATTCCAACCCGGTGAGCATGCCTTCCCAGCGGTCCAAGATGTCGTTGCCGATGTCGTCGCCGCCGACCGGATCGAGACCGTGGCTCTGTGCGTACTTGCGGGCAAGCTCCAGGTATTCCCACTGGATCTCGATGGCACGCATGTGGCGGCCGTCGACCAGCTCGATGAGTCCCGACAAGGCGGTGTCGAAACTCACCTGGCGGAGCGCCGCGACCGGAACGAGCGGGGTGAGCGGCTCGGACACGAAGTCGTCGTCGATCATGGCCAGCACGAGCGAGGTTGTGCCGAGCTTCAGGTACGTCTGGACCTCGCTCATGTTGGCGTCGCCGACGATCACGTGCAGGCGCCGGTATTTGCGTGTGTCCGCGTGCGGCTCGTCGCGAGTGTTGACGATGGGTCGCTTCAGCGTCGTCTCGAGACCGACTTCCTCCTCGAAGAAGTCGGCGCGTTGGCTGATCTGGAACGGCCGGTCTCCGAACGGCGCCGGCGAGCGGTCGACCATCGGCACCTCGTTGCCCAGCTTGCCGGCCCCGCAGAAGATCTGGCGGGTCACGAAGAACGGCAATATGTGCGTCACGATCCTGCCGAAGGGAACGTCACGGTCCAACAGATAGTTCTCGTGGCAGCCGTAGCTGTTGCCTTTGCCGTCGCTGTTGTTCTTGTGGATCACCAGCTCTTCGTCGTCGGGCAAGAGATTGTTCGCAGCCTGCATGGAGCGGATCAGGATTTCTTCCGCCGCCCGGTCATAGACGACGCATTGGCGTGCGTCAGAGCACTCCGGCGTCGACAGCTCCGGATGCGCGTGGTCGACGTAGTAGCGGGCGCCGTTGGTGAGCACGGCGTTCACCAGGTGCGTTTCGATCTCGGGGGCGAGCGCGTCGAACTCGTTGAAGCCTCTCGCGTCGATGCCCGGCTGCTCGTCCTCGAAGTCCCAGCTGACGCGCTGGCACAAGAACCCGTTGACGTAGGCGTTGATGATCATCGACGACGCCGCAACGGGATTGGAGTCGCCGTTGCAGCGATGGAGAATCCCGAACTCCGTCTCGATGCCAACGACCTTGTGAACCGCCACCGCCCCGGACTCTAGAGGTACTGGCTGGTCTGTACCCGTTCGATGGCTCGGCCGCCGAGCGCCTCGCTGTCGTCGGGGTCGACGAGGGTGCGGATGAACACGATCCGCTCGCCCTTCTTGCCGGAGATCTTGGCCCAGTCGTCGGGATTGGTCGTGTTGGGCAGGTCTTCGTGCTCGCGGAACTCCTGGCGGATGGAGCCCATGAGGTCGTCGTACCGGATGCCGCTGCTGCCGGTGGCCAGCGAACGCTTGATGGCGTTCTTCTTGGCCCGCCGCACGATGTTCTCGATCATCGCTCCCGACGCGAAGTCCTTGAAGTACATCACTTCCTTGTCACCGTTCTGGTAGGTGACTTCCAAGAAACGATTGAGGTCGTCGGGGCGGTACATCTCGTCGACGGTGCGCTCGATCATCACTCGCACGGCCTTGTGGGGGTCTCCCCCGCCCAGATCGGCCACCTCCATCTGGTCGATCGGGAGCTTCGGCGTCAGGTAGGTGCTGAAGATCGACAGTGCCGCCTGCTCGTCAGGCCGGTTGATCTTGATTTTCACGTCGAGGCGTCCAGGCCGCAGGATCGCGGGATCGATGAGGTCTTCGCGGTTGGAGGCACCGATCACGATGACGTTGCGCAGGCCCTCGACTCCGTCGATCTCGGCCAGTAGCTGCGGCACCACGGTGGATTCCATGTCGGAGCTGATGCCGCTGCCGCGGGTGCGGAACAGTGACTCCATCTCGTCGAAGAACACGATCACCGGCCAGCCTTCGGAGGCCTTCTCGCGCGCCCGCTCGAAGATGCGCCGGATCTGGCGCTCGGTCTCGCCCACATACTTGTTGAGCAGTTCGGGGCCCTTGATGTTGATGAAGAAGCTGCGGGCGCCCTGCTGGCCCGACACCTCGCCGACCTTGGCCGCCAGCGAGTTGGCGACCGCCTTGGCGATCAGCGTCTTGCCGCACCCGGGCGGGCCGTACAGCAAGATGCCCTTCGGCGCCGGCAGGTCGTAGGTGCGGAACAGGTCCTGGTGCAGGTAGGGCAGCTCCACCGCATCGGTGATGAGCTCGATCTGGGTGTCCAGCCCGCCGATGTCCTCGTAGGTGACGTCGGGAACTTCTTCGAGCAGCAGATCGTCGACCTCGGGTCGCGGGAGGCGCTCGAGCACGATGTTGGAGCGCACGTCGAGCAGCAGGTTGTCGCCCGATCGAAGCGGCTGATCCCGTAGATCGCCGGCGAGTTCCACGATGCGTTCCTCGTCGGCGCGACCGGTGACTAGCGCTCGGAATCCGTCTTCGAGCACCTCATTGAGGGTGACCACCTCGCCCGAGGTCTCGGGACCGCGTGCCAGCACGATGTTGTAGGACTCGTTGAGTACCACTTCGCTGCCCTCGACGAGCTCGGTGCCGGCGAGATCGGGATGCAAGGCGACGCGCATCTTGCGGCCGCTGGCATGCACATCTGCGGTGCCGTCGTCGTTGCGGGACAGGAACGTTCCGTAGGCCGAAGGCGGCTGGGTCAGCTTGTCCACTTCTTCTCGCAGCGCAGCGATGTGCTCGCGCGCCTCACGCAGCGTGTAAGTCAGCTTCTCGTTCTGCGACACTGCAGCGGACAGCTGCCCCTTGGCCTCCAGCAGGCGCTCTTCGAGCGTGCTGACCCGGGCGGGTGTGTCGGCCAGTTTGCGCCGCAGCAAGGTGACCTCTTCTTCGAGCGCGCGCATGCGGCTGCGGAGCTCGCCCGCGTCGCCCGCATTGCTGCGCCGTGGCTCGTCGTCGCTCTGGTCCATGCGCGGCTGACACTACCCTGACACCGTTGTCTCGACGCGACGCGCGGCCGCGTTCGCAGCCCGGCCGCGGGTGCGTTGCACCGCAGTGCCGTGCAGTGAGCGCGCCGATTCGGTAGATTTCATAGTTGGCTCGGTTCCCCCGGTCGAGCCGCTCCATAGGAAGGTCGCTACACCATGAAGGTCTGGATCGATCAGGATCTGTGCACCGGTGACGGGCTCTGTGAAGAGATCGCACCAGATGTCTTCACGCTGCTCGACGATGGTCTTGCCTACGTGAAGGAAGGCGACAAGGTATTCGCCGAACCGGGTGGCGTCGAAGGTCTCGCAGAGTTCGCCGACTCCCAGCTCGACGCCGTGATCGAATCCGCCGAAGAGTGCCCCGGGGAGTGCATCTTTATTGAGGCGTAAGCCTCGGTGAAGCATCAAACGCGGATTGAGGCGTAAGCCTCAATAAAGCGACAAGCACAGATCGAGGCGTGAGCCTCGCTGAAGCATCAAACGCGGATTGAGGCGTAAGCCTCAACGCAGCGCACACCTTCCGTTCGGTACCTCGCGCAGCTCCTCAGGCTTGGCCCTGACCACGGTGCGGCCCAGGTAGTCGATCCGGGCCTCGACTCCCGACGAAACGAGGAAGCCCATCAATTCGTCGCGGTTGAGCGCGAAGCCGATATCGGCAAGCCCCGGCACCGCGGCGAAGGCGACACCGACGACGCTTCCCTGTTGATCGACAAGAGGTCCACCCGACTGTCCAGCACGAACATCGGCCGCCAGTACATACACACGTCTTCGGGTGCCGTCACCCCACAGACCGCTTGCGTACACGTAGTGCTCGATACGGGCAGGCGACACCTCGAGCGAGGCCCCCGCGGGATAGCCGAGCACGGCCGTGATCGCTCCGAGCCGGCCGCGATCGACGCCCAGCGGCGGCACCGGGGCAGCCGTGCGGAGCAGGGCGAGATCCCGTGCTTCGGAGAATCCCACCACCTCCACTGGGAACGACACTGCCGTTGCGGACTCGCCCGCGACGACATCGATCTCTACTGCTGATGCCCCTGCGATGACGTGGGCAGCTCCGATCAGCAATCCCGAGGCGACGGCAAACGCCGTGCCGTTCGAGACGGGCCCGCAGCCTCTCGCTCGCAGCGGCACTACCGCTCGAGAGATCTCGTCGAGCGTTTCGTTGTCGATCGTGACCGCCGTCGGCGGTGCACCAAGCCACACCGGTCCGTCAACACTATTGATGGTCGCGACGGGCTCTGGGGGCTGACCCGCAAGTCCGGCATCGTCGGGATCGGGCGCGCAGCCGGCCAATGTCAACGCCAGCATCAGCGCGCACAGCGCCACGCACAGCGCCACGGCCGACGCACTGCGCGCACGGGTTCGGGTTCTGATGTGTGGAGTTGCCGCGAGGCCCGTCACGCCTCGATCAATCGAGCGTGCGTCAAGAAGCCGGTGTGGGCGATCATGCGGTGATCGGGTCGCACGGACGCTCCTTCGACGTGCCAGCTGCGGTGCAGCACTTCGATGGTCTCGATCAGGGCCCAAGGTCCGTCTGAGAGCGTGCGGCGCAACTGCTGCACCTGGGTCACCGACGGGTTGTAGGCCACGACAATCCCGCCGCGTCGCAACCGGCCCGGCAGGTGTACCGCGACGCGCCACGGCTCGGGAATGTCGAGCACGGCCCGGTCATAGAAGCACCCCAACCCGGCTGCGGAGCCCGGCTGGGCCGAATTCCGTGGCCCCTCCACGGCGTCGTAAGCATCGCGAAGCTGGACGTCGTAGCGCTCGAGTGCGCCAGGTCCGGCGATGGCCTCGACGTTGCTCAGCGCCCGATTGGCAAAGTCCTCCCGCAGCTCGTACCCGGTGACCGACGCACCCGTGCGCAGCAGCGTTGCCGACAGTGCGCCCGAGCCCACGCCGGTTTCGAAGACTTCCATGCCCGCCCGGACATCGGCCAGCATCAAGATCGCGCCGAGGTCCTTGGGATAGATCACCTGCGCCCCGCGCGGCATCTTCAGCACGTGATCGGCGAGCGTGGGACGGACTGCCACGAACCGTGCCCCCGAACCGGTGCGGAACTTCGAGCCTTCGAGCGAGTTGATGATCGCGTCGTGCTGCACGACTCCTGCGTGGGTATGGAACTCGCCGCTTTCGCGCAGCGTCACGAGGTAGCGGCGCTGGCGGCTGTCGATCATCAGCACGGTCTCGCCGGCTTGCAGCTCGGCCGGCTGCGATGCAGCCGACGCCTGGCTCACGTGCCCTCCGCTGGGGGCAGGTCGTCGCCTTCGCCGCGCTGCACCAGACGGATCACGAGCTGCTCGCCAGCCGCAAGCTCGCTCTGAAACACCACTTCTCGCTCGCGCTTGGCGATGCGACGCAACAGCCGCAGCCCGCTGGCGACGATCGCCGCCGCCAGCCACACCCCGCTGCCGCTGCGCGCCCGTCGCCACAGTGCGTCCGCAGCACGGGCGCCCATGCGCCGAGGTATCACGTTGACCTTCACGCTGGTGGGCCTATACCCGTACGACTTCAACGAGCGTGCTGCGACGGCGCCCTCGGCGGCGGCCGAACAAGAACGCAGCCAGCACCAGGCCCGTGCCGAGCGCTGCGGCCACGGCGACGGCGGCGCTGGACACCTGCTCGACCGTATCGCCCGCCCCGCCCATGATCTCTCGCACGCGCCCGGAGATGTCCGACGGCGTGATGCGCTGGCCATTTGTGCCCGAACCGGTCATGAGTCCCCCGTTGCCCTCAGTCATCGTCATCGCCTGTGGCGTGCTCATCGGCCTTCGGTGCGGTGAGGTCTGCTGCGGCACCGTTGCGCCCCGGCCGCACCGCCCGAATCAGCGCCAGGATCGCCAGCACGAGAAAGGCGACACCTGCCAGGTACGGGACGAACGACCAGTTCGCATTGAAGATGCCGGCTTCTGCCTGCAGCACGCGCACCAGTGCCAGCGTCGCAAGCACAACGCCCAAGCTGACCCCCAAAGCGCCGGCAAGCCCGAACAGCAAGTACCGGCCGAGCCCGCGCAGCGGGCCCACCGTCTCTTGGACGGCATAGGCCCGGAGCATCTCGAAGAGTTCGGAAATCTCGGCTCGCAGGCCGGAGTCTCGTCGAGGCACAGTTCGCTCAGGTCCCGTCTGCTGGGGCACACGCTGCGAGGGTGCAGCCGGCTCCCGCACAAGTCGCCACTCGACATGAGCGGGCCGCCCCCGCCCGTGGGGCGACGCTACCGTTCGCCCAGCAGTTCTTCTACGCCGTCGAGGACCTCCCCGATCACCGCCAGCCGGCGGGCAGGATCGGGCGAGCACAGCATCTGATGGCGGTCGAACGGGCCGGCAGGCACGAGCGACGCGAGCTGGAACGACCAGGCCGAAGCGTCGCCAGGCGTCATGGCCAGGCTCGCAAGCTGATCGTCGACGGCAGCCGATTCGGCCGCGGTGACCCCGATGGCACCGATCTCTGACGCACGCGCCCGCAGGCGGCGCAGGCGAGCGACGGCGGCCTGCCGCTCGGTTGCGGCCACCTCGGCGGGTTCGTCGGGCCAGTCGGCGGCCAGTGCCCTGGGGTAGGGATCGTCCGCCAGCCACTCGACCACCCGGATCCGCCGATCGCCGGCGGCGATCATCATCCAGCGCCCGTCGGGCAGCTCCTGGTGCTCGACGATGGCGGCCAGGCATCCAACATCGGCACGCACGTCGCCGCCGCCGACCTCGCTGCCGCGTTCGATCATCACGACGCCGAAGGGTTCGGAAGTGTCGGTACACCGCCGCGCGAGCGCCCGGTACCGGGGCTCGAAGATGTGCAGCGGCAGCACGCCCCCCGGCAGCAGCGGCGACCCGAGCGGGAACATCGCACGCTCGCGTGCGTCATTGGGCACAGCACGTTCGCGTGCGTCATCAGAAAGAGCACGTTCGCGTGCGTCATCAGGCAGAGCCACGGGCCAATCCTCGCAGGGCGGTGACGTCGCCCACCGGGTAGCGCAGGAGTTGGCCGACCAATGACTCCTGCAGGTCCAAGCCGACACGACCTTCGGGCGGCACGCCATTGAGCATCTGGGCGAACGTCACCGTGCCGCTGTCGGTCTCGATGAACCCGGCCAGGGCGTTGACACCCCGCAGCAGACCGGTCTTCGCATGCAGCCGCCCGGCCGCAGGATGTTCGGCGAAGCGGTGCGAGAGCGTCCCGGTGCGCGCCGCAACCGGCAGCCCTGCTGCGAATTCGCTCTCGGTGCCGAAATGATCGAGAAGCGCGACGAGGAAGCCGCAGGTGACCATGTTCTGACGATCCAATCCCGAACCGTCCACCACCGCGGGACGTGACCGGTCCGCCAGCAGGTCTGACACGATCCGCTCTGCGGCAGCAGCGCCCGCTGGGGTGGTGCCCTCTCCTGCACTTCGCAGGCCGATCTCGCGCAACATCAGCTCGGCGGTGGTGTTGTCGCTCTCGCGCAGCATCTGCTGGATGATCTCCACCAGCGGCGGCGACGTGAGCCGAGCGATCTCGTTCATGCCGCTCGGCGTCGCCGACACGCCGATCTCGACGTCCACCGAGACGCCCCGAACCCGCAGCAGGTCGGCCAAGGTGGAGACAAACCAGCGTGCCGGGTGTTCCGCAGCAGACAGCGTCGTCGTGAAGCCCGTGATGCCGTCGTTCAGATTCAGCGCAGACAGCGGGCCGCTGTTGAGCTGGGTGATGTAACGCTGCGGCCACGTCTCGGGAAACCGTGTCGTGTCGTAACGAGACTCATCCGCGATGAGATTGCCCCGCAGCGTCTCGATGCCGAGCCCGAGGAGTTCGTCGGCAAGGTCTTCCACCGGCGTGCGGAGTTGCGGCTGGCGGCGGTGAGAATCTGCGTACGACTGGGTCATGATCAGCGGATCGCCGCCGCCGACGACCCAGACGGTGCCGTCGAGGGTGCCGTCGACGATCTCGGCATCGGTCAGCACCTGAGTGACGAGCCGTTCATCGGGGTCGACGACGGCCAGCGCTGCTGCGGCGGTGATGAGCTTCTGTACTGATGCGGGGATCACCGGGTCGGGATTGCTCGAGAACACCTCGGTGCCGGCAATCGAGATCGCGAGGCAGTGCGGCTCGGGCCAGTCCGAGCTGAACGCGGTCATCTCGGTGCCGATGTGATGCTCCTGCGCCGCTCGCCACAGTGCATCGGGTGCGCGCTCGGCCCGCAGCAGCGGCAGCGCCGACGGTCCGGGCTCGGCACTGTCGTCGGGCGCAGGCCCAAGAACGGGAGTACGCAGCGATGCTGCGTACTCCGCTGCATCGTCAGCCGATGCGTTCATGCGCAGGGCCGCCACCGTGGGCAGCAGACCAGCCGCTGCTGTCAACAGCACCAGCACGGCCGTGCGCAGGAGTCTCACGTCACGTGAGGAAGGCCGTCGCCTGCGGCAGCACTGTGGCCCTGTGCGCCGCCCATCGCGGCGCTGTGGCCCTGCGCTCCGCCCATGGCGGCGCCGAGCGCCGCAGAGATCTCGCCTGCTTGGGAGGGCACGATTCTTGGACGCGAGTCAGCGGACCGTCCGATGAGCAGCGCGTTCACGTGCGCTTCGGCGGATTGCGCCAGCAGATCCCAGTCCTCGCTGAGGCCGCCGCCGATCACGACCATTTCGGGGTCGGTCAAGATGCACAGATTCGAGATGCCCAGCGCCAGCCAGTAGCTGAACTCTTCCAGCACGTCGAGTGCCGCAGCATCCCCGCGACGTGCCGCAGCAGTGACCGCCGGACCGGTGACCTCGGTGCCCAGCCGCTCGGCGGCAATCCGTGCCAGCGCGGAGCCGGATGCATACATCTCCCAGCATCCCCGCCGCCCGCACGCGCAGCGGCGACCATCCGCCTCGACGATCATGTGGCCGGGCTCCCCGGCCAGCCCACCCGAGCCTCGCAACACGGCGCCGTCGAGCATGAATGCGCCGCCGATCCCGGTGCCGAGCGCCACCATGACGCCGTTGCGGACACCCCGCGCGGCTCCAGAGGCCAGTTCCCAACGGGCGGCGCAGTTCACCTCATTGTCAAGAAACACATCCAGGCCCAGCATCTCGCTGAGTCCCGAGCCGATGTCGGCGCCGTCGACTCCGACGATGTTCGGCGAGACCGTCACGCGACCGTCGATCGTGATCAGGCCGGCCATCCCGACGCCGACCGACACCGGGCCGGATCCGGCCCCGAGCTGGGCCACCATGGCCGCAAGCGTCCTCAGCAACGGTTCGGCGCCGTGAGGCGTCGGCTCGCGCAGGGTCCGCTGCAGCTCGCCGCTGCCATCGGCCGCCACGCCGAAGATCTTCGTGCCGCCGACATCGAAACCGAAGTGCACTGCCGATGTAACCGCATCGTCAGCGCTCGCCGTGTCGGTTGTCATGCGTGTTGCGGCACCCGTTCCCAGGCGCCGCACTCCCGCAGTGGTCTGCTGCGGATCAGAGCTTCCCCAAGATCGAAGAGCAACTCGACACCTCGATGTCGCCTCCGGGCTCCACCTCGAGCGCCGTGACCGTGCCGTCCTCGATGACCGCTGCGTACCGGCGCGAGCGAGAACCCAGGCCGAAGCCCGAGCCATCCATGACCAGGCCCATGGCCTCGGCAAATTCGCCGTTGCCGTCAGCAGCCATCTCGATGCCCTCGGCACCTTGGGCCTGCGCCCAGGCACCCATCGTCCAAGCGTCGTTCACCGAAACGCAGACGATCTTGTCGACGCCCTTGCCGGCAAGCTCGGAAGCGCCTTCGACGTAACCCGGCAGGTGGACGTTGCTGCAGCCAGGCGTGAATGCGCCCGGCACTGCGAACAGCACCACCTTGCCGCTGCCCAGCATCTCGCTGGATTGCACCGGCGCTGGCATGCCGCCATCGTCCAGTACTCGCAGCGTCACATCGGGAATCTGGTCGCCGACTTCGATCGCCATTGCTTTGCTCCGTCCCTAGTAGTTGTCAGAACATGTGGATCGCAGCGTATCCGCGCCGCCCATTTGCCTTGCGGGGTTGCACCGGCGGATCAGCGTCGGGGGCGTCAAGTGCAGCAGCCGCTTTCTGATGCAGGCACCTGCACGCTCTCGATCCAACGCATCAACTCGTCGTAGGTGAATGCCGCAGGCAGGTCCGGGTTCGCCTCGGCCACT
Source organism: Candidatus Poriferisodalis sp. (assembly GCF_965208895.1). Classification (GTDB taxonomy): domain Bacteria; phylum Actinomycetota; class Acidimicrobiia; order Acidimicrobiales; family Poriferisodalaceae; genus Poriferisodalis. The sequence goes on along the minus strand of NZ_OZ242363.1, from coordinate 357,340 downwards.
GCCTCGGGGCATCGGAACAGGCTCGCGACATCGGCTGCCCGCAGCATGGTGAGGTCGTTGTAGGAGTCACCGACGGCGGTCACGTGGTAGTTCAGCGCGCGGTATGCCTCGACGGCGCGGCGCTTGGCGTCGTTCGCCCGGCGTCGCCAGCCCGCCAAACGCCCGTCGACCACGTCGAGCCGGTGGCACAGCAGGTGCGGGTAACCCATCAGCTCCAAGAAATGATCGTCGAATTGCTCGAAAGTGTCCGAGAGCAGCACCACGACCCAACGGTGGCGGAGCTCGTCGAGGAATTCTCGCGCTCCCTCCAACAGGGGCAGCTCTGCGATGACCTCGCGGATCTGATCGAGCGACACGTCGTGGGTGTTCAGCACGTCGATCCGGTACTGCATCAGCGCGTCGTAGTCCGGCTCGTCACGGGTCGTGCGTCTGAGTTCGTCGATCCCGGTGCGCTGAGCCACCGCTATCCAGATCTCGGGCGTCAGCACGCCCTCCATGTCCAACGCGATGACCCTCTGCACGAGCGCCGAGTCTGTCACGAAGAAACCCGGCGGAGTACTTCTCGGTACTGTGGTGGCGGCTGGGCCGCATCGGGGCTGAGCGGCCATACCGGAGGGGTTGCCATGTCTTCGCGAACCGACGTGCCGCACGTTCGCCTGCCGACCAAGATGGCTCATTGCGTGTTTCGCACCGACGACATTCCGGCGGCGCGCGACTGGTGGTGCACCGTGCTGGCGGCACAGGTCGTCCATGAGAACGAGTTCATCTGCTTCATCTCCTACGACGACGAACATCACCGGATGGCATTCGTCAACCGGGGCCAGCCGGGTCGCTACGAGTCGCGCAAGGGCACGCTCGAGCACATTGCGTACTCGATGGGCAGCTTCAGTGACCTGATGGACCACTACGAGCGGTTGCGCACCGCCGACATCATGCCGGTGCGCACAATCAACCACGGGCCGACCACCTCGATGTACTACGCCGATCCCGACGGCAACGGTGTGGAGTTCCAGGTCGAGAATTTCGCCACGATGGAAGAGTGCATCGAGTTCATGAACGGGCCGGTCTTCGCCGAGAACCCGATCGGGGTGCTCTTCGACGCTGATGTGCTGCTCGACCGCTTCCGCCGCGGCGACCCGCTAGCCGAGCTGGTGCAGCAGGGTTCCGCTCCCGCACCTGCTGGCTAGATCACGCGTCGACAGGTACCGCCGGGCGCGCTCGGCGGTGATGCTCGTATCGTGAGATCGCCGCAGGTGGACGCACTGCGGACGGCACATCTCGGAGGCAGTGAGTGAGCATGACCGTCAATCGCAACATCTACATGAGCGATGAGCTGGAGGCGATCTACGAACAGACGGTCGCGTTCGTGGCCAATGAGGTCACACCAGTCGGCGATGCGTGGGAGGAAACCGGGCAGGTCCCGCGTGAGATCTACAAGCGCATGGGCGAGCTGGGGATGTTCTCGCTGCGCGTCCCCGAGCGGTGGGGCGGTCTCGGGCTCGGCCCGCTCGCTTCGGCGACCTTTGCCGAAGCGCTCGGCACCTCGACGTTCGCTGGCTTCGAGGCGAACATCTTGGTGCACACCGACATGGCACTGCCGCACCTGCTCAATGCAGGCTCCGAAGAACAGCTCGAGCATTGGCTGCCGTCGATCCAGTCGGGCGACACCATGATGTGCATCGGGGTGACCGAGCCCGACGCAGGTTCCGACGTGGCGGGGCTGCGCACCACCGCGGTGCCCGACGGCGACGGCTGGCGTCTCAACGGCACCAAGACCTTCATCACCGGTGCCGTGTACGGCGATGTGATCGCGCTGGCAGCGCGCACCAATCCCGATGACCGCTACGGGATCTCCATGTTCCTGGTGCCGACAGCGGCCGAGGGCTTCGAAGTGGCCCGCAAGCTCGACAAGCACGGCTGGCGCTGCTCGGATACTGCCGAGCTGGTGCTGAACGACGTGTGGCTTCCCGGCGATCATCTGCTCGGCGAGGTGCACCGTGGCTTCTACGCCGCCATGGCGAACTTCCAGAACGAGCGGATGGTGATAGTGGGAATGGGCATCGGTGCAGCTCAGGTCGCGATCGACCTGACCAACGCCTACACCCAGCAGCGCAAGGCGTTCGGCAGCTCGTTGTACGACTTGGGCGCGATCCGTCAACGCATGGCGATGAACCAGGCGCAGGTAGACGCGGTGCGGGCCTCGATGTACCACGCCGCATGGCTGGCTGAGCAGGGCATCGACGCCACCAAGGAGATGTCGGGTGTGAAGGCCTTCGGGGCCGAGGTCGTCAACCGCGTCATGTACGACTGCATGCAGTTCCACGGAGGCATGGGCTACATGCGCGAGTCGACGATCGAGCGGATGTGCCGCGATGCCCGCATCCTGCCGATCGGCGGCGGCGCCACCGAGGTCATGCTCGAAGAGGTCGCCAAGCGCAGCTACGCAGACGTCTGAGCGGCGCGGGCTAGCGCGATTCGAGCCAGTCGCGGATTGCTCCGGCGAACCGGGCTGCGGGAGCGCCGTCGAAGGCCCGGTGGTCCCAGGTCAGCGAGAGCGTGAGCGTCGGGCGGGCTGCCGGGTTGCCATCTGACCAGACGGTGTCTTCGCGGATGCGGCCGACGCCCAAGATCGCCGTGTTCGGCGCATTGATGATCGGCGTGAAGGCGTCCACGCCGAACATGCCCAAGGCGGTCACCGTGAATGTGGCGCCCTGGTAGTCGTCGTAGCCCAGCGTGCCGTCGCGGGCCCCGGTGGCGAGTCGCGTGGTCTCCGCCGCAATCTCGTCGAGGCTGAGGCGGTCGGCATGGCGGACGACTGGCACGAGCAGGCCGTCGTCGAGTGCGACGGCAAGCCCGACATGTATGTGTGGCAAGAGCGCAACCGCGTCGTCGGTGACTTGGGAATTCACCCGTGGATGCTCGCCCAACGCCGCCGTCGCCGCAGCAACCACGAAGTCGGTGTAGCCGGGGACCACTCCACTTGTTGATGCTGCGCCGGTTTCAGGTTCGCCGGTAACGCCACGGTTGTCGGCGCCACCACCGTTGGCATCGTCACGGCCATCGGCGTCGCCACTGCGGGCAGCTTTGGCGAGCGCTTTGCGTTCCGCCACGACGGCACTCATGTCGACATCCATCGTGAGCGTGAGCTGGGCCATCGAGCGCAGGGACGCGCTCATGCGCTCCGCGATCACGCCCCGCATGCCGCGCAGCGGGATCTGCTCTGACGGCGTCTGGGTCAAAGGCGGTGCCGGGTCGGGCGCCGCGGATTTTCTGGACGTTTCGCCCGCAGACTCCGCGGCCCGCCCCGAAGGGGTGAGAGCACCGGCACTCAGTCCGGACAGGAGCGTTCTGACATAGGCGGCTACATCGGCTCGTGAGATGCGTCCATCGGCAGCGCTGGCTTGCACACCACGCAGGTCGGCGCCGAGCAGGTCGGCAAGCTGCCGCGCAGCGAGCGTTGCCGGCGGCTGCACCGACCCATCCGGCCCATGCGTCGGCGACCCCGCTGCCGGCGACGATGCCGATACTCCTGGCCCGGGCTCCGTGGATCCCCCGACGGTTGCCGGATCGGCTGCCTGCGGTGCTTCGCTCGCGGCCCGAACATCTCGCTCGGTGATGCGGCCCTTGGGTCCTGACCCTGCGACTGCTGCCAACTCGACGCCGAGCTCGCGGGCCAATCGCTTGGCCGCCGGCGACGCCAGGATGCGCTCGCCCGGAGCGCGCACCGGCGCGGCAGCAGGTCGGGGGGAGCCTTGCCCAGCCGGGGTGGCAGCAGGTTGGGCGGAGCCTGGGTGTGCCGGAACTCCGCCGGCCTGCACCGGAGCAGCAGCCGGCGGGCCAGCCGGCGCAGTGTCACTGGCCGGCGGTTCCTCGCCGGCCTCCAGCAACCAGCCGATCCTCACGCCGCAGAGATACTCCTCGCCTACCTCGCCGGTCTGGGCCAGCACGCCGCTGCCCGAAGACTCGATCTCGGTCTCGACCTTGTCGGTTTCCACCAGCAGCACCGACTGCCCTGCGGTGACCTCGGCGCGGTCGGGCACCAGCCAACGCAGGATCGTGCCCGACTCCATCGTCAGACCGAGCTTCGGCATCGCAAACTCAACGGCCATCGAAGTCCCCTCGTCCTGCGGGCGCAGGGCTGAAGGGGTAGCGCCGTCGCTGCGCCGCTGCAACCGCTGCGCCCACGTCGATCACATGCGGCCCGTCGGGGTTGACGGTGATCGTTGCCCGTTCGCCGGCGCCCAGCACAATCTCTCGCTCCCCGTCCAGGGCCAGCACGCCGGGGCCGCGCAGCGTGACGGGCTGGCCGAACGCGAGCCGCTCGCACAGGGCAATGTCGATGTCGGAATAGCTGCCGGGCATCACGGCTGCCCGGATTCGCCTGCCGCCCGGTGCTGATCCCGAGCCCGGCGTACATCCCAGGCGCACATGGGCCGCGCCGGTCTCGTGTCGTCGAACTGGGGCCACGGCCGCAGCGATGGCAGACAGCCCCACCGAGTCCGGCTCGGCGATCGCAGCGACGATCTCGCTCACCGATGCCGACTCCCACACGGCGCGTGCGCCCACGAACGATCCCCGCACCAGGCATACGTCCACGAGCGCAACATCGGCGTGCGAGCTCCCCTCCACGGGCATGCGCGAACTAACGAGGCTTCTCGCTGCCGCACCAGTTGCTTCCCGCTCTTGTTCCCCAATTCTCATGCGATTGGGCTCACGGGCCGCTCGGGCCACAGCTTCGCCATCGGGCTCAGCCTCCAGCGTGACGTCGATGATCTTCGCCTGCGATGTGACTTCGGCTACGCCGGCCCAGCCGCTCGCCACCGCTCCCGCGGCGAAGCCGGCGACCGTGGCCTCAAGTTGGAGCGGGAACACGTTGTTGGTGCCGACCGCCAGCGGTACCAGCGGCACATCTCGCCAGCCCTTGGCGACATCGCGCTGAGTGCCGTCGCCGCCGAGCGCAATCACCGCCCCCACACCTCGATCACGGAACTGTGCGGCGGCCAGTTGTGAATCACGGCCGGTATGCCAGCCATGCGCCGCCAGCACCTCGGCGTGCGGCACAGCGCTACCGGAGCCCTCCCCAGTCGGCGGCAGCCTCAGCCCTGCCAGCGCTCGCTCCCCCAGCCGTGCCCGGTCGCCGCTGATCAGCACACGGCTTGCCCCGCCCTCCACTGCGCCCACGACGGCGCGCCGGATAGCGCCGATCTTGACTGCGTCCGAGACCGGCGTGGCGCCCGAGGTCAGGCGTCTGAGGTCTTTGCCGGCAAGCGGGTTGGCAACGATGCCCACTGCGTTGCCGGGCGGTCGTTCCATCGGCGTCATCGAGTTGGCAGCCACTCAGTCAGCCACTCAGCCCGCGTGACCGCCCGACTGCCGGCTGCGCGCCTCACGCGGCGGCGAGGGCTCGGATTCGCTCGCCGATCATGTCGGCGTTGGGCACCCATTCCTTCTCGAGTACCGGGCTGAACGGCACCGGGCTGAACGGTGCGCCGACACGTTCGATCGGTGCATCGAGGTAGTCGAAGGCTTCCTCAGCGATCTGCGATGCAATCTCGCCGCCGAGGCCGCCGAACCGGACCGCTTCGTGCACCACCGCGACGCGGCTCGTCCGGCGGGCCGAGGCGATCACCGTGTCGATGTCGAGCGGCTGCAGGGTGCGCAGGTCGATCACGTCGCACTCGACGCCTTCGGCGGCTAACGCGGTCGCAGCCGAGGTCGCCTCGTGCACCATCCGGCCGTAGGTGACCACGGTGATGTCGTCGCCGGATCGCACGGTGTTCGCCGATCCCAACGGCACCTCGTACATATCTTCGGGCACGCCGCCTTTGAGACCCAGCAGCCGCTTGTGCTTGATGAACACGGTGGGGTTGTCGTCGCGGATGCACGAGATGAGCAGGCCCTTGGCGTCATACGGGTTCGACGGCATCACCACCTTCAGCCCGGGAATGTGGCACAGCATCGCCTCGAGGCTCTGGCTGTGCTGTGCCGCCGCGGACAGCCCGGCACCGGCACTGGTGGTGATCGTCATGGGGAGCGTGGCTTTGCCGCCGAACATGTACTTCAGCTTCGCCGCCTGGTTCACGATCTGGTCCATGGCCACGAGGATGAAGTCCATGAACATCAGGTCGACCACTGGGCGCAGGCCGCTCACCGCAGCCCCGGTGCCGAGACCCACGATGGCCTGCTCGCTGATGGGCGTGTCGACGACCCGCAGGTCGCCGAAGCGGTCGTTGAGCCCTCGGAACGAGCCGAACACTCCCCCGGCCCGGCCGACGTCCTCGCCGGCCACGAAGACGTCCGGGTCGTCGTCCATCATCTGCGCGAGCCCCTCGGCGAAGGCGGCGCCGTAGGCGATGCTGCGCCCGTTGGGGTCGGTTGCCTGAGTCATGACGAAACTCCTGAGTACGCGGGCTGGGTGTAGACATCGACGAGCAGGCTGTCGGGGTCGGGCAGCGGGCTCTCTTCGGCGAACGCGATGGCCGCCTCGATGTCGGCCTCGGCTGCGGCGTGTACTGCCTGGGCGCCGCTGGCGTCGAGCACGCCGGCTGCGGCGAGCCGATCCTCGAACAGCTCGATCGGGTCTCGCTGTTTCCACTGCTCGAGCTCGTCGTCGCTGCGGTATTTCATGCCGAGCGTCTGCACGCCGTGGTGGTTGTAGAAGCGGTAGGTCTTGGCCTCGATGAACGAGGGGCCTTCGCCCCGGCGGGCCCGGCCCACGGCCTCGTTGGCTGCTTCCCACACGGCAACCGCATCCATGCCGTCGACGATTGCGCCGGGCATGCCGTAACCGGCGGCACGGTCGACCACGTCGGTGATGGCCATCGTGCGATCACGCGGCGTGAACTCGCCGTACTCGTTGTTCTCGCAGACGAACAGCACTGGCAGCGACAGAGCGGCTGCCATGTTGGCCGCTTCGTGAAATGCGCCGATGTTCGAGGCACCGTCGCCGAAGAACACCACCGAGACCCGGTCGTTGCCCCGGTACTTGTTAGCGAACCCCGCACCCACCGCGATCGGCACGCCGCCGCCCACGATGCCGTTGGCGCCGAGCATGCCGAGGTCGAGGTCGCAGATGTGCATGGAGCCGCCCTTGCCCCCGCAGTAGCCGGTGGCCTTGCCCATCAGCTCAGCCATCATCCCGCCGTAGTCGCCGCCTTTGGCCACGAGGTGCCCGTGTCCCCGGTGGGTCGAGCTGATCTGGTCGTCGTCGTCGAGGTTGGCGCACACCCCGCGGCGACGGCTTCCTCCCCCACGTACAGGTGCAGGAAACCGGGCAGCCGGTTCTGCTCGGCGAGCTTGCCGGCGGCCTCTTCGAAGTGACGGATGCGCACCATTCGCCGGTGCAGATCCAGCAGTACTTCCGGACTCGGATCCATGCAAACCCCCTCGTCGCACAGGCATCTCACACTAGTGCCGTGTCAGGGAACCTTCGATGTGCGACGCTGCGCCGGAGTTCCCAGTGCGCCTGGCCGAGCTGGGTGGTGCAACCACGCAAACGTTTGTTGACGCGGCACTAGTTCTGGGCCTGCGTGGCCGTCGTGGCCCGAAACCTGCGCAGGAATGCCGTCATGGCCGGCGCGACTGCGCAGAGAACCGACAAGGCATGGGACTGGCGCAGGAATACCGCTGCTGCGTGCTCCGGCGTAGTGTGGCCCGGTGGCTTCCGAACCAGATTCAGATGCAACTGACCCCCGTTCGATGCATCCCGCGGGCGGTCCCGATCCCGGCATCGGACGCGGCGGACTGCGTTCGGCGGCTTGGTTCGACATCGAGGGCGACCCGCTCATGTCGGCGCTCTACCTGGAGCGATACGCCAACTTCGGTTTGACGCGTGAGGAGCTTCAGTCGGGCAAGCCGATCATCGGCATCGCCCAGACCGGTTCGGACCTCTCGCCGTGCAACCGCCACCATCTCGAGCTGGCCAAACGGGTGCGCGAAGGCATCCGCGAAGCCGGCGGCATTGCCTTCGAGTTCGGCGTGCATCCGATCCAAGAGACCGGCAAGCGGCCCACGGCTTCGCTCGACCGCAACCTGGCGTACTTGGGCCTCGTCGAGGTGCTGCAGGGGTACCCGCTCGATGGCGTAGTGCTCACGATCGGCTGCGACAAGACGACGCCGGCGTGCCTCATGGCTGCCGCCACCGTCAACCTGCCTGCTATCGCGCTCTCGGTGGGACCCATGCTGAACGGCTGGCACGAAGGTCGCCGCACAGGATCGGGCACTGTCGTATGGAAGGCCCGCGAGATGTACGCAGCGGGCGAGATTGACGACACCGGATTCATTGATCTGGTGGCCTCTTCGGCCCCGTCGGTCGGCTACTGCTCCACGATGGGCACCGCCACCACGATGAACTCGCTGGCCGAAACCCTGGGCATGCAGCTGCCAGGCTCTGCCGCCATTCCTGCCCCGTACAGGGAACGGGCGCAGATGGCGTACCGAACAGGCCTGCGCATTGTGGACATGGTGCGCGAAGACCTTCGACCCTCCGATGTCATGACCCGCGAGGCGTTCGAGAACGCGATCGTGGTCAATTCCGCGATCGGCGGTTCCACCAACGCACCGATCCATCTGAATGCGATTGCGGCGCATCTCGGCGTGCCGCTCGACAACGACGACTGGCAAAAGCATGGCTTCGCCGTGCCGCTGCTGGTGAATCTGATGCCGGCCGGGGAGTATCTCGGCGAGGATTACCACCATGCCGGTGGCGTGCCCGCGGTGGTCGGCGAGCTGATGCGTGCGGGGCTGCTGCCGCACCCCGATGCGCTGACCGCCAACGGCCGCAGCATCGGCGAGAACTGCGCCGGGGCGCAGATCAAAGACGCCGATGTGATCCGAGCTGCAGATGAGCCGCTGCTGGCCGATGCCGGCTTCATCAACCTGTCGGGCAACCTGTTCGACAGCGCCATCATGAAAACGAGCGTCATCTCCGACGAGTTCCGCGAGCGCTACCTGTCAGATCCCGACAATCCCGATGCGTTCGAGGGGCGAGCCATCGTCTTCGACGGGCCGGAGGACTACCGGGCCAACATCGACAACCCCGATCTCGACATCGACGAGTACTGCATGCTGTTCGTGCGCGGCACTGGTCCGGTCGGCTATCCCGGCGGTGCCGAGGTGGTCAACATGCAGCCGCCTGCGGCGTTGCTGGTGCGCGGAGTGCATTCGCTGCCCTGCATTGGCGACGGTCGCCAGTCGGGTACGTCAGGCTCGCCGTCGATCCTGAACGCTGCGCCCGAAGCCGCTGTCGGAGGCGGCCTGGCATTGCTGCGCACCGGAGATCGTGTGCGGATCGACCTGCGGCGCGGCAGCGCCGACATGCTGGTGGACGACGACGAGCTGGCCCAGCGCCGGGCTGATCTCGACGCGGCCGGCGGCTACCCCGTGCCGCCGTCGCACACCCCGTGGCAGGAGATCCAGCGGTCGATCGTTTCGCAGTTCGACGAGGGCATGGTGCTGCGCCCCGCAGTCAAGTACCGCGACACCGCCCGCACCCATGGCACCCCGCGGCACAACCACTAGCAGCCTCCGGCAACGCTCGATGAGAACTGCTCAGCGATGATCTGGGCCTTGCTGGCGCTGCTGGCGGGGCTGGTCCTGCTGGTGGTGGCCGGGGATCAGTTCGTGGCCGGTGCGTCGCGTCTGGCGACGGCGCTGCGCATGCGGCCCGCCGTGATCGGCGCAGTGGTCCTGGGCTTCGGGACGTCCGCCCCCGAGATGGTCGTGTCGTCGCTGGCGGCCATCGACGGCAATCCCGATATCGGCGTGGGCAACATCGTCGGCTCGAACGTGGCCAATCTCAGCCTGGGCCTCGGCGTGGCCGCGTTGCTGATGCCGATCCCGTTCTCGCGCACCGCGCTGCGGCGCGACGTTCCGTGGTCGGTGGCGACCGCTGCCATCTTCGCCTTGCTGGTGATCGACGGCGACCTCAGCCGGCTCGAAGGCGGGCTGCTCGCGGTGCTGATGGCCCTCACGCTGGTCTGGCTCATTCGCTCGTCGCACGACGACCCCGTGGCCGACGCAGGGCCCGCCGGCCTCGCTCAAGACGCCGGGAGGCCGCTGGGAAGCCTCGTCAGAGCAGTGGTGGGCCTCCTCGGCGTCCTCGTCGGAGCGCAGCTCGCGGTCGAAGGCGCAACCAACCTCGCGGAAGCCTGGGGCCTCAGCGGCGGGTTCATCGGGTTCTCGGTGGTGGCGTTGGGCACCTCGCTTCCCGAGCTGGCGACCGTCGTAGCCGCCGCCCGCAAAGGCCATGCCGAGCTGATCGTGGGCAACCTGTTCGGCTCCAACGTGTTCAACAGCCTCGCCGTGGGTGGGGCGATGGGCTTGGTGGGCGCCGGCGCCATCGATTCGCCGTCGCTGACCGGCTTGGGCATCGGGGCGATGATGGCCGTGGTCCTGCTGGCCTACCTCGGCGCCCTCGTCGGCAAGCGCGCCGGGCGCATCGACGGCATCGCCCTGCTCGCCATCTACGCCGCATCAATGATCCTGCTCGGCACGAGCTGAGCCCGTTAGCGCCTCGCCCTGTGGCCTCTGCCCGATTTGATCGGCAATGCCGACACGCGATCCGACTGCTGCGCCAATGCTGCCAAATCCTTCAAGTCGTCAGTGAGAATCGTGCCAGCAGGTTCGGCCATAGCCACGACGACGGCATCGACTGCTGATCCGCGTCCTGCCAGTCTTCTCAACTCGCCGGCTCGCTTGGCTGTCTCACGAGTCACCGTTTCCAAGACCGAACAGCTCTTCAACAGGATCTCAACGACGACATCATCTTGCGGTCGTCCTGAGAGGCATTCCGCAAGCACGACGGTCGGAATCACTGGTGGCCATAGGCCTTCCCCCACGAGTGCCTCGAAGTCCGACAGCGCCTGCTCGCCACCGCGGGCAAGGTGAGACACAGCGCCGGAATCGAGCACCAGCACACTCATGGGCGAGAGTGCGCAATTCGGGCCCGCTTGATGCTTTCCACAAGTGCTGCGGACCGCCGCCGGTGCTTTTCCGAGGGTTCACCGACTTCTGTGCGCAAGTGAGCTAGGTATTTCTTGGCTTCCGCGAGCAATGCCGCGCGCTCCTCGTCTGGGATTGCGAGCCAGTGCTCCTCTTCGGTATCTGTGCGGCAAGGGCTTCTGTCGTCGAGATCGGCGACAGCGGCGCTCACCGACGCCTGCTTCGCAGCTGCTTCCGTCGCTGGGTTTGCCGGGCGGCGCGGCCCGGGCGCGAACTGACCACCGCGGCCTGAACCTTTCGGATAACGGCGTTGCGCCATGCCATTCACACTACTGAGTACACCAAAGTAGAGGCAATCGAATTTCCGCAGGCCAGCACGGATACGAGAACCTGCTCAGGGCGTCACCATGGGGGTGCTCAGGTGCCAGGTCGCCCGCTCTCGCTGCGCTTGCGGTGCTGCGAGGAGTGCCGTCACCAAGGCTCTTCAGCGATGCTGCGGCGAAGTGCGTCGACCGCTGCAGTGTCCTCGATGACCGTCGGCGGCTGCCGCCGGTATCCCTCAACCAAGGCGCGGTCGATCGACCTCTGCCGCTCGGCCTCGGCTGCGTCCTCGATGCGCATGTCGTCGGGCTTGCTAGGGGGTGGCGGCTAGGCCGCGCTGCCAGATGCCGAGCAGCACTATGCCGAGCAGCGAGCAGGCCGCCGCTGCGTAGAAGGCACCGACTGTGGCGCCGAGGAGCCATGCCGACAGGCCCAGAATCGGCCCGCCGATGCCTGCCGAGAGCTCGAAGAACATCGTGAATGTGCTGAGCGCGCGGGCTCGCTCGTTGGGCGGCACGCCTTCGACCGCTGCAACCATGAGCGCCGGGTACAGCAGTGAGCCGCCGAGGGCCAGGATGACCACTGCGATGTAGAGCCCCAATACCGAAACGAAGGTGCCCATCACGACCATGCCGGCTGCGGCGCCGATGAGCGCCAGCGTGGCCGTGCGTTTCGTGCCCAAGGTGTCGGGCAGCTTGCGCCCGATGATGCGGAGCACCAGCACCAGCATGCTGTAGACGAAGAACACTGGGCCGAGCCAACCGAGACCGTGCTCCTCGGCCAGCTTGGGCAGGTAGCCGTACAGCGCCGGGATGATGATGATCCCCATCGCAAGGATGGTCCCGGGCCACAGGGCCGGCTTGTAGAAGACCCCACCGGCGTTGGAGCTGCCCGGCGGCGGCTCAGTACCTGTCGGCGCCTGAGTACCCGCCGACAGCTGCTCGCTCAGTCTCGTGAACGGTTGAACAGCGTTCCCCCCTTCCCCGACGAGTTGGAAGACCAAGGGGTGTGCGGCGCGTGAGCTACGCATCTCCAGACGCGACGTGTTACTCGCGGCCCCGTACTCCTGGCCGCTCGCAGACCTGTTTGCTTGACCCCCGGCGAAGGGCTGGACCAGTTCGCTCGGCGAGTCCCGTGGAAGAAACCAGCCGATAACGGCCGACAGGGCCATCAGCACTCCCGCGAGGGCGAATGCCGCATCGAAACCCCCGAATGCGAACGAGGAGTCGCCCCACTCCTCGATCATCGTTCCCAGTCCCGGTCCCAGGCCCATGCCGAAGTAGAGGAACACCGAGAACCAGCTGATGGCTTCGCCCCGGCGATCCTCCGGAGCGAGATCGCTGATCATCGCCGCGCTGCCGACGAAGAACATTCCCTGGAACGCCCCGGTCAGCATGCGCATGATCAGGATCACGACGTAGGTGTCGGCCCAGATGTGCCCAAAGAACGTCGCTGCCGTAGTGAAGCCGCCGATGACGATCAGCAAGCGGCGGCCGCGCTCGTCGCCAAGACGCCCGATGAGCGGCCGGGCTGCGATCGCCGTGATGGCGAACACGCCGATGGCAAAGCCGACCGCCACATCGCCGCCACCTGTCTGCTTGGTCACCAGCAACGCCGTGAGCGGCAGCATCGAGGAGAACGAGATCGCCGAGAACAGGGCGCTGATGTTGAGGATCAGGAATGGTCCGCTGAACAGGCGCGCCGGCTCGCCAAGGGGTGGCGCGGCGACTGGCATCGCCGAGAATGTCGTCTGTGCCATGGGCAGTTCGCCTCGTGCCGGCTGCGCCCGGAATCCGATGAGGGCGCCCCGGCTTCGATACGCCATGCTAGGGGTGATGCACTCGCTGCTGCCCAGGGACGTCCTCGGATGAGCGCCGCCGACATCTGCGGCCACCGCGGAGCGCCACACCGAATCTCGTGGCCCAGGGACGTCCTCGGATGAGCGCCGCCGAGACCGTCGTGCGCGGAGCGTGCCACCACGATTGCCCCGATACGTGCGCCTGGGAGGTCACTGTCCGTGGCGGCGTGGCCGTGAACCTGCGGGGCGATCCCGCCCATCCGTTCACCGACGGACAGCTCTGCCCGAAGGTGAACCCGTTCCTCGACCGGGTGTATCACCCCGACCGGCTGCTGCGGCCGCTGCGGCGAAGCGGTTCCAAGGGTGCAGGGCGTTTTGAGCCGATTAGTTGGGACGCTGCGATCGCCGAGATCGCTGAGCGGATCAGCACCGCCGTCGCCCGCCATGGCGGCGAGACGGTGCTGCCCTACTCGTCGGACGGCACCCAAGGGCTCGTGCAGCGGGGCGTCCTGGCCGAGCGCTTCTTTGCCGCGCTGGGGGCCACGAGGCTCAACCGGCACTTCTGTGGCGTCACCGCCTGGTATGGCGCCGCCGATGTGCTGGGGCTGCCGCTCGGTGCCGATCCCGAAGAGATCGCCGGCGCCCGCACCATCGTGCTGTGGGGCACCAACACGCTGCTCACCAACCGCCACATGTGGCCCTACATCGAGACCGCTCGCAACAGCGGGGCGACGGTGATCGTGGTCGATCCCGTGGGCACGATGACAGCGCAGCGGGCCGATTGGCATGTTCAGCCGCGTCCGGGCACCGATGTGGCCTTGGTGCTCGGGCTGATCGGGGTGCTCGACCGTGAGCGTCTCATCGACGAGGAGCGCCTGGCCGCCAGCGCCGGCGGCTGGCCGGAGCTGCGCAGTGAGGCTCGTTCGCTGAGCCTCGGCGAAGCGGCCGCCGTCACCGGCCTCGATGAGGCAGACATCGTTCGCCTGGCACACCGCATCGCGCACGAGCAACCGGCCGTGCTGCGTGCGTTGATCGGCATGGAGCATCGCGAGCACGGGCGTGACATCCACCGGTCTGTGGCTGCGTTGGCCGCAGTGGCGGGTGTCGGCTACATGCGGTCGACGCAGGTGTTCTTCGATACGGCGCTGGCCGATCTTGCCCCGCCGGCGGGCCCGCAGCGTGTCGTGAATGCGTCCGCGCTCGGCGAGGTGCTAGTTGACGCCGGCTTGAACCCGCCGGTGACCGTGCTGGTGAACTACGGCTGCAATCCGGCGGTCGTGGCACCCGACCAGAACCGGGTGATCGCCGGGCTCGAACGCGATGACCTGTTCACCGTGGTGATCGAGCAGTTCATGACCGACACTGCCCGCTACGCCGACATCGTGCTGCCGACCACCACCGCGATCGAGCATCTCGACCTGATGAATGCGTGGGGTCACCTGTATGTGTCGCTGAACCTGCCCGCCATCGACCCCGTCGGCGAGTGCCTGCCCAACAACGAGATCTTCCGCCGGCTCGCTGGCGCGCTGGAGCTTGATGGCCCCGGCCTCGCCGACAGCGATGAACGGGTGGCACGAGACCTGCTGGCGAGCGGCCACCCGTGGCTCGACGGCATCACCTACGAGAGGCTGGAGCGCGAGGGCTGGGCACGACTGGCCGTGCCACCCGGCTGGTCTGCATTGACCGAGCGAGAGGTGCCGCTTGCACCCCGGCCGCTGTCCGATGCGGCCGGTGCGCCCGATAACACCAGCGCGTCCGGCGACAACGGTGACGCTGCCCCCCGCGCAACGCTCGACGCCGCAGCACCGTTCCGACATCTGGGTCCTCTGCAACTCGGCGCGCTTCGGTACCAGCCGGCCATGGAGTCGCCGAGCGGTGACGCTGCGCTGGCCAGGCGCTATCCCCTGTCGCTTATGAGCCCGAAGCAGCACCAGCGGTTCCTCAACAGTTTCTACGGCGGATTTGCCCATCACCTGCCGAACCCGCCCCGACCGCGCTTAGAGATCAGCTCCGACGACGCGGAAGCTCGCGGCATCGCCGAAGACGACCGTGTTCGTGTGTTCAACGACCGGGGCGAGCTGTTCGTCGAAGCGACCATCACCGACCGATTGCAACGGGGACTCGTCGCCGTGCCGTTCGGTTGGTGGGCCGGCGATGCGGCCGGGCGAACCGTCAACGTGCTCACCAACGCCACACGCGGCGACCCCGACGCCAACGTCGGAACTGCGGCTTTCTTCGACACGCTCGTCGAAGTCGAGTCTGCACCCAACAGCACAATCGCTGCCGACACACTCGCCGAAGCTGAAACCGAACCCGCATCCGAGCTGTCGTAGGCAGCTAGCGGCTGGCCACCTCAAACAGCCAGCAGCACGACGCCGCGAACAACCAACAGCTCGCTGTCACCAACAGCTCGCCGTCGTAGCCTGCGATGGCGATGAACGTCGCCGAATTGCTTGAACGTGCGCCCCACGATGATGCCGTCGTGCTCATCGACCGGTCGGCGTCACCGCCTGAGCACGTCACGGCCGGCCAACTCCGGGACCGGGCGCTGCGCTGCGGGGCAGGCCTGGCCGCCCGGGGGCTGGCACCGTTCACGAGGGTCGGGCTGCTCGCTGCCAACTGCGGCCAGTACTACGACGTGATGTTCGGCGCCCCGGCAGCCGGGTTGGTGTTCGTGCCGCTCAACACTCGGCTTCCCGCCGAGACCCAGGCGTACATCCTCGACGACGCCGATGTTCAACTGGTCATCTCCGATGCGGAGCACGCTTCGCTGGTGCCCCCGGGCATGCCGCACATCGTCATCGGCACCCCCGAATGGGATGCCGTGACGGCTCATCAGCCGTTGAGCACCGCAGCCGATGTCCACGACGACGACATCGCCGTGCAGATCTACACCTCGGGCTCGACGGGCCGGCCCAAGGGCGTCCTGCTGACCCATCGCAACGTCACCTTCACGGTGCTCGAGTACGGCGCTGCGATGCCGGGCGAGGTCATGCTCGTCTCCGCCCCGCTTTACCACAAGAACGCTTCCATGTCGTCCAAGCTGGCGTTCGCAAACGGCGGCACCGTAGTTCTCCTACCGGGCTTCACCGCCTCGGGGTACATCGATGCCATCGCAGATCACAACGTCACGATGTGCTCAGGCGTACCGACGATGTTCGCCCTTGTCACCGCCGAGATCGCCTCCCGGGTTGCCGCCGGCCAGGAGGTGCCCGACTTGTCCTCGGTGCAGCGCGCATTCATCGGCTCGGCCCCGCTGACTGAGGCCCTGTTCGACGACGTGCAGCGGCTGCTCCCGGGGGCAGTCGTCTCCAACGGTTATGGCACCACCGAGGCCGTGCTTGAGTTCGGCCCTCATCCCGAGGGCAAGCCGCGGCCCAAGATCTCCGTCGGCCACCAGCACCCCAAGGTCGAGTTGCGGTTGGTCGACCCGAACACGGGCACCGACAGCGATGCCGGCGAGCTGTGGGTGCGCTCCCCCGGTGTCATGACCGGCTATCACAACCTGCCCGAGGTCACGTCCGAACGGCTGACCGACGGCTGGTACCACACGGGCGATCTGATGACCCGTGACACCGACGGCTTCTATTATTTCGTCGGCCGCGTCGACGACATGTTCGTGTGCGCCGGCGAGAACATCTACCCCGACGCCGTCGAGCAGATGCTCGAGAAGCACCCTGCGGTGCACCAAGCCGTGGTCGTCCCGGTGCCCGACGAGCTGAAGGGACAGCTCCCGGCGGCCTTTGTGCGTGTCGAACCCGGCCGCACGCTGACGGTCGACGAGGTAAAGCAGTACGCGCTGGCCAACGGACCCGCCTATGCACACCCTCGCCATGTCTGGTTTGTCGAGGAAATCCCACTGGCCTCGACGGCGAAAATCGACCGCAACGGCCTCGTCGCCCGGGCCGCCGGGCTTGTGAAGGCTGACTCACCCTGAGTAACAAGGGCCACGCGACGGAGGGTTCAGCCCGGGGCGAAGCGCGACATCGCACGACCGAATCTGCAGCCGAAGACACCGCACCGTCCAACGCGATGGCAAACGCAGCCGAAGACACCACGCCGCCCAACGCGACAGCAGACGCAGCCGGAGACACCACGCCGCCCCGCTCGCTGACACGCAACGTCTTGAACATCATCAACGAGACCCGCCAGGATTGGGCGGCCAAGCGCATCGGCGGGCTGTCAGCGGAGATCGCCTTCTTTGCCCTACTGGGGCTGTTCCCGGCGGTCATAGTCTTCGCGGCGGCGCTGGGCTCGCTCGATGTCCTCATCGGCCAAAGCGCAGCCGCCGATACCGAGGCTTGGCTGCTTCAACAGATCAGCAACACGTTCGGTGATCAGAACACGCTCGACGCCACCGTGGCCGATCTGTTCGACCGTTCCGACGCACGGGTCATCACCGTCGGCGTGGCGGTGGCTGCGTATGCGTCTTCGCGCGGCTTCATCGCCGTCGTCCGTGCCTTGAACGTGACACGCGGCCATCACGGCGCTCGCAGTTGGCTGTCGACCCGGCTCGTGGGCTTTGCCCTGACCCTGTTGACGCTGGTGGTTGCCGTCGTGGTGGCGACAATGCTGGTCGTCGGACCGCTGTTCGGCGGCGGCTCCGAGCTGGCAGACCGGCTGGGCGCGGGCCGCTCATTCAGCACGGCGTGGGACTGGCTGCGCTGGCCAGTCGTATTCGTGGCCGTCGTCGCTTGGGCGGCGACGGTGTACCGGATCGCGCCGCTTCACAAGCTCAGATGGCGACGGGAGGTGCCAGGAGCACTGTTGGCGACGGCGTGGTGGCTGGCCGTCTCAGGCGGATTCGGCGTATACCTGCGGCTCGCTTCCAATGGCGTCAACGCCGTATTCGGCCTGCTCGGCGGAGCGCTCAGCCTGCTGCTGTGGCTGTACCTGCTGGCGATGGGCCTGCTCGCCGGCGCCGAACTCAACAGCCTCCTCGACCGCCACCGCCCGCCGCCGTCGGGCGCACGCTGCTCATGACCATGCTCGCCCTTGCAGACTCGGCTTGAGGTTTCGATAATCGCAGGACTGCACCCGCGCATCTATCGCTACTGTTTCCCTCATGGAGCGGATCAACGTCAGCCAGTTGCTGCACAATACCGGTGAGTTGCTCAGCCGGGCCGGAGAGGGTGAGTCGTTCGAGATCACGCGGTACGGCGAGCCTCTCGCTCTGCTCGGACCGTTGCCGGGCGACGACGATCCATTGGGACGACTCGTCGATCGTGGACTCGTCCAGTGCGGTGTGCGGGGCCTGGCAGCGGCGCTAGAGGAACTGCCTCCGTTGCCCGCGGCCCCGTCGGGGACGCTGGCGGGGAGCAAGCGACTCGCAGAGCTGCGTCAAGATGAACGGTGAGGTTTGGGTTCTTGACGCATCTGCCTTCGTCAAGCTCATCAGGCCAGAAGCCGAAACCGCTGTATTGCGCGGTTGGGTGAGACGGCGCCTCTTCGCGTCGAGCGCGCTGTTACTCACCGAGGCACGACGAGCATTTGCACACGATGACGCAGTAACACGACACCGCTGCGAAAGACTGCTCGCCGAGACGCACTTGGTCGATCTGACGGCGTCGGTGCTGGATTCCGCGGGCCGAATGCCCGGCCGCCATCTTCGTTCCCTTGACGCCATCTACCTCGCCTGCGCACTGGAGATCGGTGATGACCTTGCTGGACTCGTGAGCTACGACGCTCGTCAGCTCGCCGCGGCTACGGCTCTGGACATGCGCACGGCCTCGCCCGGTGCGAACTCAAGAGGCGACTGAGCGTTTCGCCGATCTCGCGAGGTGGCACGCGAGGGCTGTGATCTGGGCATCGATGTCGCTGGAGCTGCCGGACAGGTCGATAGCGACGGTGTGAAGCTTCGTGCCGAGGTGCTGCACGGTGATCGTGGACGCGTCCAATTCCACCGCCGAACGTTGCTCCCCAGCAGTGTCGGTGGCGCTGCTGACCGTTCGATCCGGGCCGAGGAAACCATCACGTCGGCCGACGCCTTCGTCTCGGTTGACGTCAGCGCAGTAGATAAGGGTGCCTTCGCTCAGGCCCAGTGCTGTGGTGTAGGCCAGGAGTTGGTAGTAGTCGCCGTGGCGTGCGAGGGGTGCGGCAGCGCCCGCTGCGTTCGCGTCGCTGTCGGTGAGCTTGTACTTGAGGTCGGCGACGCCGACGGTCTCGCCATGGCTGCGCAAGGTGAGGTCTGGTCTGATCTGTACTCGTTCCTCAATGTCGAGATGCGGCCGCAATTGAGCCGCGACCTCGAGCCGTCCGCGAAGTTCACGCTGTAGTCGGGAAGTGACGAACTGCTCGAATAGCTGATTCATGTCCACCATGAATGCCGACGCGGCGGTGTCGCCGTGTTGGTCCTGCAGCGTGCAGTTGGCCAAGATCAGCCGCGCTAGCTGCAAGGCCGGCCGGTAGTGCTCATTGAGCCGGGTGTATTGGATGCGATCGAGGCGCTCCAGTGCCGTCGGCGCCGTGGGTTCGGCCACGCCGTCGAGGGCGCCGAGCAGCCGCCGCAGCCGGCGCCGGTCGTCGTGGGGCACGTCGGGCACTCGCAGCGCAAGCTGGATTGCTGCGGTCAGGCAGCGGTTCTCGTCGACGTCGGCGGTGAAGTCGTCCCATGAGCACGCCATCGGCACCAGCACTCCGCCCCGCCGGAACTGGCGCACGAAGTCGATGCGACCCCGCAGCGCGAGCAGGTCATCCTCTTCGTGCCGGTAGTGGTGGAACAACCCACGCGCCAACGTGGTCTCGGCAGTGCGAGCGAAGAACGACACCAACGCCGGCAGCAGTTCGTCGGTGGTGGCGTAGTCGATGGCCTCGGCCTGCCACGCCTCAGGCGGCAACCCCACCTCCAGCAAAAAGAACAAGTTCTCAGGCTTG
Organism: Candidatus Poriferisodalis sp.; assembly: GCF_965208895.1. Lineage (GTDB taxonomy): Bacteria > Actinomycetota > Acidimicrobiia > Acidimicrobiales > Poriferisodalaceae > Poriferisodalis. The sequence goes on along the minus strand of NZ_OZ242363.1, from coordinate 337,407 downwards.
ATCTTCGGCCGCACGATGATGCGCAGATCGTCCAGCGTGAATGCACCCACCCACTGCCGCGTCGATGCCTTCCACCAGCCAGGCTCCCGGTCAGTAGCCACCGACACCCACGGTGTCTCCCCAAGTCGACGAGCCACTTCATCGTCGAGACGCAAGCGGTCGGTGCTCCACTCGTGAAGCAGGACATGCTGGTTCTCGCCGGCATCGGTCGCCGTCTCAGCGGCTGTTGAGCCGGTTGAGGTTGCTACGTCCGACACCTATCCACCGTCCCGACTGTCAACGCGGTCGCCGTCGTTGGACGGTTGCACTTCATCACCAGCAGGCCCATCCGACTGTTCGCGTTCAGTACCTGAAGAAGTCGCCCCGGAGCCGTGCCGTGTCCGGACCGCATCGAAGCGGAAGCTGTCGATGGCATCTTGACGGCCGAAAAGCTGGTCCTCGATCAGCGGCTCAATGTTGTACTTCCAGATGCGCTGTAGCCCCTCGACGTCCAGGCCGGGCTTCATGAAGTGGCTCGGGCCGATCAGCAGGTGGTCGCCGCCGAGCGCTTGTTCGAGTTCGCTGTTGACTCTGTCCAACATCTCGGCCACCCACGCTTGCTCGGGCGCGTTGTGCTGCGTCCACCGTCGAAGCAGACCCTGCGTCGGCGGGCGGTTCGGGAAGAACGGCACAAAATGGAACCGGCGACGCATTGCGGCGTCAATCAGCGCGATCGACCGGTCGGCCGTGTTCATCGTTGCGATGAACCACAAGTTGGAAGGCAGCACAAATCCGTCGACCGGCCGGTACTGCGTCTGAGTCCACTCGCTGCGATACTCCAGCAGGTAGAGCAATTCGCCCAACACCCGCGGCAAGTTCGCACGGTTGATCTCGTCGATCACCATTACATGCTGCTCGTCCGGGTTCTCCGCGGCGCGCTCGGCAAGCCTCACAAGAGGTCCCGAAGTCAGCTGGTACGTCATGTTGCCGTCATCGTCGACGGCCGGCCGGAACCCCTCGAAGAAATCCTCATACGAATACGCCGGGTGAAACTGCACCAACGAGTACGGACCATTTTCCCCGTAGTCCTCATCGTCTGCGATATCCGTGAGCGCCCACGCCAATCGGCGTGCGAAATACGTCTTGCCGGTTCCAGGCGGCCCGTACAGAATCACCTGCCCCTTGTCCTTGAGCAATGCCACGATTTCCTCAAGAAAGCTGACGTCGCACAGCAGGGAGCGTGCGGCGCTCTCCAAGCGACTCCGGAGGTCATCTGCATCGTCAGACGACGACTCGACATCTCTGGGATCGGGGTCGACGCCATGCTCCGCGACATGTTGATTCTGCTTTCTGATGTCCGCGCTACGAAACTCGTCGCCGACCTCGAAGCTGGGCGACCCTGTGGCCTTGACCACCCTGTTCACCACTTTGTTCCCATCGCTGCGCTGGATCGGCGGTCCCACCCACACAACCTCGCTTGTCCTGGGGCACACCTTGTAGGTAGCTGCGTCCGGCTCGATGTGGCACTTGGCGACCGAGCCGCACGCGCAGTAGTGGGGACCCCACTTGCTCGTCGAGTGGAGCGTGCCGCAATGGGCCGTGGGCTTCTCTGGCGGGCGACCGGGCACGCTGGGTCGCTTCACCTGCTGCCAATACTGCTTGTCGTCCACGACGGCGAACCTACAGGAGGGGCGCGACACGTCTCCCGCTGATGACGCGAATGCGGACTCGTCTCTGCGCGCTGTCGTCGATGCCTGCACGGCGTGTCCCGGCCTGGCTGGCGTCCCTTCGCAGGACGCCGTCTCCGAGGCTCTCCGGATGCCACGTAACACTCCGGACAATGGCTGTCGAGGGCGCTGTGAGTTCAGGCGGCCACGGGTGCGGCATTCGGCGCCGTCTCTGGTGTGTTCCAGAGTTGATCGATGGGCAGCAGGTACAAGCGGTCGCCCAGCTTGAGCGCGTGGCGGCCGGTGTGCAGCAGCACCCCCGCCGCGAACGATCCCGGCTCGGCTCTGTCCATGAGGTCGCGCAGCCACGCCAAGCTGCTCATCTGAGACGGTGCAGGCGACGCAGAGGCCTTGATCTTGAGCGCCCGGCGTGTGCGGGTGCGGCTCGATCAACAAGAACGACTGGGGATCGTCGAGGACTGCCAGATCGTCGAGCGTGGCGTAGGTGCCGCCCCGCTCGGCTGCCTCAGCCTGCTGATGTATATTTCAACAGCTCGCTGATGTCACTTTTGTTCACCGTCTAGTGTGCAATTTGCTTGGGCACTGCACCTCATTCTGGTGCGTCCATGGTTCACGGCATGCGCAAGCCTCGCACTCCGATGGAAGCCCAATTCTGTCGCAGTCAACGAGAAGCAGCAGACCGCATTGCTCGGCCTGTAGCCGAGTGGTGACCACCTGCCGGAATGCCTCGCTGAACGACGATCGCCATTCAGTCGACCTGTGGTGCTCGGCGTGCGCCCCAGAGGGCGGCGATGGGCACGGCTTCGATGTCTCGGTCGATCCAGCGGCGGTGACGGCCGGTGTGCAGCACGACGCCGCCCGCGAATCGCTCGGCAGGCAGGTTGTCTCGCAGCCAGATGAGGTGTCGGGCGTCTTTCGCCGACGGCGCGCTGGCGGACTTGATCTCGAATGCGGCCACACGGAACCCGAATTCGGCGATGAGATCGATTTCGTGCTCTCCTCGCTGGCTGCGAAGGTGATGCAGGTGCACCGGCACCTCGGCCGACTCCGCCTCCGCGCGCAATTGCGCTGTCACGTAGGTGTCGAGCAAGCGTCCGCGCACATCAGGGTCTCGCCGCAGGGAATCGAAGTCGGCCTGTGCCAGCCAAGCCGCCAGACCGGAGTCGCAGAGATACCGCTTGGGCGTCAATGTGAGGCGTCTCAGGCGGTTGGATCGCCATGCGGGCATGTCGACGATCAGGCGCTGGGCGTCGAGAATGTCGTGGTATCCCGACGCGGTCTTGCGGTCGAGGTCGGCAGCCTCAATGAGGGCACTGTCGGGCACAATGCCGGCTGAATGCAACGCGTAGGCCTGCAGGTAGCGACGAAAACGGCTCGGGCTGCGCGGTCGTCCTCGTTCGGCGTCGAATTCCTCGAGGTCTCGCGTCGTCGTGACGTTGACAAAGCTGCGCATCCAGCGTTCGCGTTGCCGGTCGTCGGTCACTTTCAGCGCGCCCGGAAACCCTCCGGCCAGCGCAAGACGCAGATAACCCAGCACATCTGGCGGATCGGCAGGCACCTCGAACCGGTCGGCTGAGTCCCAGCGGTCGAACAGCGACGGGCGGCTCACGTCGCCGAATATCTCGCGGCCGGTGAGCGGCCACATCTGGATGTCCAGAAAGCGGCCTGTGCCCGGCCATGCACCGGCGATGAGATCGTTGCGCGCCGAGCCGGTGACGATGTAACGGCCGGGGTGCCCGTCCGCATCGGCGGCACGCTTGACGGCACCGAGCACTTCGGGCGTGTGCTGCCACTCGTCGAGCAAGAGCGGGAACGGTCCGACGGAGATCGCCGCGTCAGGATTGTCGCGGACGATGCTGGCATCTTCGGGGCGATCGAGGCGCAGCACGGCAGCGGCGTGACGAAGCGCCGTGGTGGTCTTGCCCACTGCTCTCGGCCCGGTGATCATCACCGACGGCCATGACTCAAGATCGGCCGCCAGCGTCCGGTCCGCGATGCGAGCGATGTAGCCGTCGTACGCCGGCAACGTGCCTGCGACTTCATTCATAGCGCAGATCGTAGCCTATTGCTTCCCCATATTTGTAGGTGTATTTATCCCTATTTCCGTGACGCACTTCTTCTTCTGCAATCCTCCCGTTCGTCACGGAGCGAGGTTCCCGACATCCGCTACTCGCTCGCGTTCCCACCCGACTCGTCCTCGTCGATCTCGGTGTGCCCGTCATCGTCATCAACGTGGAGCACAGAGGGCTCCGCAGGCGCTTCTCGAGCATCGGCACCGGGGCCATGCCGTTTCCAAACAGCATCGAAGCGGAAGCTGTCGATGGCGTCTTGACGACCGAACAGCTGGTCCTCGATCAGCGGCTCGATGTTGTATTCCCAGATTCGCCGCACGCTGTCCTTGTCCAAGTCGTCCTTCAAGAAATGGCTCGGGCCGATCAGCAAGTGGTCACCTCCGAGATCACTGCGAAGCCGGCCGTTGACACCGTCGAGCAGATCGGCAATCCACGCCTGGTCAGGCTCATGCCAGCGTCGTAGCAGTCCCGCCGTCGGCTCACGATCTGGGAAGAAGGGCACGAAGTGGAACCGCCGACGCATCGCCGCGTCGATGAGCGCTATCGACCGGTCGGCGGTGTTCATGGTGCCGATGATCCACAGGTTGGACGGCAGCGCGAATCCGTCGACCGCTCGGTACTGCGTCTGAGTCCACTCGTCGCGATACTCCAGCAGGTACAGCAGTTCACCCAACACTCGCGGCAGGTTCGCCCGGTTGATCTCGTCGATGACCATGACGTGAAGCTCATCTGGGTGGTCGGCGGCACGCTCGGCCAGCCGAACCAGCGGGCCTGGCGTTAGCTGGTAGGTCATCTGGCCATCATCGCCGACGGAGGGCCGGTACCCCTCGAAGAAGTCCTCGTACGAGTACGCGGGGTGAAATTGCACCAAGGAGTACGGGCCATTTTCCTCGTATTCCTCATCGTCTGCGATATCCGTTAGCGCCCACGCCAATCGGCGTGCGAAATACGTCTTGCCGGTTCCAGGCGGCCCGTACAGGATCACCTGCCCCTTGTCCTTGAGCAGCTCCACGATCTCGCGAAGGAGCTCCACTCCACACAGCAGCTCACGCGCCGCTCGATCGAGGCGATCCCCGAGGAGGTCAGGATCGGCGGGCGGCGGCTCGGGGCCTCCGCGGCCCGGATCGGTACCGTGTTCTGCCAAATGGAGGACACGGCGCGCCGCATCGTGCGCGCGCAGGCCGAAGACAGTCCCCGAGCTGTCTACCGACCTCAGTAGATCCGGTCCGATGACGTCACGCTGGATTTCGGTCTTCAGCCAGGTGACCGGTCGGCGTTTCTGCACTTCATCCCTCTGCGCCGGGTCGAACTCGAAAGGCCCGTTGACCCGGCCGATCGCGATCGGGGTGCCATCCACCCCCTTCATGGGCATCACGACGAGGTCGCCTTCCTGAATGTCAGCGACGAACGCCCCGACCTGACTTCGGGAGCTTCGGCGGTCGTTGTCGGACATTTCCGGACACCGCGCGTCGAGGAACGCATTGACCTCATCTCTGGACGTGCACCGCTCAAGTTCGCTCCAATCGCCCCAGCCGACCCAACCGATGGTCACGACATCGTTGCGGAGATTGTGCTCGACAGCCTCACCTTGGCTGCCGGCCCGCACCACCCAGCAACTGAATGCCTGAGTGGCCCCTTCTGTGCTTGCTCGAATTCGGGCAATCTCTCTCGCCACCGCCTGACGTGTCCCGAATACGACCTCCGAGTCTCCGAGTTGATGCCATCTCTCGAACTGCAAAAGGCATCAATCGCTTCGTCGTCGAATTTGCCTGGGTCGATACCTTGCTCCAAGGCCCATGGAATCCAAAGCCGCAGGACACTACGGACAGTGTCGAGCGTTGCTGGGGCCCGACCAACCTCGCCGCGCCAGCGAAGGTAGTCGTCCAGTCGCTGTAGCCATAGTTGAAGTTCATCCATGATGGCGAACCTACTGCGGGGCTGTGACACGCCGTCCGGGCCGGTGCCGCATGTGCCGTCGGTTTCGGCTGCTGGCGTGGCAATCTCTGAACCGTGGATGACGAAGCCGACGACACCCTGCCTCTCACGCCTGCTGTTGTGATGTCGGCGCATGAGGCCGCATTGCTGCGGAACCCTGAACTCGTTGCGCAGATATAGGCCGATCAGGCGGATCCTTCTCGGGCCGTCCGCTCCGCAGCGAGACGCCCCCGCGGCACCTCAGGGACGTAGTTTCCGCTGTCGCGGGAGGCAGCACCAACGCCTGTGCGCTACGGGCTCCACGCCTTGGGCGGCCGATCCTCGACATCTCGCCTCGGTAACCACGTTTGCTCGCCGGTCAACAGGGCGGGCCCCCGGCGAGCTTGCGACGCGGCGCCCTGCAAGCACCCCCGCTCGTTGGCTTCTATGGTGGCGCGCATGTGGATTCGACTTCGTCAGATTGCTGTCACCACGGGCGACTTGGCTCGCACCGCTTCCGACGTCCAGAGCGTTCTGGGTGTTGAGCCGTGCTTCACCGACCCCGGCGTCGGCATCTTCGGCCTCAAGAACCTGCTCTGGCCGGTAGGCACCCAATTCCTCGAATGCGTCACGCCGATCGAACCGGATACTGCGGCCGGCCGGTACCAGCAGCGGCGGGGCGGCGACACCGGCTACATGGTCATCATGCAGGTCAGCGACGTCGGTGCCCGCCGTGCTCATGTCGACGAGATGGGCATCCGCATCGCCTTCGATATGAATCATCCCGACCAGGGCCATGTGGGCATGCAGCTGCACCCCGTCGACACCGGCGGTGCGTTCTTCGAGATGGACCAGATGACCGGGCCGGACGGCGATGCCGTGGGCGGCCCCTGGACGCCAGCGGGCAAGTTCTGGGAGCCCTATGTCAACACGGCCCGGGTGACCGGCATTGCTGCCGCCGAGCTGCAGAGCCCCGATCCTGACCGGCTGGCCGAGCGCTGGAGCGAGATTGCCCAGATCGATCTCGGCGCTGATGCCGACGGCCACCCCACGATCGAGCTCGACAACGCCACGCTGCGATTTGTGGCTGAGGCCGACGGGCGCGGCGAGGGCCTCGGCGGCATCGACATGACAACCGTCGACCGTGACGCAGTGCTGACCGCCGCACGAGCAGCGGACTGCTACGTGAATGACAGCCAAGTGGCGCTCGCCGGCATGCGCATCAATCTCGTTGACGCCGGCTGAGCAGCCGACCCGAACGGTCAAGAGGTTGCGCCCTGAATGGCGCAACCGTGGCCCGAACAGCCCGTGAATGCAGGAAAGCTAGAGCGGGAACCACGAGTCGCGATGGTGCAGAGGCTCGCCAATCTGCGAATCCTCGAAGCTGTGCCCCGAACAGCAGGCAAGCGCAACCCAAGCCGACTCACGGACCGTCGCGACCTCGCACGGGCCTGTTATTCGCGACCCGCTGCACACTAGAGCGCAACCCGATTTGAGGGCCGCCACGGCCGTCGCGCAGCAGGCCGAACTCCAGGATTCGCACAATGTTCTACGCGCGAATGTTTGCTTTTGAGAACGCATGTTTGTATACTTGTTTCATGTTGCAGGTGGCATCCCCCCGTGGTGCAGATCAAGAAGCGCTCACCCCCGCTAGCCCTGATTATTCACGAGTCGGGTTGACTGGCTTGTAGGGGTCCGCGGAAAAGCCCCTCTGACCTGCGACGATGCATGCGTTCAAAGTACGCATCGGCGAGTTCAGGGGGGCATCTCCGAGGTGAAAGCTACCAGTGTCACAAACGCGCGGTTGACAGGCGGCGGGGACCGGGTCGTGTGGGGCGCGGGCCTGTTCGCTCTGGGGCGGTTCGCGGACCGTGTCGGGCTGACCGAAGCGTTGTCGGCGGCGGTGCCTGCCCGCGGGGAGCGCGCCCCGGTTCATGACCGTGGCGCGGTGTTGGTCCATGCGTTGTTGGTGCTGGCCGGCGGCGGTGAGGCGTGCACCGACATCGAGTATCTGCGTGCTCAGCGTGAGCTGTTCGGCGAGGTGGCGTCGGACTCGACGCTGTATCGCACGCTCACCGGTCTGGGCCCCGGCGGCGCCGCGGCGCTGATGGGCGCGGCAGCGGCGGTGCGGCCCCAGTTGTGGGCCGACCGTGATCGCGGTCGCCCGCTGATCCTCGACGTCGACTCGACGCTGGTGGAGATCCACTCGGAAAACAAGGAGGGCGCAGCGCCGCATTTCAAGGGCGGCTACGGGTTCCACCCGATGATCTGCTCGGTCGCGGACGGGGAGCCGCTGTGGGTCAAGCTGCGTCCCGGCAACGCCGCAGCGAACGACATCGCCGATCATCTCGAAGTGATCGACGCCGCTGTGGGGACGCTGCCCGAGCCCGACGCGGCCGGGCACCGCGACGGCGACGACAAGAGCCTTGCGGATCGTCGGTTGGTGGTGCGCATCGACGCTGCGGGATGCTCGGCGACCCTCGCCGCGAAGCTGCGTGACCGCAACATCGGCTTCGCTGTGTCAGCACGGTCGAATCGGGGCATCGCAGCAGCCATCCGCGGCGCTTTGGGCGACCCGGATCGCTGGCACAACGTCCCCAAGCGGGCACGCCGGCACCTGCGGCGCGGCTCTCAGGTCGCGGACCTCACCGACCTCGTCGACCTGACGGGCTGGCCCGAGGGGACCCGGCTGACAGTGCGCCGCGAGCCATTGCATCCAGGCGCGCAGCGCAGCCTGTTCCCCAGCGACAACTTCCGATACTGGGGATTCCTCACCGACCAGACCGGCGACGCCGCCCATCTCGACAAGCTGATGCGCTCACACGCCGACGTCGAGAACGCCGTGTGTCGCCTCAACCACAGCGGCCTCGCGCGCATGCCGTTCACCGACTGGCACGCGAACAGCGCATGGGCCGCCCTGGCCATGACCGGCCTCGCGCTCGTGGGCTGGTTCCAGACCTGCTGCCTCACCGCAGCGCTGCGACGAGCAGCCCCCAAACGGCTCCGCTGGCAACTGTGGCACCTCCCAGCGCTCGTGTGCCACACCGCCCGACGCGTCCTATTGCGGCTGCCCCAACAGCACCCCGGCGCCAAAGCGCTGCTCGCCATCGCACACCCCCGCTGGCCCCCACAGCGCAGCGCCCGCACCCCGCGGGCCGGCCCCGCCGCGTCCGCACCCACGCCCCGCAGCATCCCGCGCCCAAACCGAGGCCAAAAGCTGCCCCGCAGAACCCGAGTTCGCACCCCAACAACCCCGAAACGACAAAACAGGCCAACCCTCACGCCCAAAAGACGACTCGCGGCATTCTCATGAATAATCAGGGCTAATGCCTCCATACCGACGTCCACGCCGCCCCTGCCGCCGGCACCGTCCCCTTCCCTCATCTCGGCTCTCGACACGGCATCATCGATGCTCGGCGCATCGTCCGTCGAAGGCGGCTCTGCGGACGAAATCACTGCAGGCTTGGCTGCTGTCTCGAAACTGCGTTCAGCGGTCGACGCAGTCGAGGCGATGCTGATCCACGAAGCGGAACGTCTCGGCAGCCACTGCATCAACACCGAACACCTGCTGCGCAGCCTGGGCCGCTCGGTTCCCGCCGCAAAACGGACGATGCGCCGTGGCCGGATGCTGAGCCAGATGCCGCGCACGGGGGCCGCGCTGGCCGCGGGCGAGATCACTGCCGAGCACGCCGACGCGCTGGTCACTGCTGCTGAGATGGCCGACCCGGCTTCGGCGGACAGCGCAGCGCAGCTCCTGGCCGTGGCCTCGTCATCCAGCCCTGAGCGCACCCGACGAGTTGTCGGCGAATGGGCACGGGAGCAAGGCGAGGGTCTCACACCCGATGAGCGCTACGAGCGCCAGCGCCGCCTACGCACGATGAGCTTCGGACGTACCGACGAAGGGCTGCTGCGGGCCACTGTGCTGTTGGACGATGTCGGCGGTGCCGCGCTGCGCTCAGTGATCGACGATGCCGCACAGCACTTCTTCGAGGCAGACCGCGCGGATCGGCGTCCTGGTGCGCCCGAGCCGCGCAGCTTCGGTCAGTGCCGGGTGGACGCGCTCGAGGCGCTGCTCGGCACCGATGCGCACCGCGCGGCCCAACGCTGGTACGACGAAGACCCTCACCGGCTGTGGGATCGGCTCGATGCAGACTGGAAAGGTCCTCGCCCCGGCGACTTGCCCGCTCTGGCGCCCGCTCACCAGTGCAATCTGCCGAACGGTGCAGTACCGAACGCCCCGACGTTGCCGAGCGCACATTTGCAGTGCGCCCCGCCTCGTGCCGTCGCCGGCCAGCCGGTTGATCAATCGCCGGGCCTCTCGTGCGAAGGGCTGCGACGGCGCAACCAGGTCCTTGTGATCGCAGATCTGCGGGCAGCCATCGGAGACGACAACGCTGCCATTGAGATTTCCGACAGCGGCCCGCTTCCCCGCCGAGTATTCGAACGGCTGGCCTGCCACGCCGACATCTACGGCGTCGTCTTCGATGGCCCAGGGCAACCGCTGTGGCACGGTCGCCGGGTGCGCACGGTCACCGACGCCCAATGGCGCGCACTGGTCGCCCGCGACCGGAGATGCGTGCTGTGCGACGCCGGCCCACAGTGGTGCGAGGCCCATCACGTCATTCTGTGGCAACGGCCGGCGCGTGGCCGCACTGACATCGACAATCTCGTCCTGCTGTGCGGGCGCTGCCACGGACAGGTCCACGACTCCGGGGCACAACTCCGTCGCAGTCCCCCCAACTGTTGGTGGCTCGATTACACACGCCAACTGAAATAGAGGCCAACGCGGACCAGACGGGAAGGGTCCGCGTCGGGGTTGCGCTTGCCTGTGGACACCGGTTGCACCCGCAGCAGTGAACAGTGAGCACGGCGTAGCATCGCCGCGGTGATCTGCGGCGATGCCGTGCCGCAGAGCCGTTCAACAGCCGGCTGCACTACCTGTGCAACACGCGGTCGAACCAGAGAGGACCCATTCACCATGAGCAACACCATCGAAGACTTCAAGCGAGCAGTCGCCTTGTTCGACTCGGTCGTGGCCGACGTGCCCGCCGATGCCTGGGGCAATACGACACCGTGCGAGGCGTGGGATGCGACGGAGCTGGTGCGCCACCAGTGCGGCGTGCTCGACGCCCTTGCTGACATCGCCCGCACCGGCGAGATCAACATGCCCAGATGGCCGGCGAGACTGATGATCCCGCCGCCCGGTGGATTGAGACCCGGGACGGGATCGCCGAAGCGCTCGACGGCGCCGACTTGGCCGCCGAAGGCCAGTACTGGTTCGGCCCCATGAGCTTTGAGGACTTCGTGGGCATGGTGCAGTGGGACCCGCTCACCCACTCGTGGGATCTCAGCCAGTCTGCGGGCATTGCAGTTGAGCTGCCGGAGGACTTGTGCGAGAGCAGCCTCGCCCGGGTCAAGTCGCTCGGCGACATACCTCGCAAGTGGAAGCTCATCTCCGACGAGGTGCCGGTGCCCGAGGGCGCAACTGCGGCACAGCGCTACTTGGGCTACGTCGGACGCCAGCCGTGAGCGGCGCCGGCGCATCAAACGCTGACGCGGGCACCGAGCAGAACGCCGGCGACGCCGAACGCCCCGAGCCGCAGCGCTGGCAGATCGGCGACGTCAACATCACGTCGATCTCGGAGTCGGCCACGCCCACGTCTCCACGGTTCCTCTTCGACGGGGTCACCAAGGGCGGCGTGCTGGCCCGGGCCGAAGCGGCGCCGTGGCTTCGCCCGCATTTCGTCAGCGATGACGGCTACCTGCTCCAGCGCATCCACACCTGCGTGATCTCCGCAGGCGAGCACCGCATCGCCGTCGATACTTGCGTCGGCAACGACAAGCAGCGCTCCAACCCGCTGTGGCATGAACAGCAAGGCCCGTTCCTCGATGACATGACCGCTGCGGGCTTCCCGCCCGAGAGCATCACCCACGTCGTGTGCACGCACCTCCATGTGGATCATGTCGGCTGGAACACCTGTCTGGGTCCCGACGGCGACTGGGTGCCGACGTTCCCCAACGCGCAGTACCTGTTCTGCGCCCCCGAGTACGACTATTGGGCCAGTCACGACGACCTGTTCAACGACGCCGTGTTCGACGATTCGGTCGCGCCGATCGCCGCAGCCGACCGGGCCAACATGGTGGAAGCCACCGACAGCATCTGCTCAGAGGTGTCGTTCCAGTCGACGCCCGGCCATACGCCGGGACATCTGTCAGTCGTGATCTCCAGCGGCGGCAAGCGGGGGATCATCACCGGCGACATGGCGCACGTCCCGATGCAGCTCGCAGACCCCGATCTCAGCTCGATGTTCGACACCGACCCAGACGAAGCTCGACGAACACGTCACGAGGCATTCGGCGACTGGGCTGACGGCGAGACGCTCGTGATCGGCACCCACTTCGGCGGGCCCACCGCAGGCATCATGGTGCCCCACCAAGGCGCCTACCGCCTCGACTGCGACTGAGGCACCGCCCGTTCGCTGTCAGCGCCGCAGCACGGCGCGCACGGCACCGAGACTGCTGGGCGACGTCGGAATCGCCACGACTGCTCCAGCGTCGCCGTAGGCCTGCCCGACCGAGGCCTTGTGTGCAGATCCGAGAATCTGTGTGCAATTCCGAGAACTTCTGCGCGACTCCGAGAGATCATGCAGATACTGTTGCGACATGACGGGGCGATCCGCACTGGGACTTCCGAGCACTAGCCCATTCTCGCCCAACTTCGGGCGGGCGCCACAGTCGCTGGTGGGACGAGACGACCTGCTCGCCGACCTCGGCGGCGGTCTCGCAACTGGGCCGCACGACGCCCGTTACACCAGTGTCCTCATGGGTGTGCGCGGATCGGGCAAGACGGTGCTGTTGAGCGAGATCGAGGACAGAGCCGCCGCTGACGGATGGGTGGTGCTCTCCCTCGACGCAGGAACTCCCGGCTTGCTCGATCGCATCGTGCAGACAGTTCGCAACGCAGACCGCACCTATGAAGCCCTCGGGATGGCGAATCCCGCCAGAACTCGTTCGGCGGAAAGGAGCGTCGGCATCAGGCTCGGCCCGCTGGCGGGGCAGATCTCCGTCACAGAGCACGATGACCGACTGACTCACATGGGCCTGCGGGAATACCTCACATTCCTCGCCCAGGCAGCGCGGCGTAGCGACACGTCAGTACTGCTGACGGTCGACGAGATGCACGGCATCGACAGGACCGAAGGCCGAAGGCTGTCCAACGACATCCAGCACATCACCAAGCGCGGGAACATGCCGCTGGCGTTCGTGGGGGCAGGACTGCTGGAGATGAAGACCACCTTGTTGCAGGACCGCAAGATGACGTTCTTCCACAGGTGCGAGCATTATGAGATGCCGCCGCTCGATGCATCCGACGCCATGATCGGCCTTGCGAGCCCGATCAGAGACGCGGGAGGCACGATCACCGACGAGGCATTGGAGTTGGCCGCCAAGGCTGTCGGGGCGTCTCCGTACAAGCTGCAAGTCATCGGCGATTTCGCGTGGAGGATCGCCGGAGCTCCCGAGAAGTCCATCGACGCCGTGGCTGCACGCACCGCCGTGCAGGCAGCCGATAAAGACGTGAGGAAGAAAGTCGCGCTGCCTGCATGGCATGACCTGTCGAGAACCGATCAACGGGTGCTTGTGGCAGTGGCGTCGATCGATGGCGGGGCTTCGCCGCAGGTCGTCGCGCAGCGGGCCGGCTTGAGCGGCGATCACGCCCAGGAATCCCTCAGCAGGCTTCGCAAGACTGGTTACCTCGACAGGCCGCGCGCCGGCACCTACCGGCTCACCGATCTCGTGCCGCTCGCAACCGTGCTGGATGAGGGAGCGATTCTCGATGAGACAGACTCCGGCGCTGCGCCGCTGTGCCGGCAGTGGATGCCGCAGTCGAACGCCTACTGCATCCTCAACCAAGGGCACTCCGGCGGCCATCGGTCCCGTCACAGAGCGGGCTGATGCGCTGGCGCACATGCGCCCGAGTACGACTGCTGGGCGAATCTCGGGGATTCGTTCGGCGACGCTGCAGCACGATCCTGTTCAGAGAACTGGGCTGTGCGGCCTGATGCTCAAGTCGACATCAGTGGCCGCCGCGCAGCAGCTTGGCGATTCCTGACAGCAGGCGGTCGGGGCGGTCCGACCGCAGCTCCCGGTGGTCGGCCATATCGAGCAGCGCCCGGCTGGCACGAACACCCAGCCAGCGCAGCGGTTCGGGCTCCCAGCGACGGGAACTCACCCCCACCCAGGGCAGGCTGGTGCGCTCGGTGTCGCGCTCGGCAATCAGCTCGGCCATCGTGCGACCGGCGAGGTTGGACGCTGCGACGCCCTCGCCCACGTAGCCGCCCAGCACGCCTTCACCGGTGCGAGGGTCGAAGCGGACGCCGGGCAGCCAGTTGCGGGGAATGCCCAGTACGCCGCCCCAGCGGTGGGTGATGCGTGCGTCGTCCACCTGCGGCAGCATCTCGGCGAGCACCCGCCAGATTCGATGATGCATGCCCGAGTGGGTCTCCGCGTTGGGGACGATCCGCGAACCGAAGCTGTACGGCACGCCTGTTGCGCCGAACGCGATCCGGTTGTCGGCGGTGCGCTGGCCGTAGGTGACCATGCGGCGGTCGTCGGCGAAGCTGGGGCGGTTTGCGAGGCCGATGTCATCGAAGATCTCGTCTGGCAGCGGCTCGGTGGCGATCATCCGCGAGTACACCGGCAGGATGTCACGCCGCTGCCCACGGAGATCGCGGGTGTAGGCCTCAGTGGCGCGGACGATCACCGGTGCCCGCACCTCGCAGCGGCCCCAGCCCGCCGGCGAACCGCGAGCCCCCTCAGCAGCAACCTGCACCGCGCCGTCGCCGATGCCGATCGCTCGGGTCTGCTCGTAGATCTCCACCCCCGACGCCTCGGCGGCACAGGCCAGCCCGAGGGCCAGCTTGGCGGGATCCACGACGGCGGAGGGGCCGAACAGAATGCCGCTGCGGACATCGGTGGCGTTGAGCTGCTCACGTGCCTCGTCGGGGCCGAGCAGGCGGATCTCGCATTCGGTGAGCCCAAAGCTGCGGGCCTCGGCAATCTCGGCCGCCTGGCGCTCGGCTTGGGGAGCAGTGCGGGCGACCCTGATGGTGCCGCCTTTGGCGTAATCGCAGTCGATCTGCTCCGCTGCGGCCACCCGGTCGATCTCGTCGACAGCGTCGAACACCGCCCGCAGCAGATGCAGCGACTCACTCGGGCTCGAACGCCGGGCGTAATCGGCAACCGAACCCGCCAGTTCGCCCACCGCCCAGCCGCCGTTGCGCCCCGAGGCCCCGAATCCGCAGTGGTGCCGTTCCAGCACTGCCACACGCAACGCAGGCTCGAGGCGCTGCAGGTAGTACGCAGTCCACAGTCCGCTGAAGCCGCCGCCCACAATCGCAACATCGACGTCCAGATCGCCGTCGAGGCCGGGCCTGCGCGCGACCGGCGGATCCAGCCGATCGATCCACAGCGGCGTCGTCGACGCCGTCTCGAGCGACCACGGGTCAGAATCTGCGCTCGCCGCCACGACGCGGAACCTAGCCCGGCGATCCGGCGCACCGTGACGCATCGCACAGAGCCGAGCCGTCCTCCGAGTTCGGTCATCGCCGCTCAGGCTCACCGTGTCCGCAGACCGCTGGGGCACGGTCCCCGCAGTAATGTCACGCGCGGCAGCGAGGCGCCCGAGGGCGCCTTGGGGGGTCTGCGATGCGTGAGATCGAAACCATGATGGTCGGCGGACGCTCGGGCCTGCGCTACGCCGTGATCGTGCCGGAGTGGGCCGGCGAACTCGAGTCGCTGGAGCTCGCCTCCCACCCGACGGCCGACCCGGACGACCTGTACGACGCCACGGAGTTCGAGCAGCTTGCGCACGATTTCCCGGAGGGCTGCTTCGCCGGATTCGACGGCGACGAGCTGGTGGCGATGGGGGTGGGCATCCGCTGCGACTTCGACATGGCCAACCCGATTCACACCATCGCCGACTACGTCCCTGAAGATCACAGCGGCAGCGGTCATGTCCCCGACGGCCGCTGGTACTACGGCACCAGCATCGCCACCCGGCTCTCCCACCGCCGCCGCGGCATCGGCGCCGAGCTGTACGAGCTGCGCAAGCAGGTCTGCGTCGATCTCGGGCTCGTCGGCATCGTGGCGGGCGGCGTCATTCCCGGCTATGCCGACCACAAGGCCGACATGACAGCCGATGAGTACATCGCGCAGGTACGGGAAGGCCGGCTGTACGACCGGACGCTCAGCTTCCAGATCGAGAACGGGTTCGAGGCCGTGTGCGGCCTGCCGAACTACATCACCGACCCTGCGACTGACAGCTGGGCGGCACTGATCGTGTGGCGCAACCCTGATCTGGAGGCTGCACCGCAAGGCGAAGCCGTGGCCGCGAGCGACGCATGAGCGACAGCGTCGAGCCCGCGGCGGGCGGAGGGGGCCTGATCTCCGGCGCCGACGCCAACGCCGACGCAGAATCGCTAGGCGACCAGGCATTCCGCTCGGGCGACCTGCACGGCCGCAAGCCGGAGATGACCTACGGCGGTGCGCTGTCGTTCCTGCGGCGCCGCTACACCCGCGACATCGCCGATGCCGACATCGTCGTGTCCGGCATCCCCTTCGACATGGCCACTTCCAACCGGCCCGGCGCCCGGCTCGGGCCGCGTGCCATCCGGGCGGCGTCGACGGGGCTCGCCGAACTCGACGCCTACCCCTTCGGTTTCGACCCCTTCGACCATCTCGCCGTCGTCGACTACGGCGACTGCTTCATCGACTACGGCCATCCCGCCGAGGCAGTCGAGCGCATCGAGAGCCACGCAGCACAGATCCTCGCCCATGACGCGCAGATGGTGACCTTCGGCGGCGACCACTTCGTCACCTACCCGCTCCTGCGAGCCCATGCCGCCAAGCACGGCCCGCTCGCGCTCATCCACTTCGACGCGCATCCCGACACGTGGCCCGACGACGAAGGGCGGCTCGATCACGGCTCGATGTTCCTGCGGGCGCTGCGCGAGGGCATCATCGACCCTGAGGCCTCGGTGCAGATCGGCATCCGCACCCACAACGACGACTGCGGCTTCACGGTGCTGGGCGCCCCGTGGGTGCATCGCAACGGTCCGTCAGCCGCGCTGGAGGTAGTGCGGGAGCGAGTCGGCGACCGTCACGCCTACCTCACCTTCGACATCGACTGCCTCGATCCTGCGTTTGCACCGGGCACCGGCACCCCCGTGGCGGGCGGGCTGACCACGGCACAGGCGCTCGAGATCGTGCGCGGTCTCGCTGCGTTCGACATCGTCGGCATGGACGTAGTCGAGGTTGCGCCTGCCTACGACGTGTCTGAGATCACAGCACTCGCCGCGGCCACCATCGCGCACGACTTCATCTGCACCCAGGCCGTGCGGGCCGGGGCGCCGCCCGACCCGGTGGGGCTCACGTGAGCGCCAATCGGCCCAGCGGGCCGCACCAAGACGGTGATTTCGGCCGACGGGCACCGACATGAACGACGACCGCCGCCCACGAGGTCGCCGATGAGCAGCCCTGCTGGCCGGCCCGAGCCCGCACCAGGGACCCCTGCCGTGGAGATGCACGGCATCTCCAAGCGATTCGGTGATGTGGTTGCCGTGGACGGCGTCGACCTGCAGATCGGCGACGGCGAGTTCTTCGCGCTGCTGGGCCCGTCGGGATGCGGCAAGACCACCACGCTGCGGATGATCGCCGGCCTCGACATTCCCAGCGAAGGGCGCCTGGCCATCTTCGGCGAAGAAGTCGCCTCGTGGCCCCCAGACCGCCGCCCGGTCAACACCGTATTCCAGGCCTACGCCCTGTTCCCGCATATGACGGTGGCGCAGAACATCGCGTTCGGACTGGCGATGCGCGGCATCCGCGGTCCCGAGGCCGACCGCCAGGTCGCGGAAGCCACTGCCCTCGTGCAGCTCGAAGGCATGGAGCACCGCCGGCCGTCGCAGCTCTCGGGCGGGCAGCAACAGCGCGTAGCGCTCGCACGGGCCCTCGTGAACCACCCCAAAGTGCTGCTGCTCGATGAGCCCTTGGGCGCTCTGGACCTCAAGCTGCGCCAGGAGATGCAGGTGGAGCTGAAGGCCCTCCAGCGCGAGGTCGGCATCACGTTCGTGTTCGTGACCCACGATCAGGAGGAAGCCTTGGCCATGAGCGACCGGGTGGGCGTCATGTCCGAAGGCCGCTTGCTGCAGGTCGGCACGCCCGCTGACGTGTACGAGCATCCCGCCAGCCGCTTCGTGGCCGATTTCATCGGACGGACCAACTTGCTCGAAGGCGTCACCGAGGATGCCACAGCGGTGCGCCTGAATGCCGGCGAGGTGGTGGCGGCCGCGAACGAACTGCCGCCAGGCTCCCCTGCCGCCTTGAGCGTTCGACCCGAGCAGGTGCGGCTGCATTCTCCCGGCGAGGCGCCCGAGGGCGCCCCGTGCCTCAGCGGCGTCATCACCGACGCCACCTATCTCGGGCACGCTTTCGTGTACACCGTGGCGGTCGACTCCGCGCCAGGCGCCTACGGATCAGATGCGGGCAGCCACGGAACCACCATCACTGTCCGCACTGAGACCGGCTCAGCCGCACTCGCTGCCGGCGAGCCGGTCGCCGTCACCTGGTCCCCTGCATCCACGACGGTGGTGGCCGACTGATGCCCACGGTGCGCCGTGCCAAGCCTGCAGTGGCGCAGCCGACGGCCGCTGAATCCAATGCGCCAGCGTCCAAGACGCCGGCCGGGTCCAATACGCCAGCGTCCATGACACCGGCCGGGCCCAATGCGCCAGCGGCCAAGACACCGGCCGAGATCGCCGAGCAGCGCAGGAAGCGGCGCACGGGCACGCTTATCGCCGCGCCCGGGGCGCTGTACCTGCTGATCTTCTTCATGGCGCCGCTGGGCCTCATCACGGTGTACTCATTCGCCACACGCACCTCCACGGGCCGCACGTCGCTGAGCGGCTGGAACCTCAACTCCTACGAGCGCATCGCCGACGACGTCATCGTGGGCATCATCGCCCGGTCGGCGTGGCTCGCCTTCCTCACGACGGTGCTGTGCTTGGCAGTTGCCTACCCGTTCGCCTACTACCTGGCCACTCGCCCTCCCCGGCTGCGGGCACGGCTGCTCGTGCTGGTGATGATCCCGTTCTGGACCAACGGGCTGGTGCGCATCTTCGCCATCCGCTTCTTGCTCGGCTCGAACGGCCCCGCCTCCGCGCTCAGCGAAGCCATGGGCTTTGGCACCTTCCGGATCCTGTTCACGCCCACCGCCGTGGTGCTGGGCATGGTGTACGGATTCTTGACCTTCATGGTGCTGCCGCTGTACGTGGCGCTCGAGCGCATGGACTGGCGCCTGGTGGAGGCCGCCCGCGACCTCTATGCGAGCGGCGCGAAGGCGTTCTGGCGGGTGACGGTGCCGCTCACCCGCTCGGGCATCGTGGCGGGCTGTGTGCTGGTGTTCGTGCCCAGCTTCGGCTCCTATGTGGTGCCCGAGATCCTGGGCGGCGCAAAGACGCTGCTCATCGGCTCCTATGTGGCACGCCAGTTCCAAGCAGCCCGAAACTGGCCCCTGGGCGCCGCGCTGAGCGTGCTGATCATCGTGGCCATGCTCGTGGCGGTTGCTGTCAACCAGCGCAATTCCGCCGATGCCGAGCGCACGGCGGCGGGCGCACCATGAGGAGCCGAAGGTCATGAGCAACCTGGGCACCGCCGGCGCACGGCGCTCGACGAGACACCTGCTGAAGGCCAATGCCTGGTTCGTGTTCGCATTCCTGTACGTGCCGATCATCGTCCTGGTGATCTTCTCGTTCAACGACTCCGAGCGGGTCAATGTCTGGCAGGGCCTGTCGGCCCGCTGGTATGGCGAGGCGCTGGGCAACACGCAGATCATCAGTGCGTTGCGGGTATCGCTCATTGTCGCGATCAGCTCCACCATCGTCTCGGTGGTGCTGGGTACCGCCGTGGCGCTGGCACTCGACCGCTACCGCTTCAAGGGCCGACGGGCGCTCGACGGCACGGTGTACCTGCCCATCGTCATTCCCGATATCACGATGGCCGTCATGCTGCTGGTGTTCTTCGCCGAGGCGTTCAAGCTCATCGACATCATCGGCCCGAGGCTCACCCTGGGCGTCACGACGGTCGCCCTCAGCCACATCGCGTTCAACATCTCGTTCGTCGCCGTGGTCGTGCGCGCCCGGCTGGATCAATTCGACCGCACGCTCGAAGAGGCCGCTCGCGATCTGTATGCCACGCCGTGGCGTACGTTCAGGAGGGTGACGCTGCCGCTGATAGCGCCGGGCATCGCCGCGGGCGCCCTGCTGGCGCTGACGCTGTCGCTCGACGATGTCGTCATATCGGCGTTCACGGCAGGGCCGGGGGCGACGACGCTGCCGGTGTACGTGTTCAGCTCGATCCGCCAAGGGGTGACACCCGAGCTCAACGCAATCTCGACGCTCATGCTGGCGGCCTCGATCACCCTGGTCGTGGCCTCGCTTGCGCTGCAGCGACCCCGCGCCAGCACACCGTGACCCCGACGGCGTTGGGACGCCCACGAACAACCACACGAAGCCCGATATCGGAATCCAACCAATGATTCGAACATCTACAGCGACGTTCCGCCGGAGCGTCAACAAGGGAGGAACAATGCCCAACCCATCCAGAACCATCCGCCGACTGCGACGCAGCCGGCGGCTGGCGCTTGCGCTCGCAGCCGTGCTGCTGGTGGCATCGTGCGGAGACTCCGATGAGGACAGCGACGCTGCTCCAGCCACCACTGCGGCAGCAAGCGATGCGAGCGACGCCGCGACCACGGAGGCAGACGACACCGCCGCGGCAAGCGACACCGCCGAAGCTGCCGAAGCCGGCGACGGCTGCGAGCCCGGCGAGACCGACGGCGACCTGGCGTTCTACAACTGGGCCGACTACATCGACGAGGAACTGCTGGCCGCCTTCGAGGAGGAGACCGGCATCAACGTCGACTACTCGGTGTACGAATCGAACGAGCAGATGCTCACCCAGGTCGAATCAGGTGCGGCCATCTACGACCTGGTCGTGCCGTCCGACTACATGGTGGCGCTGATGATCTCTGAGGACCTGCTGGCGCCGCTGGACTTCGACGCTCTGCCCAATGCGGCGAACATCGACGACGCGTGGGCCAACCCGCCCTTCGATCCTGACCACCGCTTTCACGTGGCGTACCAGTGGGGCACGACCGGCATCGGCATGACCTACGACGTGCTCGATGCGCTCGGAGGCGAGTCATCGTGGGCGGTCATCTTCGATCCCGAGACCGCGGCGCTGGTGCCGGGCGGCATCTCGCTGCTCGATGACGCTCCTGAGACCGTTTCGGCTGCGCTGAAGTATCTGGGCTACAGCATCACCGAGACCATCGAGTCGGGCAACGAGGAGGCGATCCGCGAAGCCGGTGCCCTGCTGCGGGACACCAACGATCGGCTGCTCAAGTACGACTCGGTGACCTTCGGCGACGACCTGGTCAACGGCGAGGTGGACGTAGCGCACGGCTGGAGCGGGGGCTTCGCTCAGGCGTTCTTCGAGACCGACGCGTACGAGACCCACGTGTACACGATCCCCGCCGAGGGCGGCGTGCGCTGGGTGGACACCATGGCTATCCCGCACAATGCCGACAACGTGTGCTCGGCCCACGCCATGATCAATTTCCTGCTCGACGCAGAGAATGGCGCCGCGCTGACCAACTACACCTACTACGGCAGCCCGAACGAGGCCGCAACGCCGTACATCCTCGACGAGATCCTCGAGGATCCGGGCATCTACCCGCCGCCGGAGGTGTACGAGCGGCTGGAGCTGATCCCGCAGATGGGCGACCTCGGCCTGATCGTGCAGGACATGCTGACCGAGGCCAAGAGCTGACCCTGTGACCCGATGGGTCGGGGTGTCTCAGTTGCGAGGCACCTCGACCCAGGGGACGTCTTTGTCGATGCGGGGCTCGCCAGGAAGGCCGAGGACCTGCTCGCCCAGGATGTTCCGCATGATCTCTGAGGTGCCGCCCTCGATGGAGTTGGCGCGCACTCGCAGGAAGCCGTGCTGCACGCCGCCGTCGGATCCGTCCACCGACAGGTCTCCCGGACGGCGGAACGTGTAGTCGTACCCGACCAGCCCGTCGGCGCCCATCATGTCGACCGCACAGGTCATGAGGGCCTGGTTGAGCTCGGCGAAGGCCAGCTTGGCGATCGACATCTCGGGTCCCGGGTTGCCCTTGCGCCGGTTCTCGCCGGCTCGCATGTTGGTAAGGCGCAGCACTTCAGCTCGGGTCCACAGCTTGGTCAGTCGATCCTTGGTGACATCGTCGCGATCGGCTTCTTCACGCTGTTTCCACAGCTTCACGAGCACAGAGATCGGCCCGGAGCCCCGCTTGGGCGGGCCGGCTCCCCCGGCGCCGATGGCGTTGCGCTCGTTCATCAACGTGGTCAGCGACACCCGCCAGCCATCGCCCACGTCGCCGACGCGGTTTGCGTCGGGCACGCGTACGTCGGTCATGTAGACCTCGTTGAACTCGGCCTCGCCGGTGATCTGGCGCAGCGGACGCACCTCCACGCCGGGCGCTTTCATGTCGAGCGCGAAGTAGGTGAGCCCCCGGTGCTTGGGCACCTCGGGATTGGTGCGGGTGACGAGCATGCCGAAGTCGCCGAGGTGCGCCAGGGTGTTCCAGACCTTCTGGCCGTTCACCACCCACTCTTCCCCGTCGGCCACTGCCTTGGTCGCCAGACCGGCGAAATCGCTGCCCGCTCCGGGCTCGCTGAAGAGCTGACACCACAGCTCTTCGCCGGTAAACATCGGCCGCAGGAAGCGCCGCTTGACGTCTTCGCTGCCGTGGGTGTGGATGGTCGGCCCGGCGAGGTGCATGAAGAACGTGACGGGCTTCTGGGGCCGCGCACCAGCCGCCCGCAGCCGTTCTTCCACCCGTCGCTGCAGCTTGGGGCTCACGCCCAGCCCGCCGTGGCCCTCGTCGAAGTGCACCCAGGCCAGCCCGGCATCGAACTGCGCGCCGCGGAACTCGACGTAGCTCAACTGCTTCGGATCATGGGAGGCGAGCAGCTCATCGATGACAGCGTCGACCCGCGCAGCAGCGGGATCAGCGGTGCCTTGGGCAGCGGGGGCTTCGAGGGTGTCGGTCATCGCGCCATTCTGCCAGCACCGCGCAGCCGCTGACGCTGCGCAACAACAAACTCAGCGCTGCCGCACACAATTAGCGCAGACACACTCCGTCAGCGCAAACGCACACAATCAGCGCGAATGGCGACATCATGCGGCAGGCCAGCTATAGCGAAGCCGTCGCCGGGGCTGTACGCGAACAAACTCGGCGCAGCCGTCGGCACCGCACGTTCGGGTCAGTAGCGCTCGCCCGGGAATGACGGGTCGGTCTTGGCCAGGAACGCCTCTGCACCGTGGGACATGTTGCGAGGAATGAGCACGGCTTGGTGCCCCATTTCGACGTCAAGCTGGTCGGCGAGGTCTCGCTGCATGGCGCCGTCGACGGCGGAGCGGATACGTGCCATCGCGGCCGGCGAACTCCGCCGGAGCACATCGATTGCCTCGGCCACCGCAGCATCGAGCTCGTCGTCGTCGACCGTCTTCCACACCAAGCCCCACTCGGCGGCTTGATCGGCGCTGACGCGCTCACCCAGCAGCGACATGCCCAACGCTCTGGCCCTGCCGACGCGCATGGGCAGCTGCCACGTGGTACCGAGGTCGGGCACGATCCCGAGCCGAGGCCCGAATGTCGCTACGAAGAATGCCGACCGGGCAGCGATGGCCACGTCGCACGACATCGACAGGCCGATGCCGCCTCCCGCGGCCACGCCGTTGATGCGGGCGACGGTCGGCACGGGGCACTCGGCCACCGCCTGGATCGCCGGATGGAATGCATTGTCCATCGAGTCGGTGGTCGCCTCCCCCGCTGCGTCAGCATCGACGCCTTCGGCACCGTCGGCGGCAGCATTTCGCAGATCTGCGCCGGAGCAGAAACCGCGTCCCGCTCCTGTGAGCACGACCGCTCGCACCGACTCGTCGGCCGCCACCATCCCGAATGCCTCAGTGATGTCGTTCATGAACTCGTCGTTCATGGAATTCAGCGTCTCGGGTCGGTTAAGCGTGACCGTCGCCACGTCCCCCGCGCGGTCCCGCTCCACGCTGTAGCTCACCGTGCCGTTCGACGGCTGCGCTGTTGTGCTCATGTCGATTCCCTCGCTCGTGCAATCTGGCTTCCTCGCGGAGCGTAGAGCGCGCAGATGGCCCTGCGCCGGGCAACCGCCCCCCGCAGAACCGCTCGGGATCGTCGTGATCTACTTGTAGCGGTAGGTGATACGGCCGCGGCTGAGGTCGTAGGCCGAGACTTCTACCTGCACCCGGTCGCCGGGCAGGATCCGGATGTGGTGCTTGCGCATCTTGCCGCTCAGGTGCCCCAACACCTCGTGCCCGTTGTCGAGCTCAATGCGGAAGTGGCCGCCCTTGAGTGCTTCGACGGTTTTCCCCTCGAGCAAGATGGCGTCGTCTTTGACTTTCGGCACATGATTTCCCTGGTCGGCGGCATGTTCTGCATCTCCGCCGCAGCGGAGCTCGCAAGGCATCCCATGGTAGCCGGGCCGATAGATCGTCGCCTGAGGGAACCGTGAGGCCCGCCGAATTGGCGCCACGCCGTACGCAGATGAGCAGGTCAAGCTCTGCTGAGTCCCTGCTCAGCCGGTCAACCCTGCAGGCCAATCCGCACAAATGGCTAATGGCGCTTGACGCCGCCGTATTTCATCCGGGTGTCGGACATGGAGGCGAGCCGCACCTCGTCGTCATTGATGCCTGCCGCCACGAGCTCGCCCATGAACAGCGTGTGAGTGCCGAGATCCACGCTGTGACGCACCTCACAGTCCATCCAGGCAGCAGCGTCGACGAACACCGGCACTCCTGTGTTGGCCTCGTACACCGACCAGCCGTTGAGCTTCCCGGTCGCCCGTCCTGCGCTGTCGTCCCCCGCCTCGTAAGCAGCGGGCTTGGAGAATTTGACAAACGGTCGGGTGTTCTCCGCATTCCACAGGTTCACCGAGAACGAGCCGCCCGCGGAGATCAGCCGGTGGGTGACAGCGGTGTTGTCGACACCGATCCCGATGATCACCGGCGCCATCGACAGCTGGGTGATCCAACTGGTGGTCATGGCGTTGCGCTCGTCGCCGGCTCTCGAACCCACCAGCGCAAGCGCATTGGGGATTTTCCACGTCACCCGGTTGACCAACTCGTCGGGCAAGTCCGCAGTGCTCATGGCTGCACCTTAGGACTTCCTGTCCGGGGATTGAGCTGTGGCCGTCGCCGCAGGCTGTTGTGGTTGTTGGGGTTATGAGGCTGCTGCTTGGGCGGTGAGCGCTGCCTGCACTTTGGGCAGCGTGTCGATGCCGTCGGCCCAGCCGTGACGGCGTGACCGGTCGAGCCACGCTGCGATGCGGTCGTCGCTCATGCCGCCGCTGCGGCCTTCGAGCCGGTCGAGCACCGCTGTCCAGTCGCGTATCCCTGCGTGGTGGCTGCGCGCCCTGAACGACGCGATGTGCGCTTGGACCTCCGCGATCAGCGCCGGGTCCATCACGTACGCCGCCGGCGGCTCGTCGTCGTCAGCCACGGTGGCCGTCGCCGCGGCTGCGGCGCCCACGGTGTAGCCGTCGCCATTAGCCACCGCAGCGGTGATGGTCCCGTCGGGCTCGTCAGTGCTGTCGCCGACGGTGTCCACGGTCAGCGTCGCCGACGACGAACCGGCGGGGATCGTGACCGTGCGCGTGCCTGCGGTGACGCCGTAATCGCCTGCCGCCGCGATCGTGACCGACACAGCCAAGTCCGCTGCGGGCGCAGGCGACGCTGCCACCGTGAAGCTCACCGCGGATCCCTCGGTCGCTCCTGACGCGGACACGACAGTCACCTCAGGCACGACGACAGGCTGGTGCTGCGGCTGCTGCTGGGGCTGGCCGTCGCCGACAGGCTGCTGCTGTTGCTGTTGCTGTTGCTGTTGTTGTTGTGCTGTGTCGTGGGCTTGCTTGGCTTCGATCTCGGCGACTACCTGGTCCCACACCGGGCTGCTGTACCTGCTGGCGTTCTGCCGCGCCTCGGCCAGGCTCAACGCGCCGCCCGTCACGTCGGCAGGGTCCAGCGCGCCGATCGCGGCGAGCGCCCGCTGCCAGCGGTTCACGTGCGCGAAGCCGTGATGGGTCTGCGACGCCAGATACTGCACCGCGGAGACGACCTGGGGGTCCGCCGCATACGGCACCGGGTCCGCGCCGCCGCTGTCCGCGTCGGGGACGGCCTGCTGCTGATCGGCCTGCTCTTGGTCCTGGCCGTGGGGGGGTGCTTGCTGGCCGTCGGGCACCGGAACGCCGTCGGACACCGGAACGCTGTTGTCGTCGACGCTGGGAGAGGTCTCCAGGTTCGGCCCGTAGCTGACCGTCACCCGCCGATGCGCCGACGGCTCGCCGTTCGCCCGCTCCAAGCTCATCGAGATTTCATAGTTGCCGCTGGTGCCGTACAGCGCCGGGTCCAGCGTCAAATCGACCCGCAACAGCCTGTCCCAGTGCTCCGGCCTGATATGCATCGCGTACCAGTGCCTGGGCCCCGCGACCTTCGAGTACGACAACGGACTCGCACCCGCCTGATCGGCGCGATGCACCGTCGCGGCCACCGGCGCGTTGTCCCACGACCCGTCCGGGCGGCCGCTGCGCAGCCGGATCCGCAACGTATCCCAGCACAACCCCGCAGAACGGCGCTCGCAGTCAGGCGGCCCGTCGACCCGGAGCCAGAAACGTCCCAGCCCCGAACGGCTCTCGCCCGCACGGCTCAACACGCTGACCCGGTCGATCACGGCCCCATCGGCGCCCACAGCATCGAAACTCCTCAGATCGTCGTCGACCACCCGCACCGCCATGTTGAAGTCCGACTCCGCCTCAGCCTTGGACTCGCTTCGCCGCAAAATCTTCGACAGCGACCCCGACGTGTCCCAGTTCTCGCTGAACACATGACGAATGATCCGCGTATCAGACCTCACATCACTGTCGTGAGCAGCAGTCACCGTCACCGTGCGCGGCTCATCATGATCGCGATGCGTCCACGACACCACCGGCGGATCGAACGACAAGCCCTCACCCGTCGGAGTGATCGTCAACGGCGACCCCGGCGCCGGAACGTTGAAATTCCGCACCGTGTAGGAAACCGAGCCGCCCTCATCGACACGCAGACACTCCCGCTCACGACACCCGAAACTGAAACGCGGGTCCGGGTCGAACACCGGATCCAACCCCCGCGAACGCTTCACCACCACCGTGACCGGCGCGAACGCCACCGACGCATCGCTCGACGACAACAACAACTGGAACTTCGCGTCAGGCCCATTAGCGGGCAGCCCATCCGCACCAGAAGCCACACCAGTCACCTCCACCACCCGAAAGCCCTTATGCAGCACAGGCTCCTCAATAGACGTATAACCCGCCCAGTCCGCAGCAGTGAAATCGAAACTCATCGACCCAGACGGCTCATACCTGTCCTGATCCGACCAACCATCCCTACGGTCAACAGCGGACCCAACCTGATCACCTTTAGGAGCGGAGCCAACCAAGCGACCGCTGCCGGGAATAAGACTGGTCTGCACCTGAACGCCCACGACGCCGTTCGACCCATTATGGCCATTCGCGTACTTGCGGCCCATGAACAACTGATCCGGATGATTCACCCTGACCCGCGACGGATCAGACGACACCACCGTCACCGGCACCCGGCCAGTCACCTCCTTAGCCAAGTCCAGACGCACAGACACCGTCTGGCCCTCACGCACGTTCACCACCGAAGGCGCCGACACCAACAGATCCGACGCCGCATTCGCCGCGCCGTTCAGGCCGATCTTGATGATCTCCGTGCGAGGGGCGGACCACGAGCCGCTGCTCACATTGGAGCTACGCGCAAAGCTGCTGTCAGCGATACTGAAGCCGGGCGTCCCGCCCGAGTCCTCGTCGTCCGAAGCCGCGCTGTCGACACGGTTGATGCCCGAAAGACTGCCATGGTTGTCGAGCACAACGAAATACTCGGTGTCCGCCGCGAGGCTGATGCCGCTCCCCGGCGCCGCGAAACGCAGCCTCTGAACACTGCTGAACGGCGAGAAAGCCGGCCACGCCAACGTCCCGACAACACCGCCGGGGCGGCCGTCCGACTCAGCATGCACCGACACCGACAGCTTCGAAGCCGTAGCAGCATCAGTCAACTGAGCAAACTGCACATCGACACTGCCCAACGTGTAACCCAACGCGTTGCCGCCCGTCGAGAACGCCTGCGCAGCATCAAACAAATGCAACTCGTAGTCGTTTCCCTCGCTCTGGCCCAGATTGCTCACCAACACCGGGTC
This sequence comes from Candidatus Poriferisodalis sp., assembly GCF_965208895.1. GTDB lineage: Bacteria > Actinomycetota > Acidimicrobiia > Acidimicrobiales > Poriferisodalaceae > Poriferisodalis. Next base: position 309,364 of record NZ_OZ242363.1, on the reverse strand, counting down.
AGGCGTCTGCGCCCCCGCCGACGACAACGGCACCACCGCCAACAACGCCGGCAACAACAACGCCGCCAGCAACGCGCGCGGCACGCGGCCGCCGGCCCTCATACGCACCGACCCCCCCCCCCCGGGAATCGCGCCGCTCACACCGACACCACCAGCAACTCTCGAACCCGACAACTGACCGCTCATCCGAACAAGCCTTCCATTCCCCACTGCACCCAGACCGGGCCCAGGCCGCCTACAGATTTCATCCGCCGGCAAGCATGCACCGCTCCACACCCAAAGTCAACAACACGTGCGGCACCATCCGCCCCAGCCCCAGCATGCGGTCGGCGAGCACGAGCGACGTGCCCGATCCCCTGTGACGCCGCTTCCCGGTTGACCTGCTGCCTCTGTCCACGACGCACAGGTATTCTCGGCTCATGGCCGCCCCGGATCTTGCTGCCGCGCGTCGTGCGGCTGACGAGCTGGTACGCGCCGGCGCGGGCCGGGTACTGCTGTTCGGGTCGCTGGCGCGCGGTGAAGCTGGCCACCGCAGCGACATCGACCTGGTGGCGATCTATGACGACCTGGGCGACTACAGCGACCGCTCAAAACGCCGCTGCGTACTGGAGGCCAAGGCCGGCGAAGTCGCCGGATGCCCCGTCGACGTAGTGGTCACCGACGCACCCGAGTGGGCGATTCGCACCACGCGGGTGACGTGCTCGGTTGAGGCCCGCATCGCCGGCGACGCAGTCGAGCTGGCTGACACCGGACACCACACCGGGATCGACTGGCACAAGGAGATCGGATTGCCCGCTGACCCAACCGCCGAACTGGCCAGCCGTTTCCAGGAAATGACTGAAGCAGCGCTGCGCCTCGAAAACCAGCTGCGACCCTCCCGCGCCGAGATCGACGCCGCCGACCAAGGCGACGCGGACGATCATCGCCGCATAGAAGGCGTGCGCTTCGCCGCAGCGATGGCCGAGGTCCTGTTGGTAGTCGAGTCAGCGGCAAAGATCACCCACATCGTCTCTGTCGGCACCGCGCCCGCATGGAGCCACAACATTCGCGGCTTGCTCAAGAGCCAGCCCGAAACGGTCCGACACACCTTTGAGACCCTGGCAGGCAGCGCCGTCGACCTCGCCACGCTCCACCTGTGGCGACAGTCCAACTATGTCGACAGCCGCCCCGAGCTGCCATCCGAACACTCCCTCAGAGAGCACTGCACGGCGGCGCTCGACATCGCCGCCGTGGCAGCGGACCAGTGCCGCCGCCAAGGCGTCTCCGGAACTGATCTCGGCCGCTGGGACCGACAGGTCGGGCGCGTCACTGAGGTGCTCGCCGGCCCGATCCGCCACTCAGACGACCGCGGAATCAGCCCGTGACCCCCAGCCGCCACTACGACGATCTGGACCCCACCCGTCGGCGCCTCGGCTGCGTCGGCGAGGACTTGCATGCCGACGAGCCGGGGTCTGCGCGGACCGACGCTGGGCCGCTCACAGACTGGCGGAACGGGCGCGACTAGCGTGATCGTCGCTGCCTCGGGCCAGCCGGCCCGAGAGCGCGAGCGCGTAGACGGCGAGCATGGGGACAGCGACATGGCCTACGAACTGAAGATCACCGGCGGGACGATCATCGACGGGACCGGCGCCCCTCGCTATGTCGGCGACGTGGGCATCAGCGGCGGCAAGGTGGTGGCGCTCGGCTCTGCCCCTGCTGAAGCGACCCAGACCATCGACGCCACCGGGCGCATCGTGTGCCCCGGTTTCGTAGACATCCACACCCACTATGACGCCCAGGTCATGTGGGACCGCCTGGTGAGCTGCTCGCCGTGGCACGGCGTCACCACGATCGTGATGGGCAACTGCGGCTTCTCGGTGGCGCCCACCCTGCCCGACCACCGCGACCTCATCATGCGCACGCTCGAGAACGTCGAGGGCATGAGCGTGGACGCGCTGCGGGCCGGCCTGGGCGACTGGGGCTTCGAGACCTTCCCGCAGTACCTCGATGCACTCGAATCCAACGGCGCCGCGGTGAACATGGCGGCGCTCGTCGGTCACACAGCGGTGCGCATGTACGTGATGGGCGAAGAATCCACCGAGCGGGAAGGCACACCCGAAGAGATCGCCGCTCAGCGAGACCTGGTGGCCGAGGCGCTGCGGGCCGGCGCGCTCGGCTTCGCCACCTCCAAAGCGGCCACTCACGTCGGCTACGAGGGGCGCCCGGTGCCCAGCCGGGCTGCCACTACCGACGAGATCGTCGAGATTGCCCAGGCGCTCGGCGACGCCGGCGGCGTGATGCAGGCAACGGTCGGCCGGGGCCTCAGCCACGACGAGTTCGCCCGCATCGCCGAGACTACCGGCGCACACGTGAGCTGGACAGCGCTGCTTGGCTCGGCACGCGGGCCAGGCAGCCACCGCGCCGAGCTGGAGCGAGCCCATGAGATCGCCGAGCGGGGCCTGCCGGTGTTCCCCCAGGTTGCGGTGCAGCCCATCCAGTTCGAGATGAGCTGGAAGGCGCCGTTCATCTATGAGGCCCTGCGCTGCTTCACCCCGGTGTCCCAGAGCGACCTCGAAGGCCGCAAGCGCTACTACGCCGACGCCGACTGGCGGGCCGAGTTCAAGGAGAAGGCCGGCAACGGCGGCAAGATCGGGGACCGCTGGGCTCGAACCGAAGTCAGCTACCTGCCCCACAATCCCGAGTTCGAGGGCTGCAACGTGCAGCAGATGGCCGACGAGGCCGGCCAAGACCCGGTGGACTGGGTGCTCGACATGGCGCTCGACGCCGACCTCGACATGCGCATCGTCCAGGACGTGATCAACCACGACCCCGACGACATCGACGAGCTGCTCCACGACCCGACAACGGTGATCGGGCTGTCCGATGCCGGGGCGCACGCCAGCCAGCTCTGCGATGCCAAGTACTCCACGGAGTTCCTGCAGACATTCGTGCGGGGTCGGGGCAGTTTCGATCTCGAAACCGGCATCCACATGCTCACCCAGCGTCCCGCCGAGGTGTTCGGCATCACCGACCGGGGCACGCTGGCCGAAGGCAAGCCCGCCGATGTGGTGGTGTTCGATGCCGACGAGGTGGGCCACTTGGGCAAGCGGCGGGTGTACGACCTGCCCGCCGGCGCCGATCGGCTGATCTCCGATGCGAAGGGCATCGACGCGGTGGTGGTGAACGGCACTGTCATCCGCCGGGACGGCGCCGATGCGGTCGACCCGCACGGCCCGCTGCCAGGCAAGCTGCTGCGCAACGGCAAGGCCTGAGCCGCTCCCCTGCCGTTCAACGCACGCCGCATGGCAGGCTTGCGGCCGTGATCGATCTCCGCTCAGACACTGTTTCCCGCCCCACGCCGGCCATGCGGGCCGCCATGGCCAAGGCTGAGGTCGGCGACGACGTCTGGGGCGACGACCCCACGGTCAACGAGCTCGAGCACTACACGGCCGAGCTGCTGGGCAAGGCCGCAGCGCTGTATGTGCCCAGCGGCACACAATCCAACTTGTGCGGGCTGTTGGCGCATTGCGAGCGGGGCGACGAGTACATCGTCGGCCACCACGCTCACACCTACATGTACGAGGGCGGCGGCGCAGCCGTGCTGGGCAGCATTCAGCCCCAGCCGGTGCCCACTGACGACACGGGAATGCTCAATCTCGCAGCCGCGGAGGAGGCCGTGAAGCCCGATAACAGCCACTTCGCCCGTACTCGCCTGCTGTGCCTCGAGAACACCATCGACGGCAAGGTGCTGACGCCCCGCCAGCACCAACAAGCCCGCGACTTCGCCGACCGCCACGGCCTCGGGCTGCACCTCGACGGCGCTCGGCTGTGGAACGCAGCTGTGTCGCTGGGCCAGTCACCTGCCGAGGTTGCCGCTCCGTTCGACACCGTGTCGGTGTGCCTGTCCAAGGGTTTGGGCGCCCCCGTCGGCTCAGTGCTGTGCGGCAGCGACGATCTGGTGGGCAAAGCGCGCCGCTGGCGCAAGGTGCTGGGCGGCGGGATGCGTCAGGCCGGCATCATCGCCGCCGGCGGGCTGTACGCCCTGGCACACCACATCGACCGGCTCGCCGACGACCATGCCAACGCACAGCGGCTCGCAGAAGGGCTCGCGGCCATCGAGGGCATCACGGTCACCGGCTGCAACACCAACATGGTTTTCTCACAGCTCGACCGGGACGACTCCACGCTCGCCAAGCGAGTCGAAGGCAGAGGCGTGCTGGCCGACTGGCGCTTCGGGCGCTCCCGGATGGTGCTGCACCTCGACGTCAGCAACGCAGACGTCGACACTGCGCTGAAGGCCATCAGCGCCGAGCTGGCGGCATAAACCCGGCTTGTACGGCGCACCCGGTTGCTACGATTTGCAGACAGAGGGCAGGGCCGTCGCCAGAGTGGACGATTTTGGCAGTTCGACGGCCCCGCCCCTCTGCCGAACATAGCCATGTGCCCAAGCGCGACGTCAGGGAATTTCAGTACGTCTCATTGCACAAGAGTTCGCTAGCCTGCGCGACAGGGCCAGCCTCTCCGAGTGCGAGCTACACAAGCCTGCTCTGACCACACTCGGCTGAGGCTGGCCTCAATGGCGAGTATAGGCACCCGCCAGACACCGCCCGGCGAGCAATTTCAGTCGGCGACGAGTTCCCGATGCGCCGCCCGCGGCTCGCACATGTAGTCGTCGAGATCGGCTTCTTTGGTCATGTCGAAGTAGTCGACGTTGCGCCATGGCGAATTGACCACGATGCGGCCTGACTCGTTGCGGTAGTAGCTGGTCATGCCGGGGTGCATCCAGACCATGTTCTCGTGTGCCTCGTCGACGCGGCTCCGGTAGTCAGCGTGCACCTCGGGGCGCACTTCGACCGCTCCGAGGCCGCCAGCACACATCTTGGCGATCATGTCCATGATGTAGCGCACCTGCATCTCCACGACGAAGATGAGGCTGCCGCCGTGGCCCGGCTGCAGGTTCGGGCCGTAGAGGGTGAAGAAGTTCGGGAAGTCGGGCGTGACCGTGCCCAGGTAGGCGCTCGCGTCGTCATCGCCCCACGATTCGCGCAGGGTCCTGCCTGAACGACCCGCTGCCTCATAGGTGGTGATGAAACGCAGCACGTCAAAACCCGTGGCGAGCACCAGCACGTCGGCCTCGCGCTCGGCACCGTCGGCCGTGCGGATGGTCTGGCCCGAGATCTCCGCAATGGGATCGTCGACCAGCTCGACGCTGGGATTGCGCAGCATCCGATACCAGCCGTTGTCCATCAGCATCCGCTTGCCGAAGGGCGGATAGGTGGGCAGCACCTTGTCCAGCAGCTCATCGGCCCGGTCACCCAGCTCGTCGGTGACGTAGCGCGTGAAGTACTTGCGGTGGGCGTCGTTCTGAGCGTTGAGCGAACGTTCGGGGTGCTCCCAGTCGGGATCCTTCTGCAGGGCAGTGTGAATGCGGTCGTTGAACGTCCACCCCAGTCGCACCCGGTACCACGCCCGGTACAGCGGCACCGCCTCGAACAGCGTGCGCATCGCATCGGGAACGGGCTTTCGGAACTGGTCGAACGGTGCAGCCCAGTGGTTGGAGCGCTGGTAGATCGTCAGCGACTCCACGTCATCCTGGATCTCTGGAGCGGTCTGCATGCAGCTCGCACCGTTGCCCACGATCGCCACGCTCTTGCCTGTGAGATCGGCATCGGCAGGCCAGCGCGCTGTGTGCCAGGTCTCGCCGCTCCACGTTTCCAGACCTTCGATATTGGGCCGGATCGGCGGGTTGAAGATGCCGGCAGCGCTGATGACGACGTTCGCTTCGATGATCTGCGTGGAACCGTCGACGCCCTGGGCGTGCCCGTTGGCACCCGGTGCCGTGGCCGCACCGTCGTCTCGGCGGCGTAGACCCGTCTCGTCGGGGGTGGCGCTGAGTCCGAGCCTGCCCGTCTCCCAGCGGCCCTCGTTGTCGGTCACATGGCGCACCTCGGCACGCCAGACCTGCCGCTCGGCGTCGTAGCTGATGCGCTCGACTGACGTGTTGAACCGGATGCTGCGCCGCACGTCGAAGTCGTCGGCGACCTTCTCGAGATAGCCGTGCAGCTCATCGCGCAGGCAGAAGTACATCTTCCAGTCATGCGGGGCGAACGAGTACGAGTACAGGTGGTTCGGGGTGTCCACGCCGGCACCGGGATAGCGGTTCTCCCACCAGACCCCGCCGACCGTGCCGTTGCGCTCGATGACCTCGTAGGGCACACCGGCCTGCTTGAGATTGATGGCGGCGCACAGCCCCGAGGCACCTGCACCGATCACCAGCACCTTGAAGCCGGGCGGAACATTGATGGGGTCGTGGTCCAGGAACTTGGCGAGCCCGAGCTGTGCAGCCGTGAACGCGCCGTACTCGTCGGGCACATGCTCACCCATGGCGGTGGCGAGCATCCGGGTGATGAGCGTGTCGTCGGGCTCGGGAATTGCCATCGGGCGCCCGTCCCGCCATGCCGCAATGGCTTCCAGCGCCGCCTCCCGCACTTCCAGCTGGTGCTCGAGGGCAAGGCCGCCGGTGTCGTTGTCGCCGAGTCCGGGCTCACGCCGAGGCCGGTACGGCTCCTCCAGCCAATGCAGCTCGCCGGTCATCTGAACCAGCACCATCAGCAGCGTCGGGATGTTTGCCACCGTGACCGCTGCAGCAAGCGTCTCGTCGTCCACATCGGGGCGGCCTGCTGCGGTCGGAGCGCCGTACGCGGTCCCATTCGCACCATGTGCTGCATTCGCCTGAGACACCTGTGACATCGCTCCCCCTCTGCCCGCGGACCAGCGTAGGGCTTGACGCCTTGACGATTCCGAGTCGGTGCTGCCACCGGAGTCCAAGGCACCGGACAGCTCGGTATCACCGCGCGGTACCCTGATGGCTCGGATCCGACAGGTGAGACGGAGGCTGCGCTTCCCTGCTGTGGATGTGGTGACAGCCCCCGCCTCACGGATCAGAGTGGTGCTGTCCAGCACGCTGGACGCCTTGGTTTTCTTCCTGGCGCAGCCGGTCAGTTCTGCTTGGTGAGTTCGCCGCGCAGGTGGTGCAGGAGTTCGCCGTGGCCGACGGCAGCCATCCACAGCTCGGAGATCAGCGAGGGCCCGCCATCGGTTCCCAGCCCGACAACGCTCAGCTCCCGCCGCACCGACGTCACTTCCTTGGCCGACGGAGTCATGCCCACTTCTTCGCTTCGCAGCTCGATCACGAGACCGTCGTCGGAGGACCGCACTGTGCCCAGGTGGATCTCGGTGACGCCAGACGGCTGCGCCAGGGTGAGCTCGAGCTCACCGCCCGGCAACGCTCGGATATAGCCCGCTTCGGAATGCAGCGGTTCGCCGGTGACGCTGTTGCGTGTGCGCTGGATCATCGACACGAACGGCTTGCCCACATGTCCGAACGTCAACTCCTCGGTGTAGGCGAAGTCGTCGATGGTCGGGTAATGACCGGTGCCGCCGCCTTGCCAGGTTCCCAGCAGCAGGGCAAGCGGTTCGCACTGCGGGTGCAAATCAGGCATTCCTGCAACCTACTTGGACCAGCCTCAGCGCCCGGGACCACTACAGCCTCTATGGTCTGCCGCCATGAGCGGAGCCATCGAAGTCGGATTCACTACCAGCGAGACCCACCGGGTGACGGACGAGATGTCCCCGCCGCACCTGCCGAACAAGGTGCTGTCCACGCCCGACATGGTTCGCCTCATCGAGGGCACCTGCCTGTTCGGCGTGCAGCCCCTGCTGGAGGAGAACCAGACCACGGTGGGGATTCACATCTGCGTGAGCCACCAGGCCGCAGTGTCCTCGGGTGAGGACGTTCTCGTGACCGGCGAGATCAACGAAGTCGACCGCCGCCGCTTGGTCTTCGACATCAAGGTCACCCACGGCGACACGCTCATCTCCGAAGGCACGCACCAGCGGTTCATCGTCGGCGGCTAGCCGCCGAGCAGCCAACACCGGGCGCCTAAGAGCCGAGCAATCAACACAGGGCGGGCAAACGCCGAACGGTCAGCCTTGGCGCTGTCGCATCTGCTGGACGAAGCGCAGAATCCTCATGGTGTCGATAGCAGTGAAGCGGCCGATCGGGCCCGTGGAATAGCACGCTTGGGCGACCTTGCCGCCCGGCGCCAGGATGAACCCGGTGGCATGCAGGATGCCGCGTTTCTCCTCGGTGTACGCACCGGTGAGCGACGACACCTCGGCCACGTCGGCGCTGTGCAGCATTCTCAAAGTGCGCAGATGCAGGCCCTCGGCCAGGCCCGCAGTGGTGTCCTTGTCGTCCACCGACAGCGCCACGACGCTGGCGTCAAGAGTCTTCAGCAACGAGCCGGCACCGTCGAAGTCAACCAACTGTTGACGGCAGTACGGTCACCAATGGCCCCGGTACATCAGCACGACGCCCCAGCCGTCGCCGAAGACCTCGGGAATGGTGACCTCTTGGTCGTCCAGATCGCTCAAGGTGATCTGGGGGAACGCGTCTCCGCTGTCGAGTTTCATGAGTTGCCGCACCTTCCTGCCGTCGACGGCAATAATCGTAAGCGGCCACGTCATCGAAGGCTCGAATGACGGGAAGGGCGTTCTCACATGATCGAATGGCTCGGCATCGACCATCTGTTTGAGTTATCCGGTGGCGAGGCGGTGTTGGGGTTCCTGACGCCGCTGATCGTCTGCGCCGCCGTCTTCGTTGCGCACATGATCCTGCCCGCCCGGCGGGTGACCGGCTACGCCACCAACCGCGAGACCGGCGAACCTCGCAGCTACCGGCTCAACGGCGTGCTGGTGTTCGCCTTGGCGCACGTCGTGTGGGCATTCGAGCTCACCGGCATGCCGCGCGACTGGTTCTACCGGTCGACCATGTACGCCATCTTGGGCGGGCTGATCACTGCCGTCATCGCGACGACCATCGTGGTGTTCAGCCAGCCCGAGGGCTCCCAGAAGAACCCCTTCTTGGCGTGGTGGTTCGGTCGTGCGCAAGAGATGCAGTTCTTCAACAACCGCTTCGACCTCAAGATGTACTTCTACATCGTCGGCGGCACGATGCTGTCGCTCAACGCGTGGTCCGGGGCGGCGTGGCACATCGACGCAGTCGACGATGTCAACCCCGGCTTGATCCTCTACGTCGCCATCAACTCCTTCTACGTCTTCGACTACTTCGTGTGGGAACGGGTGCAGCTCTACACCTACGACCTCATCCACGAGAACGTCGGATTCAAGCTCGTGTGGGGCGGGCCGTTCGTATGGGGCTGGATGTTCGTGCTGCCGCTGTGGGGCTTGGCGCCCGTCGCCGATCCCGGATTCTCCGGCGGTCCGATGTACTTCTGGCTGATCGGCTGCGCCGCACTGTTCCTGGTGGGCTGGACGATCTCTCGCGGCTCGAACATGCAGAAGTACACGTTCAAGCGCTGGCCTGAGCGGAAGTTCCTCGGCATCTTCGAGCCGGAGGTGATCGAAGCCGGCGACCGCAAGATCTTGTGCAGCGGGTTCTGGGGCAAGGCAAGGCACTTCGGCTACTTCGGCGAAGGCCTGTACGGAATTTCCGTGGCGCTGGTATTCGGGCACTTCACCAACCTGTGGTCTTGGACATATGTGGTGATGATCGTGACCTTCTTCGTTCCTCGCCAGTTCGAGGACGACAGGCAATGCGCCGAGAAGTACGGCGAAGAGAAGTGGGCTGAATACCAGGCCCGAGTTCCCTACCGGATCATCCCGGGCATCTTCTAGAGGCGGTCGGCTGCCCCGGCAGCGGAAAGGAAGCCAGCGATGTTCGAATGGCTCGGCATAGAGCACTTGGTCGAGCTGACTGCGGGCGAGGCGGTGCTGGGGTTTTTCACACCGCTGCTCGTGTTCGTCGCCTTCTTCGTGCTGCAGATGGTGCTGCCCGGAAAGCGCGTCCCCGGCTACGTCGTCGACCCCAAGACCGGCCAGCCCCGCAGCTACCGGCTCAACGGCTTGGCAGTGTTCGTCGTGGCCCAGGCGCTGTGGTGGTTCGAGCTCACGGGCATGCCGCGCGACTGGTTCTACCGTTCGTCGCTGTACGCCGTGGCCGGCGGCACGGTGCTGGCCGTCGTCATGACCCTGGTGGCTGTGTTCACCCAGCCCGAAGGCGACGTCAAGAACAAGTTTCTGGCGTGCTGGTTCGGGCGCGCCCCCGAGATGCAGTTCTTCAACGGCCGCATCGATCTCAAGATGTACTTCTACATCGTCGGCGGCACGATGCTGTCGCTGAATGCCTTCTCGGGCGCGGCCTGGCACTACGACAACTTCGACGACCCGAACCCGGGCGCCTGGCTCTTCGCGGCGTTCTTCACGTTCTACGTGTTCGACTACTTCGTGTTCGAACGAGTGCAGCTGTACACCTACGACATCATCTACGAGCGCCTCGGCTTCAAGATGTTCTGGGGTGCGCTCATCGTCTACGGCTGGATGTTCATCATCCCGATGTGGGGCATGGCCGCGCATGTCGACCCCCCGCACGCAGGCGCCTGGCGGTATCTCTGGCTGATCGTGACGCCAGCGCTGTTCGTCGTGGGCTGGTGCATCAGCCGTGGCGCCAACATGCAGAAGTACACGTTCAAGCGATGGCCTGAGCGCGCCTTCCTGGGCATCAGGCCAGAGATCATCGAGGCCGGCGAGCGCAAGATCCTGTGCAGCGGCTTTTGGGGCGCATCCCGGCATCCCAACTATCTGGGCGAGGGCTTCTACGGACTGGCCCTCGCCTTGAGCTGGGGCCACCTCGGCAACCTGTGGGCGTGGGTCTATTTCGGTTACGTCCTCGCTTTGTTCACCTACCGCCAGATGGACGACGACAAGCGCTGCGCTGAAAAATACGGCCCCGACAAGTGGGCGGAGTACCAGCGGCGGGTGCCCTACCGGATCATTCCGCGCATCTACTGAGCGGACCTGCCGGGGCGCTGGGGTGGGCGCTGCAGGACTCGAACCTGCGACCCCCTCCTTGTAAGGGAGGTGCTCTCGCCAGCTGAGCTAAGCGCCCCCGTCGGCCCGGTCTCGCAGGCTACCGGCGGTCCCGCTGGCCGGAGCCGTCGAGCAAGCTCGCAAGCTGCGCTGTACTGGCGGCGATGGGCCCTCGGCGCTCGCCGTGGCTGAGGTGAAACAGTTCTTTGTCGTCGGCCTCGCCGGTCCATGCTCCTGCCTCATCGCAGATCAGGATGCCTGCGGCGTAATCCCAGACGCCGTGGTTGGAGTTGAGGTCGATGTAGCCGTCGAGGCGGCCGCAGGCGACCGCACACAGATCCAGCGCCGCCGAGCCGAGTACCCGAACCTGCCAGACCCGCAGTTCGGGGCCGGGACGTCCCGACACGCCGATGACGGCCCGCTCTCCGGTCTCGCGACCGCTGGGGCTGATCGGGTGGCCATTCCGGTGTGCGCCGCCGTCGGCTGTGGCCGTGAACTCCTCGCCCGACACGAGGTGGCGCACGAGACCCGCCACCGGTGTGAGCCCGTCGACGACACAGAGGCTGACGCAGTAGTGCGGGATGCCCCGTGAGGCGTTGGTGGAGCCGTCGACTGGATCGACGATGACCGTTTCGTCGCCCGAGCCAGAGCGCAGGCCGGACTCCTCGCTCAGCACACCCACGCCTGCCGCGTCGAGCACATCGAGCGCTGCTGCGTCGGCGATCTGGTCCAGCGCATATTGATCGGGACGGTCACCACCGTCATGCCAGCGATCGAACGTGCTGAGCGATGCCTGCACCGCGTCGGCGGTCTCTTGCAGCAGGCCGAGCCAGTCGCCGACGGCCGTCATCGGGCGGAGGCTACCGACGGTTTGCTCGGCTGTTCTGGCATCGACAGCCACGCTTGCAGTATTCGGTCGAGCCGTGCCGTTCGGGGCTATAGCCTCCGCGCATCATCTCAGCGCCGCGTGGGGGGCATCCCGATGGCAGCGATCGACATCACCGGCTACGTGGCAAGTCTGAAGGACCATGCGCACGCGCATGGGTTCCACATCCACGACGAGCGCCAGTTCATCGAGACCTACAGCCTGCGTCAGACCTGGGAAATCGACCTTCATCCAGCGGAAGCCTGCGGCGGCCCGCTCGACCTGCACCTCACGCTCGAAGCCGACCCGCGGACGCTCCTGTCGTTCGAGGACGTGCTGTGGGCAACGCCTGAGAACGATCTGCCTCCCGACGAATTCTGGCTGCCGCTGATCTTCACGTGGGCCCTGCCGCCGCTGGACCACAGCCCCGACATGCTGGTGCTGGCCACCGACCTGGCGGGTCTGGGCGGCACAGCCCTGCCGGTGGAGGTGTCCGCCATCGACTCGCTCACCTCGGTGACCGACCCGGCCAGGCGGACGCTGATGATCGTGGCCCGCCGGGAACTGTCGCTCCAGGCGCTGCTGCAGGGCGAAGACGACATGTGCGGCCCGTTCGACCTGTGCACCAAGATCTGCGACTACCTGCTGCACCACGCGAACGACTGGTACGACGAAGTACCCGCATAGCGCCGTTGCCTTGAGACGCTGCGGTATGGCTGAGCGCGCCATACCATTGCGCCGACCGCGAGCGGCCCAACCAACACTGCCCGGGCCCGGGCAGCGGACGCCCGCCCAGATCGCACCGCGTCGTGCAGCCGAGGAGTTCCCCATGGGCGAGATTCCACGTACCGAAGACCGCCGCAGCCCCATCCGGCGGATGGGCCGCACGGTCGAGCCCATCCACACCGTCGCGTACTACTCACCGGAGATCTACGGATTCAACGACGACGGCTTCAAGGGGTGGTGGCATGCCTACTTCGCGTACCGCTCAGCCCCCATGGGCAGGGTCAGCGCTGCAACCGTGACCGCGGTGTTTTACAACTTCGCCCCGCGCATGGTGGAACGAGCAGTGCCGGGCTGCTGGGACATCATGGAACCCGACGCCGTTCGTGCCCGCCAACTCGAGTTCACGACGGCCTCGATGCAGCGGGCCTTGGGCGAGTACCCAGACCCCGACGACATCGGGGCGGCGGCGGCTGCGCTGCGCAGCTTTGCAGGCGATCTGCCCATCGGTGCACGCCCCCTGTACGCGGGCTGGGCATCGGAACCGTGGCCGAGCGACAGCACTGGCGGCGGTGACGTCATGGACCTCTGGCACGGCTGCACGCTGCTGCGCGAGTTCCGCTTCGACGCCCACAACATCGCCCTCGCCGCCGGTGACCTCGACCCCGTCGAGTGCCACGTGATGATGACCACCGGTGGCCATGGCAACGGTGCAACCATCCAGAAGATCCGCGGCTGGAGCGCCGAAGAGTGGGACGCGGCGTGCCGACGGCTCATTGATCGGGGATGGATCACTGCTGAGGGCGAGCAGACGCCCGAAGGCAACGCTGCGCGCCGAGCCGTCGAACACGACACCGACCGGCTGTCGTCAGATGCGGCCGATGCGTTGCCGCCAGGCGATCTCGACGCACTTCTGGAACGGCTCGAGCGCATCACGGGCTACCTGGTGGAGACCGGCATCGTGGCGGGTGTCTGGCCGCCTCCCCACGTCACCGTCGCAGCCTGAGGTCCCGTGCCTGAGCGAACCGGGCCCGCCAGCGCTGCCGCCTCCCCGAGCGAGTCGCCCGATGGCGGCGGGCGCGATTTCATTCGCGATCAGGTCGTCGACGACCTGGGGTCGCACCGCTTCGACGGCAGGGTCCAGACCCGCTTCCCGCCGGAACCGAATGGGTATCTCCACATCGGGCACGCCAAGGCGATCTGCTTGGACTTCACCGTGGCCTCCGAATTCGGCGGCCGCTGCTTTCTGCGCTTCGACGACACCAATCCCGCAACCGAGAGTCCCGAGTACGTCGACGCCATCGTCGACGACGTGCGGTGGCTCGGCTTCGAGCCCGACGAGATCCGCTACGCATCGGACTACTTCGCACAGCTCTACGAGTGGGCTGAGCATCTGATCGAGCGGGGTCTGGCCTACGTCGACGATCAGGACGCAGCGACCATCTCGGCGGGGCGGGGAGGCTTCGGCCGCCCAGGCACCGAGAGCCCGCACCGCGCCCGGCCGGCCCCGGAGAACCTGCGCCTCTTCCGCGAGATGGCTGCCGGCCAGCATCCCGAAGGCAGCCGCGTGCTGCGTGCCCGCATCGACATGGGGCACGAGAACATGCAGCTGCGCGACCCGGTGATGTACCGCATCCGCCATGCTCACCACTACCGCAGCGGCGATCGCTGGTGCATCTACCCCACCTACGACTGGGCACACGGCCAGAGCGATGCCATCGAGGGCGTCACCCATTCGCTGTGCACGCTGGAGTTCCGCGACAACCGTGCGCTGTACGACTGGTACCTGGAGCACCTGCCGCTGGCCGATCTGGGTTACGACGGCGACCGCCCGCATCAGACCGAGTTCGCCCGCCTGGAGCTGACCCGCACGATCACGTCCAAGCGGATCCTGCGCCGTCTCGTGGAGGGCGACTATGTCGACGGCTGGGACGACCCCCGGCTGCCGACGCTGCGAGCGCTGCGCCGACGTGGCTATCCCCCCTCAGCGATCCGGGAGTTTTGCGCGTTCATCGGGGTGGCACGCACCAACAGCCGCCACGCCCCGGAGCTGTTGGAGTCGTTCGTACGCACCGAGCTCAACGCGACGGCCCCACGGCGCATGGCTGTATTGAGGCCGCTGAAGCTGGTGATCACCAATTGGCCCACCGGCGACGACGGGACGCCGGTCACCGAGTATCGAGAGGTGGTCAACAACCCGGAAGATCCATCGGCGGGCACCCGCCAAGTGCCATTCAGCGGGACGTTGTGGATCGAGCACGAGGACTTCCGGCTGGAAGCGCCGCCAAAGTACTTCCGGCTCACGCCAGGTCGCGAGGTGCGGCTGCGTGCTGGCTACTTCGTTCGCTGTGTTGACACTGTGACCGACGCCGACGGGCACGTCACCGAAGTGCACTGCACCTATGACCCCGAGACTTCGGGCGGCCAGGCCCCAGACGGTCGCAAGGTCAAGGCCACCATCCACTGGGTCAGCGCCGACCACGCCGTGCCGATCGAAGCCGCTCTGTACGAACGGCTCTTCGATGCCGAGCTTCCGGGCGAGCGCACCGACGATCCCCTCGATGATCTGCATCCGAACTCACGAGAATTGTGCGCCGGCGTCGCCGAGCCCGCCATCGCCGATGTCTCTCCCGGTGAAGTGGTCCAATTCGAGCGCCTCGGCTACTTCTGCGCCGACGGCGACAACCCGGTTGCCGGCGGCGATCCGGGCTCCGTCGGCGCCGACGAACCCGGCAACGCTGCACGCCCAACCGACGACGTTCCTCCGCTGTTCCATCGCACCGTCGGCTTGCGTGACGAATGGGCGAACATTCAGAAGCGGCAGCGGCAGGCTGCTGGCGGCGCTGGCTCCGCACGGCAGGGCCGCACCGCAGATCCGATCGACTCAGGAGGCGGCAGGTGAGCGAACCCGAGGAAACCGCAGCTGCAGACACCGCCGATACACGCCCCTCTGGCCGGGTGGCGATCGTGACCGGCGGCGGAACCGGCATCGGTCGAGCGTGCGCGCTCGCACTCTCCGAGGCCGGCTGGCAGATGGTCGTGTGCGGTCGCCGCCGTGAACTGCTCGACGAGGTGGCGGAGCAATGCACGAGTGAGGTCGTAGCCGTCACCGTCGACGTCTCAGCTCCCGAACAGGTCGACGCACTCTTCGCCGCAGCCACCGACCGGTTCGGCCGGGTCGACCTTCTGTTCAACAACGCCGGCATGGGCACCCGTCCCGTGCCGGTGGATGAGCTGCCGATTGCCGACTGGATGGCCACGGTCGGGGTGAACCTGACCGGTTCGTGGCTGTGCGCTCGTGCAGCATTCGCCCAGATGAAGCGTCAGCGGCCCTCGGGCGGGCGGATCATCAACAACGGCTCGGTGTCGGCACAGACACCGCGACCGCACTCGTCCCCGTACACCGCCACCAAACACGCGATTACCGGGCTGACCAAAGCCCTGTCGTTGGAAGGCCGCGACCACGGCATCACCGTCGGGCAGATCGACATTGGCAACGCCGAGTCGCCCCTGACGGCACCGATGGCCACGGGCGTCCCCCAAGCCGATGGCAGCATCCGAGCCGAACCCTTGATGGATGTCGACGACGTGGCCCGAGCCGTGCTGTACATGGCAGAGCTGCCCGCAGACACCAACGTGCTCACCATGACCGTCATGGCCAACGGCATGCCCTTGGTCGGTCGCGGCTGAGTGCCTCAACGGATAGTGCACAGATGTCATAGCTGTGGGAGCGGCAGGAGACTCTGCGACGTTGCGACCGGCTGGATCGCGGGAGCAGAGGGTCATGCCGCTCCCGCAGCGGGCGCACGCACCCGCTGCGGCTCCTTAAGCTGCGCGCCATGAAATTTGGGTATCTGACGGGAAATCACTACGGCGGCATCGATCCAGGCGATCTGGCCCAAGAACTCGAAGAACGGGGCTACTACTCGGTCTGGTACCCCGAGCACACACACATCCCGACGTCTCGCGAGAGCCCGTACCCCAACGGCGGCCAACTGCCAGGCACCTACCTCCACATGATGGACCCGTTCGTCTCCATCGGCGTCGCAGCCGCACGCACGTCGACGATCAAGCTCGGCACCGGTGTCTGCCTCATCCTGCAGCACGACCTCATCGACCTCGCCCGCACCGTGGCCTCAGCCGACGTGTTGTCGGACGGTCGCGTCGTGCTCGGCATCGGCGTCGGCTGGAACCGCGAGGAACTGGCCGATCATCGGCCCGACATGCCGTTCCGCCAGCGCTATGGCGCCATGCGAGAGCGTGTCGCAGCCATGCGATCGATCTGGGAGAACGACCCGGTGCCGGCCCACGACGGCCGCTGGGACGCTCACAGCGAGTCGTGGATCTATCCCAAGCCGGCAAACGGCGCTGTCCCGGTGGCGCTCGGCAATGCCGGGCCACTCGGTATCCAGCATGCAGCGGAGTACGCCGACGAATGGTGCCCCATCGACGTCGGCGTCATGAACGTCACCGGCAAGCCCGACGTCACCGGCGGCATCGAGCGATTCCGTCGCTTGGCAGCCGAGGCAGGTCGCGACGATGCCAATGACATCCCGATCACGCTCTACATCTGGGGCAGGCCCAGGCTGGACCGGTTGGAGGCCTACGCCGACGCAGGCGTGAGCCAGTTCGTGTTCACACCCGTCAACTTCGACCTGCCTTCAGCAGACGAGACACTGCGCTACCTCGACGACCTGACACCGACGCTCGAAGCGTTCGAAAACTAAGTCTCGCTGCCGCCTTCGACGAAGTAGAGTGCCGCAGAGGCCAGCCTCAGCCGGGTGGCCGAGTCTGAGAAGGCGCTTCACCCGGAGAGGCTGGCCCTCTCGCGAACGTAGTGACAGCCTCGCTCTTGTGCCTAACGAATTTCGCCGCATTTCACACAGAGTTGCAGGCAGCTCAGGATGCGACTAGAGGCCGGAGCGCTCCAGGATGTGCACTCCGCAGCTCGAACCGAGGCCGATCACGTGGGCCAGGCCGACCTTGGCGTCGGGTACCTGGCGGTCGCCGGCTTCGCCTCGTACGTGGGTGGCAACCTCGAACAGATTGGCCACGCCCGTCGCACCGATCGGGTGCCCCTTCGACAGCAGCCCGCCGGACACGTTGACCGGGATCTCCCCGTCGCGCCACGGACCGCCCTTGTCGATCCACTCGCCGGCGCCGCCTGGCTCGCACAGCCGCAGGTTGTCGTAGTGCCGCAGCTCGGCGGTCGCGAAGCAGTCGTGCAGCTCCACGAGGTCGAGTTCTGCCGGATCGACGCCGGAGGCCTCGTACGCCTCGTCGGCAGCGTTGCGCGTCAGCGTGTTGACATCGGGCTGCACCTGGCAGCCCTCGGTCCACGGATCTGAGGTCAGCACCGAGGCCGAGACCTTGACGGCTCGTCGCTGCTGCTCACGAGACAGCGTCTTCAGCTTCTCGTCGGAGACCAGCACGACCGCCGCCGAGCCGTCGCCGGTCGGGCAGCACATCAGCAGGGTGTTCGGGTAGGCGATGACCTCGGAGCCCATCACCTCGTCCAGCGAGAATGCCTTGCGGTATTGCGCCAGCGGGTTCAGCGTCGAATGCTCGTGGTTCTTCTGCGCCACCTTGGCGAACTGCTCGAAACCGACGCCGTCGTTCTCGTAGGCGTACTCCATGCCGGCCTGCGCAAAGACTCCGGGCATCATGTTGGTGCCTAGGCGGCCTTCGACGCCCACCACGGAGCCGAAGCGACCCTTGCGCTCGAACACCTGCTTGTCGGAGCGGGCGGCCCGATCGCCACCGAGCATGCCCATCTTGCCCATCTGCTCGACGCCCACTGCGAGGCCCATCTGCGCCTCGCCCGCCTTGATCGCCATCATCACGGTGCGCACTGCCGTAGCGCCGGTGGCGCAGGCGTTGGCCACGTTGAAAACGGGGATGCCGGTCTGCCCGATCTGCTTCTGAAGGCGCTGGCCGACGCCGCCATTCGCTTCGTACAGACAGCCTGCGGCCAGCACGTCCATGTCGGCCATGGTCACCCCGCCGTCATCGAGCGCCCCGAGCGAGGCCTGTGCGGCGAGGTCGATCAGGTCTTTGTCGGCGTAGCGACCGAACTTGGTCATGGATGTGCCGAGAATCCAGACGGGATCTTGGTTGCTCATGGCTGCTCTCTTTCGGTGATCTGGTTCTTGGTGAATGGTGCTCAGGTCAGATGCTGTGGTGGTTGCCGGGGCGGAGGTTCACGCGGCCTCAGGCTCGTAGCCGAAGGCGACAGCTTCGACGCCGTCGTCGTCTGTCGCGGTCACATAGGTGGCGAGACGAACACGCATCCCGAGTGTCACTTTGGAGGGCTCGGGCTCGACGTTGATGATGTTGCTCTTGACACGCCCGCCCCCGTCGAGATCCACGACAGCCGATACGTACGGTGCAGGCACTCCCCGAGCTGCACGGTGCACGATGGTGAAGGTCCGTACCGAACCGGTGTTGGCGAGCCGTGACGCCGTGAACTCCCGCGCCCCGCACGCCGCGCAGGCATTGCGTCGATCGAAGTAGGTGACCCCGCACGCATCGCAGACGTTTGCCACCAGGTGAGGGTCGTTGCCGAGGTGCAGGTATTCCACCATCGAGATCTGGCTCGGTGGATCATTGTTCGGCGCGCTCTCGTCGGCCACTTCAGCGATCCTCCCGCGTCGAGCCACATGCTGCGGCCTGCGCCATCTCAGCACAGCCGTAGCGCAGAAACTTATCAGTGACCCAGCCAGCGGCCCCGGTGCACCACGGGCCGGTCGGCAACGGTGCCGTCGGCGGCGGCGGGGTCCGGTTCGGCGCCGAACAGCGGGCGTCGCGGGCGCTTCTCACTGGCCGCATGCCCACCCGCAGCCTCCGCGGATCGATCCGGCCATCCCATTGCAATCACGCCGATCGGCTGGTGCGACGCGGGAACCCCGAGGGCGCCCGCGACCGCATCGGCGTGTTCGAACATCCCGAAGAAGAGCACGCCGAGGCCCTCGTCGATCGCGGCGTACTGCAGTGCCATCGCGGCAAATGCTGAGTCCACCGTCCAGTACGGCGTCGCCCACGCCCCAGCGTCGCTGCCGAGGCCGGTCGGTGCTTTGTCGGGTTCGCCATATCGCTCGACGTACGCGCTGGGATCCGCCCAGACAGTGACGAGCACCGGGCAGGCGAGCAGGCTTGCCCACCGAAAGCCCTCCCGCCGGTCTGGGGGCATCGCGGCGTCCCAGTAGCGCGCCGTCTCGTCGGGGCCTCGAAGCACGACGAAGTCGAAACCCTGGGCATTACCGGCCGAGGGGACCCGCCGAGCGGCGTCGAGCACATGTGCGAGCAGCGGCTCGTCAACGGGATCGGCCAGGAAATGCCGGGTCATCCGTCGCCTGCGGGCGAGTTCGCTGAAGGCTCCGGTCACCAGCGCACGTGCTCGGCTCAGCCCCAGACCCGCAGGGTCCAGAGCGCTACAGCAGCTTCGCGAGGTCTTCGCGGCTGGCCCATCCGAACGCGATGAGTGCGTCGCCGTTCGCGGTGTCGAATCCGTCGAAGATGTCGATCAGTGTCGGATCGAGCTTCTCGGGCCGGGGAGCGGTGTGGTTCAGCACAAACGACGGCCCGCCGTCTCCGTACACCTTGAACTCGCGAGCCTTGTACTCGCCCTGCACGTCGAAGCGCTTCGCCAGCCGACGTCCCCATGCGCGGTCCTCGCCGTTGGGCTCGTAGCCCGGACGCGGCACCACCCGATCAAGCGGCTTGAACGCCGTGAAGGCTGCAGCGTCGGCCATCTGGCACGCCACCAGCACGTCCTCGTCGGGGAACGCCAGAACGGCTCGCCGAAGCTGATCGGTCATCATCGACCGCAACGCGCTGTCGCGGCGGGCGGAACGCCGCGTGGCGCCGGCACCCATCAGCACCGTCGGATCGCCGCCGACCCGCTCGAGCGTGCAGAAGCCGTAGGCGGCCAGCTTGGTGCCGTCTCGCACGTGGGTGACGAGCACCCAGGCGTCTCGCTGCTTGGACAGATGCCCAACGTCGAAGTGAACGTTCTCGCCGCTGACCAGTTCGGCCATCTCGGAGATCTCAGCATCGCTGAGTGCCGTGCAGTCCTTTGTCTCAACCTCGAGCGCCATGTGGTTCTCGCCCCCTGCGATGCTTGCTGGCCGATCCTCCGGTGGCCGGCCAATCCAATCCTTCAGTGCTTGTTCAATGCGCGTGCGCACCCGGAGGCCTGACGATGCCAAGCGTGCGGCGGTTGCCGCCGGCCGACTTCGCCCCGGTCACAGATAGACACCGCCACGCTCGGCCCCACGAGGCTGTTGCGGTTGACCGCCCGCCTCGAGGGCGTTGCCTCGCATGCTGCGCAACTGCCGCTCGGCCATCATCTGCTGTGCCGAGACCGCCGCCTGGATGCCGTGGAACAGCCCCTCGAGCCATCCCACGAGCTGAGCCTGCGCGATGCGCAGCTCAGGTCCCGACGGGATGTCGTCGTCCAATGGCAGCACAAGTCGGTTCAGCTCATCTGCGAGCGGTTCGGACAAGGCAGTCGCCAGCTCGTCGACTGACAGGTGATACACGTCTCTCATGCGGTCGCGACCTGCTTCGTCGAGTTCCGCGTGGCGGACTTCTTCCAGCAGCTTCCGGATCATGCCGCCGATGCGCATGAGCTTCGCCGGTTCAGGAACGAAAGGCTCGTCGACATCGTCTTCTGTGAATGGTCCGCCATCCAGCAGCTCACCCTGTTCTGGGTCTTGAACCGAATCGCCAACCACCACCAAAATGCTATCTGGCAAGAAATCCATCGCCCCCGGCCCAGAGTGCTCCCGCCCGCATAGACACTGGCGCAAACGTGGCGAGGCCGTGCCGCCCGGGCCGCTTGGGACCGGCTTACATCAGCGCGAAGGGAACCAGCATCTCCTCCGAGGTCAGGCCTCCGTGACGGCCGATGAGCGGGTGATGCGGCTGGTCCTCGTCGGGCATCGTGAACGCCTGCAGGCCCCGGGGCACGAGCGCGACATCGCCGAGCCGGCGTCGGGCTGCCTCGGTGACATGGCGACCCAGCCACCGTTCGTCCAGCACCTGCTCCACGGGGGCGGCCTCGGCGATATCGGCGTAGCGCTCACAAGAAGCGACGAGTTCAGATGCGGCACCCGTACAAGCGTGCAGCCACAGCATTCTGGCTTCGCCGGACCAACCGTCGGTGAGTTCGGTGACTTCTGGGTCGATCATGATCGGAGGCTCGGAGACTTCGACAACACCATGATCAGCGGTGACGATCAACGGGATCTCGTCGCTCACATCGGTGCGCAGCGCGACGGCCAGACGTTCCACTCCGGCGAGGGCAGAGCGGTAACGGTCGCCCAAACCAAATTCGTGAGCGACCTTGTCCAGCGTGTCGTAGTAGGCGAATACGAGCTGAAAGCCCTCGTCGACCGCACCCCGCACACACTCCACGATGGCGGCGACATCGCGCCATCCACGCATTGAGCCGCCGCGGAGGTGTGCAGCGCTGAACCCGCTGTCGCGGAACTCCGAGCGTGTCACTACCGCCACCGGCTGACCGCAGAAGGGCTCAACGGGCTGCAGCTCGTCGGGCGGCAGCTCAACTCGGACGTCGCGCCCGCCAGCGCGCCAACGAAGCGCATTGAGCAGTCCCAGCGAGGTCGGAATGCGATAGCCGACAAGCCCATGCTCGCCGGGTGCTGCCCCTGTGGCCAGCGACGTCAGGGCAGTCGCGGTCGTGCTCGGAGCAACAGTGGTGACCGGCGAGGTCGCGTCGCTCGCTGCGGCAAGCGACGGTGCCAGCGAGCGATGACGGTGCAGCTGGTGCCATCCGAGCCCGTCCACGACGAACAGGACGACAGTGCGCGCCGCAGCGACCGCATCGTCGATGAGTTCGGTTGCCACGCCGGCGAGCAGACCTGGCGCCACGCCCGTGATGCAGCGGCCGTCGTATGCCGGCAGGATGCGATCAAGGACCAATGGCTCGCTGTCCGCTTCGAGGTCGGTGGCGACGGCTTCCATGACGCCGACCCTAAGGACTCGACCGGGTAGGCACAGATGCCATAGCGTTGGAGGCGGCAGGAGACTCTGCGACGTTGCGACCTGCTGGATCGCGGGAGCAGAGGGTTCTGCCGCCTCCAACGCGGGCGCACCTACCCGCGCCGCTCCTCAGAGGCTGAGCCGATAGGCGCAGCCGCGGCTGGGGCTACGCTGCCATCGTGGCGGTCTCGACGCGGGGAGACTACGCAAGCCGCGCGTTGCTGTCCCTGGTCCTCAACGACAACGGCCGACCGACATCGGTGCGCGACATTGCGGAGCGCACCGGCCTGCCCCAGCCATACCTCGAGCAGATCTTGCTCGCGCTCAAGGGGGCCGGCCTGGTTCGATCGAAGCGCGGAGTCGGCGGCGGCTACGTGATGGCCCGTGACCCGGCCGACGTCACGATCGGGATGATCGTGCGGGCTGTCGACGGTCCGATAGCCCTCGGCGACTTCGGCCAGCCCCATCAAGACGGCGCCTGCGATCACGAAGGGCAATGTGTGCTGCTCGCGATCTGGGACTCGGTCGGCCATCGCATGCGCGCCGAGCTGGACTCCTACAGCCTCGCCGCCGTTGCGGAGGTGGCCCGGGGACTCGCGCCGTGGCCAGCGGCTGCCGTCGAGACGCTCGAGCCCCCCGGCCGCTGAGCGATTCAGTCCGTCGGGAATGCCGACGGTTCTGAGCCGAACCTTGCCAGCGCCTCGGCAAAGTCCTTCGGCATCGGTGCGCTGAAACCCATTTCGGCACCGGAAGCGGGATGGCGGAACGTCAGCCGGGCCGCATGCAGAAGCGGACGGCCGATGCCGAAAGGATCAGGGACACCGTAGGTCAGGTCTCCGAGCAGCGGGCGCCCGATGCTGGCCAGATGCACCCGGATCTGATGCGTCCGTCCCGTCTCGAGCCCGCAGCGAAGCAGGGCGGCATCACAGGGATGGACATAGGTCTCCACGGCGCTGTAGTGCGTACGGGCCTCACGGCCCTCGGCCGATACGGCCATGAGCGTGCGATGCTCCCGATCCCGTCCGATCGGGGCGTCAATCGTGCCCGTCGGCGACGGCGGATGCCCGCGCACCAGCGCTGCATAGATCCTGCGGACCTGCCGCCGCGCAAGCTGCTCGACCAGGCCTTCGTAGGCCGCGGGACTGCGTGCGCACACCATGACGCCGCTCGTCCCGCGGTCGAGCCGGTGCACGATGCCGGGCCGGTCGGTTTCGCCCACCTCCGCCATCTCGGGATATCGCTGGACGAGGGCATCCGCGAGCGTGCCGTGGGGGTGTCCGGTGCCCGGATGGGTGACCACCCCAGACGGCTTGTCGACCACGACGAGGTCACGGTCGGCGTGCAGTACATCGAACGAGGCGATCTCGCGGTGCCGCTCACGGACCGGCGCCGCAGCCCGCACCTCGGTCACCTCGACCCTCGAACCCGGCGCGACCCGCACCGAGCCAGCCCGAACCACCTCGCCGTCGATCAGCACGCAACCCTCGGCAACCATCTTCGACGTGTCGGAGCGAGAACGCCCGGTCAGCAACGACAGCGCCCGGTCGATCCGCTCACCGGACAGTGATTCGGGAATCTCGAGACTCAGCAGTCGATCGCTCACTCAGGCGCCTCTCCGGCGGCGAGGGCACTGCGCCGCTCGCTGCGATAGAGGTGGAACAGCACCACGACGAGTCCGACGGTGATGGCAGCGTCGGCCACGTTGAATATCGGCCACCACTGCAGGTCGATGAAGTCCACGACAGCACCGCGCCCCCAGGCAGCTCCGCGGAACAGCCGGTCAGCCAGATTGCCGAGCGCTCCGCCGATGATCCCACCGAGACCGACTCCGGCCCACGCTCCTTGCACACGGCGCCGGAAGTACCACAGCATGCCGACGATGACGATGGCCGCAATCGCCAGAACCGGGCCCAGACCGCTGCCTGCGGAGAAGGCAAAGCCCGTGTTGTGAACAAGCCGCAGACGCAGTGTCCACACCAGGTCGATGATCTGATCGTCGAGCGCGGCAGTGGCCCACGTTTTCGTGATCTGGTCCGCGCAGAGAATGACCCCGGAGGTGAGGACGATCCTGAGATTGGGGGTCACGCGGCTGCGTGCAGGGGACGGGCGCGGTGCGAACCCCTGGTGCCCCTCAGAGCCGGCGCCATGCCGGACCACTGCTCTTGACCTCCACCCGCATCGAAGCGTGCGGGATGGCCTCGAGGCGCTCCTTGGGGATCGGCTTCCCCGAGACGACACAGATGCCGTACGTGCCATCTTCGATGCGCGCCAATGCAGCGTCGATTTCGGCGATCTCCTCACGCTCGCGAGCTGAGATCTGCAGCGCCCGATCGCGCTCCACGGCGATGGAATCCCCTTCGCCGGATTCCTCGTCGAACTGGACATCACCAGGTTCGCGCTCGTTGACGAGCTGCTCGGCTTCGGCTTCGTACCGCTCTGCGTGCGCGGTATAGCGGCGGCGCTCGGCCAGCAGGGCCTGGCGCTGCTTTTCGAGAAACACCTCGCCGAATCGCGACTTCGTGGCCTTGCGGCGCGGCGCTGCCTTCTTCTTGGGTGCCGTGGCGGCGGCGCTGGCCTTCTTTGCAGTGGTCTGAGCCCCGGAGGCGTTGGCAGACTTCTTGCGCGTAGGCGCCTTTTTCGCGGCAGCCTTGCGGGCGGAAGCCTTCTTCGCGGTTGCCATGGCCCCTCCCCTCCGCGGCGAAGCGGCATTCTAGGTCGTCATTTCGGTATGTGGTCGGAACATCGAGGCGCTGTCGATTCCGATGCCTCAGGGGTACCCTCGCTGTCTCGTGGGTCGGCTCGTGGGCCAGCCCGTACTCTCGGCGGGACAAAAACAGAGCCTGCAGGAGGCGCTGGTGAAGCGAGAGCCGGTCGACACCGTGTACCCACGCGTGCCTGCCCAAGCGGACTTCCCGCAGATCGAAGAGCGGATTCTCGCGCGCTGGCACGATGAGGAAACCTTCGAGACGTCCATCGCCAACCGTCCCGCGGACGACGAATTTGTCTTTTACGACGGTCCGCCCTTCGCGAACGGGCTGCCCCACCACGGCCACTTGCTGACGGGGTACGTGAAGGACGTCGTCCCCCGCTACCAGGCGATGCGCGGTCATCGGGTCAATCGACGCTTCGGGTGGGATTGCCATGGCCTGCCCGCCGAGATGGAGACCGAGCGCGAGCTCGGCGTGAGCGGGCGGGCTGCGATCACCGACTTCGGCATCGAGCGCTTCAACGCCCACTGCCGCGATTCGGTGTTGCGCTACACGGCCGAGTGGCGCAAGACCGTCACCCGCCAAGCACGCTGGGTGGACTTCGACGACGACTACAAGACGATGGACCTGCCCTACATGGAATCGGTCATGTGGGCGTTCAAGCAGCTCTGGGATCGCGGTCTCGTGTACCAGGCGTTTCGCGTCATGCCCTACTCCTGGGGCGCGGAGACGCCGCTGTCGAACTTTGAGATTCGGCTCGATGACGCCACGAGGCCCCGGCAGGATCCTGCCATCACGGTTTGGTTCGAGCTTCACGATGCAGACGACACAGCCGGCCCAGACATCACAACCGGGCCGCACAGCACCGCCGGGCCGCTTCGCCTGCTCGTCTGGACGACGACGCCTTGGACGCTGCCCTCGAACCTGGCGATCGCCGTCGGGGCAGACATCTCCTATGCGGTCGTCGAATCGGGTGCGCTCGGCGGCGGTCGTTTCGTGGTTGCGGCTGACTGTCTCGAGCACTGCGCCGCCGACCTCGAGCCGTACACGGTGATCGGCACGCTGAGCGGCGCTGATCTGGCAGGGCGCAGCTACAAGCCGATGTTCGACTTCTTCGGCCATCGCACCGAGGCGTTCCGGGTGCTCGCCGGCGACTTCGTGGACACCTCAGAGGGCACAGGCGTGGTTCACCTCGCGCCCGGCTTCGGCGAGGAGGATCAGTCGCTCTGCGAGGCCAACGGCATCGAGATCGGCGATGCCGTGCCGGTGGACGACCGGGGCTGCTTCACCGAGCCGGTGACGCCATGGGCCAGCCTCAACGTGTTCGAGGCAAATCAGCAGATCATCGCCGAGCTCAAGCAGCGCGACCGGGTGCTGCGCCACGACAGCTACGAGCACAACTATCCGCACTGCTGGCGCACCGACACGCCGATCATCTACAAGGCCATCAGCTCGTGGTACGTCAAGGTCACCGAGATCTCCGATCTGCTGGCCGAGACCAACCAGCAGATCAACTGGGTGCCCGGTCACGTGCGCGACGGCCGGTTCGGCCAATGGCTGGCGGGGGCGCGTGATTGGTCCATCAGTCGCAACCGGTTCTGGGGCTCACCGATCCCGATCTGGATGAGCGACGACCCTGACTGCCCGCGAATCGACGTCTACGGCAGCCTCGACGAGCTGGAGGCGGACTTCGGGGTGCGGCCCGCTGACCTGCACCGGCCGTTCATCGATGAGTTGACGCGCCCGAATCCCGACGATCCGAGCGGCCGCTCGACGATGCGGCGTGTGCCCGAGGTGCTCGACTGCTGGTTCGAATCGGGTTCGATGCCCTTTGCGCAGGTGCATTACCCCTTCGAGAACAAAGAGTGGTTCGAGAAGAACTTCCCGGCCGATTTCATCGTGGAGTACATCAACCAGACGCGGGGCTGGTTCTACACGCTGCATGTCCTGGCAGGGGCGCTGTTCGGCCAGCCCGCATTCCAGAACGTGATCTGCCACGGCATCCTGCTCGCTGCCGACGGCAACAAGCTGTCCAAGCGGCTGCGGAACTACACCGAACCCACCGACATCTTCGCCAATCAGGGCTCTGACGCTCTTCGGTGGTACCTGATGGCCACCAACATCGTCCGAGGCGGCGACACACGGATCACCGACGCGGGCATCGACGAGGTCGCCCGCCAGGTGCTGATCCCCATCTGGAACTCCTACGCGTTCTTCACGCTGTACGCGAACGCGGACGGCTACGAGGCCACGTTCCGTGTCGACTCCGCAGATGTGCTCGACCGGTACTTGCTGGCGAAGACCCGGGCCACGCTGGAATCGGTCACGGCCAGCTTCGATGCGTATGACCTGCCTGGGGCCGCCGCCGAGCTGCAGTCGTTCATCGATGCGCTGAACAACTGGTATATCCGCCGCAGCAGGGGACGGTTCTGGGGCGAGACATCCGCCGAGGGGCCCGCTGGTGACGGCCCATCGAGCGGCGACCGGGACGCGTTCGACACCCTCTACACGGTGCTGAGAATCTTCGCCGCCATGGCGGCGCCGCTGCTGCCGATGATCACCGAGGAGATCTACGGCGGGCTGACCGGCGGCGACAGCGTCCACTTGAGCGACTGGCCGGACGCGGCGATGCTGCCATCCGACCCCGAACTGGTCGAGCGCATGGATGCGGTGCGGGCCGCCGCTTCGGCTGCGCTGCGGGTGCGCGAGGACGCCGGTTTGCGGGTACGGCTGCCGCTGCAACGCGTCACGGTGGCCGGGGAGGGTGCCGAGTTGCTCGAGCCCTACGTTTTCCTGCTCGCAGACGAGATCAATGTTGCCGAGGTGATCCTGAGCAACGACTTGGGCACGGCCGCGACGCATGTCCTGCGGCCGAATGGCTCCGCGCTGGGACCACGCCTGGGCGCCGCGGCCCAAGAGGTCTTCGCTGCGGCTCGCAGCGGCGATTGGCAGTCATCGGCCGACGGCAGCGTCGCCGCAGGCGGACATGAGCTGCACCCCGGCGAGTACCAGTTGAGCCTGCAACCTGCCGAGAGGGCCACCACTTCAGTTCTGGAAGACCAGCAGCTCATCGTGGTGCTCGATACCGCCGTCACGCCCGAACTCGAAGCGGAGGGTGCGGCGCGAGACTTGATCCGCACGGTGCAGCAAACACGCAAGGAAGCCGGGCTCGACGTCACCGATCGGATCCATCTGAGGATCCGCTGGAGCCCCCCGCACCTCGAGGCAATACGAGATCATGAATCTCTAGTGGCTGCGGCCGTGCTCGCACAGCAGATCGAGTGGCTCCCCGGCACCGGCGTGCCGGAGGTTGACGTCGCGCGCGTCTGACCGTACGCCGGCTCAGAAAGCGGGCTGTGCCCGCTAGGCCGAGAGCGGTTCCTTGCGGATCAGCGCATCCAAGAACGGATCGTCGAGCTCGGAAAGTGCAAGCGGCGGCCGGTCGGAGCTGAAGTCGGGATCTGCGGAGTCAGCTGCATCGTCAGCATCAAGGTCATCTTCAGCGTCGTCGCCCGCCTCACGAATCGGCCCTGCGTCGATCACGTCAGCGGCGGCATCAGGCTGTTTCGCAGCGTCGGCGGGGCTCGTGGCAAGCGGGGCGACGATTGCGGGCATGGCCGGCGCTGCCTCGGTGACCTCGACGGTGTAGCCGGCCTCGGTAAGCGTCTTGGAGATCTCGGTGCGCACAAGTCCCGACAGCGCCTCGGTCAGGTCATCGCTCGCCGTCTTGAACGCTTCGTCGAGTGCCTGACTGCCCGCCGCTTGCAGCACTGCGAGTGCATCTGCGATCTGTGCGACGGTCTCGGGCGAGAGCTGCACCTCGACAGGCTGCGATGGAGAACCCGACTCCACGCTGGTCATGCGCTGATCGATGTCGGAGATCTGCGTCGCCAAAGTCGCGAGCTGCGCGCCGATCGTCTCGAGCAAGCCCTCGCCTTCCTTGTCGGGGGGCTCGACAGGAGAAGTTGGGCTCGCCATAGCGCGGAATGTACCAGCCTTGCGGCGATGATCCCTAACCGCCGGAGCTGCCGCAGATGAACGCACGAAACACCTGCAACCCGATGAGCAGCACGATCGGCGAGAGATCCAGCGCCATGCTCCCGAGCCGAACCGCCGGCAAGGCTCGGCGGAGAGGTCCCATGATCGGCTCGGTGATGCGCACCAGCCACGTCCGCACCACCGTGACCGGGCTCTCCGGCGACAGCGGGATCCAGCTGAACATGACGCGCGCGAAGACCGCGACGATGTACAGCAGCAGCAGACCGCACAGCAGGTCTGTCACGGTGTCTCCCGGGGTTCCCGGCTGGAGCGTCTCAGCGATCGACGTCCTGTGCGGAAACCGAATGATGCTCGCCGTCGCTCACGACGACGTTGAATGGCACGAGCATGTACACCGCGTTGGCGACCTTGCGCATCTCCCCGTCGCGGGCGTAGCACAGCCCGCTGGCAAAATCGAGCAGCCGGCGGGCCGTGTCGCGATCGAGCCCCTGCAGGTTCAAGATGATCGGCTGGTCACGCTTGAAGCGGTCTCCGATCTGCTGCGCGTCATCGAACATCCTGGGCATCAGCACAAAGGGCTGCGCCGTCGATGTCGCCACCCGGCGCACTGCGGAGGCCGGCAGGTCAGCCGACGAATGCGGCCCCGCCGCAGGCGCTCGCTCGACCACGGTGACACCGCTCTGGCTGGTCTGATCGGCAAACGTGTCCGTCGCAGGCAGGTCTCCCGGAACGGCGCGTTCGGCCGGCGGCGCATAGCTGTCATCAGGGCCCAAGCCCAGATAGCTCATTGCCTGCTTCATGAACGATGCCATGCAGAACCTCAATGAGAACGGCCTCGATGCGGAAACTGTCTCGACTGCAAAGGGTACCGACTTGTCAAGTTGGGGTCAGGCACCCTGCGTGGGGGCATCTCGCGGCGGTCGATTGCCGAACAGGGCAGTCCCGATGCGCACCATCGTCGAGCCCGCCCTGACGGCTGCTTCGAGATCGGCACTCATGCCCATGCAGCGCTGCTCGAGTTGGTGATGGTCAGCAAATCGGGCGACCTCGTTGAACGCGATTTCGATCTGCACCGGCGAGCCTTGCGGGCCGATCGCCATGCAACCTGCCACTTCGAGCCCTTCGGAACGTGCGACTGACACCAACGCCGAGGCCTCGGCGGGCTCACAACCGCCCTGGCTGGCGGCGCCGCTCACGTCGAGATGCACGAAGACCGCTGCGCCCGGTGCATGGTGCGCGATCTGGGAGACGAGCCGCACCCGATCGACGCTCTGCCACACGCCCACTACGCCCGCTAACTGGCGGACCTTGTTCGACTGCAACCGTCCGATGAAATGCACATCGACGGCGTTCTTGGTCACCGAATCCAGCTCATCCCATTTCCCCCGCAGCTCCTGTGCATAGTTCTCACCGACCATCGTCAAGCCGGCGGCCGCTGCAGCTTCGATTGCCGAGTGGTCGAAGCCCTTGGTCACCGCCACGATGCCGATCTTGTCCGTATCGCCTCCGGCATCGGCGATGCGGTTGCGGACCCGCTCGACTCGCCGGCGGACATCTGCGGTATCAATCACCCCGGGGCCTCGCCTTCCGGGTCGACCTCCAGGCGGCCGAGCGGAGAGGCGAACCGTCCCGTTGTCGCACCACTTGCTTCCCGCTCTTGTTCGCTGTCGCTCACGGGCCGCTCGGGCCACGGCTTCGCCTCCAGGCGGCCGAGCGGAGAGCTGAACCTTCCCGTTGTCGCATCAGTTGCTTGCCGCCCTTGTTCGCTGTCGCTCGCGGGCCGCTCGGGCCACGGCTTCGCCTCTAGGCGGATCAATACCGCTGTGCGGCCGCGCTCCCCACGGGCCCGATGCGAGAAGTAGCGCTCGTCCGATGCCGTGCAGCGCCCGATCTCGCAGTCGATGACGGCCCCATGGCGTCGCAAGGCCAGCCGGGCAGCCTCGCCGAGATCGAGTGCCGGCGTGCCCCACGATGTCGTCGCAGCCACCGAAGGCCCGAATGCGGTGATTGCTGCGGAGAGCTCACAGGCGCCGAACTCGTAGTGCAGTGCACAGATGTGGGGCCCGATCACCGCACGCACGTCTCGAATCCCGTGACGGCGGAGCTCAGCGAACGTTGCGGGCACGACGCCGTCGAGCAAGCCCCGCCAGCCTGCGTGGATCACTGCAACAGCCCCGTCACCGTTGGCGTCCGCCCCGTACAGCGCTACCGGCACACAGTCGGCGCTGCGCACTGCGAGGGTGGCCTGCGGTGCCGATGTCCACGCTGCGTCTGCACAGGTGCCCCGGTGGCCCCCGGGCCGTGTGACCTCTACCACCCGCGTCCCATGCACCTGACGCAACACGGTCACCGCCGAAGGAGCGGAACCATCGAGAGGAGCGCAGTCACCGTCGCAGCGTTCGGAGACCATGATGCGCACCAGGCTGTTCCCGCAGCGCCGACGCAGCGTCAACATGCCACATCACCTCAGACCGGAGCGCCTAGCGATCCGGTCCGCAGCGTCGTGCGAAAACGTGCAGACCCGGCGGCCAGTGCCGTGATGTCGCTGTTGGTAGCAGTCGCGGTGGGGCCCTGACGTCACCGCAGGAAGCTGGGGACGTCGAACGACTCATCGTCATCGTCATCGTCGCCGAAGGGGTCGGCGAGATCGTCGGTCTCGCCCGAGGCGGTGAAGTCGCCCAGCGTGCCGCCCCCGGAGCGGCCTGGCGCGTACCGGTCAAAGCCCGCAGCGATGACCGTCACGCGGATCTCTTCCCCGACAGAGTCGTCGATCACGGTGCCGAAAATGATGTTGGCCTCTGCGTGGGCCACTTCACGGATGACTTCGGCTGCTTCGTTGACCTCGAACAACCCGAGATCGGGTCCGGCAGCAATGTTCAGCAGAATGCCACGGGCCCCTTCGATGGATTCCTCGAGCAGTGAGGATGACACCGCCTGTCGGGCCGCGTTCTTGGACCGATTTTCGCCGTGCGCACGGCCGATTCCCATCAGCGCCGTGCCGGCGCTCGACATGATCGTCTTGACGTCGGCGAAATCGGTGTTGATGAGGCCTGGAGTGGTGATGAGGCTCGAGATGCCCGACACGCCTTCCCGCAGGACATCATCGGCCATCCGGAACGCATCGATGATCGAAGTGTGCTCGCTGGCCACGGTCAGCAGCCGGTCGTTCGGGATCACGATGAGAGTGTCGACCCGCTCTTTGAGCCGTTCGAGGCCCTGCTCGGCCTGGATCTGGCGGCGCTTGCCCTCGAAGGAGAATGGGCGCGTGACCACACCGATGGTCAACGCCCCCACTTCCCTGGAGATCTCGGCCACCACTGGGGCGCCGCCTGTTCCGGTGCCGCCGCCTTCCCCGGCGGTGATGAACACCATGTCGGCACCTTGCAGTGCTTCGGCGATCTCGTCGCGGTGTTCTTCAGCCGCCCGGGTGCCGATCTCGGGGTCACTGCCCGCACCCAACCCGCGCGTCAGCTGGCGGCCGATGTCGAGCTTGACGTCGGCGTCGCTCAGCAACAGCGCTTGTGCGTCGGTGTTGACGGCGATGAACTCGACACCGCCCAAACCGACATCGATCATCCGGTTGACGGCATTCGAGCCGCCGCCCCCGACACCCACCACCTTGATGACTGCCACGTAGTTCTGTGGTGAGGCCACAGGGCTCCTCGCGTTCGCTGGCCAGCCGCGACACCAATTGTGCCGCTGGCGAGCACCTCCTAGGGAAAATAGCGCAATCTACGACCGTACTGATGTCTCTGGTGATGGGCAAGGTCCGCGTCCGGCGAATGCCCGGCCGATCGGCAGGCGAATCTAGCCAGTCGAGCGAAGAACCGGGAGGTGCGGAACCGACACGTCCAAGACTGCCTCAGAGCGCTCGAGCCCCCCGATGACGGCCGCGATTGCCGCAGTCTTGGCCCCGATCGCCGATTCATCCCCCAACGCCACCTCAATCTGGCGATCCCCTGGCAGTTGTCGCACGCGAGCGCGTATGTCGCCGCGCTGGTCACGCCAGAGAGCAGCCACCTCGAATTCGGGCTGACCGCGCGCCGCATCCACCACTGCGAGCAATGCCCCTGCATCGCTCGCAAGGAATCTGCCCGGTCTCGGTGCGGCGGCGATTCCCGACAGTCGCGGCAGCTCAGGCAGAACCGAGAGCGCCGAGGTGAGGACCCGACCTTCGATGTCGATGAGCACCCATTCTTGCGGGGCCGACAGCGCGATGGCGGCTGCGGTGCGTTCGACGATGTCCACGCTCACCGACGCCGGCCAGTGCCGCCGGATGCGAGCGTGCGCGATCCACGGCAGATCCTCCAGCGAGCGCTCCGCCCCGCGCACATCCAGCGTTCCCATGAAGTCTCCCGGGTCGATGCCAGCGGCTTCGCTCGCCTCGTCGTAGCTGACGCGATGCAGGCCACCGAAATCGACACGATCGACTTCGAAGGTTCCCGCCGCGAGCAGTATCGCGGTGGCGGATCCCGCTACGGCGACGAGAACGATCGCAGTCAGCCACCGGCGACGACGAGGTCTGCGCGATCGGGCGGATTCCGGAGATGATGGGGGCGCCATTCAGGCCAGCATCGGTGCGGGACCGAAGCCCACCATGCGGATTTCTGGCTGCAGCACGATCCCGGTCGACTCGGTGACGCGGCGCCGAACCTCGGCCATCAGCGCTGCGACATCGGCTGCGGCGCCGCCGGGATCAGAGACGATGAAATTCGCGTGCAGACGTGAGACCTCAGCCGTGCCGATGCGCAAACCCCGCAGACCCGCACGATCGATCTGAGCACCGGCTGAATCCGTGGGCGGGTTCATGAAGACGGAGCCGGCATTCTGACCGCCGGGCTGGTTCTCCCTGCGCCAGCGCACGATGTCGGTGATCCGATCCGTCACGGTCTCCGGCGGCGCCCGGTGCCCGCTCAATCGCGCGCTCACCACGAGGTGCCGATCCCCCAGATTGCTGCGTCGGTAGCCCAGCCCCAAGGCCCCGAGAGGCATCTGTTCTGATTGGGGGGGTGCGCCGAGCTCGTCGAGATCGACGATGTCGACGTCGATCAGGCAGGACGCCATGTCGCTGCCGTGTCCTCCGGCATTCATGCGCACGGCCCCGCCGATCGAGCCCGGCACGCCGACTGCCCATTCCAGCCCGCCGATGCCGGCCGCGGCGCACTGGCGGGCCAGTACCGGCAGCGCCACCGATGCGCCGGCAGTGACCGTGGCATCGGAACGATCCAACTCGATCCTGGCGTAGGCGTCGCCGAGATGCAGTGCGATGCCCTCGAATCCCCGATCCGCGATCAGCAGGTTCGATCCTCGCCCGACGACCAGAATCTCCAGGCAGGAGGCCGCACGGGCTTCTTGCACACGCTGCAGGTCATCGGGGCCATTGGCGATAAACGCGACGGCGGCCGGACCCCCGACTCGCGAGGTCGTCAGTGCGCCCAGCGGTGCGTCGGTGCGCGCACCGTCGCCCAACACCTCTGCGGCACGTTGCACCGCTTCGGGGTCGGACCATCGCTCAGGGGGCATGCAGCAGCTCATCGGGGAGCGTCGTCAGGTCACCTGCCCCCAAGGTGAGGCACAGGTCGCCGGTCCGCAAGCTGGCGCTGAGATACGAACGCAGCTCCGCGCGTCCCGGGAGGTAGGCCACCGACGCGAACGGATGCGAATCCAGCACCGCGCCGAGCACCAGCTCGGTGGAGACGCCAGGGCGGGGCAGCTCGCCGGCGGCATAGATGTCGGTCAGCACCAATTGGTCGACGCCGGTGAATGAGTCGGCGAAGTCCTGCCACAGCGCTGCGGTTCGCGAGTAGCGGTGAGGCTGGAAAACGGCAACGATCCGGTTCCAGCCACCACCGCGAGCGGCGGCTATCGCGGCGGTCACCTCGGTGGGCAGGTGCGCATAGTCGTCGATGAACGAGACTCCGTCGCGCTCGCCGCGCCGCTCGAATCGCCTCGCAACGCCAGCGAATCGTCCCAGTGCCTCAACCATCGGCCCTGCAGCCGCACCGAGTTCGAGGGCTGCTGCGAGGGCGCCGGCGGCGTTCGCGACGTTGTGCAGCCCGGGCAGCGGCAATTCGCATCTGCCGATCGAGGTAGCGCCTGCGAACAGTTCGAACGTTGCGCCGGTCCGCGACGTGCGCGCGTCGGCGATGCGGTAGTCGGCGCTGGGAGCGGTGCCATAGGTGACACAGCCGCCGATGCGCTCAGCCAAGGCACTCGCGTGCCGGTCATCGGCGCACACGACGCGCGGTCCTGCCGCACTGCTGGCGAAGTTCTCGAATGCGGCGGCAAGCTCGGTGAAGCTGCCGTAGCGGTCAAGGTGATCGGGCTCGATGTTCGTCACGAGCACCGCATCGGCGCCGAGCTCGGTGAAGGTGCCGTCGGACTCGTCGGCTTCGACGACGAACCACTCCCCCGCTGTGTCCCACACAGCACCTGAGCCGATCTCGTTGAGCTCGCCGCCCACCAGGAACGACGGGTGCTCGCCCGCGGCGACGAGGCAGAGTGCCAGCATCGATGAGGTCGTCGTCTTGCCGTGCGTTCCGCCGACCGCCAGCGTTCGCTTCTGGCGGCAGATCCCCGAGAGCAGCTCGGCTCGGCTGAGCACCGGGATGTCCCGTCGCCGCGCCTCATCGAGCTCCGCGTTGTCGTACGACACAGCGCTCGAATGAGCCACGATGTCCGCCGAGCCGACGTTGGCTGCGGAGTGACCGATGGCGACTCGGGCACCGTGAGCGGCCAGCCGTGTCATGCCCGGGCTTGCCCTGAGATCGCTCCCGCTGATCGCATGGCCCATTTCCGCAAGCACGAGCCCGATTGCATTCATGCCCGCGCCCCCAGCCCCCACCAGATGGATGCTCCGCACCTCGGCGAGATCAACCGGTGGATTGGTCATCGTCGGTGCTCTTGGGGCGGGTGAGCAGCGGGTGCGACCGAGTGCGGAACCGCCGAACTGTGCTCAATCACAAGCTGTGCCACGCGTTCGGCAGAGTCACGACGGCCAAAGTTGGCATCTGGGGGGCACGGCGATGCCCCATGGCTCTGGGGTGCAGCACATCTACGACGCTCCGACACCCGGTCGATTTCTGCGAGCATCCGCTCGGAATCGAACTCTGCGTCGGGAACTACCCGACCCAGGCCGGCTGCAGCCAACTCCTCCGCGTTTCGGCGCTGGTGGTCGTTGGTCGCGATGGGCAAGGGAACGAGGACAGCCGGCGTGCCGATCACGGACAATTCTGCGACCGTGGAAGCACCGGCGCGGCAGATTGCGAGGTCGGCCGCGGCCATCGCGACAGGCAACTGCTCATCGAAGGGCACCGCTCGGTACCACTCGCTGACCCGTGAGCCGTCGGGCCGGCGCGACGGGGACGGGGGTCGGCTCTCCCAGTCGCGCTTTCCCACGACGTGGTAGACGAAGACGCCGTCGCGCTCCCGCAATGACTCCAACGCCGACCAGACCGCTGAATTGATCCGCAGCGAGCCCAGCGAGCCGCCGAACACCACGATGGCGGTCGCGTCGGCGGGCCAGCCGAGCCGGGCGCGAGCATCACCTGATTCGAGCGCAGCTTTGATGACTTCGGGCCGCACGGGATTGCCGGTCACGATCTCGCGGTGCAGCCCAGTCCCGCGCACCGGAACAGCCGCGGCACGAGCGAAGCGACCCAGAAGGCGGTTCGTGGCCGATGCGACGGCGTTCTGCTCCGTGATCACGAGCGGCACGCGCCACACCACCGCTCCGACGGTCGCGGGGAGCGCCGCGTAACCGCCCAGCGACAGCACGGCAACGGGGCGCCGGCGCCCGACGAGCGCTACACCGCGCAATGTGGCCCAGCCAAGGCTGACTGCGGCACGTGCGTTCGCCAGATTCAGCCGCCGTGCCGTGAGACCCCGGCCGCCGAGCAAGGTCGAATGAAAGCCCGCTGCGGGCACGATCTGCGAGTCGATTCCCCTGGCGCTGCCGACGAATTGGATCGCTTCGGAGGGCCAGCCGCGGTCGGTCAATGCCGAGGCGACCGCCAGTCCGGGCATGAGGTGCCCGGCAGTGCCGCCCCCGGCGATCAAGACGCGCGGGGCGTTCGGGCCTCGGTCGCGTGGCGGCACAGTTCAGCCGGATCGCCGGGTCACGTTCAACAGCAGACCCGCAGCTGCTGCGGTCACGACAAGCGACGAACCGCCGAAGGACAGAAATGGCAGGGTCACACCGGTCACCGGGAGCAATCCAACCACACCGCCGACGTTGACCAGCGTCTGCAGCACGAACCAGATCGAGATTCCTGCTGCGAGCAGCGTTCCGAACAGATCAGGTGCCTTCTGGCTCGTCCGCAGTCCTCCGATGCCGACGACTCCCAGCAGCGTGAGGAGCCCGAGGGCACCGAGAAGGCCCATCTCCTCGCCGACGATGACGAAGATGAAGTCTGTGGGGGCATTGGGCACCCAGCCCCACTTGGCCTGGCCTGCTCCCAGGCCGGTACCGCGCAGACCCCCCTGTGCCAGGCCGACCAGACTCTGGAAGGTCTGGTACCCGCTGTCGGCCCGTTCCGAGATCGGATCCAGGAACCCGGCCAGGCGCGCTCGGCGGTACGGCGCTGCGATCGCCAGCAACGGCGCCGCCACGCCGACGATCAGGGCGATCTTGGCGAGATCGCGGCCCGGCAGGCCTGCCACGAACAGCATCCCCACCCCGATGCCGGCCAGGATGAGCGTGGTTCCCAAGTCGGGCTGCAGCAGTACCAGCGAGCATCCGACCGTGAGCAGCAACATCGCGGGACGCAGGATCCGGTCGGGCCGGGAAATCTGCTCCTTGCGGGCGTCCAGAAATGCAGCCAGCGCAACGATGAGTGCCAGCTTGGCCAGCTCTGAGGGCTGCACGCTGAACTGTCCGATCTCGATCCAGCGGCGAGCACCGCCCGAACGCTTGCCGACCACCAGCACCGCGACCAGCAAGCTCACGCTGACGGCCGCGAACGGCAACGCCATGCGTCGCCAGTGGCGGTAGTCGACGCCGAGGGTCACCAGCAGGACGGCGACAGCGACTGCCACCGACCACAGATGGCGGGTGAAGTACTGCAGGGGTCGGTCGGGCGCACCGATCCCGGTAGCCGATGTCGCCGACAGCACCAACACGACGCCAGTGAGCAGGAGCAGGAACACTGCTGACAGGAGCGCCGCGTATCGCACCGACGGGCCCGATTGAACGCCCCGAACGTCCTGGGAGTTCATCGACCCTCCCGCGGTGAGACCCCCAGGCCGAGGCCCTCGGCGAGGTCGGACACGGCCGAGATGAAGCGCTCACCGCGCTCGTGGTAGCTGGAGTACCAGTCGAACGATGCGCATCCGGGCGACAGCACGACGTCGCCGCAGGGCTGGGCCATGGCGTAGGCGATCTCGACTGCTGCGGACATCGAGTCGGCGCGCGCCAATTCGATGCCCTCGCACCCCGGCTGGCTGAAGCACGCGACGACCTCTAGGGCGGACTCGCCGATCGCCACGACACCGCGCAGGTGCGGGGCAGCCACAGCCAGTTCGTGAAGGTCGAGGCCCTTGTTCCGCCCGCCGGCAATCAGAATCGCATCTGAGAACCCCCGCATCGCCGCAGCGGTGGCGTGGGGTGCTGTCGCCTTGCTGTCGTCGTGGAAACTCACATTGCCGATGCGCCCTGCGTGCGCCAGGCGATGCGGCAGACCGTCGAACGCTCGCAGTTCTGTCGCCACCGCATCCGCGTGAGCGCCCATCTCCAGAGCGATCGCCGTCGCCGCAGCGGCGTTCGACAAGTCGTGCGGGCGTTGCCGCGGCAACTCTGCGGTCGCCACGATGTCCTCGTCGTGGGCCACCAGGACACCGCGCTCGAAGCGCACGTCACAGGGCGCATGGAGATGCTGCGGGGTCGCAAAGGTCACATGGCGCGAGCGGATCCCGATCGTCCACGGTTCGATGTCGGCGTCACCGAAGGGGATCACCGCGATGTCCTCGGGGCCTTGCGCAGCCCAGATCCGGGCCTTCGATGCGGCATAGTCGCCTAAGCCGGCGTGCCAGTCGAGATGATCGGGCGCCAAGTTCAGCCACGCAGCCACAGCGGGGGCGAACCGTCGCGCACGGTGAAGCCGGAACGACGATGCCTCCACCACGAAGGTGGAGACGTCGGAGTCGATGGCGTCTACCAAGGCGATATCGGTGTTGCCCGCACCCACGGCGCTGATCCCGCTGCGGTTCAGGATTCGCTCCACCAACACAGTGACCGTGGTCTTGCCGTTCGTGCCGGTGATCGCAGCGAGCGGCCGGGTGTCCCACTGTGCCGCGAGGTCCAGCTCGCTCACGATCGGAACTCCCGCGGCGGTTGCCAGCGTGTAGCTGGGGTGGCGGGGCGGCACTCCCGGTGAGGGCACGATGGCTGCAGCCCCCCGGACCAACAGCTCGAGCAGATCGACATCGGTGGAATCGTGAATCTCCGCGACGACGATTCCGGCCCCGGAAACCCTCGACGCTGCGTCGTGGGGCCTGTCGTCGGCCATCACCACCTGGTGACCGCGTGCCGCCAGTGCCGATGCCACCGCGCAGCCCGTCACGCCCATGCCGACGACGACCACCGGGCCGTGGGAAGGCTCGAGGTCGACGTGCGCCATCTGAGAGGCGGGTGAACCCCTCACAACGAGCCTGCCGGAAGTTCGACGAGGTCCAGGCTCAGAAAATCGGCGTAGTACAGGCCCAGCGCAATCGCCACGAGCAGGCTGTTCACGACCCACAGACGGATCAGCACGGTGGTCTCGGGCCATCCGCCGAGCTCGAGGTGGTGGTGCATGGGGGCCATCCGGAACAGGCGGCGCCCAAACAACCGGAACGAGCCGACTTGGATGATGACCGACGCCGTCTCGATGACGTACAGGCCGCCGATGACCGGAAGCAGCAAGTCGACATGCAGGAGCATCGCGAGCCCGGCCATGGCCGTACCGATTGCCAGCGAGCCCGTGTCACCCATGAAGATCCGTGCGGGCGGTGCGTTCCACCACAAGAACCCCGCACAGGCGCCAGCCATAGCAGCAGCCACGATGGCCAGGTCGAGCGGATGCTTGACGTCGTAGGAGATGGGATGGCGGAATGCCCAGTAGCCGATCACGACGAACGCGGCGAATGCCACCGTGGCTGCTCCGGCGGCAAGGCCGTCCAAGCCGTCTGTGAGGTTCACCGCGTTCGACGCTCCCAAGACGATGACCACAGCCCACAGAACCCACACCGCGGCAGGGACCTGCAGCGAGTTCGCGTCAAGCCGGGTGAATCCGACTGCTGTGTCGAGATCGACCCACCACACCGACGCCACCGCAAAGCCGATGCCCACCGCAATGAGCCCGATCAGCTTGGCCCGCTTGTTCAGTCCCAGGTTGCGCTCGCGGCTGACCTTGATCCAGTCATCGGCCAGGCCGACGAGGCCTGCGGCGCTGACCGCCGACAGCAGCACAATGCCTGAGCGTGTGATCACCGTCTCGGCGCGCAGGTGGCTGACCACGTAGCCCACGACCGCAGCCGCGACGACCGCGACGCCGCCCATCGTCGGGGTGCCGGCCTTGGTGATGTGCCCCCGGGGGCCGTCGAGACGGATCGGCTGGCCGACGCCTCGTGCTTGCAGCCACGGAATGAGGTAGCGAGTTCCCACCAGCGACACGAACATCGCCGAGCTGGCGGCAATGAGCAGGGCGATCATGGCTGTGCGTTCCTGCGCCGCAGCCAGCGGGCCGCGACTGCTGCGTCATCGAACGGCACGGAGCGATCCGCCGTTGCCTGGGTGGTCTCGTGGCCCTTTCCCGCCACCACGACGACGTCTCCTGCCCGAGCGCCGGTGACGGCCAGCGAGATTGCGCGGGATCGATCGAGCTCGACATGGAGGCCGTCGTCGGCGTCGTGCCTGTTTCCGGCGCCCTGCGCGATCTCGGCCGCTATGCGGGCGGGATCCTCGCTGCGAGGGTTGTCGGAGGTCAAGACGATGACATCGGCATGACGATCTGCCGCTGCGCCCATGAGCGGCCGTTTTGATCGGTCGCGATCGCCTCCGGCGCCGAAGACCGCCCAGACGCGTCCGTCGGGAGCACCCAGCTCACGGGCGCTGGCCAGCGCAGCGGCGAGCGCGTCGGGCTTGTGGGCATAGTCGACCAGCACCGTGACGTCGTCGCCGGGGCCGCTGACGGGCCACAGGCGACCGCGTACCGGGGCAATGGCCGCAATGGCGGCTGCGACATCGTCGTCGTCGAAT
Organism: Candidatus Poriferisodalis sp.; assembly: GCF_965208895.1. Classification (GTDB taxonomy): domain Bacteria; phylum Actinomycetota; class Acidimicrobiia; order Acidimicrobiales; family Poriferisodalaceae; genus Poriferisodalis. The sequence continues at coordinate 267,960 of NZ_OZ242363.1, read as the reverse complement.
CCGAGCGCGCTCGCCGTCGCAGCGGCGGCCGCGACGTTCGCGGCATTGAGGCGCCCCAGCAGCCCGCATTGGACGGGCCGGCCGCGCCATCGGCCGCTGAGTCCGTGAGCGCTGACGACCACCTCGTCCACGTCGGACGGCTGCCACTCGATCACACTGGCCGTTGTACCAGCGACGGTCGATGCCAAGCGGCGACCCCACGCGTCGGCCACGTTCAGCACGGCGATCTCGCTGCGGCCGTCGAACAGGCGCGACTTGGCGTCGAAGTAGTCCTCCATGGTCTCATGGAAGTCGAGATGCTCATGACTCAGGTTGGTGAAGACGCCGGCAGCGAAGCTGGCGCCGTCCACCCTGCGCTGGGCGAGCGCGTGGGATGACACCTCCATGACGACCATCTCTGCGCCGCCATCCGCGGCCTCGCTGAGGCGCCGGCACAGTTCCGGTGCCTCGGGAGTCGTGTGGGTCCCATCGAGCGTGCCCATGACCTCGCACGCCGTGCCGCAGGCGCCCGCGACGGCCGCAATCGCGTGCGTCACCGTGGTCTTGCCCGATGTCCCGGTGACACCGATGACCGTGCAGCGCTTCCACGGCTGACCCCACACGGCGGCTGACGCCGGCCCCAGCGCGGCTCGCACGTCCGGCACCGCGATCTGAGGCACATCGACCTCGAGGATCTCCGAGACCAGCAGGGCTGAGGCGCCTGCGGCGATCGCCTCTGCTGCGAAGCGGTGACCGTCGTGGTGCTGCCCGGCCACGCAGCCGAACATCGCCCCGGGCGTGACCGAGCGGCTGTCGTGGGTGATGCCGCGCACGAATACCGGCTCGCCGCCCACCGACGCCACATAGTTGCCGCCGATCGCCGTGGCCACTTCGGGGACCGACATCAGGTGCGTCGGTGACGACGAGCTCATCGGCGCAGCTCACGCATCGGGCGACACCTGCAGCATCCGCAACGCGTATTCGGCGATGTCCGCGAAGACCGGCGCAGCCACGATCCCCGCCCGGTACTCATGGGGTTCGTCGAGCACGACGACGACGGTGAGTTCGGGACGATCAACCGGAAGGAAGCCTGCGAACGAGCTCGTGTACGTATCGGCGCTGTACCCGCCGTCGGGGCTGGGCTTCTGCGCTGTACCGGTTTTGCCGGCGACCCCGAAGCCTTCAATGGCGGCCCGCTTGCCAGTCCCGGAGCGGACCACGTCGGCGAGGATCGACTGCATCTGAGATGCGGTGCTCGGCGACAGGATCCGGCGCGTCGCCGCGGCGTCGGCTGGTCGAAGCGTTCCGTTGCTGTCCACGCTGCCCAGCACGAGCCGAGGAGTGACATGGACACCATCGTTGGCGATGGCGTTGTAGGCAGCGGCAAGCTGTATCGCAGTGACTGCGATGCCCTGGCCGAACGCGATCGTGGCGAGGTCGGTACCTCGCCATTGGTTCGCTGCACGCAAGATGCCACGGCTCTCACCCGGCAGCGCCCCAGCGTTGTCGGTCCCGGTCAGGCGGCCGAAACCGAATGAGCGCAGCGACCGCTGCAATTCCGTCGCGCCGAGTCGTTCGGCGAGCTTGATCGTGCCGATGTTCGATGAGTGAACAAGGATTTCCGAGGTCGTCATCTCGCGGTCGACAGCGGAATACGGCTCGACGAACGCCTTGTCGGCGAATGTGTAGGTAGCCGGTGTGGCATGCAACTCGTCGGGCGTGGTGAGTCCTGCTTCCAGTGCCGTCGCGATGGTGAAGCTCTTCGCCACCGATCCCGGTTCGAACGCGTCGGCGTACGCAGGGTTGTAGGCAACCGGCCCGACCTCTCCTGTGTCGTGATCACGGTCGACCGCGGCCAATGCCAGGACATCTCCGGAGTCCACCTGCATCACTACCACCATGCCGCCCTGCGCACCCGTCGCCTCGACTGCTTCGTGGAGCGATCGCTCGGCAACCCACTGCATCTGGGTGTGCAGGGTGAGGACCACGTCATCACCGTGGCTCACCGGTTCGAAGTGCTCGGTGCCGGTCGGCAGCGGCATGCCGCTCTGGGCGATCCGGGCCACTTCACGGCCGTCGGTTCCGCCGAGCACCTCGGCGAACTGCTGCTCGGCGCCCCCCAACGGGTTCTGGTCGATGTCGGTGACGCCGAGCAGCCCGCGAGCGAAGCCGTCGCCGTTGGGCCGGAGCCGAGACGACTCGCCCCGCACACCCACTCCGGCGAGCTGCAATTCCTGCACCGCAAGCCCCTCCGACGGACTCACCTGGCGCGCCACATAGACGAAGTGCCGATCGCTCGCGAGCCGCTCGGCGATCACGTCGGCGTCGATGTCGAGGACTGTCGCCAGCACAGTCGCTGTCTGGTACGGAGCGGTCACCAGGCGCGGGTCGGCCCAGATGGTGGGGAGATGGTCAGAAACTGCGAGCAGGTTGAGATTCCGATCGAGGATCGCCCCGCGGACCGACTCCAGCTCCCATTGCGCCGTTCCCTGCTGATCTCCGAGGGCGGCGTAGGTCTCCCGGTCGAGCAGCTGCACTTGAACCAGGCGGGCGCCCAAAGCGGCGAGCGCAACGGCGCTGGCGATGATCAGCAGCAGTGCCCGCCGGCGCGGCGGGCCGGTGCGAACTTTGCGCCGGCGCGGAGGTGGCTGCGCTCGACCGGATTCGGGGCGCCGTTCAGGTTCCGCCGATGATCCCTTCGCTCCCGCAGAGGGGTGCCATGTGGGTGACTTCGGCGATTCTGACCGCTTCGCTGAGGCGGTGCGCGACCGCGCAGCAGGCTGACGCAGCCCTGGAGGTGCACCCATTGACGGGTGCCATGACGCCGGAGTGGCACGGCGTTGCGTCCGATCAAGAACGTCGGTCATGCGCTGTAGACGCGTCGGTCAGCAGCGTCTTGATCGAGAGCCAGTCCCCGCCTTGACGCGTGCTGCTTTGCGGCGGATCTACCGCCGCGATGTGACGCGGCTCGATCCGCACGTCGATCGGATCGGGAGCATTGACGAGGCCGAGCGCGCCGATCCCCATCAGTTCGATCTCCGCAGGGCCATGCAGCATCTGGAGCTCATAGCGGAGATCGATCAGGCGTTCCCGCTCGGTGGCGATCCCCGATTCCAGTTCCGACAGGCGATATTGACCCGCGGCGAGCACCGAGTGAAACACCGCGAGTCCCGCAAGCACCGTGATCGCTGCAGCCGCCAGCAGCGCAGTGACGCCGACGAGGCGCAGCCCCGCCGCGCGTCGCGCAGGCACCCGCACCAGCGGCGGCGGGGCATCCGCGACGGTGAGATGGGCGGTGGCGAGAGCCATCGAACGATGCTCGGATCCGGGAGGGCGAGGTGATCAGTGACGGGCTGGTTCGAGCCGCTCAGCGGCACGCAGCAGGGCGCTGGCGGCCCGCGGATTCCGCTCTACTTCGGCCGCGCTGGGCCGGGTGACCTTACGACGCAGCAGGCGGACAGTGGGTGCCGCGCCACAGATGCACGGCAATGTCGACGGGCATTCGCAGACGCCGTCGGCCGCTTCTCGCAGAATGATCTTCACGGTGCTGTCTTCTCCTGAGTGATAGGTGAGCGTTGCGAGGCGCCCGCGTGGCCCCAAGCGCGCGAGCGCGGCTCGCATTGCGGGTTCGATGAGGTTGAGTTCGTCGTTCACTTCGATGCGGATCGCCGCGAACGTGCGCATGGCCGGATGGCGCCGGCCGCGCCGGGCCGCAGCAGGCACCGCCGACTTGACGACGTCGGCGAGCTGCGCGGTCGTGTGCAATGGCCTGGCCGCCACGATTGCGGCAGCGATGCGGTGGGCGTACCGCTCGCCGGCGTGGTGCCTCATCAGCTCGCGCAGTTCAGCGAGCTCGTAGGTATTGACGACGAGTTGCGCGTCGCGTCCGGAGCGTGCGTCCATGCGCATGTCCAGCGGAGCGTCGTATCGATGCGAGAACCCGCGCTCGCGCGAATCCAGATGGTGGCTGCTGACGCCGAAGTCGAACAGCACGCCCATGAGCGGACCCGTCGGGGCCGCATCGACCAGCTCGCCGAGGCGGTCGAAGCGTTCGCAGCAGAACGTGACGCGGTCTCCGTACGCCGCGAGACGCTCCTGTGCGGCCGCGATTGCCTCGGGATCGCGATCGATCCCGAGCAGCCTCCGCTCAGGGTGCTGATCCAGGAGCGCCTCTGCATGGCCGCCGCCCCCGAGCGTCGCATCGACGAACAGGCCGCCCTCAACGGGAGCGAACAGCTCGGTGATCTCATCGATCATGACGGGTTCGTGGAACGACCGGGCGGCGACGGCGCTCACGCCTGCTCCGATGGTTCGTCGCCGCTCTCGGGCGATGCCAGCAGCGATTCGCCCTGGGCGTTCATCTCCTGCCAGCGACCCGCATCCCAAATCTCGACTTCGTCGATGGCGCCGATCACGACGCAGTCGCGCTGCAGTCCGGCGAATCGGCGCAATTCCTCGGGAATCGCGATGCGGCCCTGCTTGTCGGGCAGGACCCGCGCAGCTCCGGCACCAAATGAGCGCTTCGCTGCGCGTCCGTGCGGTCCGCCGGAGTGGGATCGCTCCGACATCTGGCCCGCGATCTCGCCGAACCGATCCGGTGTCATGAGCGCAAGACAGCCCTCGCTGTGCTTGATCAGAAAGCCGGACGGCTCAAAGGAACCGCGAAAGCCCACTGGGAGCACGATGCGGCCCTTCGTGTCGAGCGCGTGCTCATGCTGACCGACGAACAGACTCTCCAACGCAGGGCCTCCGCAGCGCTCGGATAGGAACCGGGATCACATGGGCATCTGTGCCCCTGCAAACCACTTCGCACCACTTTATGGGTCAAACACCCACTATGTCCACCCCGAATGTGCCAAGTCGCCCGTCGCCGGCTCTGCTCGCCGCCGTCGCCGGCCGTGCTCGCCAACGCTGCGGGACATGGCGCCCCGCCACGGGCGCGCCGGAGAGCTTCAGGCGTCGTGCTCGGTGATGAACCCCATAAGCAGCCGGGCGATCTCCGAAGGTGAGTTGCTGACGCCGAAGTCCGCCCAGCCCGCCGCGCGATCGCGGATCAGATCTGACGTGCCGGAATCCACAGCCGACGCCAGGGGCCCGAGCTCGAATCGCTCATAGGCGACGCATTGGAAGCGGCTCCCCTCGCGGGTACGACGCTGAGACACGCCGACCAGCTTCCGGCCGCCTGCGGTGACCTCGCCCGGACCCAGCGACGCGAAGCACACCAGGCCCTGCGATGGGCCCGCCTCGTAGGGACCCCGATGCGTGCTCGCAGGCACGCCCACGTGCGAGAACGCCATGGCCAACCGGCGCCCCAGCCAATGGAATGCCTGGCTGACGTCTGATCGCCACAGCGGATCCCCCGCTGGCACGAAGACGTCCACCCACACGATCGCTGCGGGGTCGAGCCACACCAGTCCCCCGCCACTGCGCCGGCGAACCAGGTCGTCGCGCATGCCGCCATAGGGATCAGGGCTCGCAGAGCCCAAGACCACGGCGGGCGCGGTCGGCCGCAGCCTTGAGATGCGACGTCGGCCGTCCCGCGGCATCGGGCGCGCATGCAACAGCCCGGCGGTCGCCTGCCATTCGTCGCGTACCCACGCACTCACAGGCCCACGATGGCAGACCGCCCGGGCCATGGCTGCGCCTCGCGGCTCAGCCGCTCAGGCCTGCTGCGGGTCCACTCAGACGAGCTGAGGACGCAGGTCGGCGAGATAGTCGGTCCACTCTGCGGGGGCGTCGCCTCGCATTGCGGCCACGACAGCAAGCGGTTCGGGAGCGTACGGAGTCTGGCGCAGCCGGTAGCGGCCATCCGACAGCAACGAGTCGCCCTTGCCCACGTTGCAAGCCCGGCAGCAGGCCACCACGTTTTCCCACGTGTGTTCACCGCCGCGGCTGCGAGGGTGAACATGGTCGATGCACTCCGCCCGATTCCCGCAGTACTGGCAGCGGTAGGCGTCGCGGGCGAACACCGCCCGCCGGTGCAGCGGCGCCCGTCGGCGGTACGGCGCCCGTGCGTGGTACCTCAGCCGCACGATCGAAGGCACAGACATCGTAAGGCGCGGCGAACGAATGCTGCCCGGCCGGGCGTGGATGACGTCGGCTTTGCCCGCCAGCACGAGCAGCAGGGCGCGTCGCACGGTCGTGATCGACAAGGGCTGGTAGGTGACGTTGAGCACCAGCGTCCGATCCGACAGCACGGAACGAGCCCGTGAGATCGTCGGGTCACGCAGGACGCGATGGCCATTGCGTGTGCCGTATGTCTTGGCCGCATCGCCAACCGATTGCGACGCATACGCGACGGCTCCCGGTGAAGTCATGTCAGGGGCCTCATGTCACGTACGAACCGCAACGGCGGCCGGCCAACGTCGGCACCATTCCAGCCATTGGATCAGATCGGAGGGTTCCGCGGCCGCATCCGCTTCGCTGCCGACCGCAGTCAGCAGGCGGAATCGCACATAGTCACGGTGAGGCAGCGGCAAGAACGGCGCTCGGGTCCACCAGCGATACGGAACCAGTCGCCTCATGGCGCTCGCCGCAGTGATCCACAGATGCGGGCGCGTTGCAATCGCAACCAGCGTCGCCCCCAAGCGAGGGCTGCGCAGAGTACGTGGTCGGCGCACCGGGCCACCTTAGATGCTGAGCCCCGGGCCCAAGCGGCCCGTGAGCGCAGCGAACAAAAGCGGGAAGCACAGCCCAAGCGGCCCGTGAGCGCAGCGAACAAAAGCGGGAGGCACAGCCCAAGCGGCCCGTGAGCGCAGCGAACAAAAGCGGGAAGCACAGAGCCCAAGCGGCCACGCTGAGTAGCCTCAGGGCGTTCTGAGCCTGCCGATACCAGCGAGCCAGATCGTTCCCCGTCGCATCCCCGAAAGTCAGCCGCCGTGCGTAATCACACCGCCCCGCAAACGCACGTGGCCGATGCCGAGACGTTCCGGCAGACGTTCGAGCGGATCACGGCGAATGTGGAGCAGGTGATCCGCGGCAAGACCGACGCCGTCGGACTCTCGCTGCTGTGCCTGCTGTGCGATGGGCACCTGCTGATCGAAGACGTGCCTGGCGTCGGCAAGACCAGTCTCGCCAAATCGCTGGCAGCCTCGATCGACGCACCGTTCGGGCGGATTCAGTTCACGCCCGACGTTCTGCCGTCCGATGTCATCGGCGTGAACGTGTGGGACGAGCGCGAGCGCACATTCGAGTTCCGTTCCGGCGCGCTCTTCTCCAGCATCGTGCTCGTCGACGAGATCAACCGGGCCTCACCGAAGACGCAGGCGGCGCTGCTCGAGGCGATGCAGGAACGCCAGGTCACCACCGACCGCACGACGCGCCCGCTCGGCCAGCCGTTCATGGTGATCGCCACCCAGAACCCGATCGAGCATGAGGGCACCTACCCGCTGCCCGAATCACAGCTCGATCGGTTTCTCATGCGGATCAGCATCGGCTACCCCGACGCGGACTCGGCCATCGAGGTGCTCAATCTCCACGACGGCACGACGGAGATCTCGCTCGAACCGGTTGCGACAGCAGGCGAGGTGCTCGCCATGGCACGCACCGTCACGGAGGTCCATGTCGCGCCGGTGCTGCGCCGCTACATCGTCGCCGTGGCCGACGCCTCACGACAGCGCGGCACGATCACGCTGGGCATCAGCCCGCGTGCGACACTCGATCTCCAGCGAGTTTCCCAGGCACGCGCACTCGCTGCGGGCCGGAACTACGTGGTGCCCGACGACGTGAAAGCTGCCGCCGAACCAGTGCTCGGCCACCGGATCAGACTGAGCCCCGACGCACAACTGCAGGGCTTGACGCCCCAGACAGCGCTGCGCGACGTCTTCGAAACCGTCGCCGTGCCCACCGCCGCCGGCTGACGCCCGTTTCGATGCCCCGGGGGGTCGCATGCTGACACGGCGGGGCCTCTCGGTGGCGATGGGCTCTGTCGTGGCCGCTGGAGCTGGGCGCCTCTTCGGCATGGGCGAGCTGCTCGTTCTTGCCGTCGCGGGCCTCGCACTGGTCTGCAGCGCTGCGGTATGGACCCGCACGCGCCGAATCCGTCTGCGGATCCAGCGCTCGGTGCAGCCTGTGCGGGTCCACGCAGGCGGCAAAGCACGGGTGCAACTCGCCCTCACCAACCTCGGCGGGCCATCCCCGGTGCTGCATGTGACCGACCCGGTCAGCGGCACGCTCGGGGCACGACTGCGGCTCGGCCCGTTGCTCGCCGCAGAGCGCCTGAACACGTCGTACCTGCTGCCGACGCAGCGCCGGGGTCGCCTGGAGATCGGTCCGGCGGCGGTCGATGTCGTCGATCCGTTGGGCTTGTCGCGCACCCCGATCGGGTCCGGCCCGCGGACGATGCTCGTCGTGTATCCCGCAACGCAGACACTGGTGCCGCCACGCCTTGCTCGGGGCCCTGAGCCGCTGGGACATGCAGCCGACGCTCACACGCTGCAACGCATCGGGGAAGATTTCTACGCACTGCGCGACTACACGGCCGGCGACGATATTCGCCGCATTCACTGGCCGTCGACTGCCCGTCTCGGCCGTCCCATGGTGCGCGAAGACGAGGTCCCCCGCCGCAGCCGGGTCACGGTGATGCTCGACACCCGCAGTACTGCCTTCGACGAAGCTCGTTTCGAGCTGGCCGTGTCGGCCGCGGCCAGCGTGGTGCTCGCCTGCGCCGCTCGGCACGATCCGCTCCGGTTGCTCACGGTCGCTGGGGCGGATACGGGCTTCGTGACCTCGGGGGAAGGCTTGGCGCAGCTGTTCGACCACCTCGCCGACGTCTCCACTTCGGCATCGGGATCGTTGCGCAGCGCACTCGCAGCCGCAGCGGCCACTGCGGTGGGCGCGGTGGTCGTCGTGCTCGGAGGGACGGCCCTTGATGCGGCTCGGGATGGCGAGGCGATCGCAGCTGCAAGCACGCGCAGATCGTCGATGACGGTCATCCGCATCTGCAGGTCCGGCGATTCCCTGCCGCCGGCCGGTCCGAGATTCCTCGACATCTCCTCCGCCGCCGAGCTCGGACCCAAATGGGCAGCAGCCCAGGCGTCTGAACAGACCGCAGCAGTTCGATCATGAGGGGACGAAGTCTTTGGCAGGTGGAGATCTCCCTGTGGCTGGCGACGCTGGTGTCCGTCCTCATCGCTCGGCGGCTCTTCGACACATGGGACTACGCACCCTTGTGGCTGATCCTGGCGATGGGCGGGCATGCGTCGGCCGCAGTGACGAGGCGGCAGCGCTGGCCGCTCGCGGCGGCTGCGACGGCGTCGGTGGTGATGCTGATCATTGTCGAAGGGCTGGCGCTCTACTCCGACACCTTGTGGCTGCGCGTGGCGCCCAGCGCCGAGACGCTCCGTCACGCCGCCGCTGACATCGCCGCAGCATGGAGGGCATTCGGCATCGTCGAGGCGCCGACACCTGCCACTGCCGGGTTCTTGGCAGTCGGCGGCGTCGCCGTCTGGCTCGCAGCATTCGTCGCTGACACGCTGGCGCTGCGTGCGAAGTCGATGGGCCCCGCATTGCTGCCAGCATTCGGCGTGCTCGCATTCGTGGGGGCATTGGGCACCGATGCGTGGCGCATTCGCAGCGCTGCCGCCGTCATCGTGTGCGCCGTCGCCTTCGCAGCCGCATACGGCATCCACCACACCGGCGACCGCACAGCGGTCGGATCATCGGAGCAGCGGCGTGCGTCGGTGCCGATGCGTACAGCGCTGCGCTTGGGCACCGCCGCGGCGGTGGGCGCAGCGCTGCTGGTGCCACTGCTGCCAGGCAGCGACGCTCCGGCGATCGTTTCATGGAAAGACCTCGATGGCAGCGCCCCCGCGTCGCGCGTGACGATCAGCCCCCTCGTCAACGCCCAAGGTCGCTTGGTGGGCACCTCGGGTGCAGAGCTGTTCCGCGTCCAAGCAGACGAGCCCGCGTATTGGAGGGTCTCGGGCCTCAGCCGCTTCGACGGGACGTTCTGGGGATCCGAACAGGTCTACGGAAATGCGACCCGACACTTGGGAGCGCGCGCCGATGACGACCTGCTCACCCAACGGTTCACCGTCGGGGCGCTCGACAGCATCTGGCTGCCGGCCGCGTACGAGCCGGTCGGCTACCACGGTCCAGATGTGCTGTACGACCCCGAGACCGGCACGCTGGTCACTCAGCACAGCAATGAGCTCGAGCCCGGGATGACCTACACCGTCCACTCGGATGCCGATGTTCCCTCCGTCGCCGGGCTCGTGGCCGCCGGCGACGAGGTTCCGCCCGACATCGCCGAGACGTACCTGGCGCTGCCCGAGGATTTCAACGAGCGCGTCGCAGGTCTCGCCGGCGACATCACGGCCGACGCGACGGGCCCCTATGCCAAGGCGCTGGCGCTGCAGAACTTCTTCCTCGAGAACTTCGTGTACGCGCTCCGGGTGCCCAGCGGGCACGACACCGAACGCATGGAACAGTTCTTGTTCTCCGAACGGCGCGGCTATTGCGAGCAATTCGCGGGCACCTACGCGGCGATGGCCCGAGCGATCGGATTGCCTTCGCGTGTTGCCGTGGGTTTCACGCCGGGCGAGCTCGTCGACGGCACCTTCGTGGTCAGGGGCGAGCACTATCACGCGTGGCCAGAGATCTGGATTGGGGGGCGCTGGGTGTACTTCGAGCCCACGCCGGGGCGCGGGGCTCCAGGGGCTGTGGTGTACACCGGCGTGGCACCCCAGCAGGTGGTGCCCGGCGACCCAGACGCGGCTGGTGAGGCGGGCTCCGGATTCATCGGGGCGCAGGGTCTCGAAGATCTGGAAGGACTGTCAGGCGATCTCGAGGGATTCGTGGACGTCCTCGATTTCGAGGGTTCACAGTCGCCCACCGGCAGATGGTCGGAGTGGCTCGTCGTGCCGTTCTACGCCGTACTGGCAGTCGGCATCGGATGGCTCATCACCGTGCCGTCGGTCGTGCGCATCCGCCGAGCGCTGCACCATCGCCGGGCGCGTCACGATGAGCGCGCCGCGGTCGCCGCTGCGTGGGACGACGTTGCGGAGACCCTGTTCAGTCTCGGCATCGATCAGCGGGCCACCGAGACGCACACCGAATTCGCCGATCGTGTCGACCGCCGGCTGCGCATCGATTCCGGCGAGATGCATGCTCTGGCCACTGCCGCTCAGGAAGCGGCTTTTGCCTCTGAGCCGCCGGCGCCGCAGACGGTTGCAGGCGCCAAGGAGCATGCGCAGCACCTCGAGACGCGCATCCAGTCTGCTCGCAGCCGATGGGACCGCCTGGGGACTGCCTGCCGCCCGGCGGCGATGGTCGCCGGGCCTCGCTCGCGGCGCCGCCGACGCAGCACGCTCGACGGCGAGATGACGAAGGCCGGCTAGCTGGGGTCGTCGCGGAAACGGCGCCTCATACGGTCGCCGAAGGAGTCCGAACTGTCGGGCTTGGTGCGCTTGGCGATCGAATCGGAGACTTTCTCGAGACCCAGCCTGCCCATCTTGCGAACATTGCGCTCGATCACGACTGCACTCGCGAACACCACCAGGAATGCGACGAAAGACAGCGCGAAGTGCACCTGCAGGCCTAAGCCGATGCCGACCAGACCCAGGATCCCGCCGAGCACAGCCCAGCGGATGTTGCGCAGGGCATGGCGAGTCAGCGTGGTCTCAGACACTTCCCGCGCGAACTCCGGGTCAGTGTCGTAGAAGTCCTTCTCGATCTCGAGCAGGATCCGTTGTTCGTCTTCGGAAAGCGGCACGCACAGACTCCAAAATGCTGTCTCGCCGGTGTTGGGTCCAGTGTAGGACCGCGCCCAGCACTACTTCCACGCGCCCCGCGTGCTTCGCGCCGACAAAGCCGTGAACTCAGCGGCCCCAGCGGCATTCGCCGGGCTGACCGCCTCGCAGCGCAGCCGACCCGTGCGCAATCACGGCACGGCCAAAACGGTCTCGAATGGCGTCCAGGGCGTCAGCAAGCTGGAGGTCGAGCTCAGAGTCGCCGGTCGGGCCGCAGTCCGTGTCGCCGCTGCGCGCTGGCTCAGCACCGGACCGCAGGCCCAAGTCGAATGCGAGCTGGAGTGGGGCCGAGGGCTGCGCGGATTCTTCGTCGACAGCGGCTGCGTCGGACTCGGTCCCGCCAGACGCCGTTTCCTCCAGGTTCGACACCGCCACTCCCAGCAAACGGATTCCCCCGCCCAGATCGAGAGTGCTGATGAGCCGCTGTGCCACCTGCGCGACTGTCGTGCCGGTTTGGACCGGCTCGTCGAGCGTGTGAGCTCGCGTCCGCAGCGAGAAGTCAGGATGCTTCACCTTGACCGTGATGGTCCGCCCCGACAGCCCGTGGGCGCGCAGACGGGACGCGACGGCATCGGCGAGCCGAATCGCTTCGCCTCGAATGAGAACTGCATCATTCAGATCGAATTCGAATGTCTGCTCGTGGCTGATCGAACGCGGAATCCCGCCTCGATGAACCGGCCGGTCATCACGTCCCTGTGCGAGTGCCGCCAGGTGCGCGCCGTGCGCCGTGCCGACAGCGGAGATCAGCCGCTCCAGCGGCACCGCCGCCAAGTCGCCCACGGTGTGCACATCGATCTCGTGGAGCCGACGCAGCGTCACCGGTCCCACGCCCCACAGCGCCTCCGCGCGGTGGGCCCGCAGGAATTCCAGCTCGTCCGCGACACAGACCACCCGAACACCGAGCCCTGGCTCGGGGCCGGTCGCGCGCACGGCCGGCTTCGCCGCTTCCGAGGCGAGCTTTGCCAAGGTCTTGTTGGAGGCGACGCCGACGGAGCATTCGAGTGCCACCGCGTCGCGGATGGCGTCGCGCAGGTGCCACGCGATCTCAGGCGACGGGCCGAAGAGCCGGTGGGCGCCGGAGACATCCAGAAAGGCCTCATCCAGCGCAATCGGCTCCACATGAGGCGTGACCGACTCAAAGACCTCCGCGATTGCCGAAGAGGCCTCGACGTAGCCAGAGAAATCCGATGTGATGACCGCAGCCCCCGGACACAGCCGGCGCGCCTGTGCGGTCGGCATCGCCGCGTGAACGCCCGACGCCCGCGCTTCGTAGCTGGCCGATGCGACGACACCGCGCCTGCCTGATCCCCCGACGATCACCGGGCGCCCGACCAGCGACGGATCGCGCTTGCGTTCCACCTCCACGTAGAACGCGTCCATGTCGACGTGCAGGATCGGGAGCTCGCTGGGATCGGTTGGGTCGGACAATCGATGCGGTGATCGGCTCATGGGACTGCGGTGGGTGGCTGCGGTCAGCGCCCCTCGGGCGTCACCACCAAGCCGCTGCGGTGATCGCCGGTCACGGTGTAACGGAACACGTGGCCCCGCGGAGCACCGCCGTCCAGGTACGCGAGCAGCGGTTCAGCCATCCATGCGTACTGGCCCCTCAGCAGATCTTCGATCTCGCCGATGCGCACCCATCGAGCGTCGAAGACGATGCCATCGGGATCGTCGATATCGAGGTCGCCGCTCCACTGCTGGGCCTCGTGAACCTCGACCTTCAAGAACCAACCGGGCCCGTCGGTGCCATCGGCCTCGACGGTGTAGAGGGGTCCGTCCCAGGCTGCGACCTGCAAGCCGGTCTCCTCGGCAACCTCACGGGTCAATGCCCCGAGCACCGTCTCGCCTGGATCGACGACGCCGCCCGGCGTACTCCAGTCGGTGCTGCCATTGCGTCGACGGTTGTTGACCATGAGCACAGCGCCGTCGTGCGCGAGAATGCCGCCGGCAACAGCCCATCGGTGCATGTCAGAGGGCACTGCGGCAGTCTGCCACGCAAGCCGGGCGCCTGAGCCGACACCCGACGCAGCGCACCGCACACCTAAAGGATGCGCGGATAGGTGAACCTTCCCGCTCTCGCACCAGTTGTTTCCCGCTCTGTTCCCAATTTCCATCGACTCGGCGCTCACGGGCCGCTCGGGCCACGGCTTCGCCTATCGGCTCAGCCTCTTGGGCGATTGACGGTCTGGGTCCCGTCTGGCCGTACCATGGCACGGGTGAGCGTGCAGGGCGACGACTGGCCGCACAGCGGTCCGCAGACACCAGGCCCCCCCGCCAGCGCCGACGATCCGATGGACGGCGGCATCGGGCTCACTGCTGCGCCCACCGCGTTGCCCTCCGTGCTCGCCCGCGCTGTGGCCTTCGCCGCGATTGTCGTCGCCGCAGTCTGCGGCGGGCTTGCGGGCTGGGCGACGGGCGCCCTGCAGTGCAGCCTGGACTGCGTCGGCCCCGCACTGGGCGGGACCGTCATCGGAGCGCTGGCAGCCGCGGCAGGCGTCGCTGCGCTCGCAGCGCTCGTGCTGCGCTCCATGAGCGAGTGGGCCGACCAGGCCTCAGTACAGCTTCGCCCCCGCAGCACCCCACAGGGGCGGCGCCGGGCCGGGGCTCGTACTGACAACAAGGCGGTACGGAAGTGACCACCAACGTTCTCGCAGTCGAAGATGACGAGCGAATCCGTACGGCGCTGCGCCTCGCGCTGGAAGACGAAGGCTGGCAGGTCAGCGAGGCAGAGTCGTGCGAGGAGGCTCTTGAGCAGTTCACACCTGAGAGCACCGACGTCGTGCTGGTCGACATCATGCTCCCGGGTCTCGACGGGTTCGAACTGTGCCGCTCGATCCGCCGCATCAGCCATGTGCCGATCATCATGGTGACTGCGCGTGACGACACCCATGACGTCGTAGCCGGACTCGAGGCCGGCGCCGACGACTACCTCACCAAGCCCTTCGCGCCCAAAGAGCTGTCTGCCCGCATCAGGGCCCTGCTGCGCCGAAGCCGAACGGTGGACGGCAGCGGCCTGCCGCGCACAGTCGGCGATCTCGACATCTACCCCGACGAAGGCGTCGTGACCAAAGGCGGCGACGAACTGCACCTGACCAAGACGGAATTCCGACTGCTCTGCGAGCTGTCCGACAATCCCGGCAAAGTGATGAGCCGCGAGCAACTGCTCGAGCGAGTCTGGGGCTACGACTACTTCGGCGACGGCCGGCTCGTCGATGTTCACGTGCGCCGACTGCGCCTCAAGATCGAGGACGACCCGGCCAGCCCGCGCTACGTGGCGACGGCCCGCGGCTTGGGCTACAAGCTGCGATCCTGACATGAGGTTGCGGTGGCCGCGGCCACTGCGGCGGCTGCTGTGCCCGATGGCGGCACCCGCTCGCAGGGTGGTGACATGAGGTTGCGGTGGCCGCGGCCACTGCGGCGGCTGCCGCTACGCGCCCGCGTCGTCGGGGCGTTCACGCTCGGCGCGATGCTGGCGGCGTTCCTGCTGGTCGTCATGACCTACAGCCTTTCCCGAGGCTCGATGCTGGGCCTGCGCCAAGATTCCTCCGAGGCCCAGTTCTTCGCGAACGCGACCCAGGTGCAGGGCTCGCTGCGTGCGGAGAGCCCCGACTTCGCCGTCCTCCTGGAATCGCTTCCCAGCCTCAGCGGCAGCCGCTCCATCGTCCGCACCGGACCCGACATCTGGCGATCTCCGTCGCTCGTGCCCAGCGACCTGCCCGACGAGTTTGTGGCTGCGGTGGAGCGGTCTGAAGAGGCCCACGCGATGCGATACCGGCTCGACGGTGTTCCCCAGCTCGCGCTGGGTCTGCGCCTGCGTCCGTCTGCGGTGTCCCAGCTCAGCGAAACGCTGTACTTCGAGGTAGTCCCCCTCTCAGAGATCGAGGCCACGCTCGCCAGCCTGCGCCTGATCCTCGGCGTAGGCGCCGCGCTGACGGTGCTCATCGGCGTCGCCGTCGGCGCCTGGGCCGGCGGACGGCTGTTGCGACCGCTGGCAACGGTGTCCGATGCTGCGAACTCGATCGCTCACGGCCGGTTTGACACGCGCGTCGAACGCAGCGACGACCCCGATCTCGCCGTGATCGTGGAGTCGTTCAACGACATGGCCGATGCCATGGAACGCCGGATTGCGCGTGACGCCAGGTTCGCGTCCGACGTGAGCCACGAGTTGCGTTCACCGCTGCAGACCCTGCGTAGCTCGATCGACTACCTCAGCGGCCATCGCGACGAACTGTCGGCTCAAGGTGCAACTGCGCTGGATCTGCTCGCTTCGGAGGTCGACAGGTTCCAGCAGCTCGTACAGGACCTGCTGGAGATCTCCCGCCCCGATGCGGACGGTTCGGTCTTCGAACGCGGCCTCGTCAACATCACCGAGTTGGTCCAGCATCGCGTCGCCACGCACGGGCCCGACGTCACACTGGACATCAGCGCGACTGCGACCGATGCAGTCGTGATCGGCGACAAGCGAGGACTCGCGCAGGTCTTCGACAACTTGTTGCGAAATGCCGACAAGCACGGCGGCGGCGTTGCCCGGGTGGAGATCTCCCGGCCGGGCAATTCGGTTCGAGTCGCCGTCGAGGACGACGGCCCGGGGGTCGCGCCGTCCGAACGCGAGCTCGTCTTTGAGCGTTTCACACGCGGTGCTGCGGCGCGCAAGCGAGGAGCTGGCAGTGGCGCTGGTCTCGGACTGGCGCTGGTGTACGAGCACACCCGCCGACATGGGGGAACTGTGCACGTGGAGGCACGCCCCGACGGCCGGCGCGGAGCGCGTTTCGTCGTCAGACTTCCCATTGCAGGGCACCGATGAAGCTCTCCCGCTGCGCAATGAAATGCCTCGGCGCAGCCATCGGTTGCGTGATTGCGACTACCGGGTGCGGATTGCCCACCGACGACGCTCCTTCCCGTGTCGAGGTGCCGGCAGGCGTCTTTCCCGAACGCAACAACCAACCCGTCGTGGGTGCAGCTCCCGATACGCCGACAACCTCGCTGCATGCGGTCTACTTCCTGCGCGACGGCCTGCTCGTGGAATTGCAACGTCCCCTCGCAGCACCGGTCTTCCTCGATGCCCCTCTCAACAACCTGCTGGCTGGCCCGACACCGGCCGAAGCCGAGAACGGACTCGAATCCGCGATCCCGGCCGGCACCGAGGTCGTGGACGTGCAGCTCTTGCGGAACAACGTCGTATCCATCCACCTCAATGAGGTGTTCTTCGAAGTCGAAGGCGCCCAGCGGGTGCGCGCGGTGGCACAGCTCGTCCTCACCGCCTCAGCGCTCGCACGAGACAGCCAGGGCGTGCTGTTCTTTCTCGACGGCGTCGCGCAGTTGCTTCCCGACGGGGCCGGGACAATTGCTCAGGTCCAGCCCGGCGAGCTTCCTCGCGCGCTGCGGGTAGACGACTTCAGCGAGTTGATGCCGCTCACTCCCCTGCGCTCTGTCTCTTGAGCGCTCGTGTGGATGCGTGGGTCTCCCGGCGAGTCAGCCGGCGCGGTCCGCGTTGTGCAGCCTGGCGCCCGTAGCGCGAGCGAGTGCCAGCCCGCATCGCCGCTACGAACATCAGCATCGTGGGAAACACTTCGAGGCGGCCGAACAGCATGAGCACCATCATCACCGGCCGCGACGCACGCTCGAACGCCAGCGCCGATGACGTCGGCCCGGCTTCGCCCAGCGCCGGGCCGACGGTGCCGATAGCCGAGACTGCTCCGGAAAAGCCGGTCTCGAGATCGTTGCCCAGTGCGGTCATCAGCACCCCGCCCGCCAGAGCAAGACCCAAGTAGAGCAACACGAATCCCAGCGCCCGCGCCGCCACGTCCTCAGCCACGGTGGTGTCGCCGATGCGCATCGGCAGCACGGCTCTGCGGTGGCGAGCGCGGATGACCTCGCGGACCGCGTAACGGGCCACGATCTGCAAGCGCAGCACCTTCATTCCGCCTGCGGTCGAACCCGTCATGCCGCCCACCAGGAACAGCGCCAGCAGGACGATCTGCGCGGAAGGCGTCCAGAATGGCGAATGGGTGTAATCGGTGAGGCCGTAGCCGGTGTTGGACCCCAGCGACGCTGCGTAGAAGGCTGCCTCGCGGATGTTCTGGCCCAGGTCGAGCTTGCCGGAGTTGAGCACCAGCAGCGCAATCGCGGCACCGCCGATGAGACCCAGGTACCAGCGCAGCTCCGAGTAGCCACGCAGTCTCGAACGCGTACGCATGATCGTGTGCCAATGGATCGAGAAGCTCGCGCCGCACGCGATCATTCCCACAATCACCACCAGCTCCACGGCCAGCGAGTCGAAGAAGTCAATCGATGCCGAATGCGTCGAGAAGCCCCCCGTCGCCACGGTGGTGAAGGCGTGCGCCACCGCGTCGAACAGGCTCGTACCCGCTGCCAGCAGAGCCAGTGCGACCGCCACCGTGAATCCGCTGTACAGCATCCACAGCCGCCGAGCCGTGGCCGCTATGCGCGGGGTGAAGCGATCGGCCGTCGGGCCGGGCGCCTCGTTGGCGATGAGCTCCAGCCCGCCGACCTTCAGTGCGGGCAGCACGCTCACGGCGAGCACGATCAGGCCCATGCCGCCGAACCACTGGGTCATGCTGCGGAAAAAGAGGATCCCGTGGGCAACCCCGTCGATGTCGGCCAGGATCGTGGCGCCCGTGCAGGTGAAACCCGACACGGACTCGAACAACGCGTTGTCGGCTTCGCTCCAGCCGATCACGCCGCTGAACAGGTACGGCATCGTTCCCGCTATCGAGACCGCCAGCCAAGCCCAGGCCACCGAGGCGAATGCCAGCGGCGAATCGGACCGGTCCGAGGCCGTGGTCGAGCCCATCATGGCGCTGCCGGCACTTGCGGTGATCGCGGCGGAGGCCGCCAAGGCGAGCGCTCCCCCGCCGCCGTCGATGAGCGCGACGCCTGCGGAGACTGCCATGCCCGCAGCCACCAGCAGCAGCGCCACACCGCTCACGTGCACCGGGGTGGATTCGAAGCGACGCCCCGCCAGCAGGGTCGAGACGTTCATCGACAACGCGACCTGCGCTGCGGGCGCCCCAGAGGTGCCGTTACAGGGTCGCTCATCGCACCCTCACCCCGTAGGCCCTGCGGCGACGCCATTGCCCGTGACGGACCGCAGCCACTGCCGGATAGACCGCGACGCTCAGCGCCACCGCCGTCGCGGTCACCGACATACGCCCTGCCAGCATGAGCAGCCCTGCGGTGAGGCGCCCCAGCCAGCCGACCGCTGCCAGGTGCCCGGTCGAGCCCACTGCAGGCACCACGCTCGACAGCTCCGGATCGACATACGACACAGCGGGCCCGACATTGGAGAGCGCGGATACGGCGTAGCTGAGCGCGCCGACGATGTCGAGCCCGCTGGCGCCGAGCAGGATCGCCGCGGGAATCAGCAGCAGCGCTGCGAGCAGCAGTTCTCCCACGATGCGGCTGATCGTGGTCTCCGAGATGGTCGAGCGGCCCAAGCGCAGCCGCTCGGCCAGCGATGGGTAGATGGCGCGGCGCAGCTCGCGCCCGATATAGGAAGCGAGCGTCAGCAGACGCACAACCTTGAAACCGCCGGCCATGGATGCGCTCATGCCGCCGATCACCATGAGCACCATCAGAATCGCTTGGCTGCCGGTCGACAACTCGATGAAGGACGCTGTCTCGAAGCCGGTCGTCGAGATCACCGACACCACCGCGAACAGCGACTGGCGGAAGTGCTCATGGCCGAAGAGGTGCCCGAAACCGAAGTCGTCACGGGTCCACAGCGCCACGGTCACGGTGGCGAAGACGATCAACGTGACATACAGCCGGAACTCATAGCTCCGAATGAACCGGGCCGGATCACGGCGCCGGATCGCCAGGAACATCAGCGGCAGGCTCACGCCGCCGGCGGCCATGCCGAAGATCGCCACCCATTCGATAGCCGCCGAGTCGAAATGACCCAGTGAGTCCGCGTACGTGGAGAAACCCCCGGTCGATGCCGTGGTCAGTGCGTGCAGCACGCTGTGGGTCAGCGGCATGCCCGCCAGCGCGTAGCCGACGGCGACCAGCACGGTGAGAGCCGAGTACAGCAGCAGCAGGCGGCCCATCGTGCCGGCACTGCGCGGCGCCAGCCTGCGAGCCGAACGGGTCGCCACTCCCCCATCGGAGTCCAGTCCGCCGACGCCGAGGTGTGGCAGCACACGCACCAGCACGACGATGAACGCAGCCCCGCCCAACCACTGCCCCGCCGCTCGCAGCGCCAGCATCCCGCCCCCGAGTTCCAGCTCTCCGCCGCCGGGATCGGCTGGCAGGATCGTCGTGCTGTTGGTCCCGGTCACTGTTGCAGCTGCCTCGGCGAAGGCTGTCGCCACCGCTGTGGGTGCTACCGCCCCGGTCGCGAGGTGAGCTATCGCCACGGCGGCCACCGCAGCGAACGACCCGAGCACCAACGCTGTGAGGGTCTGGCGTTCGGTGATGCGCCGCTCGAAGCGGCACAGTCGCAAGAGGGCCAGGGCGAACAGCGCGATGGCAGCGCTTGCGATCAGCAGCGGGACCGCATCAGTCCCGGACTCGCCTCCTGCTGCAACCTGTGCTCCGAACAACCAGTCGAACACTGCGCACGCTGCCAACACTGGCGATGCGGCGGCCAGCACCACCAAGGCCGTGATGGCAAGGGTCGATTCGTACGGCCCGCGCGCCCACTTGTGCAGCGAGCCATCGACGGCTCGCACCGCGCGCACCACCAAGCGGCGCAGCCTCTCGCGCTCGGCAGCCCGGCGAGCCGGACGGGGTGTCACCGAAAGGCCTGCTTGACCTCGTCCACGCAGTCCGGCGTCACAAAGGCGACCACGTGGTCCCGCGCCCTCAGCTCGCTGCGGCCCCGCGCAATGCGGGCCTTGCCGTCGCGCACGACGGCGGCCAGCAGCATCTGGCCGGGCAGGTGGAGATCGTGCACGCTCGATCCGTCAGCCTTCGAGCCAGCGCCCACCGCGAATTCGAGCACTTCGACATCACCTTCGAGGAAGGTGGCGACCGCTGTGACGTCGCCACGGACCATCCGCAGCACCATGTTGGCGCTCGCGGTTCGGGGCGAGAGCGCTGCGTCGATGCCGACCTGTTCCAGCAGCGGCAGCAGCGACAGGCGATGCACCACCGCGATCGTCTCGCCGGCGCCCTCCGACTTGGCGTACAAGCAGGCCAGCACATTGGCGTCGTCCTCGCCCGTGGCCGCGACGACGGCGTCGAAGCTGCCGATGTCCTCGCGAGCGAGGACATCGATATCGGTGATGTCGCCGTGCAGCACCAGAGCACCTGCGTGGCGCTCGCTCAATTCGAGACACCGTTCATGCTGCAGCTCGATGATGACCACGTCGATGTGACGTTCGAGCAGGCGGCCCGCCAGCAACCCGGCGGTGCGACCTCCGCCCAGGATCATGACCCGGCGCAAGTCGGAGCGGCTGAGCCCCATGATCTCCATGAGCTCGCGCCGGCCCTGACGGCGGCAGACAACCCTCAGCAGGTCATGGGGCTGCAGCGTCGTGTCGCGCCGCATCACGGTGACGTCGCCGTCGCGCGACAGCGCCCCGAAGATGAAGTCCCATTCCGGCTCGTAGTAGGCGCCTACCTCGGCCATGGTCTTGCCGACGAGCGGGGCATCTTCGGCAAGCCGGGCACCTACCACGAGGACTTCGCCGTTCGCGAGCTCGTTGATGTCCGAGACGCCGTGGTACACGAGCAGATCCATGATCGCGTCAGCGGTCTGTTCGTCGGGGTCGAGCACCAAATCGACGCCGATCGCATTTCGCAAGCCGCGGCCCGGTCTGCCACGCAAGTCGCCGTCCTGCAGCCGTGCGACGGTCGCCGGCACACCCGCCTGCTTCGCCTGCATGCACGCCAGCAGGTTGACCTCGTCGGCGTCGGTGACGGCCACGACGACTTCGGCGCGATCGAGGCCGGCTTCGGCAAGCACGCTGGGATTGGTGCCGCTCCCAGTCACCGTGAGCAGGTCGACCTCGGAGGCGAGCGCATCGAGGCGCCCTGAATGCCGGTCGATGACGATGACATCGTTGCCCTCACGGCTGAGGCGCTCGGCGATGTAACTTCCGACCTCGCCGGCCCCCACCACGAGAATCCTCACAATTGGCGACCCTACTTCGGGCCACAGAGGCTGCGCCGCATGGCGCAGCCGTGGCCCGAGCGGCCCGTGAGCGCAGCGAACAAGAGCGGGAAACAATGGGTTGCAAAGCAACAATGCTCGTCAATCCGCGCATCCTCACTGGAAAGGGATGTCATCATGACCTGGGAGGCTCCATGGCTCTCGTTGTAGCAATCGATGCAGGCACTACCGGCGTGCGCTCGATGGCAGTGGACGAGACCGGCACCGAAGTGGCCTACGCCTACCGGCCCTTCCCTCAGCACTACCCCGGTCCGGGATTGGTCGAGCACGACCCCAACGACATCTGGATGGCCACGGTCACCACCCTCGGCGAGCTCTGCGCCAACCTGCAGGCACTCGACGACGGGCAGATGCCGGCAATTGCCGCAATCGGCATCACCAATCAGCGCGAGACCGTGGTGGCGTGGGACCGACGCTCGGGTGAGCCCCTCGCGCGCGCCCTCGTCTGGCAGGACGTCCGCACTGCGGACCGATGCGAAGCGCTCGAAGCCGCCGGCCACCTGCCGCACGTCCGCCGCCTCACCGGCCTGGTCCTCAGCCCGTACTTCAGCGGCACCAAGGCCGAGTGGCTGCTGGGCGACGGCGGCGTGGAGGCCAACGCGAACCTCGCCATCGGCACCGTGGACAGCTGGCTGATATGGAAGCTGAGCGGCGGCGCTGCATTCACCACCGACGCGACGAATGCCTCACGCACGCTCCTGTACGACATCACCGCCGGCAGTTGGTCGGCCGAGATGTGCGACCTGCTGTCGGTGCCCCCCGAGGCTTTGGCGGAGATCCGCCCCTCGGTGGGACGGTTCTGCCAGACCGCAGACACCACGGCCCTCGGGCCAGGCATCGCGGTCAGCGGCGTCGCCGGCGACCAGCAAGCGGCGCTCTTCGGCCAGTGCTGTCACGACGTCGGCATGGCCAAGAACACCTACGGCACAGGGTCGTTCGTGCTGATGAATGTGGGCGATACATGCCCGGAACCGATCGACGGGCTGCTCACGACAGTGGCTTGGGATCTCGGCGCCGGACCGACCTTCGCGCTGGAAGGCTCAATCTTCGCCACAGGTGCAGCCGTGGGCTGGATCACCGGCATCCTCGACGGTCCAGACGACGCAGCAGATGCCGAAGTTCTGGCCCGCAGCGTGCCCGACAGCGCCGGCGTGGTTGTGGTGCCCGCATTCGCCGGCCTCGGCAGTCCCTGGTGGGATCCGAACGCTCGCGGAGCGATCATGGGTCTCACCTTTGCGTCCACTTCGGCGCACATTGCACGGGCCACGATCGAGTCCATGGCGTTGCAGACCCGCGATGTCGTCGAGGCGATGAGCACTGGGGCAGGCCGTGGCATCGCAGAGCTGCGCATCGACGGCGGCGCAGCGATCAACAACCTGTTGTGCAGCATCCAAGCCGACCAGCTCGGTGTCCCCGTCAGCCGACCGGTCGTGACCGAGACCACCGCCATGGGTGCAGCGATGCTGGCTGGGCTGGCACAGGGCGTGTGGTCGTCGCCTGCCGAGGCAGCGTCGGTGTGGCAGCTCGACCGGCGCTTCGAGCCTTCGGGCGACCAGACTTCGGCTGCGGCGCTTCACGCGCTGTGGCGACAAGCGCTCGAACGGACGCTGCGCTGGCCGGCGGGCGAGTCATCTCGCTCCATCGCTGCGGAGCAAGCGCCCGAGCCGGACTGACTCAGTCGGCGGGCGTGAGCAGGTCCAAGGCACCGCGAAGCTGGCTGACCGCCTGACGGATGCGGTGCTCGTTCTCCACGAGTGCGAATCGCACGTGGCCTTCGCCTCCAGGACCGAAGCCGACGCCTGGGGACAGAGCGACATTTGCCTCAGAGACCAGCAGCTTGCAGAAATCGACCGAACCCAGGTGGCGGTACGGCTCAGGGATCTTCGCCCAGGCGAACATCGTGCCCTTGGGCGGCGGAAGCTCCCAGCCGATGCGGCCGAGGCCCCGCACGAGAACATCGCGCCGGTCGCGGTAGGTCTCACGCACTTCGGAGGGGTAGTCCTGCTCCTCGTTCATCACCACCGTGGCTGCGATCTGAATCGGCTGGAACGTGCCGTAGTCGAGATAGCTCTTGAGCTTGGCGAGCGCCGCGATCACCTCTGCGTTCCCCACGCAGAACGCGACTCGCCAGCCCGCCATCGAGAATGATTTCGTCAGGCTGTAGAACTCGACCGCGACGTCCTTGGCGCCTTCGGCTTGGAGGATCGAGGGGGGCTCATAACCGTCGAAACCCAAGTCCGCGTACGCGAAGTCGTGAACCAGCACGACCTCGCGTTCACGTGCGAAGTCCACAATCCGCTGCATGAATTCGAGGTCGACGCAGGTCGTCGTGGGATTGTGCGGAAACGACAGCACGATCACCCGCGGGCGCGGCCACGAGTACTCGAATCGCTCCACCAGACGCTCGAAGAAGGTCTCGCCGACATCCAGCGGTACCTCGCGCACGCTCGCACCGGTGAACAGCGGGCCGAAAATGTGAATCGGATAGGAGGGCGCTGGCACCAAGCAGGCGTCGCCGGGTGCGAGCAAGGTCCACATCAGATGCGAGAAGCCTTCCTTCGCTCCGATGGTGTTGATGATCTCGCTGTCGGGATCGAGTTCGACGTTCCACTTGCGGCGATACAGGTCGCCAACGGCAGCGCGCAGCTTGGGGATGCCGCGACTGGCCGAGTACCGGTGGTTGCGAGCGTTGAGTGCAGCCTCGGCCAGCTTCTTCACGGCACGTTCGGGCGACGGCAGGTCTGGATTGCCGAAGCCCAAATCGATGACGTCGGCGCCGGCGCGCCGACGCTCGATCTTCAGCGTGTCGATGATGGTGAAGACGTACGGCGGCAGGCCACTGATGCGGCGGAACTCCATGGCGCTGGCGGCGATCCTCGGCGCCCTAGCTCGCGGGACCGGACTCGAGCCGCGCTGCGAAGTCGGCCAGCGCGGTGTGGGCGATGCGCCGCTCTGCGCGGCGCTTGACAAAACCAGGCAGCGGTACCGCCAGCACCAACGCGAGCTGATACAGCACTTCGGTGCGCCCCGGCTCGGCTGTCGGATTGAACTCGTATCTGCCGTCGAGATGCTTCACGACATCGCCGTCGACCAGTTTCCACGAGATGCGGTGCGGCGCCCCGCTGTGGTCGTATGCAAGCGAGTACTTCGCTGAGCGCCCCAGCGCCTCGACGCGGAACGAGGCCTGTGTTGCTCGACCTTCGGGATCGCTCTGCGTCACCGTCGCCGCAGAAACGTCGGTAGCCCACTGCGGGTACTGCTCGATGTCAGAGATCAGCGCATAGCAATCTTCGGGAGACGCCGTCACGACCGTGGTCATTGTCATCTCATCGATCATCGTTGCGTCCCGCGTCCTGTGTGCTGACCGGCCCCCATTGTCTCAGCGGCCGCATGCATGCGCCACAGGGTAAACCCGCAGCAGTCGAACCCCCTGCTTTCTGCTGTGGAAACGCGCTAGCGGGACAGGGCCGTTTCGAGCTTGGCTGCGAGCCCGTCGTAGGAGAAGTGCTGTTCGGTCTGTTTACGCGCCGCAAGCCCCATTGTTGCCCTCCGTTCTTGTGAGGACAACAGATCGTCGATGGCGGCGGCCACATCGTCCACGTCCGCCGGCCGTTCCACGACGAGCCCCGTCCGGCCGTGATCCACCGCTTCATGGCTGCCACCCGAGCGGCCCGCGACCGCGGGCACCCCGCATGCAGCGGCCTCGACGAACACAATGCCGAACCCCTCTTGCTCCAGTCCCGCCCACCGGCTGCGACACGGCGCTGCGAAGACATCACCCATTGCCATGAAGCGCGGCACGTCATCGGCGCTGATGCGGCCCATGAAGGCGACCGGGGCGTCCAGGCGCCGGGCACGCCGCTCCAGTCGCTGCCGATCACGTCCCGCGCCCCCTATCGCCAATGTCAGCCCCGGATGCTTCGTTGACAGCCGGGCCACAGCGTCGATGACGGTGTCAAAGCCCTTGCGCGGAACGAGTCTGCTCAGGCAGACCACCAGCGGCCCCCCCTCCACGCCGAACCTGCGGCGGGCCCCCAAGCGCTCGTCGGCTCCGAGCGGCACGAACCGGTTCGTGTCGACTCCGGGCGGCACCACGGTGACGGGCAGCGCACGCGACGCGCATCGCTCTGCTTCGCCAGCCGCGTACCCCCCTGCTGAGATCACCATCGAGGCATCTCGAAGCACCCCAGCCAGCACGGCACTGAGGCCCCCTAAGCGGGCAGGGACCGTCACCTCGGCGCCGTGCAGCACGACGCCGTAGGGCATGCCCAGTCGCGGACCCAGCGCGCCGAGCGGCAAGGCCGGGTCGAGCAGCACGATCTCAGCGCCAACCTCCTCCGCCAGAGCGCGAATTCGTCTCGCCAGACTGGGATGCGGCAACAGCACCCGATTGCGGGTTCGCACGATCCGCATGGGCTGGCCGGCGTCGAAGTGCGCTGCACCCCGGTGCGGGGTCGTGAGGATCGTGGTGGACTCGGGCGGCAGGCGGCGCCACAGCTCCCAGAGATAGTTCTGGATGCCCCCGATCTTGGGCGGGAAGTCGTTCGTGACCAGCAGATGCGGACGCATCAGCCCGCTGCGTACCGCGGTGGCACCGACATGACCAGCTCAGCCGCCACAAGACCATCCGGATCGTCGTCGCCGAGGCCGTTGCATCGTGCCTCGGCGACAAGTTCGTCTCGACCCAGCCGGCGCGCCGCCCACACTGCGTGACCGGCAACGACGTCGGACGTCGATGCGAGCGACCGCCGTAACACCTCATCGACGGCGGCAACTCCGGGATCGCCGACATTGCCGAGCACGACGAGGGCGTTGCGTCGCAGATACGACGGTTGCCGGCGCGGCACATACCAGTGCCCGAATGCCGTCATGAGCTCGTCGTCGGTCATCTGCAGCAGTTCCACGACGTCGACAGCGTCGCTGCGCGTTGCGCTGTCGCCACTGCGGCCGAGCTGGACCGGTTGGCCGCGCTGAACCGCTGGGGTGGAAGGTGGTGCGGCCGCCGCATCATCGTTGAAGGGGCACACGGTCTGGCAGTCGTCGCAGCCGTAGAGGCGATTGCCGAGGGCGACACGGTGCTCAGGCGGGAAGGCGCCCGCCGCCTGGACAAGCCAGGCCAAGCACCGGTTGGCATCGAGCACGCCCGCGGTGTCGAGGGCCCCGGTGGGGCAGGCCGTCTGGCAACGGCGACAGGTGCCACAGCCGTCGGATTGCACCTCGCTCGTCGCCGGCAGCTCTGCGGTCGTGACCACCGAACCCAGCACGGTCCACGACCCGAGCTCTCGCGACAGCAGCATCGTGTTGTGACCCAGCCATCCCAGCCCGGCGCGGGCCGCAGCGGCGCGATCGACCAAGCGATTGTCGTCACAGACCGCGACTGCGGCGAAGCCACTGCGCTGCAAGACCTCGCAGATTCGATCGAGACCTGCTCGCAAAGCCCCGTAGGCATCGGTTGCCACGTACGCCGCCACGACACCGTCTCGATCGCTCCGGCCGGCCGGACGTTCGGGGGGCGCGAGCGAGTCCGGCGGATCGTAGGTGCGGGCACACACCACGATGCTGCGAGCCCCCTCGAGGATGTTCCCGGGAGTAGTGGAACGCTCGGGCCGCCCATAGGTGAACCACATGCCCGCGTGCAAGCCGGCTGCCTTGCGCTCGTCGATCGCCTGGCGCGCTTGGGTGAACGGCGCTGCGTCGGTCACACCCAAGGCATCCAGGCCAGCAACGGCTGCAACGTGCCGAACCTGTTCGAGCAGCGAACGATCTGCGCCTGGCACCATCGCCCAAGTGTGCCGTGACGATGAGGCTCACTCGTACGTGCTTCGATTTATGCTGGAAGCGGCGATAAAGCCGCGGCCGGTGCGATGTACGAAGACCAAATTGACGTCTGGGTAGGCCGCCAATACGGCCCGTACAAGATCACCGGTCTGCTCGGGCGAGGCACCGTGGCGCACTGCTACCGGGCGACGACGTTGAGAGGCGACGAGGTCGGGCTCAAGGTGTTGACGCCCTTCGCGGAGGCACGGGCGGAGATCCGCTCGCTCTTCGAGCAGGAGTACGAGCTGATGGCCCGCCTGGACCATCCGAATGTCCTCGCCGTCCACGGCGCCGGTGTCATCGGCGGTGCCCACTTCATGGAGATGGAGATCGTGGAAGGCGAGACCCTCGCCGACCGGTGCGGCAGCCGCCACCCCCCGACACTCGCCGAGAGCATTGCCGTTGTCCAGCAGATGTGCGCAGCGCTCGACCACGTCCACGAGCACCGGATTGTTCATCGCGACGTCAAGCCGTCGAACATCATGCTCGACTCCGAACCGGACAGCAGCGACCGGGCCGTGCTGTTCGACTTCGGCCTGGCGTACGACGTCGACGGACCCCCTTCGCCACCGGGCCGGGTCTACGGATCGCCCATGTACCTCTCCCCCGAGCAGGCGCTGGCCCAGCCGGTGGATGCTCGCACCGATATCTACGGGCTTGGGTCGACGCTGTATGTGCTCGCCGTGGGCTCAGCGCCGTTCTACGGGGAACGGAACGACCTGCTGCACGCACATGTGCGCACGCCGCCGCCCGACCCTGCCGAGCGGGGCGTATCTGCCGAACTCTCCGAGATCATCCTGACGGCTATGGCAAAGTCGCCCGATGACCGCTTCTCCAGCGGTGCCGACCTTGCGGCCGCTCTGGCCGCAGTGGAAATACCCGCCCAAGAAAGCGAACGCCGCCGAGGCCTCCTGCGCCGGCTGACAAGCCGGGCATAGAACTCAGCTGACGCCGTGGCGGTAGCGCTCGACTATCTCCGCTTCGTCGACCCCGTACACCAGCACCGTCTCGTCGGGGCCATCGTCGAAGGCGATGATCGCCATCACACGCCGATCCCCCGGCCGTACCCCGACGACCGTGCCTGTGGTGCCCACGAGCGAGCTGCGACGCTCGTCGGACGTGCTCTCCAAGCGGACGATGTCCCCCACGCCGAACGGCAACGAGAGGCCAACGACCACGTCAACTGCTGCTTGTGGCCAGTTCGTTCGTGAGGCTGACAGCCGCTTCGAGCTTTGCCGCGGCGCGTCCGTCAGCCACGGCGTCACGCGCCATCTCAAAACCCTCGGCGAAGTCCGCTGCGAGGCCCGCCACCACCAGTCCTGCGCCAGCATTGAGCTGCACGATCTCAGCCTTGGGACCTGTCTCGTTTCCGGCAACGATCGCTCGGAAGATCTCTGCATTTTCTTGAGGACTTCCGCCCCACAGCTCTGCTCGATTGACGCGCTCCAGCCCGATGGAAGTGGGATCGAACTGGAACTCGTTCACAATCTCGCCGTCGCGCACTTCGTAGATACGCGTGAGGTCGGTGAGGGTGATCTCGTCCAGCCGATCAGCGCCATGGACTACCAGCGACCGTTCCGAGCCGCGGGCGGCGAGAACTCCCGCTACTCGTGGGGCCATGACTGGGTCGCTCACTCCGAGCACCTGTCGCCTCACGCGAGCGGGGTTCGACAGCGGGCCGAGGAAGTTGAACGTGGTGGGCACGCCGAGTTCGGTGCGCACGGGCCCGGCGAATCGCATCGCCGGATGGAACCTCTTGGCGAACGCAAATCCCAGGCCGATTTCCGCGATGCATCGCTCGACCGACGGCCCGTCGAGATCGGTCGCCAGACCCAATGCGGACAGAGTGTCGAACGATCCTGACGACGACGTGGCCGCGACGGATCCGTGCTTGCAGATCACAGCGCCCGCGGCGGCAGCCACGAACGCTGCCATGGTCGAAACGCTGAGCGCGTGACGCTGCCGAACCGGAGCCCCGCCGCTGCCGACGATGTCGATCGTCCCATCGGGAGCGGTCAACGGGACCGCTGCGTCGTGCATGGCATCTACGAGCCCGGTGAGCTCGGGAACAGAGCCGCCCTTCATTCCCAGGGCGATGATGAATCCGGCAAGCTGGGCGTCGGTGGCACGCTCGCCCAAGATGCTGCCCAGTGCGGCACGCGCAACTTCGGGGCTGAGGTCGATGCCCGCCACCAAGTCCGTGAGCACAGCCTTCCAGCCGCCGTAATGCTCGAGCGGATGTACCTCGTCGGAATTTGGGCTGACCATCAGTTCGAGTTGGCAGCCGCCTGCGCGTTGCGAGCGCGCGCTGCGGCGCGGCGCCGTCGTCGAATGATGCGAACACGCTCGGCGGCGGTCTGCCCACCCCAGACGCCTTCTTTCTCCCGGACCGAAATCGCGTATTCCAGGCATTCGCCGGACACCGCACACACTCCGCACACGGCCTTCGCCTCGAAGGCCGCATCGTCATCGCCCGCTGCGTCGCTCTCGGGCGGGTAGAAGATCTCGGCCTCGAGACCCCGGCACGCCGCATGACGTTGCCAGGCGAGCATGTCGGTAGTGAGACCTCCGTGTTGGTCCACGACCACCCGGATGGGGTCCGCGCTCGCCGGTCGCGGCCTCGCGGTGTGCGTGGAGGTGCGGGGCGTTGCAGTGACAGTAGGCATCTGTCGCGCAATCTTGCCGATGCATTGCCGCTTGTCAAGACCTTATTGAGCGTTCAGTATGACGTGACATGCGCAGTCTGTTGCAGATATTCGGCCGAAGCGTCGAGCGGCGAGCAGTCGTCGCAGGCGCTGCGGTGTCCACTGGGACTGCCCTGGTGGCCGGTGTCGTGGCCGGGAGCTTGGTAGCGGAGCGGACAACAGCGGCATACGCCGTGAACGGCTTGCTCTTTTTGGGAATGATCGCCGGAGGGGCGGTGGCCGCCGCGAGGGCGAGCGAACATCATCTGCTGTCGTCCGTGCTGAGCTCGGGCCCCGTGATGACGCTTGCCGTGGTGGTGCAGATCATTCGCCGATTCGGCTCCGGCGAAGCGGTCGCGGCGCTGGGCCTTCCCCTGGTGATGCTGCTGGCGGCATCGCTGGCAACGCTGGGTGGCGTGCTGGCGGGCATGGCGCGGCAGCGTCGGCGCTCGCTGCTGGATCCCCACCCCGAACCGCGTCGCAGGCGCCGGCACTGATCGAAGGTCCGGCTGGCGGAACTAGCCTGATTGCCTGCGGTGAGTCGGCCGGGTGGCCGCGGGCTGTGCTGCTTCGGCGCTCCGCAACACGCGGAGCAGTACGCAGGGCACAGTTCGAGGAAGGTCGGGACTCCACAGGGCAGGGAGCTGGCTCGCAACCAGGCGCCGCGAGGCGACGGAAAGTGCAACAGAAAGCAAACCGCCGATGGGTCGGGCCCCGTGCCCGGCCACAGGCAAGGGTGAAACGGTGCGGTAAGAGCGCACCATCGCCGGGGGCGACTCCGGCGGATCGGCAAACCCCTCCCGGAGCAAGGCCAAGCAGGGATCGGACGGCCCGTCTCATGATCCCGGGTAGGCCGCTCAGATGGATGGCCACCCCGACGGCAGCAGCCGACGGACAGAATCCCGCCTACAGGCCGGCTCACCGCTTCCCGCTCTAGAGGGTGACCCCGTCGATGAGTGGGCCGTCGATGAGTGAGCCCGCAGCGGAGGCAGCAGAACCCTCTGCTCCCGCGATCCGGCAGGCGAGAGATGCGCACCGCACCGCATTTCTTGCCTACGTCATCGACGATTCACGGGGCATCCACTCGGGAACCGGTCGCAACGTCGCAGAGTCTCCTGCTGCCTCCGCTGCTATCGAAGCTGTGCCTCAACTGCTGAGGTGGGACGTGTCGTTGAACGTGCTGAGTCTGGGCACGCCGGCCCGGAAGTGGATGCGCGCGATCTGGGCCTGGGAAACGTGGATTCGCCAGGAGATCTCTTCTTCGGTGCCCAGCACCCATCGCACCGCCGACTTAATCGGCGACACATGGGTGAACACCGCGATGTTCCGAGATGAGGCTTCCTCGGCCAAATCATTGCAGGCAGCCCCGACACGTTTGTTGAGCTCCACCAAAGACTCGCCGCCTGGCAGCGTGAATCCGGGGTCAGAACGCCATTGCCGCCACATGTTGGGACGTACCTCGGAGATCGGCGCTCCGTCCCACTCGCCGTAATCCAGCTCCGCCCAGCGTTCGTCGACGGTCATCTCCATTCCCAGCAAACGACGCGTGGCCTCCGCGGTCTGGCGGGCCCGTTTCAGTGGCGAGGACACGATCCTGTCCGGCCGCTGATCACCGAGCGACAGCGCGGCAGCAATCTGATCCGCTTGCTGAATCCCCACCTGGTCGAGTTCGTTGTCGACCCGACCCTGCAGAAGACCTGCCGCGTTGGCACTCGTGCGCCCGTGGCGCACGAGGATCAGCATGGGCGGCCGTGACGCACGAGAATCAGCATGGGCGGCCGTGACGCACGAGAATCATCAGGCATTGCCTCCGCCGGCTCCACGCCGGTACTGCGGTCCAGAACGGTACGCCAAACGGCCGGTCCGCCAGAAGTCGGTTCGAGCCGTCCGGCTGTGCACCATCGCGGACGCGCGCCAGATCCACCAGCAGCCGGCGAGGCCTGCGAGTTCCATCATGGCGATCAACCAGATTCCCCGAGCGGCCAGCGGAAAGGTCGCATCGGCGGCATCCCCGCCGAACGGCCACCAGAACAGTGTGGACTGCAGCCACGCGCCATCGAACAACTGGTGCCAGAAGACGCCGATGGGCAGCGCCAGCCAGCGCCGACGCGCCCGGCGCCGCCCAACCGTCACCAGCATCACCGCGATGAGCCCGCCCGCAGGCAGCGCCAATGAGTGCATGACGGGCGCTCCCCCGCTCGCAACGTGCAGGACGTCGGGCAGCAGCGCGCCCGCCACGATGAGGCGATGATCGATCGCAGGATCTCCGAAGGTCCAGCGCATGGCGACCAGCGACGTCGCCACAAACCACAGCAGCATCAGGCTGGTCTCCCGCGGCGCTGGTTCGGCTCAGCCGCTCGCTCAGCGGACCAGCAGAGCACCGCACTGGGGGCACTCGGCGAGCTCGTCCGGCCCGAGGTGCAAGATCTGCTCGTAGTCGACCGAGGAAACCTCGAGGTGGCACGCACTGCAGGTGGTGCCGACAAGCCGTCCGAGGACGGGTGCCCCACGGGCTGCTGTGCGGCGTCTCTCGTACACCGTGACCAGGGAGGGATCGGCTGAGGCCACGAGCGACTCACGTGCGCTGAGCACCTCGCTGCGTTCGCTGGCGGCCTGGCTCTCGGCGGCTGCGATGGAGGCATCGGCGACATTCATGCGTTCACGAGCTTCCGACTGGCGCGCTGCCAGTGCGGCGCGAGCATCGTTGAGGGGCTCAAGACCCTCCATCAGCTCCAGGATGTGATCCTCGATCTCGGTCTGGCGCCGAGCGAGCGAGGCCGCTTCAGTCGTGAGTGCTTCAGCCTCCTTGGGCGACGTCAGGTGACTCTCGTACAGTCGCTCGGAGTTGTGGGCACGCTTGGCTTCGATGCGCGCAACTTCATCTTCGTGCCGCCGCTGCTGGCGTTCCAATTCAGCGATCTGAGCGTCAAGCACCTTCGCCTCCGCAGCGAAAGCGCGCATCTCGGATTCGATATCGGCACGGACCGCGCGTTCAGGCAGGTGCTCGACATGATGAGTGATCTGATCGAGTCGTACGTCGAGGTCGCCTATCTGGGCGAGAACTTCAATTCGACTCGGCGCCGAAGCCTCCGCAGCGGAGCCCGTGCCGAGCCCGGAAGCGCCAGGTCCAGGGGCTTGGGAGTTCATCGCTGTCGGGCAGTCAGGTGATCGTGCATCGAGCTCAGGCCTGGTCGTCCTCAGTGGCGTCGGTGCCCGTTTCCGTGCCAGTCGGATCGGCGTCTTCGGGCGGGATGGATTCGTCAGTATCGCCGATGGGTTCTGTGGCCCGCGCCCCGAGTTCGGTGGCAATCTGCGTGCAGCGAATCCACTCGAACCTCGAGTCGCCTTCACCTGCCGGCACTGCGACCTTGCACAGCGCGTCCGGCAGCGGCTCGAATGTGTTGTCGTCGGTTGGCCGGACCATGCTGCACGGCAGGTCGAATTCGAGCGGCGGCTCCGAAGGCGACACTGCTACTGCAACCGAGCACGTGTCCCCGGACAGGAAGAGGTACTGGCTTGCTCGCGGCGGCGGTGGCGCGGGCGAGAACCCTCGCAATGGGGTGCCGTCCAAGGCCCGCCCCATATAGGCAGCCCAGATGCGAGCAGGGATCCACCCGCCGGTCGCCCGGCGGTCCTGGATCTCACCCATCGGTACTTGCTCGTCGGGGTGACCCATCCACACCGCAGTCGACATGTGCGGGGTGTACCCGACGAACCAGGCGTCATGGAACGACTGCGTCGTCCCGGTCTTGCCCGCAGAGATCTGTCCGCTTGCCAGCCGAGATCGCGTGCCGGTTCCCGATTGCACGTTCTCTTCCAGCACGGATGTCACCCAGTCCGCCGTCGATGGCGCCACCACCCGCCGCCCGTGCGGCACGTGCTCGTAGAGCACTTCGCCGAAGTTGTTCTCGATGCGAGTGACATAGAACGGCTCCATCCTCACGCCGCCGTTGGCGAACGTGCCGTACCCCACCGCCTGCTCAAGCGGTGTGACCTCCTGCGCACCGAGCGAGATCGACGGATACGGCAAGAAGCCGTCGTCGCCTGAGCGGCCGACGAGGCGGTTAGCCATCCCCACGACCTCGTCGAGTCCCGTGACCAAGCCGAGTCGGACGAACGCACAGTTCGAGCTGGCAGTCGTCTGGTCCTTGATGGTTGAGACCCGACCTGGGCTGTTCGCGAAGTTGCTCACTTCGTAGTCATCGAGCGGCGGGTTGGGGAAGACGCACGGTCCCTGGCCGCTGATCGTGTCGAAGGGATAGAGGCCGGCGCGCTCGATCGCAGCCGCAAGGACATAGGTCTTGTACGACGAACCGGGTTGCCGCCGGCCCTGCGTGGCGAGATTGAACTCGGAGTCACTGAAGGCAGGGCCGCCGATGAAGGCGAGCACTGCTCCCGTCGACGGATCGACGCTGACAATGGACACTTCGAACTCGCCGGTGCCTTCGGGCAGGACTTCGGCCACCGAGGTACGCATGGCCGTCTGCAACTCGGGACGCAGCGTCGTCCACACCCTCAGGCCGCCGCCGAATACTTGGCTGAAACGTGCCTGGTAGGTGTCGCCGAGCGCCGGATTCGACAGCAGCGCCCGCCGCACCTCCACCAAGAAGTAGTCGCGTCGCAGCGCCACATCGGTACGGCGAGGCGACAGGTTGCGGCTCGGCAGCGGCCGGCGCTCAAAGGCGTCCCGCTGGGTCTCGCTGATGACCCCGGCGTCAACGGCTTGCTGCAGCGATCTGCTGCGGCGGCGCGTCATCGTGTCGATGTTCTGATCGAACCCGTCAAACAAGCCGGGGCTGCGAATCAAGCTGGCGAGGAACGCCGCATCACCGACATCGAGCGCCGACACGTCCTTGCCGAAGTAGGTTTCGGCCCCTGCTTGCAAGCCGTAGGCCCCGTTCCCGAGGTACACCTCGTTGACGTAGAACTCGAGGATCTCCTCCTTGGTGAAGTCCTCCTCAAGCCGGGCCGCGATCACCGCTTCGCGAATCTTGCGATTGAAGCTGCGCTCGCTGCCGACCACGCGGAGCTTGACGATCTGCTGAGTGATGGTGGAGCCGCCCGATGCAATCCCGCCTGCGGACACGTTCGATACCAAGGCTCGTGCGGTCGCTCGCAGATCCACTCCGTTGTGGAGCCAGAACTTGCTGTCTTCCACGGCGACGATCGTGGCAATCACGTCGGCGGGGACTTGGTCCAGCGTGATGATCTCGCGGTCGATGTCGTTGAGCAGGATGCCGATCTGACTGCCCGCGGAGTCGAAGACTTGGGTTCGCTGGGCGCCGGGCCGAAGGTCGATCGTGATGTGGTCGCGATCGCGTTCGACGGCGTCGAACGTGCGAGCGACGTGCGGCGCGGAGGCTCGTGCGCCGACGGTGACGACGGCCGCGCAGACCGCGATCATCACGGCGAGCAGGGGCAGCCTGGCGAGGCGGCGGGCGACGTCCACGTTGTTCTGCAAGGTACCGGGCCGGACCGCGCAACACTGTGCGCCCGCTGGGCAGGCGGCAGTGCCTTCTGCTCCAGCGATCCGGCCGGTCGCAACGTCGCAGAGTTCACTGCGCCCGCTGTGGCGGCGGCAGAACCCTCTGCTCCCGCGATCCGGCAGGTCGCAACGTCGCAGAGTCTCCTGCCGCCGCCACTGCTATGACATCTGTGTTGGGCCGCTCGGGGTCACACTGGTGTCATGGGGTCTGCTGGGTCCGGCGAACCGTCCGCCGATGTTGCGCGGCTCGATGCGCGGTGCGTCTGGATCATTGACGGCGGGCCGAACGCGCCGCGCCGGTTGCCGCCTGGCGAACCCACTTGTGTGATCGCCGTGGACCGCGGTCTGGCTCACGCTCTGCGCTTAGGCCTGCGACCTCACGTGGTCCTCGGCGACTTCGACTCCGTCGATCCCGGCATGCTGAACCGTGCCCGCGAAGAATGGCCCGACCTCGTCGTTCAACGGCATCATCCCGACAAGGCGCACAGCGATTTGGACCTGGCCTTGAGCTTCGCCTGGAGTCTGGATCCCGATGGGATCGCCCTGTTGAGCGGCGCTGGGGGCAGGCTCGACCACATGATGATCGGCGTGACGATGCTGGCCCGGCCGCGGTACGCCGCGCTGCCGCTCACCGCCTACATCGGGACGAGTGTCGTGCGCGCTGCAACCGCAGGCATGACGTTGCCGCTGCCGTTCGAGGACGGGAACCTGCTCTCGTTGCTCGCGGTCGGCGGGACCGCCAGCGTGCTCACGAGGGGGCTGCGCTGGAACCTGACGGCGCTGATGCCGCTGCGCAGCGCATCATCTCTCGGGCTCAGCAATGAGCTTGCAGCGACTTCTGCCCGCCTCGAAGTGCGCGCAGGCACCATCCTCGCGATTCAGACACATGGCACAACGCTTCGGTAGAGGCCGCGCCCGGCGCGCCGGCATCGGTGTCGCAGTTGCGTGCGCGGCGGTCCTCATTGCAGCTGGATGCGGCGAGACCGACCGCGGATCCGCTGCGGTGCGCGTCCTGACACATCGCGACTTCCATCTGCCTGCAGAGGCGCTCGAAGCCTTCACCGAAGAGACGGGTATCGAAGTCGTCGTGTTTCGCGAAGACACCCCTGACGACGTCATCGATCTGCTGGAACGCAGCCGCGCCCACCCGGTCGCAGATGTGGTCGTCGGCATCGACACTTTGGACCTTCAACACTTCATCGATGGAAGCCTCACCCAGCCCTACGCACCGCTGGCACCCGGGCCGCTGGTGGACGACTTGGCCGTGGACGACCATGCATTGACGCCTGTCAGCTACATCGACGCCTGCCTCAACTACCTGCCGTCCTTCTACGTGGTGCCCGAACGGCGTATCGATGAGCTGCCCGATGCCGAGCTCTTGCCGCCACCGGTTCCGGGCGGACTCGATGCGCTGTGGGACCCAGCCCACGCAGGCACGGCGGTGATCCCCGATGCCGCGACGGCCAGGATGGGCGTCTACCTGCTGGTTGCGTTGGAGCGGCGGTATCCCGAACGCGGCGACGACGAGGCGACACCGTGGCCTCAGGTGCTCGACCAGATGCTCAGGTGGGACGTCGAACTCGCGCCTAGCTGGGAGATCGCGACGTTCGAGCGGTTTGCGGGCGGGGAGCCGCCCCCGGAGCGGCCGATCAGTCAGGACGATCCCGATCCGGTGACGCTGGCGTCGCTGCGCGGGCGCCGGCCGATGACGTGGGGCACTACAGGGTTGCCGTCGGTGTACGCCGAATACCAGCCCGGCCTGCCTCCCGCGCTGGACATCGCAGTCGTGACCGAAGACTGCGTCCGGATCGGGTTCTATGCCGGCGTCGTGGCGGGCGCGCAGAACGCTTCCCTCGGCGGGCGGTTGATCGACGCCATGGGTGAGCCGCTCTTCCAGTTCGGCATCAGCGATCGCTTCGGCTCGAGACCTGCTCGCAGTGACATCGTGAGCGCGCCTGAGTGGACTGAGTTCGGAGTGACGGTGCATCCGTACCGGCCCGATCCTGCCTATGTGGGCGCGAACTGGAAAGAATGGCAACTCACCTGGAGTCAGGTGGTGCGGAACTACCGCACGGGGCCTCCGCCGCCGGAACCGGAAGTAACCGTGACCCTGCCCTAACGGCCGCTGTCACACTGCTCGGCCTAGCGGCCACAATCACATTCCTCGGCCTAACGGCCACTGTCACCTTTGTCGGCCTATCGGCCGACCAGCGTCGGGTCGTAGAGGACTGGGCGGCCCAGTCCGTCACGACCGACCAGGGTGCACGCGAACACCCCTTTCGAGCGGAGCACGTTGTTGGCCGCATCGTCGAGACGTTCCAGGCTGAGTCGCCCCTCGGTGACCGCCGCCTCGATCTCAGCGAATGCGGCGGCGGCATCCTCCAGATCACCGACGAGGGCGAGGTCCGCGCCAGCGGTGACCGCCAGCAGTGCGGCTTCGCTCACCGACCACTGGCTGCGGATTGCGCCCATGATCAGCGAGTCGGTCACGATCAGCCCGCCATGGCCTAGCTCGTCGCGGAGCACGCCGTCGATCGCCGCCGGCGACAACGACGCCGGCATCCCCCCGGTCAGGCCGGGAACGTGCAGGTGACCCACCATGACCGCCGCGTCGGTGGCCCCGATGACCGCTGCGAACGGGATCAGGTCGCGTTCGCGCAGCTCGTCCAGCGGCGCCGTCGACGCCAGTTCGTCATGTGTGTCCGCAGTGGCCCCGCCGTGGCCCGGGAAGTGCTTCACCACCGGGACAATCCCCCCTGCGCTGAGACCTTCCACCGTCGCCAGGCCATAGTCGGTGACCGTCGCCGGATCGTTCCCGAATGACCGGTCCCCGATGCCCTCGCCGGCACCGACATCGATGACCGGTGCGAAGTTCATGGTGAACCCGAGTTGGGACATCTTCCGAGCGTGATCCGCTGCCCGTTCGGCAACCTCCTCGGGCGACCTGGCAGTCTGAGCTGCCGCCGAAGGAAGCGTCCCCACGACGGCGGCGAGTCGCTGCACCCGACCACCTTCCTCGTCGACCGCGAAGATCAGCGGCACCCGGCCTGCGAAATCCTGTAATTCGGCGATGCGGCGCCAGACATGCTCGGTGATGGGTCCCTGGAGCAAGACGCCCGCAATACGGCGGTCACGCGCCTCCTCGACTGCAAAACCCAAAGAGCGCTCGCCCAGCGCCGTCATGATCGTCTGCCCGATGCGCACGGGCAGCGACAACTCGCTGGTGCACCATCGATCCACATCGGTCCACCACGCTCCCGAGAGCAGTTGGCGAACCCCGACCCCCGAGAGCCAGCCCAGCGGCCGCTCCTCCCCGGTGAAGACGGTCGGTCCCGGATCGCCGATGGCGACCTCAGAGTTGTCGGCGAGCTGCAGCCAGACACCGAGTGCCCCAGGCGCCCCCAAGCGGGCACCGACGACTTGGGTGTGCAGTTCGGGCGGGTCGCTGACGATCGGCAGGATCGAGGTGCCGACAGGTTCGATCGAACCGTCCACGCCGACCACCCAATAGCCGACACCACCAGGCCCGCGCAGCACCGCCACGATCCGGGGTGCGTCCGGCGCGCCCTGCGATCCGTCAGCGGGGTCATCGGGTGCGACCGTGATGAGCGGAGGTGTCTCGGGCTCACCCGAGGTCTGAGCTGCGGCCCGAGGCAGCAGCGCCAGCCAGACGGCGGCAGCAACCAGAGCTGCCGATGCGGCGCCGAGTCGTCTGCATCGCAGTCGTCTGCTCCGGTGCGACACGGTCGGCAGCGACCTTGCGGAGCTGCTGGCGTCGATGGTCACCCCGATCCCAGGCGTTGATCCAGTTCCTCGGCCGACAGCAACTGATGCGGCAGCTCAATGCTGTTCGCGCCGCCTGGATCTACCTCGATCGGCGCAGTGAAGTTCACATCTCGAATGAGACAGAACGTCTCGTCCACAGCCGGGCAGTAGAACACCACCGCCGTGGCGCTGAGCACGGCGCTGCCGGATTGCGCGTCGACCGTTGCTGCGAGGCGCACGGGCATCTCAGGTCCTCGGGCTTCGTAGCGAGTGCTGCCTTGTGGGCTGATCACGGCGGTGTCGCCTGAGGACCATGTGAACTCGAACAACCCGTCGGTGTTGAACTTGTACCCCTCAGGCACCACCAGTTCGAGCACGACCTCGACGGGACCCGGTGCGACTCGCTGGGGCGCCAGCACGACCTCGTCTTCGATCACACCCGCCATCGTCACGGTGGCGATCTCCAGATTCGACAGTGCCAGCGTGGACAGCTCGCCGGTTTCCAGATCGAGCATGCGGATCCGGTGGTTGTTGGTGTCGGCCACGTACAGCGTGTCCGAGGTGGCGCTGAGCCCGCTCGGCTCGGCGAGTTGTGCTTGCGTGCCGCTGCCGTCGTGCAGGCCCGCCTTCCCGTCGCCGGAAACCACCGTCGATGTCATCGTTTCGAGGTCGAGCGCCTTGATCCGGTGGTTGTAGGTGTCTGCGATGTACAGCCGGCCCTGCCCGGGAGCGTTGCCCACGTATTCGATGCCGATGGCGTGCTGCAGCAGCGTGTCACTGAAGCTGCCGACTTCGTCGCCCCACACGAACAGGTGCTTGCCCACCAGCGTGTTCAGCTGGCCGTCGAGGCCGAATGAGATTCGCCGCACCGCACTCGCCTCGGGATCGGTGAAGTAAAGCGCCGCCGCGTCTGCTGCGAGGCCCGATGGCTGCGACAGGGTGGCCTGCAGCCTGTTGCCGTCGTCGAGTCCTTCGGCCCCGGTTCCCGCAAACAGGCCGAGTGCCCCGCTCGTCAGGTTCATCAGCCAGATCTGGTGCCGCCCCGCACCTGCGATGTACAGCACATCGCCTTCGAGGTGCAGGTCCCAAGGCGAGGCGATGGCCGTCACTGCAGCTGGCCCGGGCCGGAAGGCGGTGACCGGCTCACCGGTCCCGGCGATGGTGCCAACCTGCCGGCCCTGCAGGTCTGCGGCCCGGATGAGGTGATTCTCGCGGTCGGCGATGTACAGCGTGTTGCCGTCGGGGCTCAGTGCCATGCCTTGGGGACGCCGGAACGTCGCCTCGGTGAATCCGCCGTCTGCACGTCCCTCGGCCCCGTTGCCGATCACGTCGATGAGTTCGCCGTCGAGCGTTGCAATCAGCACCCGATGGCGTCCCGTATCAGCAATGAAGAGCCGATCGCCTGCCTCGTCGGCAAGCACCTTGCCGGGGAAGCTCAGGACCGTCGGCAATGGGGGCGCTATGTCGAGCAGCTCGCCGAGCGGTGTCGGATCGATGAGCCCGTTGTGGCCGAACTCCTCTGCCATGACCGAGATCGCCGGTTCGAGAGCGGTGTAGACGCCCTCTCCGGCGTACTGACCGACCACCTTTCCCTCAGGATCGATGACAACGACAGTCGGCCAGGCGTTGACGCCATAGGCATTGCGCAACAGTTCCTGATCGTCGTTCACGATCGGGTGCTGGCGGCCGTAGCGGATCGACGCTGCGCGGACAGCCTCGGATTCGCGCTCGCTGGGGAACTTTGCCCAGTGGACGGCAACGACCACCACTTCATCGGGATATTCCTGCCCGAGCCGGTGGAGATCGGGAATGATGTGGATGCAGTTGATGCAGCCTTGGGTCCAGAAGTCGAGGATGACGATCTTCCCGCGCAAGTCGGTGCTCATCGACGGCGGCCTGCTGACGTTGAACCAGTCGTATCCGGCCGGAAACTCCGGGGCTGCAACGCTGCCCTGCAGCGTCAGCGGCACAGTGTCGGTGACCGCGGTGGCGCTCGCAGCTTCGGTGCCAGCAGTTGCAACCTCGTCTTGCGCGTCGCCGGTCGCCGGCTGCGAGTCGTCAGTGGCGCTCTCGGAGACGTCGCCAGTGTCTGGGGCTGCCTCCGGCGTCTCGGGCGAAGCGCACGAGACGGCCAGCAGCAGCGTGACGGCCGCGACGAACAGGGCGCGTCGAGCCGGCCAGCGGTGAAACCGCATGTGCCTGCGGTGTGACCGCTCGTGTCGGTCTGGACCGTGGGGACTGCGAGCTGCCCCTCCGTTGGGGCGCCGCATCGCCGTCACGTCCTTCGGACGGTGCGGCGCGAATCGATCACACCGGTGTCAAAACCGGCGCGGTGCAGGCCCCCGTGAAACCTGGCGTGCTCGATCTTGAGACAGCGATCCATTACCACGTCGAGGCCGGCATCGTGGGCCAGCTTGGCGGCCTCTGCACTCCACAGGCCGAGCTGTACCCACAAGGCCTTGGCGCCGATCTCGACGGTCTCAGCCGCAACACCCGGCAGATCCGCGGGCCGGCGGAACACATCCACGAGATCGGGCACCACCGGCAGGTCGGCAAGGCTCGGGTAGCACGGCTCACCCAAGACCTCATCAGCCACCGGGTTCACGAAATACACATCGAATTCGGTGCTGGAGCTGAGCAGGTAGGTGGCGACGAAGTTGGACGGCCGCGCCGGATTCGCCGAGACGCCCACCATTGCGACCGAACCTGTCCGCTGAATGAGAGCCAGCCGGTCGGCCGCACTGGGCTCAATCCAGCCTTCGACCGGTTCGTGGACAATCGTCATGCGGGCACCGCCTTCGCGAGGGCTTGGTCCAGATCCCAGAGGATGTCATCGAGGTCTTCGAGGCCGACGGACAGCCGGATCATGTCTGCGCTGACCCCTCCTGCCGCCAAGGCCTCTTCGGAGAGCTGCTGGTGCGTTGTGGACGCCGGATGGATGACCAGCGTGCGGGCATCGCCGACGTTTGCCAGGTGGCTAATCATCTGCAATGCCTCAATGAAATCTGCTCCCGCTTGGCGCCCCCCCTGCACACCGAAGGTGAAGATGGCGCCCGGTCCCTGCGGCATGTACTTGCGTGCGAGATCCCGGTAGGGGGAGGATTCGAGACCCGAGTAGCTGACCCAGCTCACCGCCCGATGGGCTTCGAGGTGTTCTGCAACGGCTTGCGCGTTTGCGACATGTTCGTCCATGCGCTGAGGCAGCGTCTCGAGCCCTTGCAGCAGCAGGAACGCGTTGAGCGGTGACATGGCAGCGCCGATATCACGAAGCTGCTCGACCCGCAGCTTGGTGCAGAAGGCGTACTCGCCGAAGTTCTCCCAGAAGCGCATGTCGTTGTAGCTCGCCACGGGCTCGGTCATGTTCGGGAAACGGCCGCTGCCCCAGTCGAAGCGACCCGATTCGCTGACAACCCCGCCGATCGAGTTGCCGTGCCCGCCGATGAACTTCGTCGCCGAGTGCAGCACGATGTCGGCACCATGCTCCATGGGACGGCACAGGTAGGGCGTCGCAAAGGTGGAATCGACCACGAGCGGCAGCCCGTGGGCGTGAGCGACCTCGGCGATTGCTGCCAGATCTGGGATGGAGCCCGAGGGGTTGCCGACGATCTCGGTGTAGCAGAACTTGGTGCGGTCGTCGATGGCGGCGGCGTACGCGTCGACGCTGTCACCGTCGACGAAGCGAGCTTGCACGCCGAAGCGTCCCAGCGTCACGTCGAACATCGTGTGCGTGCCGCCGTAGAGCGCAGACGAGGTGACGAGGTTGTCGCCCGTCTCGCACAGCGCGGCCGCTGTGAGGAACTCCGCCGACATGCCCGAGGCAGTCGCGACAGCTCCGATGGCGCCTTCGAGGCTCGCGACCCGCTCCTCGAACGCGTTGACCGTGGGGTTGGAGATGCGGGAGTAGATCGTGCCGTATTTCTGGAGGGCAAAGAGGTCGGCGGCGTCGGCAGTGTCCTCGAACACAAAGCTCGTGGACTGGTAGACGGGGACCGCACGAGCTCCTGTGGCTGGATCTGGTCGACCGCCCGCATGCAGCGCGCGCGTGCGGAATCCGAACTGGTGATCGCTCATCGAGAGCAGCCTAGGACGGGCCTGTTGCCCAGTGAGTTCGCCCGTTGCGCATGGTCAGCTCAGCGTGGCCGCTCAGCGGCGTGTCGCCGGGCGCGTTCGAGCGCTTCGGCAGGGTCGACGCCGGCAACACCTGCCATCCAGCAGGCAATGGGTGCTGCAATCCGCTCAGAGTCGT
The DNA here is from genome assembly GCF_965208895.1 of Candidatus Poriferisodalis sp. GTDB lineage: Bacteria > Actinomycetota > Acidimicrobiia > Acidimicrobiales > Poriferisodalaceae > Poriferisodalis. The sequence continues at coordinate 224,096 of NZ_OZ242363.1, read as the reverse complement.
GAGCCGCCACGCCTGCGAGATCCAGCAGCGCTTCAGTGATGTCTTCATTAGGGGCAGGCGCCCCGATCACTTCGGAGAAACCTGCCAGCCACTCCCGGGCCGTCGTGGATCGAGTCTCTGAACCGGTCCCGTCGCTCATGGCTACAGCGTACGTTTGACGAACCACGACGCCCTCGAGAATGCACTCGTCCGACGAGCAGCGGCTCGCTACGGTGCGGGCGACCAAGGGTCACACATCACATAGGGGACAGCGATGAGCGACTACGAGGGCATCTTCGGGCCAGAGCTGTACGAGTTTCTCGAAGAACTCGAGGCCAACAACAACCGGGAGTGGTTCAACGAGAACCGTGAGCGGTACGAGGAGGAAGTGCGCGAACCTGCCTTCGATCTGATCCGAGCAGTGCGGCCGATGCTCGCCGAGATCTCCCCGAACATGACGGCTCGTGACACCAAGGTGGGTGGCTCGCTGATGCGGGTCTTTCGCGACACACGGTTCTCCGCGGACAAGACGCCCTACAAGACCAACGTGGGCATCCAGTTCCGGCATCTGCGCGCCAACGACGTCCACGCTCCCGGCTATTACGTCCACTTGTCCACCGAGAGCTGCTTCTTCGGCGCCGGGAGCTGGATGCCGGATCGAGACGCATTGGCGGCCTACCGGATCGCCATCGACGAACGCACCGAGGCGTGGATCGGGGCCCGAGACACCTGCCAGTCCGACGGCTGGCGGATGGAGGGCGAGCGGCTCAAACGCTCGCCCCGCGACTGGTCCATCGATCACCCGATGATCGAGGACCTCAAGCGCAAGAGCTTCATAGCTGTGCGTGACTTTGACCACAGCGCGGCGCTCAAGCCCGAGTTTCCAGCGGTCATCACCGCCTGGTGCAACGAGACGCGTCCCCTCATGGCCTTCCTTTGCGGAGCGGTGGGGCTCGACTTCTGACGCAGAAGGGCCGCACGGCAGCAGCAGGGCGATCTGCAGCCACCCAGCAAATCCGCCCTCAACGCTTGACAACAGCTCGAGTGAGGCGGCCTAGCTCGACTTCAGCGGAACTATCTCGGGCGGCTGGTACGACTCGACAGCTGGCGGTTCGCCGTCGTAGCGCTCGACCTCAACGAGGCAGGTGTGCGCTGACGGTCCTTGGGCAAGGCGACTGGTGCCGATGTCAGCCGTGAGCGTGTTGGGGTTGCCGGCTCGGCAGGTGCCGTCGGGCGCAGGGTCGTACCAGGCGCCGGTCGAGAGCTGCACTGCCTCGGGCATGACGGCGTCGTCGATCGTCGCGCCGGCCAGCGCTGCCCCGCGGCCGTTGAAGATGCGCACAACGTCGCCGTCACTGATGCCGCGGGCGGCCGCCGTGTCGGGGTGCAGCCGCACGGGTTCGCGACCGGCCACCTTCGTTGCCTGGCTGGGTGCCGCATGGTCGAATTGGCTGTGAAGTCGGGCCTTGGGCTGATTCGACACCAAGTGCAATGGCCATCGGTCGCTGCCGGCACCCCCCAACCGCTCGTATGGCTCCATCCACGCCGGATGCGGCGGGCAGTCGTCGTAGCCGTACTCGGCGATCTTGTCGTTCCAGAGTTGGATCCGGCCGCTGGGCGTTCGTAATGGCTTGCCAACCGGGTCAGTGCGGAATGCCTCAAGAAAGATCTGCTCGGGATCACCCATCAACGCCATCCCTGGCGCCATCAGATAGCCGTCCCGGCGAAAGTCCTCGTACGGCGGGGCCTGCGGATCCGCAGCGCGGTGAATCTCGTAGATCACCTCGATCCACTCGTCTGCTGTTCGTCCTTCGGTGAACTGCTCGCCGAAGCCAAGGCGCTCAGCCAGACGGGCGAAAATCCAGTAGTCGTCCCGTGACTCCCCCACCGGTTCGGCCACCGCTGCCATTGCGATCAGCATCGTTTCGGCGCCGCCGATGTCGTTGCGCTCGAGTGGCGTCGTTGCCGGCAACACGATGTCGGCACGCCGCGCAACTGGTGTCCAGAACGGCTCCTGCACCACAATCGTCTCGGGCCGCTGCCACGCCCGCATCAAGCGATTGAGATCCTGGTGGTGGTGGAACGGATTGCCGCCCGACCAGTAGACGAGCCGCACGTCCGGAAAACGACCGCTCCGACCGTCGAAATCGAATGTCTCACGGGGGCCCTCCAGCATCTCGGTGATGCGCGAGACGGCGATTGTCGGCGGTCCGGGCTGGCGCATCGGCACCGGGAGCCCAGGAATGCGGGCACGCGTCTGTCCCGCGCCGGTATTGCCTTGGGTGCCGAAGCTGAAGACGTATCCCCCGCCGGGCAGGCCAACCTGGCCCAATGCGCACGCCAGGGCCAGGGCCATCCAGTACGGCTGCTCGCCGTGATGAGCCCGCTGGGTGGACAGGCTGAGGTTGACCAATGTCCGCTTGGCAGCCATCTCGTGTGCCAGCGCAACGATGTCTCCAGCGTCGATGCCGGTCACCTCGGCCGCCCATTGGGCCGTCTTGGGAGTGTCGTAGTCGACCGCGTCTGCCCACGGCGTGGGACCAGTCCAGTCGCCACAGGCCGCGGCGAGGCCCTCGCCCATCACGTGCGCCCGAAGCCGGTCCCAGCCGTCGCAGTAGGTCGCCAGGAAGTCCAAGTCCGCCAGACCATCCGTGATGAGCGTGTGAATGATCCCCGCCATGAGCGCCACATCGGTGCCGGGCCGTATCGGCAGCCAGCGCGCCTCGGCGGCCTTGTCGAAGTCATCACGCAGTGGCCCGACATTCAGGAAATCCACGCCCGCGGCTGCCGCCCGCGTGACCCAGTCATTGTGGTGATGCGGGCCTTGGCCGCCGTAGGTGACGTGGTTGTTGGTCGCCCGCATTCCCCCGAAGCACACGAACAGCTCGGTGTGCTTGCAGATGACCGACCACGACGTCTGCCGAGCAATGCCGGCGTGGTACCCCATGCCCAGCATGTACGGGAAGATTGCCTCAGCCGCGGCAGACGAGTAGGTGCCCTTCTGGTCGGTGCAGCCGCCGAAGAGGCGCATGAAGCGGTGCTGCTGGCTGGACGCCAGCCCGAAGCGTCCCGCAGAGCCCCACCCGTAGGACCCGCCGAAGATCGAGGAGTTGCCGTGTTCGTCGCGGACGCGGGTCAGCTCCGCAGCCACCAGGTCGAGCGCCGTGTCCCAGTCGACCTCCACGAACGGCTCGCTGCCCCGTAGGTGAGTGGCCGAACCAGGTCCGTCTCGCAGCCAGGATTGCCGTACTGCTGGACGCATGACCCGGTTCTCGGCGAAGTGTCGCAGCGACTCCCCCAGATGCGACGGCTCCGGATCGGTGGGATGCCCGCGCACTGCCAGCACTTCGCCGTCGCGCGAGTCGATGAGGAACGATCCGAAGTGCGTACCCATTGCCGTCGTGCGCACGCCAGCGGGCGAGGCGTCGTTTGCCGCGTTCATGCCGATGCCGCCGCGGCGTCGGACTGTCGGGTCCGATCTTGCGCGCCCGTTCGCCGCTTCCACACGTCGGCCAGGAGTTCGAGGCTGGTGATTCGTTCCGCAAGCCCGAACGTGGATGTGTGGATCATCAGCTCGTCGGCTCCCGTCGCATCGGCGAGTTCTTCGAGTGCGGCCACCGCCTCACCGGGATCCCCGACGATGGCGTTCGTCGGCATGGTGGCGGCGCGCTGCCATTCGGGATGCGACATCGCCTCGTCCGGCGAGAACAATGGCCAGAACCGACCCGTGCGAATGCCCCATCGCCGCAGCAGCGACGGTGCAGCGTGGTGCTGCGCCGTTTCAGTATCAGCGGCCGTGACCAGCCCGACACTCACCATGACGTGCGGCTCGTCCAGTACGGCAGATGGCTGGAAGCGCTGGCGGTAGAGGTCGAGCGCGCCCAGCACGCCGCCGCCGTCGAAATGGTGGGCGAATGCGAACGGCAGGCCCAAGTAGCCGGCCAATTGCGCTGAGTAGCCGCTGGATCCCAGCAGCAGCACCGCAGGTGCCGAGGTGGCTTTCGGCGTTGCCCGGAAGTCTGACCAAGGCCCCTCGGTAGTGCGCACATCGCCGAGGTACGCCATCAAGTCGATCAGGTGGCTCGGAAAGTCGTCCACTTGCCAGGGGTCGGGCACTGCGCCGTCTTCGGCAGGCCCTCGCACAGCGGCGGCGGAGATGCGATCGCTGCCAGGTGCTCGGCCGACGCCGAGGTCGACGCGCCCCGGATGCAGCGCTTCGAGCATTGCGAACTGCTCAGCGACGATTGCCGGGCTGTGATTGGGAAGCATGACGCCGCCCGAACCCAGCTTGATCCGCTCAGTGTGAGCAGCAAGGTGGGCAATCAGTACCGCGGGCGACGTGCTTGCAACGGTGTCGATGTTGTGATGCTCGGCCACCCAGAAACGCACGTAGCCCAGCCGGTCGGCTGCCCGGGCAAGCTCGGTGGTCTCTGCGAGCGCCTGCGCGCTGGTGCCGCCGTCGGAGACGGTTGCCAGGTCCAGCGCGGACAGCGGCACAGGTTGTGCAGAACTCACGGCGTCAGGCTAAAGCCGGAGCCGGCGCAGCGAGCCCTCAGCCCAGTGCCCCAGCGGCGGCGGCGTCAGCGATCTGTTCGTCGCTGAGACCGAGTTCGGAGCTCAGGACGTCGTAGGTGTGCTGGCCGAGCATGGGGGCGGCGTGGCGGGGGCCATGGTCGTAGCCGGCGATCTGGTACTGGTGGCCGGAATAGGGCACGGTTCCCATTCGGGGGTGCTCCAGCCACCGGTGGAAACCGCTGTGGGCATACTGCGGATCCGCGAGCAGGTCGCTGCTGCGCTGCACCATGCCCGCCGCGATCCCAGCGCCTGCCAGGAGTCGTTCCAGATTTACGGCGTCTTGGGTGCCCGTCCACGCGGAAATCTCGTCGTCAATGGCATCGTGGGCCGCGAGCCTGCCTTCCAGAGTTGACAACTCGGCTGCCTGGGCCCACTCCGGCGCCCCCATCAGCCCGACCAGTGTCTTCCATTGGGCGTCGTCGCCAATCGTGATGGCGCACCACCGATCCTCGCCCTCGCACGGGTACACACCCTGCGGTGCCACATCGGGATTCCGGTTGCCGTTGCGGGTGGCCACCGTCCCGCTGCCGGCATAGTCGGCCAGCTCAGGTGCCAGGAATTGCAGGCCGCATTCAAGCTGTGCTGCCTCGATGACACAGCCCTTGCCCGTGCGGCGCCGACGATCCAGTGCCGCGAGCAGTGTGGCGGTGATGATGCGGGGCGAGATCGTGTCGGTATAGGCGAGATACGGCCCGTCCGGCGGCAGATCGGGCCACCCCACGACGGGATAAAAGCCGGCGATGGCAGCGGCGTGATAGCCGAAGCCGCCCATTCGCGACAGCGGGCCGCCGCTTGCCAGCAGCGACGTATGTACCACGATGGCGTTCGGGTTCAGCTCCGCGATGAGATCGTCGTCGGCGATGTTGCGGGCGAACGTTCCCGGCGTCCACGATTCCACGACGACATCGGCCCAGGCGATCATGCGGCGGGCGATGTCGACGCCCGCAGCCGTCTTGAGGTCGATGTCGATGCTGAGCTTCGACGTGTTGAACGTACCGAAGAAGTGCGCCATGTCGACATCGATGACGTTGTCCTTGAACGGCGGATTCGCGCGCAGACCGTCGATACGACCGGCGGATTCGATCCGCACGACCGTTGCGCCGTGGTCCGCGAGCGACTTTGCCGTGATCGGGCCGACGCCGATCCAGCTGAAGTCCGCGACCCGCAGCCCTGCGAAGGGAAGCTCGCTGTTTCCGACAGCCCACGCGTTCGGTTCGGGCGCGGACTCTGGCGGCCCGGCTGCTCCGCCAGGCGCTGCGGTCACCTCGGCGCTCCCAGCCTCCGCCCGGATCTCCGCTCCGTGCTCGTCAATCAGCGGCGGCCGTCGCCGCGTGCCGATGCGAACGCCGTCGATCGTCGCCGGTCCGCCCGCAAGCTCCACGCCTGAGGTACCCGCGAGCTCCACCGGACGCCAGAAATCGCGTACCCGCAGGTGCTCGAATTCGACCAGGTCGGCCACTGTGTGAACAGGAGCGATGGTCTCGCCCAGCTCCACCGATCGCTCCAGGAGTTCAGCGTTGGTGTGCCGCTCGCACAGCCCCACCATCGCTTGGTAGAGCTCGTCGAACGTGCGGCTGACCGGCTCGCCCCTCGAGGCTCGCAGGTCGTAGGTGTCCCAGTCTTCGTCGTGCCAGCTCTCGTCGGCCAGGCCCTCTTCGATGTACCACTCCAGCAGCCGACCAGTTGCCACTCCTCGAGCAACGCCGATCGCCCACCCGTCCCGGGTCCGGTAGCGCATCTGCAGCGGTGCGGCAAGGTTCACCATGGTGCCCGAGCGCTGGAAATCCCGACCGCAGATGGCATGGGTCTCCATGGCGTTCAGCAGCGTCCACGTCATGGCGGCCTGGGCCGACACGGCGACATGCTGTCCATCTCCGAGGACACGCATGCGGGCATGGGCCATCAGCCCTGCCGCGGCGGCCTCTGCACCGGCGTGGCGCCACGCCTGTGCGATCGAGGCCTTTACCGGCGCCCGCTCGTAGACGCCCTGCATGTTTGCAGCGCCGCCGAGTGCCGCCAACGACAGCTCCGAGGCAGGATCGGCGCTGCGAGGGCCGTCGAGTCCGAACGGCGTGACCTGGACATGGACGACCCGATCGTTCAGCGAGCGCAGATCCGCATGGCGGACGCCAGCTTCGGCCAGCGTGCCGGGCACGCCGGATTCGTAGACGAAGTCGGCGCTGCGCACGAGACGCTCGAAGACTTGGCGGTCGTCAGTGTTGTCGAAGTCAAGAACGACAGCGCGCTTGTTCGAGTTATAGGCGCAGAACTGCCAGCTGCGCAGGTCCGCCGAAGCGGCATCAGTGTCTGCCCCGCTGGAGACCCGAAGCGGCAACGCCGAACGGGCCGAGCTTCCTCCCGGCGGCTCGATCTTGATCACGTCGGCACCCAGCTCAGCCAGCATCCACGGACCGAGTTCGCCGCGGTGATCGGTCAGATCCAGCACTCTTGAACCCGCAATCGGAGCCGTCGCCGAGTCGGGAGCGATGTTGTCGAGTGGATCCATCTGCCGTCCGTGACCTGGTTGCCGGCCTGCTGCCGCAATGCGTCGCCCCACGACGATACGCAGGCGACCGGGGTGGCTGTGCGGTTAGCTTGCCCCGATGGCCTCGTCTGACTCCGGGGGACGATGGCTCGGGCCGCCCGAGCTCGGCGACGAGATGCTCGCTCGCGTCCGCGCCTGCGGGGAGCGCAGCGATGCCGAGCGCATTCCCGACCGCGGCATCATGGCCGATCTCGGTCGGCTGGGTCTCATGCGCCTGCTCGTGCCCGACGAACTCGGCGGACTGGGTCGCCATCCAGCGGAGTTCATCGAGTTCACGCGCCGGCTGTCCTATGAGCACCCCTCGACGGGCTGGGTCGCCATGACCTGCAACGAGGAAGCCGAGATATTCGCGGCACATCTCGAAGCCAAGACCGTGTCTGGCTTCTACGTCGAACATCCCGACGCCGTCATCGCCGGCTCGGGTGTGCCTCGGGGAGTTGTACGCCCTGTCGAGGGCGGCTGGTTGGCGAGCGGGCGCTGGACGTTCGTCAGCGGTTGCACCGCAGCCGACTGGTGGGTGGTGGCCAACGTGGTGGAGGGCACGCAGCCCAAGGACCTCTGCCACATCCTGATCCCGGCCGACCCGGGCCTCATCGAGGACACTTGGCATACCGTGGGGCTGCGCGGAACCGGCAGCAACGATGTGGTGCTCAGCGAGCACTTCGTGCCGGCTCACTATGCGGCGGTGGTGGCCAACTACTCGCTTCCCAAACCGAACGAGCACCCCTTCTACCGCCTGCCTTCAGGCCTGCGATTCCCATTTCCCAAGACCGGCGTGGCGTCGGGAATCGCCCGCCGCGCAATCGACGAATTCGCCGCGCTGGCCGACACGAAGACCCCGCTGTTTGCCCGCTCGGAGTTGGCGTCGCGACCCGATGCGCACGCCGCGATGGCCCGCGCGGAAGCCTTGCTCGGAGCTGGCCAGGCGTTCGTGGCCGATCAGCTTGATGAGATCTGGAGCACCGCCGCCGCGCATGGCGAAGTGACGCCCGCCCAGCACGCCCGCGCACGGCTGGCATGCTCGTGGAGCGTCCAGAATTGCATCGAGGCGGTCGAGACGCTCGTCACCGCAGCCGGCAGCACTGCCAACTTCACCGCTTCACCGCTCGGCGGGCTGCTCAACGACGTGCGAGCGGTGGCTGGACACTTCATGGTGGGCAGCTACCAGATCGACACGGCAGGCCGGGTGCTGCTGGGCCAGGACTCAGGCGACCGCAATTTCTGACGAGACCTGGGAGAGTGCGCGGATAGGTGCACCTTCCCGTTGTCGCACCAATTGTTTCCCGCTCTTGTTCGCTGTCGCTCACGGGCCGCTCGGGCCACGGCTTCGCCTATCGGCTCAGCCTCTGATCGCTGTGGGCGCGGATCGCGTGACAGCCAATAGCTATGGCCCGTGCGCGACCCGTACGATCTTCGGCGACAGAATCGCACCCGGCTGATGGGCATCGCTGGCAGATGAGACAGTTCGCAAGCCGCATCGACACCCACGGCGACGGGTTCGCCAAGAATGCTGCCGCGTACGGTGACCTGCTTGCCACGCTGCGCGATCGCCAGCAGTTCGCCATTTCCGGTGGCGCAGGCCGGGAGCGCTCCATCGAACGCCACCACTCTCGAGGCAAGATCCTGCCGCGGGACCGCATCGACCTGGTCTGCGATGCCGCAACGCCGTTCCTGGAACTCTCGACGCTGGCCAGCTGGGACATGTACGACAACAGCGCCCCCGGTGCGGGCATCGTCACCGGTATTGGCGTTGTCTGCGGTGTCCCGTGGATGTTCATCGCCAACGACGCCACCGTGAAGGGCGGCTCACTGCTGCCGATCAGCATCAAGAAGCATGTGCGTGCCCAAGACATCGCCGCAGAGAACGGCCTCGGCGTCATCTACCTCGTCGACTCGGGCGGTGCGTTCCTGCCGTTGCAGGACGACATCTTCCCTGACAAGGACCATTTCGGCGGCAGCTTCTACCGCCAAGCCCGGCTCTCGGCGCAGGGCCTGCCGCAGATCTCGGTGGTGCTCGGCGGCTGTACCGCGGGAGGGGCGTACGTTCCGGCGCTCAGCGACGAAGTGATCATGGTCTCGGGCATCGGGCGGATCTATCTCGGCGGGCCCCCGATCGTGAAGGCGGCGCTCGGCGAGATCATCGAGCCCGACGAACTCGGCGGCGCCGCACTGCACACCCGGGTCTCGGGTGTGTCCGATTACATGACGCCCGACGAGCGATCCGCCTACGGCAAGCTGCGCGAGCTGTGCGCAGCCGCCAACCAGCGATCGGTTGGCCACCGGGAGAACTGGTTGTCATGGACGCAACCGGAACCGCCTCACTACGACCCAGCCGAGATCTACGGCGTCGTTTCCGCTGACGACCGCATCGGTTTCGACGCCCGTGAGATCATCGCCCGTCTCGTCGACGGTTCCCGCTACGGGGAGTTCAAGCCCGAATGGGGCAACGACATCACCTGCGGCTTCGCCCGGATCTGGGGCTTCCAGGTCGGCATCATCGCCAACAACGGGATCATCTTCTCCTCCGATGCGCTGAAGGCCACGCACTTCATTGAGCTCTGCGAGCAGCGCCGGGTGCCGTTGCTGTTCCTGCAGAACACGACGGGCTACATGGTGGGCAGCGATTCGGAGGCAGCCGGCATCGCCAAGCACGGGGCGAAGATGGTGTCCGCGGTGGCCAATGCCACCGTGCCGCGCTACACGGTGCTCATCGGCGGCTCATACGGTGCGGGCAACTACGGCATGTGCGGGCGCGGCTTCAACCCTCGGCTCCTGTTCGCCTGGCCGAACAGCCGCATCGCCACCATGTCCGCCGAGACAGCCCAGACCGTGCTGGTCGACATACGCCTCGCGGGGATGCGCGGCACCGAGACCACCGACGAGGAGATCGCTGCGATGCGGGCTGAGGTCGCCGACCAATACGAGCGCCAGAGTGATCCGTACTACGCCACCGCACGCTTGTGGGACGACGGTCTCATCGATCCCGCCGACACTCGCGACGCTCTCGGTCTGTGCCTCGCGCTGGCGGCCCGACAGGACGCTCCCGCACCAGGCGGCGGCCTCGTGTACCGGATGTAGCCGGCAGTCGTGTTCGCCAAGAGGCTGACGCCATGAAGCTGCTGGTCGCCAACCGGGGTGAGATCGCAAGCCGCGTCTTCGCGACTGCACGGCGCTTGGGATGGCGCACCGTTGCGGTGTTTGCCGAGCCTGACAGGGACGCGCGCTTTGTTCGCGAGGCAGACGAATCACGATGCATCGGCCCTGCGGCGCTCGACCAGTCGTACCTAGACATCAACGCCATCTTGACGGCGGCGGCCGAGACCGGTGCCGATGCCGTCCACCCCGGGTACGGCTTCCTGTCCGAGAATGCGGGATTCGCTCAGGCCGTCGGGGACGCCGGGCTGACTTGGGTGGGCCCTCACCCCGATGCCATCGCCCAGATGGGCGCCAAGGTGGAAGCGCGGGCCATCGCAGAATCGGCGGGCGTCCCGATCATTCCGGGCGCCGCGACCGGCGACCTCAGCGCTGCGGCTTCGGGAATCGGCTACCCGGTGCTGGTCAAGGCATCCGCCGGAGGCGGCGGCAAGGGCATCCGCATCGTGCGTTCGTCCGACGAGTTCGATGCTGCCCTTACAGCGGCACGCACCGAGGCGCTGCGTTCATTCGGCGACGATCGGATCATCGTCGAGCGCTACATCGAGCGTCCCCGCCACGTCGAGGTGCAGGTGGTCGGCGACCAGTTCGGCAACGTCATCCACCTCGGTACGCGTGATTGCTCATCGCAGCGGCGCTACCAAAAGCTCCTCGAAGAAGCGCCGGCACCGAACCTGCCCGATGCCACTCGCGACGGTCTGCACGGAGCGGCCGTGGCCCTCGCCCGCCACATCGGGTACGACAACGCCGGGACCGTGGAGTTCATCGTCGATGCGGACACTGGCGAGTTCTTCTTCCTGGAGATGAACACCCGCCTGCAGGTCGAGCATCCGGTCACCGAGGCGATCACGGGGCTCGACCTCGTGGAACTGCAGCTACAGGTCGCAGGCGGGGCAGCCCTCGGCCTCAGACAATCCGATGTGACGTTCGGCGGCCACAGCATCGAAGCTCGCATCAACGCCGAGGACCCTGTCGACGGCTTCAGCCCCCGAGCGGGTCCCGTTCGCCATGTGCGAGTGCCGTCCGGTGTCCGCTGGGACTCCGCAGTCGAACCCGGCAGTGCAATCACGCCGTACTACGACCCTCTCGTGGCGAAGCTCGTAGTCGCCCGACCTGACCGCGAGACGGCGCTCGACGCTATGAGCGAAGCTCTCGATGGACTCGTACTCGGCCCGGTGCCGACCAATGCGGGATTTCTGCGCTGGCTCGTCGAAACCCCGCAGCTACGCAGCGCAGAGATGACCACCGACGTGATCGACGCGCTGAGCGCCGACGAGATGCCTGCGCCCCCGACGAGCGACCAAGTCGCCGGGACTGCCGCGACAGCATGGCTGGCCTCGATGCAACACGACCGAGTTCGGGACGACAGCGGCCCGTGGGCATGGCTCGGGCCGTTCCGGCTGACCGAGCACCGATCTGTGGCCGCGGTGCTGCTGCGCGACGCTGCGGGCGATCTTCATGAGGTGGCTGCCGCATCGATCAACGACGCTGAGTCGAGCGTCAACGTCACCTCGAGCGCCGATGCGGGCTCAGTTGCCGTCAACCTGTACGGCTACACAGTCGCCTTCGACGTGCCAGATCGGTCCGACGCCTGGACCCCGACGGCAACCGATGACACGGGTTCGGTCGACGCCATTGCGGCACCGTTCCCAGCCGTGGTGGTCGAAGTGAGCGTCGTGCCCGGCGATGTTGTGGCCTCCGGCGACACCGTCGTAGTGGTTGAAGCCATGAAAATGCTCCACTCGCTCTCGGCGCACGGCGCCGGCACCGTCGCCGATGTTCGCTGCGCTGCGGGCGATGCCGTCGAGGCGAACCAGGTGCTGGTCAGCTTCGTAGGGGCTGACCCGGAACCCGAAGAGCTGAGCTGATCGCAACAGACGTATCGGCTGCGGCGGGCTACATCGAGGGAATCAGGTGCTCAGCGCGTAGCTAGACGAGACCGAGGGGCAAGTTCGTCAGCACCTCGTTGCCCATATCGGTGATCAGCACTTGCTCTTCCAGCTTGACGCCTTCGCCCCCCGATCTCGGGCCGACGAACGCTTCCACGCACACGACCATGCCGGGCTCGAGCACGCCGTCGTAACCGACCTGATCCCACTTGTGGCGGAACATCACCGACGGGTACTCGTCGCACAGGCCCACCCCGTGCGCCAAGGACGTGTAGTGGCGGTATTTGTCAGGATCGGGGTACCAGGACGCCTCGGAGAGCTCCCGGAATGTGGTTCCAGCTTGGAACAACTCGGTATTGCGCCGGATCTGCTCTGCTGCCAGCGACCACGTGTCGTGCTGGGAAGCCGACGGCCGGCCATCGCCGCAGAGCCAGGTACGCGACATGTCGACGCATATCCCGTATGCCCCGACCAGGTCAGTATCGAAACCCATCAGCTCTCCGGCTTGCACTCGCCGGCTGCTGGCTTCGTGGTACCAAGGATTGGTTCTCGGCCCCGACGACAGCAGCCTCGTCTCAATCCACTCGCCGTAACGACGCACACTGCCCGCCCAAAAGGCCGCCCAGAGGTCCAGCTCGCTCACGCCGGGCTCGAAGATGGCTTCCATCTCAGCGATGGCGGCCTCGCACGCATGCACTGCGCAGCGCATGGCCCGGATCTCCTCGACGCTCTTGACTGTGCGCGCCGTCTCCATGAGCGGCTCCCCCGCCACGATGGCGATGCCCTTCGATTCCAGCGCGCGGGCGGCGCCCAAGTCCAGCCGGTCGACTGCCACCCGGCAGCCGCTCAGGCTGCCTGCGGTCCGAGCGTGCTCTGCGACGAGACCAGCAACCTCGGCGGCCCAGCGGTGGGCGATCTCATCTGCCCGCGGTCCGGCGAGGAAGTGCGTGTACGACGGCGCCGGGCGGATCTCGTCGACGACCTCGGAATGCGCGTCGAGAAACTCGCCGTCGGAGAACTCGAAGACGACGACGGGACCGTCGGTGTTCACCACAGCGAAACGGACCGCATTGTGCATGGTCCACAGCGACATATTGGTCGTGTCGGTGGCGTAGCGGATGTTGACCGGGTCGTACAGCAGCGCCGCATCGCAGTCTGCGCCTCGCAGCTGCTCGCGGACGCGTTCCAGCCGGTAGCGGCGCAGAGCCGACCGGTCGGGAAGCTGAAGTCCTGCCGCGATCCACTCGGCCTCGAGCTCGGGGCCCGGGCCGATGGCATGCATGTTCAGCGCTGTGTGGTCAAGCAGCCATTCGGGGGCTTCGGCACGTCCGACGCCGATCTTGGGCCGGTGGCGACGTTCGAATCCCTGCAGTGCCATGCCTGGGCGTCCTTCGGGAGGTCTGCGAGGCCTCGCAGAGAGACCGAGACACTGATGCGCTGCGAGCCTAGGACAACGCGCATTGGCGAACCTCCTCGCTGACGAACTGATTGTTTTCCGCTCTTGTTCGCTGCGCTCACGGGCCGCTCGGGCCACGGCTTCGCCTCTAGGGTCTGACCATGACAACCGAGAGCCACGGCGGCGGAACGCTCAGCGGGATCACCATTCACCCCATCAAGGGCTGCCGCCGCGTCGAGCTCGACTCGGTCGTGATCACCCAGACGGGTCTCGATGGCGATCGCGCTTGGCAGGTGGTGACCATCCCTGACCAAGACGGCGCTCTCGGCGAGGCCGTCACGCAGCGCCAGAACGCAGCGCTTGCCACCGTGGTTCCGATTCCCATCGACGGCGGCTTGACCATCAGCGCACCCGATGCCGGCACGATCGACGTGAAGCGGCCCGATGCCAACGACGTCACCGTGCGGGCGCTGATCGGCGACGAGGTGGCCTGCGCCGACGCCGGGGACGAAGCCGCCGAGTTCTTCACCGAGGTGCTGGGCTTCGGGGCCAGGCTCGCAGCGCTCACCCCCGAGTCGTCCCGGCCCATGCGGCTCTTTCGAGGTCGCCTCACTGGTTTCGCTGACGCGGCGCCGGTGCTGGTGGCCAACATGGCTTCACTGGACGATCTGGTTGCTCGGGCCTCAGAACCGTTCGGGATCGAGCGCTTCCGGGCGAATCTCATCGTCACCAACAACGAACCATGGTCCGAAGACACGTGGACCGACTTCTCGATCGGAGATGCCGATTTGGTCGCACGGGTTGAGTGGCCTCGCTGCTCCGTCCCTCAGATCGACCAGGACACCGGCGAACGGCACCGCGAGCCCGCCTTGGTGCTGCGCAAGCACCGCTGGTGCTATTCCGCGGAAGGCTTCTCGAAAGGCATGCGGGGAATGCTGGAAGGCAATGCCATGTTCGGCATCGGCTGCACCATCGATCCCGAAGGCGCTGTGGTGTCGGTGGGCGATCCGGTCACTGTCTCAGCTACCGGTCCGCCGCTGCTCGCACCGCCCCGCTGAGGCCGCCGACTCTTTCGGGGTCAGCCGCTGAAGCGGAGCACGCTCCGGTCGATGAGGTCGGCGGTCTCAGGTCAGCTCGCCGAGAACCTCGTCGGTGTGCTCGCCCAGCATCGGGGCCCGCTGCCAAGCCCACCAGTCGCCATCTGTGGTGAACGGCGAGCCGGGCACCGTGAAGTCGCCCAGCACCGGGTGGGATTCGGTTCGCCACCAACCCACTGCTTCGAGGTGCGGGTCGTGGCGCAGGTCGCCGACAGTGTTGACCGGGGTGATCGGAATGCGTCGACGCTGGCCTTCCACGAACAGCTCCTGCTTCGTGAACTGAGTTGTCAGTTCCTCGACCCAAGCATCCACCGCCTCAAGGGCCTCGCGGCGCACCACGATGTCGACGAAGATCTCGTCCAGAATGCCCTCGTTGCCGGTCAGCTCGTGCACCCACTGTGCCATCGCGTTCCAGTGGGCCGGTTGGATGGCGATGATCGCCACATGACCATCGGACGCTGGATACAAGCCCATCGGGCTCGTGACCGGTCGACGATTGCCGGCCCGCGGCCGCGGCACCTGGTCGTCGAGGTAGAGCGGCACGCCGGTCTCAGGCGACAGCCACAGGCCGACTTCCTGCAGCGACAGATCGATGGTCTGGCCCAGCCCCGGCTCGCCGGCTGCCGCGGCCTGGTTGCGCGCACGCACCGACATCATCGAGCCGATGACCGCGTGCAGCGACGCCCCGTGCATCAGCACGCCGATCTCGCCCGCAGGTGCCAGCGGCGGTCCGTGGGGAAATCCCACGGTGGACGCCAGCCCGCACGATGCCCAGCCGATGAGGTTCGACGAAAGCCAGCCACGGCGCGGCCCAGTCATGCCGAACGGCGTGATCGACACCCACGTCAAGTGCGGGAATCTCTCGACGATGCCCGCGACACCCAATCCCCCCTGGCCGCTGTTGGCGAGCCACGGGTAGCTTTCCTGGGTCCCAGGCAGCGCGTCGTCGAGCACCACATCGGCCGAACCGATCAGTGCGACCAGAGCTTCGGCATCGTCGGCGTTGGTCGGATCCAGCACGACACTTCGCTTCGAGGCGCCGAAGTACGCCCACCACAGGCTCGCTTCGAGACCCTCATGGCCCGGTGCCAGCGGCGGCATCCTGCGAATCGGATTGCCATCAGGCGGCTCCACGCAGATCACATCGGCGCCGAGCGCCGCCCACACGCGGGTGCCGTATGCGCCTGACAGGCCGGTCAGGTCGAGCACCCGCACGCCCGCCCATGGGCCTGACCCTCGCTGCGCGACGTTCACGCCGCACCGCCGGTGACGTTGCCGTGGGCGTCGTAGATGTCGGCGATCCCGAGCGATTCGTACCACCGGTCGAAGGGGCGCTCCAGGGTGACCTCGGGCCGGGCGTCGGTGAACGCCAACCCGTCGTCGACCAACTGCTGCGCTTCGCTGTCGGAATAGCCGAGTTCGGCGAGCACGTCGATCGTGTCGCCGCCCATATTCGGACCCGCACGGGTGACATAGGGCGGCGTTCGGCTCATGCGCAGCGGATTGCGCACGAACAGATCCCGTCCCAGCCTGGGGCTCGGCACCACCGAGTACGGGCGGCGGTCGTGCACCTGCGGGTCGACCATCACGCCGCGATGATCGAGCACCTCGTAGGCCGCGACGCCCAGGGCTTGCAGCTCAGCTGCGGCCTGCTGCGCGCTGCGACGGGCGGTCCACGACGACAGCTCAGCGTCGATGGCGTCATGGTTGGCGATGCGGTCAGCGAGCGTGTCGTGCGGGTAGGTCGCCAGCGCCTGGCTCCCGCTGCCGTCGTGCGCCTCGATGGCCGACCATTCGGCGAGCGCCGCAAGCGAGAGCCACGCCTCGTCGCTCTGCACTTCGATGGCTACCCAGCGGTCGTCGCCCGCGCAGGGGTAGATGCCGGCGGGTGCTGCCCACGACACCCGGTTGCCGTTGCGGAACGGCTCCGGCACGCCCAAGTCTTGGCCCAGCAGGTACGGACCCAAGAACGACACGGTGGTTTCGAGCTGACTGATGTCGATGAATCGACCCTCCCCGGTGCGGTCGCGTTCATGCAGAGCGCTGACGATCGCCAACATCGCGTGCAGACCGCCCATGTAGTCCGGCGGTGCGATCGAGGGAATGCCGGCTGGCTCCTCGTGGGGGAAACCCGTCAGCGCATCCCACCCCACCAGCGGGGCCTGGTTCGGTCCGAAGGCTCGGAACGGGTAGTACGGCGTGTCGGGGTCCACGCCGAATCCGGTCATGCCCGCATAGATGATGTTCGGCGACACTTCAGCCACCGAGGCGTAGTCGAGCCCGAGCTCGGCCATGCCCGGCGCGGCGAAGTTCGTCAGGAAGACGTCACAGGTGGCCAACAAGCGCTTCGCCGCTTCGAGCGCCTCGGGCAGTTTCAGCTCAAGACCCACCGATCGCTTGCCGGCCGACATCTCAGGCACGTAGGGACTGGTGTCGCAGAAGACATCGGCGAGCTCTGGATCACGCGCCCATGCCGAGCCGAACGCTCGCGCCACGTCGGGATAGCTGTGGGCCTCCACTTTGAAGACCTCGGCCCCGTGATGTGCCATCGCCTTGCCACAGCATGGCGCCGCCACAGCGATGCTGATCTCGAAGACCCGGACCCCTTCGAGCGGCCTCCGCTGTGCTGTGCGGGGCGCAACGGCCGCTTCGGATCGCTGCTCAGCTTCCATAGCCCGGCGACCTTAGAGGACGCGCGAGAGGTGATCGTCCCCATTGTCGCACCAGTTGTTTCCCGCTCTTGTTCGCTGTCGCTCACGGGCCGCTTCGGCCACGGCTTCGCCTGTGGGCTCAGCCTCTTGCTCGCAGCATCCGTGACCGCTGATGCCCTTCCTCAGAGCCGTCACAGCGGCACTGGATCGTGCCGCGTGCTAGGACAAGGACCGCGCCGAAGCACACGCAGAGGCCCGTAACGCCAGTGCGTATCCGGACGAGAGAGGACAAGCCAACCATGTCAGATTCCGCCACCGACTCGCCCACCGAGGTCGTCGGCAAGTTCATCGCCTGCATCGAAGCAAAGGACCTCGACGGAGCGGTCGCCCATGTCTCCGACGACGTCTACTACGACAACGTGCCGGTCGGCGACATGAACGGCCCCGATGCCATGAAGGAGTTTCTGGGGGGCCTGACGAGGGGCGACGGCCCTGTCGAATTCGAAGTGCTCCGCCAAACCGCCACTGGCAACACCGTCATGAACGAACGGGTCGACCGCTTCCACACCGGTTCGGGCCGACAGATCGAGCTGCCCGTCATGGGAATCTTCGAGGTCAACGACGGACTCATCACGTTCTGGCGCGACTACTTCGACAACGGCATGTTCATGCGCCAGATCAAGGGCGACTGAGCCCGCCGTGGCCTACCAGTACGACGGCTTTGACCTGAGCGGCAAAGTCGCAGTCATCACGGGCGGCAACGGCGGCATCGGTCTCGGGTACGCCCGAGGCATCGCTGCTGCGGGCGCCGACGTCAGCATCTGGGGCACCAATCCCGACAAGAACGCCGCTGCTGAGGCGGAGTTGCAAGAGATCAACCCCTCCGCCAGCGCGCTGCAATGCGACGTCTCCGACGAGCAACAGGTCGAAGAGGCCATGGCAGCGGTCGTCGAGCGCTACGGGCGCGTCGACGCCTGCTTCCCCAACGCCGGCATCGGCACGCAGAACCAGAAGGGCTTCCACGAGCATTCCAACGAGGACTGGTTCAGCGTCATCGACGTCAACCTGCACGGCGTGTTCTTCACGCTGCGGGCCGCAACCCGCCAGATGATTGCCCAAGGCGAAGGCGGGTCGCTGGTGCTGACCTCCAGCGGCACGGCCATCCAGGGCGCTGCACGAGGCCAGGCATATGCGGCCACCAAGGGGGCGATGCTGGCGATGATGATGGGGCTGTCGGTCGAGATGGCTCGTTACAAGATCAACGCAAACGCCGTCATCCCCGGCTGGATCGACACCGCCATGACCGAGCGGCTGTTCACCTGGGACAAGTTCGTCGACAACGTGATGCCGCGCATCCCGATGCGCCGCTGGGGTGTGCCCGACGATTTCGGCGCCATCGCGGTGTACCTGATGAGCGACGCCGCCCGCTGGCACACCGGCGACGTCATCAAGATCGACGGCGGTTTCAGCATCTTCTGACCTCAGGCGCCTAACATCGCTGCCACGGCGGTGCCGGTGGGTCGGGGGCCCAGACGGCGAAACCGTCAGATTGATACCGGGGCGCTGCGGGTTCGCGCGTGCCGGACTCCAGTTGAGGGGGACTCGTGGAGGAATACGACATTCACATCAAGGACGGCACGATCGTCGACGGGACACGGGTGCCGAGCTTTCGGGGGGATCTGTGGATCTCCGACGGGCGAATCGCCCAGGTCGGCGGCCGTCCCGACAAGCCGGCCCGCGAAGTGATCGACGCCGGCGGCTGCATCGTCGCTCCGGGCAGCATCGATCTGCACACCCACTACGACGCGCAGATCCGCTGGGATCCTTACTGCTCGATCTCGAGCTGGCACGGCGTCACCTCGGTCGTGCTCGGCAACTGCGGTTTCGGTTTCGCTCCGTGCAAGCCCGACTTCCGGGAACGCTCGATGCTCACAATGGTGCGCACCGAAGCGATCCCGCTGGCCGCAATGGAAGAGGGCATGCTGCCGAAGTGGGACTGGGAGACCATCCCGGAGTACCTCGACTCGCTGGACGCGGCCCCCAAGGGCGTGAACGTCCTGCAGTACATGCCGACGGCGTCGCTGATGATCTACGTGATGGGCCTCGAAGCTGCGAAGTCGCGGCCGGCCAACAACGCCGAGCGCAAGGAGATGCAGCGACTGCTGCACGAAGGCATGGACGCCGGGCTGTGCGGCTTTTCCATCCAGCGCCTCGGCCCCAACTCCACCCAGTCCGACTTCGACGGCACGCCAATGGTCACCGACACGATGATCGACGACGACATCTTCGTGCTGGCCGAAGTGCTGCGCGAACGTGACGAGGGCTTCATCCAGCTCACGCAGGCCACGAGCGCCGATGTCAACAACCCCGAAGACCTCACCTTCAAGCGGCGGCTGGCCGAGGTCAGCGGGAGGCCGATCATCGACAACGTGGTACCCGTCAGCCAGCGCAACCCCCGGGTGCACGAGGAACGGCTCGAGTGGCTTGAGCAGGCCCACAACGACGGGCTGCGCATCTTCGGTCAGGGTGCTTCGATCCGCACCGGTTTCGCGTTCTCGCTCGACGAGTGGAACCTGTACGACTCGAGCCCGGCGTGGCGCGAGGCCACCACGGGCACGGTCGAGGAGAAGATACGAAAGATGTCTGACCCGGCCATCCGGGAGCGCCTGCGCGCCGAGACCGACGAAGCGGCAACGCTGTTTGCGAACACGCAGGGCGCTGTCGGCGGGCCGCCTCGCAAGCTGGTCGTCCAGGGCGTGGCTCGCCGGGGAGACATGCAGAAGTACGTGGGCAAGTCACTCGGCGAGATCGCGGAGATGGAAGGCAAGCACTACATCGACGTGATGCTGGACCTGTCGCTCAAGACCGACCTGAAGACCGAATTTCTGGGTGAGGGTCCCGACTTCAACGTGGACCACATGTCGGCGGTGTACACCGATTCGCCGTACACGATTCCGGGCGTGTCCGACGGCGGAGCACACACCAAGTTCTTCACCGGCGGTGCGTGGACGACCGACTTCTTGGCGTGGATCGTGCGTGATGAGCAGCGGGTGACCGTCGAGGAAGCGCACTACCGGATGTCGGCGCTTGCCGCCCATGCCGCGGGCTTCAAGGACCGCGGCGTACTCAAGGAAGGCGCCCCGGCCGACATGCTCGTCTACGACATGGACGAACTGGCCATCGATCCCGAGTGGATCGGCGAGGCGGTTTACGACCTGCCCGGCGGCGAATGGCGCCGCGTCCAGCGTGCCCACGGCTATCGCCACATCCTCGTGAACGGCGTCGAGACATTCCAGGACGGCGAGTGCACGGGCGCCACGCCCGGCAAGCTCCTGCGCCACGGCCGCGGCTAGCACCTTTTGTCCTGTCGCCCGGCGGGGCGGGTCCTGTCACCGCCGTGTCTCCTGCGCGGGCGCGAGCGCCCGCGCGCCCCGCAGTCGTCGCAAGCTGCGGCTGCGGGGACCCCGTTCGGTGCCACCCACCCCGCCTACCTGACCGCTGCTGGCAGCTAGTTCGCGGCAATCACCTCGGCGAGGGCTGCGACGCCCTCGCTGATGTCCTCCGCCGACAGGCTGCCGAAGCACAGCCGCATGCGGCGCGCTCCCCACTCGGGGTCGACTGACCAAGCGGCGCCTTCGTTGAATTGGATGCCTCGCGCCGCAGCGGGTGCGAGATAGCGGGCCGTGTCTGTTCCCGGCGGGAATGTCAGCCAGACGAAGATTCCGCCCTTGGGGTCGGTCACCTGCACTGGTCCGCCGAGCTGGATCGCCACCCGGGACAACGCACCCAAGTGGGTGTTGACGGCGTGGCGCATCACCGCACACTTCTCTCGTAGCGTTTCGCGCAGTTGGTTCACGTGGTCGTCGAAGTGCGCCGCTGCGTACTCGGCGAGCACGAGCTGTTCCAGTGCACCCGTGCCCGCGTCGTCCTTGAGGGCCATCAGCTGGCGCACGATCGGCACGTCGCCGACGATGTAGCCCACCCGCAGCGCCGGCGCGATCGACTTCGAGAACGAGCCGCAGTAGATGACCACGCTCTTTTCCTCCGAGTCGGCGCAGTCGAGCGCTCGCAGCGTTGGCGGTCGCTCGCCGGTCCACTGGAGGTCTGAATAGCACTCGTCCTCGAAGATCGGCACGCCGAAGTGCCGGGCGATGGCCAGGATCTCCCGTCGGCGCTCGACGGGCATCACCGAGCCGGTCGGATTCTGGACGGTCGGGATGGTGTAGATGAACCGCGGCGGTGTGCCTGCAGCAGTCAGCTCATCGAGCAGCTGTTCGAGCCGCTGCGGGACAATCCCATCGTCGTCGAGCTCGACTCCGACGCACCTGGCGCCGCGCCGGGCGACTTTCGAGATCATCCCGCCGTAGGTGGCCTCTTCGGCAACCACGACATCGCCCGGACGCAGGAACGCTGTATTGACGAGGTCGAGCGCCTGCAGCGAACCGGACACCACCAAGACCTGCTCGGTGCTCGTCGGCATGTGCGCGTTCGCCGCCAGCGATGCGGCAACGAATTCGCGCAACCCCTCGAAGCCCTGGGGATTGCCGCCGAGGTTGTAGGTGGCGAGCTCGGAGCCGTGCTTTGCGAGTACCGCCATGGCCGCTTCGGTCAGTCCACCCACCGGCACACTCGGCGAGTCGTTGTTCCCGCCGACGAAGCTGAAGCGCGGGATCGGCGTCCAGGCCCCGGCTGGCTGCGGCAGGCCCTCGACCATCTTGGCTGCCATGTCGAACGGGGGCATCAGGCGTCCGAGGCCACGATCCGCTGGGCGAACAACCACTGCCCGTCGACCTTGCGCACGATGTCGTCGTAGTGTCCGACCAGCAGGATCGTGCCGCCTTCAGGCAAGGGCTTGACCATCTGGATGTGGCTGAACACGGTGGCTTGATCGGCGTCACCGTCGGCGACGACGTTGGTCACCCAGTGCTGCGCTGAGTAGAACTCGGCGTATTGCTCCTCGGTGGAGTAGGCCTCGGCGAAGGCCCGCAGCTCATCACGGCCGTTGAACGTGCCGACAATCCCGATGAATTGCCCGTCCGGTGTGAACGTGTTGGCGTATCCGTCAGCGTCGCCAGTGTCGATCGCCTTGTTGTAGCGAGAAATCAGGTCTCGGATCTCTACCCGGTCGTCGTTCGTCAGTGCCACAGCGCTCCCCCACGGTCTGTCGGGCGTGTCGCCGTCAACCTACTTCGGCACAGATCGCGAGGCTCCGGCCCGCTGTGCGTTAGCTATGCCTACCGGCCTGCAGCAGGCAGCGTCACCATTGAGCATTCACCATTCTGGATACGTACCGACTCCCTTGCTTATACTTCGACTGGTGCGCACGGTCCGGGCATTTCGGTCGAGGCGAGACCGGCGACACGCCGACCCGGCAGCGCCGGACGATCTGGCTCGCAACGGCCGAGATCGGCACTGGCCGGGGGCGCGCTCCATCATCCTCGACGGCATCTCCCACTCCTACACCCAGGCTCCGCCGCTCGGTTCCTCCGATGGCGGTGACCTCACCGACGAGATTTCCGGGGGCTGCTACTCGGTGCAGGACCTGTCCCTGCATGTCGCGCCGGGTGAATCCGTTGCATTGCTCGGCCCCAGCGGCTGCGGCAAGACCACGCTGCTGCGACTCATCGCGGGGCTGGAACGCCCCCTCGCCGGCACCATTCAGCTCGGCGACAGGTTCGTCTCGGGACCGTCGGGACGGGGCGGCACATGGGTGGCACCTGAGTCACGCCGAGTCGGGATGGTGTTCCAGGACTGGGCCCTCTTCCCTCATCTCACCGTGGGCCGCAACGTCGGCTACGGGCTTGAGCGGTCCAAGCGAACCCCCGACCGCATCGCCGAAGCGCTCGAATTGGTGGGTCTCGGCGGCTTTGCCGAACGCATGCCCGCAACGCTCTCCGGCGGGCAACAGCAGCGTGTCGCCTTGGCGCGTGCGCTTGCGCCGCGCCCGGGCGTGCTCCTGCTGGATGAGCCCTTCTCCAATCTGGACTCGTCGCTGCGCGAGGACGTTCGCAGCGAGGTTCGCCGGCTGCTGATCGAACTGGGCATCACGGCGGTCTTTGTGACCCACGACCAGGACGAGGCGTTTGTCGTCGGCGACCGGGTCGGCGTGCTCTGCGAGGGCCGCCTCGCACAGGTCGACACGCCCGATGGCCTCTACCGACGGCCAGCAGATCCGTTCGTAGCAGACTTCGTGGGCACGGCATCTTGGCTGCGCTGTACGGCCTCTGGCGGGGTCGCGCACACAGCGCTGGGCCGCCTGCCGCTCGGCGGAGCAGACGCTGCAAATAGCAACGGCGCTCATTCCGACGTACGCGCAGCCGATGCAGCGACTGATCCCGTGACCGGCCCGGTGGATGTGATGCTCCGTCCCGAACAGCTGCGTCTGGCACCGGGAACCGCGGCGGAGGTCGAGCTCGTGGAGTTCTACGGGCACGATTCGATGGTGGTGGCGAACCTCGACGGCACCCATCTGCGGGTGCGCTGCGGGCCCGATCCGAACGTCCGGCGCGGCGATGTCGTCGCAGTCGAGTTCATCGGCACCGATGTCGTCGCATTCGCCCCACGCGGCCAGTCCGCACACAGCCTCTTCGAGAAAACCCTGGAGCGAGCCGAGGTGCGAAACCCCGCGGGAACCGACAGCTCACCTACTCCTGCCGAATTGGAACTCTTCGCCGACTGATCGGCTGACCCGCTGTCGGGGATCTGACCCCAAGATCGAGCAGCGCCATCAGGCCGAGAGCGCGACCACTGCGGGCCGCTCAGCGCGCGCGCAGCGGAGCGATGACCTGTTCTGCGAATCGATGCGCCGGTTCGGCGCTGTCAGGGTTGCCGAAGTCGAGCACGAAGTGGCGGATGCCGACGTCCACCAGCGAGGCCAAGAACTCGACGTACTCGGCCGACTCGCTGTCAGTGGTGGGCAGTGCGCGTTCAACGGTGGTCGACATCTCCAAGCCGGCCGGATCGCGTCCGAGCCGCTCGAGCTCGTCTGCCACGATCCCGCACTTGCGACGCAGTGATTCGAGATCTCGCCGCCATGGCGTGTTCCAGATATCGGCATGGCGGGCGGCCACCCGTAGGCCGATCTGCTCTCCTGAGGCGCCGATGCAGATGGGCGGGGCAACCTCGGGCAGCGGCGGCGCCGCCGCACCATCGATGCGGTAGTACTCGCCTTCGAAGCTCGGGTCGTCCTGCGTCCACATCAATCGGCAGATCGTGATGACCTCCTCGAGCTGGGCAAAGCGCACTTTGGGTGACGGGAATTCGTAGCCGTACGCCTCGTACTCGTCGCCGCGCCAGCCGGCGCCGATGCCCAGGATGAAGCGGTTGCCCGACAAGTACTGCAGCGTCGCCGCCATCTTCGCCGTCAGCGCCGGCGGCCGGTAGCCGTGCCCGAGCACGTGATGGCACAGCTGCACCCCGTCGAGACGCGCCGCACACCAGGTGATCGTCGTCCAGGCTTCGAGGAACGGGTCGGTCTTGGCGTCGAAGCCATAGAAATGATCGGCAATCCACAGCGAGTCGAAGTGCCCGATCACCTCGGGCAGGAGCCACTCCACCTGGTCGGCCACGATCGACCGGTGGTTGCTCCAGCGGTTGCCGATGCATGGCGACAACCATCCAAACCTGAGTGCATTCTCCGCAGTCACGGTGTCACGCTAACTGGGTGGCCCGACCTGCCTCCGGTCCGGTGGACCGGCATCCGAGCGTCCAGCGATGATCACAGCGGCAGCGTTCCCTCGACCGAATGCAACGCTGCCTTGCGCTCGGCAACATCGGGGAGCACTTCGGCGACGAGTTCCCAGAATGCGGGTCCATGGTTTCGCTCGGTGAGGTGCGCCAACTCGTGAACCACGACGTAGTCGAGGAGTCGCGGCTCCAGCATCACGAGCCGCCAGTTGAACCGGAGAGCACCGTCAGCGGCGCAACTCCCCCAGCGCTTGCGCTGATCCCCGATGAGTACTTCAGGCTTGGCGCCACGCCCCAGGTCGGGCCACCATCGCTCGACGCTCGTCGAGACGTGTTCGAGTGCACGGAGCCAATACCACTCGTTGACGGCACTGCGAATCTCGTTCGCAACATCCTCTTCCGCCACCTCAAATGGCAAGAACACCTGCAATTCCCACGGTCGAAAGCGCACGTCGACATCGAGAACGACACCATTCTCGACGACGACATTCAGGTCTCGCCCAAGGTAAGGAAGCGAACTGGGCAGTTCGCTCGGGCTCGGTGCAGCGCGGGCTGCCGCCAATCGATCGAGGATCCAACGCGCCTTCTGCCGGACGAACCCGTGTATCTCGTCGGGAGGAGTCGCTACGGGCACTGCTACACGGACACCGTCTGGGCCCACACTGAGTTGCATCGTCTTGTGCCGCCGCGTGCTGCGCCTGACCTCGAATCCGATGACGGCGTCACCGAATCGGATCTGGTCGATCTCGGAGAAGATCACCCCGCGATAGTGCCCTCTCGCGCGGGCAAGGCCCATCTCATTTTCTGGAAGTCCTCATGTGTGCACCGGTTCGGCTCGCGCCGGGCCTGTCGCGCCGCGCGCCCAGCACGTCAGGGACGCACGGCGCGCTTGTTCGGTCGGCGGGCCAGCTCTGCGAGCACCGGCTGAGCCAGCTTCACGAAGGTGCAGGCCAGCCGGCGGGTCTCGCGGGGGTCGATGAGGTCGACGACATCGCCGTGCATCGCCGCCTTGAACGGCGATCGCAGCCGCAGCAGTCGCTCCTCGATCATCTCTCGATGCGCCTCAGGATCGGGGGCCGCGTCGATCTCGCGTCGGTACGCCGCCGCTACGCCGCCCTCGATGGGAATGCCGCCCCACTCCCCCGCCGGCCACCCGAAACGCAGGTTGAGCGCATGGGGCAGCCCGATGCTGTTCGGTGCATCGGCAGCCACGCCGTAGGACTTGCGTACGTTGAACTCCACCTTCGGCACGCTCGCTTCTGCCGATGCGATCAGCGCCCGCACTCCCCGGCGCATCGTGGCCTTGCGCTCCGCAGCCGAGCCCAGCATGAATCCGGGCATGTCCAAGAAGATCACCATCGGCAGGTTGAACGCGTCGCACAGGTCCACGAAGTGCGCGTACTTGTCGGCACCGTCGCCATCCATCGCACCGGCCAGCCGCATTGGGTCACTGCCGACGACACCAACGCTGTAGCCGTCGAGCCGGGCGAAACCGGTGATGATCGCCCCGGCATAGTGACGGCGCATCTCGAAGAACTCACCGTTGTCGACGACGTGGCGGATCAGCGCCCGGGCGTCGTAACCGGCTCGGCGATTCGTGGGGATGATGTTCAGCAGCTCTTCGGGCCGGCGATCCGGCGGGTCGCCGGTGTCGACACGCGGCGCCACCTGCGACACCGTGTTCGGCAAGTACGAGAGGAACGCGCGGATCTGGTCGAACGCGTCCTCCTCGTTCTCGGCCACGTTGTCGACCTGACCGCTCTCGTACACGTGCATCCGATAGCCGCCGAGTTCCTCCTTGGACAGGTTCTCGCCCGTGGCCCGCTGCACCACGGGAGGCCCCGACGGGAAGATCTGCGACTGGCCCTTCACCATCACCGTGAAGTGCGACATCAACGCTGCGGCCGCAGGCCAGCCAGCCACCGATCCCATGATCCCCGCGGCCACCGGCACCTTGGTCAGCATCTCCACGCCTTGCCACCACATGTCGCCCGAGGGCAGGGCCATCTGGCCCGACTCCTCGTCGGACCGCGAGCTGTGGCCGACACCCTCGCGCAGTTGCACATACGGGATGCCGTAGGTGATGGCCAGCGGCTGGGCGAATTGGTGCGGGATCTTGTGGACGTTGTGGGGGCTGCCGCCCGAGATGGTGAAGTCGTCGCCGCCGATCGCCACCGGCCGGCCGTCGAGCTCGGCAAGGCCCATCACGTAGCCGCCCGGCGTGAACCCGATGATGTTGCCGTCGTCGTCATACTCCGGGCCGCCCATGAGACCCCCCATCTCGATGAACGAGCCCGGGTCGGCCATCTTGGCAATGCGCTCGCGCACCGTGTAGCGGCCGCCTTGGTGCTGGCGGTCGATGCGTTCAGGCCCGCCCATCTCCGAGGCCAGCTCCTTGAGATACGCAATCTCAGCGATCGCGTCCTCCCAGCTCATCCCCGGCTTCCATGTCTCCCGATCCGGGTCAACTGGCATCCATGCGCTCCGATCTCATCGGCCCGATCGCGTCGTCGGTCGCACCTGCGGTGGCCCGACGGTCGCCAACCAAGTCCCTACGAATGTACGTGCCCAAGCAGTCTCACGACCCGAGCGGCGGCTCAGGGCCCTGGTACTCCAGGAAGCAATAGCCCAAGCTCGTCGCGGCAATCAAGCCAGATTCCCCCGAGTCCTCAGTTGTGAATCCCGTCACTACGTCGCCGACGTTGAGAACGATTGGTTCTCGTGCATCGCGCCGCGACCGTGACTGGCCTTCCGGCAGCTCGGCAGTCGCTGACGGTCGAACCGTCACGGAGCGGCATTCGTCTGCCGAGAGCATGTGCCACCGCCACCAGCCGGCTCGGATGCCCTCGCCGACCCTGCACGAGACATCTGGATGGTCCTCGCCAAAGTCGCTCTGCCAATCGAGCAGCTCTGCCGGCTCCGGACCTGAATGTGCCCTGCAATGCCAGAGCCCAGCCGACTGCGGCTCGGCACATGCACCCAGCAGCGATGCCACCAGAATCGCCGCCATGGCTACGGGCGCCCGCTTCTGCACCAATTGGCGAAGGCCGGTCACAGCGAACAGAACAAATGCCCGCGCGCAGCAGGAAGCGCGATCAACACGACCGTCGCGATCGCTACACCAGGCAGCCACCAGGCCCGATTCCGAAGACGGGTCACCGTGCTGACTCTATGTGGGGAAGTGTGACGGCGGTTGACGACGGCAGTAGGTTTCCGAGCTGAGGCGTCGGTGTTTGAGGCGCCACTGAAGCAGACAGGGGATGCACATGGAATTGGGACTGTTCACGATGCCGAGCCACCCGCCCGAGCGCGACTTGCGCGAGGGCTGGGAGTGGGATTTGCAGGTCATCGAGTGGGCTGATGAGTTCGGCTTCGGCGAAGCCTGGATCGGCGAGCATCATGCGGCGAAGTGGGAGCCGCACCCCGCCCCGGATTTGCTGACGATCGAGGCGCTGCGGCGGACCAAGAACATCCGCATCGGTCCTGGCGGATTCCTGTTGCCCTATTACCACCCTGCCGAGCTGGCCAACCGGATCTCGCTGCTGGATCACATCTCCGAAGGCCGGCTGAATTTCGGTGTCGCCGCCAGCGGCCTCCCCAGCGACTGGGAGATGTTCGGCGTCGACGGCATGGCCGGAGAGAACCGCGAGATGACCCAGGAGTCGGTCGAGTTCATCCTGAACCTGTGGAGCCAGGAGCCCGGCTGGACGCACGACGGCAAGCACTGGAAGGGCTCGGTCCCCCACGGCATGCCCGACATGGAGCTGGTGCATCACCTGCGGCCGCTGCAGCAGCCGCATCCGCCGATCGGCGTTGCCGGGCTCAACTCGCCGTCGCCGACGCTCGAGATGGCGGGCGAGAAGGGCTGGATCCCATTGAGCCTGAATCTCAACCCGCAGTACGTCAGCGGGCACTGGGATTCCTACGAGGCTGGAGCTCGCCGAGCCGGGCGAGAGGTCAGCCGCAGCGACTGGCGGATGGTCCGCGAGGTATTCGTGGCCCCCACCGACGAGGAGGCCTGGGAGCTGTCCTACGGCGGGATGATGGGCAGGATGATGACCGACTACTTCATCCCCCTGCTCGGCGCCTTCGACTTCCACAAGTTCCTGGTGGACGAACGCAATCCACCCGCGGGCGGCGAAGTCACCGTCGAGTACTGCGCCCGCAACAACTGGTTCGTGGGCTCGCCCGAGACCGTCGCTGCCGACATCGAGAAGGTGTACGCGGACGTCGGCGGGTTCGGTCACCTGTTGCTGTTCTGCTTCGACTATGCCGACAACCCCGATGCGTGGCGTCGTTCGATGGACCTGCTGGCCAACGACGTCATGCCCCGCGTGGCGCACCTGACCGGCGACTAAGAGGCTGAGCCGATAGGCGAAGCCGTGGCCCGAGCGGCCCGTGAGCGACAGCGAACAAGAGCGGGAAACAACAGGTGCGACAACCGGAAGATTCACCTAATGGCGCTTCCTCCAAGCCACCGATGCCTGCCCGTCTGGCGCTGGAGCACACGGCTCGGGCGCTGGTCGGGCGCGTGCGGGGCCGTGTATCGCAGTACACGGGCATCGGGAACCGGCAGATTGCACGGCGCCCGCCCGCATGGCCACCGCTGGCTGAACTGCCCAAGGGCGACCCGCGGCTCGGGCTGCGAGACCGCTGGTACTTGCTGGGCACTGCCGACGCGGTGCACGACACGCCAGTGGCCACCCGCTTGCTGGGCGAGGACCTGGTGCTGTGGCGCGATGGCTCTGGAGCGCCCCACCTCATGGCCGACCTTTGCCCGCATCGCGGAGCCAGGCTGTCGATCGGCGATGTCGTGGGCGATGAACTGCGGTGCGGCTATCACCACTGGCGCTTCGACGGCAGCGGCCAGTGCACCTCGGTGCCCTCTCAGGGCGGAGCGTGCTCGCTGGCTGAGCGCACCAAGGTAAGCGTGACCTACCCGGTCGCCGAGGAGGCCGGCTACCTGTGGGCCTGGATCGGCGAGTCGTCGCCGGCAGCGCTCCGCCTGCCGGCCGAATTCACCGATGATCGCTACTCGACGTTCCCCGAGAGCGTCGAGTGGGGTGCAAACTGGATGCTGGCGCTCGAGAACCTCGTGGATCTCATGCATGCACCGTTCCTGCATGCACGCTCGATCACGCTGAACGAAGGCATCACCCATGACCGTGTCGTGGTCGACGATCACGACGACGGCTTCGAGGTGCGCCGCCGCGACCAGGCCGGGACGAACTTCGACTGGATCGACATTCACACCGGCGATCTCGCATACGTCCGCCTCGACATCCCATTGCCTCCCAGCGCCGGGCCCGGTCCCCCGCTGCGGATCCTGGGGTTCCTGACACCACGCGACAATGCCGCGACGCTCGTGCACTTTCCGCGGTTTCGGGAGGTCGCCGGACGTGAACGTCGGATCTGGCGAACGCTGTACCGGCTGCGCCTGCGCGGCACACACCTGCATGTGCTCAACCAGGACAAGGAGATGCTCGAGAGCCTGCGCACCACCGATGAGGCCCGGCGTGACGAGCATCTGGCGCAAGCGGACCGGCCTGTGGTGCACTTGCGTCGCGCACTCGAGGCTGACTTCGAGGCGCAGCGGGCGCGATTCGGGCTCGCCACTGAGCCCCAACCCGCCCCGGTCGCGCTCGCAGACTGACTCGTACCCTGCAACCGTCGCACCCGCCACATGTCGAACACGACAGGACACCAACGATGAGCCAGACCACCGCCGACCGGGCCGAAGCAGCAGGAACGGCTGACCTCGAGGCCCGCATCGATTCGATGTGCGCCATGCGCGACACCCGGCGGGAGGACTGGGACACGCTGGCGTTCCAGACCAAGGCCGGCCCGCAGTACCGGCGTGCCCAGATCCGCTACATCGGCTCTGGCGGTACCGGCAACCACGAAAGCGACGATCGGGCGCTGGCTGCTGAGCACTTCACGTTCTCCAACATGCTGCTGCCGCCGGGAGCTGAAGGACCCGAGCACACCCACCACGACGTGGAGGAAGCCTTCTTCGTGCTCGAAGGCGAGCTTGAGATCACGATCCACGCCGGCGACGATTCGGCCACCCGGCTGCTCGGTTACCGCGACCTCATCAAGATCCCCGCGGGAACGGCCCGCTCGCTGCGCAATGTCGGCGACACCGACGCTCTGTTCGTCGTGATGCTGGGAGCGTCAAAGCCTCAGCTCCCCACCTATCCCCCGCACTCCCCGATGGCGGGAATCACGCGGGACTGAGGCGCTCGCACGACCAGCGTCGCCATGAGCCTGCACGGGCACGTTTCGTTGCTGCTGTCGGATGAGTCGGCCTACATCACCGGGCAGACCATTGTGGTAGACGGCGGCTTCGTGATGCCATGAGCCGAGCCTTGCCGCGAAACGGCGGCGACCTGCTGGTCGAAGTGCTCACCTCGCTCGGCATCGATGCTGCTTTTGGAGTGGTGAGCGTCCACAACCTCCCCCTCGTCGATGCGCTGGCCCACCGCTTGCGATGGGTGCCCACCCGCAGCGAAGCAGCCGCGGTGAACGCCGCCGACGGCTTCGCCCGGGTGCGCGGCACGCCCGGCTGCGCGGTGACGTCGACCGGTACGGGAGCAGCGAATGCGGCCGGGGCCTTGGTGGAGGCGCTCACGGCTGGCTCGCCGGTGCTGCACCTCACCGGACAGATTCCCAGCGAGCATCTCGGTGCGGGACGCGGTGTCATTCACGAGACACGCGACCAGCTCGGGATGCTGCGGTCGTGCTCGGTGTGGGCGGCAACGGTCGGGGCGGCGCCGTTGGCCGATTTCGCCCAGGCAGCCCGACGGCTGGGCACCCACCCTCGTGGACCGGTCAGCCTTGAGTGGCCGATCGATCTGCAATACGGCCAAACCGAACCCTTCGACGCAACCACGACCGACAGCTCGCGGCACACCGTCGGAGCCCCCGAATCCGACAATGACGCGTTGGAGAGCGGTGCTGCGCTCGGCACTGCAGCAGTGCCTGAACTCGACGAAGCAGCGCTGGAACGAGCTGCCGATCTCATCGCTGCTGCTGAGCGACCCTTGGTGTGGGCAGGCGGTGGTGCCGTCGGCTGCCGCGCCGTGCTCGACGACTTGTTGCGCTGTACCGGCGCCGGCCTGTTCACCTCGAATGCGGGCCGCGGCGTGCTGCCCGAATCCGACGACCGGGTCATCGGCAACTTCGCAGCGTCTGCGACAGGCGCCGAGCTGCTCGCCCAAGCCGACGTGCTCATCTCGATCGGCACGCATTTCCGATCGAACGAGACCCGCAGCTACCGGCTGTCGCTGCCTCGATGGCACATCCAGATCGACATCGACCCAGTGGCCATCGGCCGTTCGTACCCGGCCGAGGTCGGCATCGTCGGCGATGCGTGCGTGGCGGTCGCCTCGCTCGTCGAGCGTCTCGGAGGTGGCCGAACCGCCTTGCAGCCGGAGTGGCGCGACACCATCACTGCCACACGCCAACGTTGCCGAGCCCTGCTGCGCCGGGACATAGGACCATACGCATCAATCTGCGACATCATGGCGGGCGTGCTCAGCGACCGGTCGCCCCGTGTGCGAGACATCACCATCCCCAACAGCTCCTGGGGCAATCGCCTGCTGCCCGTGATCGACCCTTCCACCAACGTGGTTCCCCGTGGAGGCGGCATCGGACAGGCCGTGGGCATGTCCATCGGCGCATCGATCGCCCGTGCCGATGAGCCAACCATGGTGATGGTGGGCGACGGGGGCCTGGTGCCCCAGCTCGGCGAGCTGGCCACACTGGCTCAAGAAGAGCTGCCGGTCACCGTGGTCGTGTTCGACGACGGCGGCTACGGGGTGCTGCGCAACACGCAGGACCGGCACCTCGGAAGGCGCTCGGGCGTGGATCTGCGCACGCCTGATCTGGCCGCGGCTGCGGCGGCGTTCGACTTCGGCTACTTCGATGTGGCGACGCCCAATGAGTTCGCCGACGCCTTCGAGTCGGCCACGGCTGCTGGGCACCCGCAGATGATCCGGGTGGACTGCGACGCACTGGGGCCGATGCCGGTCCCCTTCGTACCGCCCGTCGAGATGCCGACGAGCGCAGACCGATGACGCTGCGCTTTGCACCGCACGATGACGCAAGTTGGCCAAGCGGCAAGATGATCAGATCGTGAGTACCACCGGTACCGATTCCGACGCCCAGACTGCGGCAGGGCTCATCTCTCGCAGCCACCTGGGCATCGAGCCGTTCTCGCTGTACCGGGCCGACTCGCTGACTGATGCTGCGTCGATGATCGCCTCTGGCGCATGGGCACATGCGGGCGGGATTGACGTCGCCCAGCGGCTCCGCGACGGTGAAGCGGCACCGGCCCTCGTGCCGCTGTGCAAGCCCGGTCGGGGGTCGCCCGACGGGCTGGACCTGCTCGACGAGATCTCACTCGGCGACGGGGTGCTGTTCATCGGCGCGGCGGTCACCCATGCTCGGATCGAGACAGACCAGCTCGTGCGGGCTCACCGACCGGATCTCGCCGATGCCTGGCGGACCATCGGCAACGTCCGCATCCGGTCCACCGGCACGATGGGCGGCAACCTCATGGCGTTCGATGCGGGCTACGACGCCGCGCCGATCCTGGCCGCCGCCGGAGCCTCGCTGATCTTCGCCGATGCCGATGGGTCGCAACGACGCTGCGCAGTGGCGGATCGCCCGCGAGACCGCCTGCTGGTCGGTTGCGAAATACCTCTGGCCGGCCGCATCGTCTACGACCGATCGCTGAAGCCGGTCGTCTCTGTTGCCGTCGGCGACGAATGTGTGGCGATCGGTTGTGCCTATCAGGAGGTCGAGGTGCTCCCGGCCGGCGCCACAGACCCTCCCGAGGTCGGCGTGGCGCTCGCCGAACTGCCCGACCCGATTGGCGACGCGTTCGCTTCCGCTGCCTACCGGCGCCGCATGATCAGCGTGCTCGTGAACCGGTGCCTGCAATCCCACATCGAGACGGTTGGCTCCGATGAGGCAGAGGAAACCGGCGTATCTGCGAGACCGACCGCTCCCGCGTCTGCCCCTTCCTCCGCCGAAAAGCTCCGCGGCGACACCGCTGCACCGGCCGGGCGACCCGCCAAGACGCTGCCGGACGCTTTGGCGGGCGACGCGGCGGACGATTCGATCGACATAGCCATCCGGCTCAACGGGGAACCGTTCCCCATCTCCGCGCCGCCGTCGGAGATGCTGGTGGACACCATCCGCACACGCGCTGGCCTGGGCGGTACCCGCGTCGGCTGCGATCAAGCCGTCTGCGGCGCCTGCACCGTGTTGATGGACGACACGCCCACTGCGTCGTGCTCCACGTTCGCCTGGCAGACCGACGGCCGTGAGGTGCTCACGATTGAAGCAAGCCACATGGCTGAGACCGGCGCTCCGACGGCTGACCCGGCCGCGACACTGCCCATTGTCCAATGGGCATTCGCCGAACTGAGCGCCTTCCAGTGCGGCTACTGCACACCTGGCTTGATCCTCACCGCGAGCGCCCTGCTTGCCCGCCATCGGGACCCCGACCGCACGACCGTCTGTGATTGGCTGGACTCCAACATCTGCCGCTGCACTGGCTACCTGATGGTCATCGAAGCTGTTGAAGCCGCCGCTGCAGCGCTGCGCCTGGAGTCCGGCCCCGCCCCCGACGAGACACCATGACTCGCTCGGACGCCGCCGCGAAAGTCTCGGGCACTGCCCCCTACGCGGTCGATGTCGCTCTCGAAGGCATGCTGCACGCCAAGGTGCTGCGTTCACCTCACCCGCACGCCCTCATCACCCGCATCGACACGGTCGCTGCCTCTCAGGCACCTGGCGTTCGGGCGGTCCTGACCCGGCAGGACCTGCTCAACGGCGAGCTGCGCGAGCGCTGGGCGGCCAATGACGGAGAGCACCGCCCATCGGAATCCCCGCTCGTGGCGTCGCACAGCTACGGCTACTTCATCAAGGACCAGCCGATCCTCGCGCTCGACCGGGTGCGCTACCTCGGCGACGCAGTCGTAGCGATCGCGGCGGACACTGAGCTCGACGCGGCGCGTGCACTGGAGCTGGTGCGGGTCGACTACGAGCCCCTGCCCGCCGTCACCGACTTCGACGCTGCGCTGGCCGACGGGGCCCCCGAAGTGTTCCCCGAAGCACCACTGGGAATGACCCCTGCCTACGGCCAGGGCGCCAGCGGCGGCACTCGCCCCCGACCGAACGTCTGCTACCGCTTCGGCTACGAGACCGGCGACCCCGCTGCCTTCGATCACTGCGATCATGTTTTCACCGACGTGTTCGGCTTCGACGGCCGCCAGCAGCACCTGCATCTCGAACCGTTCGTGTCGGTTGCTCGATGGACTGGGCCTCGGTGGTCGGCCGCAACCGCCGGCAGCGACGACAGCACTACCAGCAGTCGCCTCGAACTCTGGTCGAGCTGTCAGAACCCGTTCCCGGTACGAAAGGAAATCGCTCGACTGCTGGGCATCGGCGAGCACCGGGTTCGCATGCAGGTCGGCTACCTCGGCGGCGGCTTCGGTGCCAAGAACGGCTGCAAGACCGAGCCGATCGCGACGCTGCTCGCGCTCAAAGCCGGGACGCCCGTCCGGTACTGCCTCACGCTCGACGAAGGCTTCTTGACCATGCGCCAGCACAACGCACGGCTGACGCTGCGGACCGGCGTGATGGCCGACGGCACGCTCGTTGCCCGAGATGCAGAGGTGCTGCTCGATGCGGGTGCCTATGCCGATGCGAGCCCGCTCGTGGCCGAGAAGGCCGGCTACCGGGTGGCAGGGCCGTACCGGTGGCAGCACATCCGTACGGTGACCGATGCGGTACTCACCAACACCACGCCGGCGGGCCCATTTCGCGGCTTTGGCGGCACGCAGGCCAACTTCGCCTGCGAGAGCCAGATCGACATGATCGCGGCACGGCTCGGGCTCGACCCCGTCGAGCTGCGCCGCCGCAATCTGATCGGCCTCGGCGAGTCCTACGTACCCGGCGAATCGGCCATGGACTCCGACTTGACCGAAGGGCTCGATCTGGTGGCCAGCCATATCGGCATGGACGAGCCTCGCCCGCCGGGTCGGGGGCGCGGCGTAGCAGTCGGCTTCAAGGACTCGGGCGGGGTCAACAAGCCGGCACAGGCTCGGGTCAAAATCGCCACCAGCGGCGATGCATGGGTGCAGTGCGGCACCGTCGAGATGGGCCAGGGGGCACAGACCGCGTTGCGCGAGGTCGCGGCGCGCGTGCTCGACGTGCCCCGGTCACGGATTCACTGGTCTGACCTCGACACCGATCACACCCCGTTCGATCAGGGAACGAACGCCTCTTCGGCGATCTCGGTGATGGGCCAAGCCGTCCAGAAGGCCGCTGAGGCCGCGCGCCTGCGCCTGTTGCTGTTCTCGGCCACAGCACTGGGTGTGCCACTCCAGCGAGTCGAGTTCCGGGACGGTCTCGTTTTCATCGTGCCTCCGGACGGCATCGGCGAGCCCGAGGGCCGGCCGCTTGCCCCACTGGTCATGGGCACCTACGGCGGGACCGGTTACGAGTTCACGGGCGAAGGCTTCTTCAAGGCTCCCAGCGACAGCCACGCCCCGCTCGAATCGCCGTGCGTCTCGTGGGAATACGGCTGGGGCGGTGCCGAGGTCTCCGTCGACCTCGAGACCGGCGCGGTGACCGTGCATCGCCTGGTCGTCTCCGGTGATGCTGGGACCGTGCTGCACGAGGGAGCCTGCCGCGGCCAAGACGAAGGCGCTGCGGTCATGGGGTTGGGCGGAGCGCTGTTCGAGACCATGCGATTTGACGATGGCGTGCTCGCCAACGGACGGCTCGTCGACTACCGCGTGCCCCGATCCAGCGACCTGCCCGCGGAGTTCGTCTCGATCACCCAAGAGCAGGGCCACGGGCCGGGTCCCTTCGGGTCAAAGGGCCTCGGCGAGGGAGCGATGCTGCCCGTTGCATCCGCGATAGCGAATGCAATTGCCGACGCGACCGGGGTGAGGGTTACCTCGATGCCCCTCACCGGCGAGACGGTGCTTGGGGCGCTTGACGCCGCCCGGGACACGCCGTGAGCACCTCCGCCGAGGCTGCGTGGGGAATCACTCATCTGCGACACGTCGCGCTGGCATGCAGCGCTTTCGACGAATGCCTCGACTACTACGCCGGCCCATGGGGACTGCGGCCGCTGGGCGATTCCGACGGCCAGACGGCGGTCCTGCGAGGCACCGGAGCTGAGCACCATGTGCTGGAGCTGCATCGAGCCGACCGCAACGGCATCGATCACATCAGCCTCGGCCTCGCCGATGATCGGTCAGTCGACGAAGCAGCGGCAGGGCTGGCGGGCCGCGGCGTGACCCTGCTCAGCGAGCCCGCCGAGCTGGACCGGCCGGGTGCCGGATACGGGTTCCGCATTGCCGACCCCGAAGGCCGGATTGTCGAGCTGGCGGCCCGCACGCAAGCCGTCTCAGCCCTGCCCGACGACGCCACGCCGGCCAAGATCGCCCATGTCGTGCTCAACACTGCCGACATCGAGGCACTGTGCGACTGGTGGTGCGACGTGCTGGGCTTCCGCGTGAGTGATTGGAGCGAACGCCAGATGGTGTTCCTGCGCTGCAACGCCGATCACCACTCCATCGCCTTCAATCGCTCCGAGTGGGCGTCGCTCAACCACGTGGCCTACGAGGTTCCCTCACTCGACGCATACATGACTTCGCTCGGGCGGCTGGCCCGGGCAGGTCACGCCGTCGGCTGGGGCCCCGGACGCCACGGCCCGGGAAACAACGCATTCGGCTACTTCGTGGACCCCGCGGGCACGGTGCCCGAGGTCACTGCCGAAGTGCAGCAGGTCGACGAGGCCACCTGGGTGCCACGAACATGGCCGCGCACACCCGAGCTGTCGGATCGCTGGGGCACAGCCGGCCCGCCGTCGCCCGAGATGCGCCAGCACATGGCCGGTTCGCCCGAGTAGCCGACCAGCCTGCTCACCCGCCGCTGCGGCTAACCGAGTCGCTGCAGGGAAACTGCTGCCCAGTCCGCTGCCTCTTGGGAGCTGCAGATCAGCACGATGGCGGGATCGTGCACGTCTGTTGCAGGCATGATGCGCCAGCTTCGCCCGACTACCTGCACCGCGTGGGTGTCGCCGCCGGGGCTGGAGAACCACCCTTTCGCTCGCAGCAGCGAAGGCGGCGGGTCCTCAAGCCAGCGAGCAACTTCGGCCACATCCCATGATCCCGCTGGCGTCGCGACCGCACTCGCAACGTTGAAGGGGTGCTCGCCCGAGTCTGCACGGAATGTTGCCCCCCGCATGGCGGCGCCAAGCAGCACCCGGGGGTCGATGCGGCCGTGTACCGAAGGAACGACCATCCGCCCCGGTGCAATCTTGCCGATCCGGCCGATCAAGGCCGCAGCCTCGTCGCCATCCACCTCGTCGACCTTTGACAGCACCACCACATGAGACACGTCAATCTGACGACGCACAGCAGGTCCGATGCGGGGGTCGTCCAGCTGGGAGGCGAGCTGCTTCGCGTCCACCACTGCCACGACGCCGTCCAGCGTGCAGCCCGCTGACGCCTCGACGGCCAGCGCCAGCGTGGCAGGATCGGCGACCCCGCTGGCCTCCACCACGATGGCGTCGCTGGTCTGCGAGCCGGCGAGCCCTTCGAGGGTTTCGGCAAGGTCGTCGACCAGAGCGCAGCATGCGCAGCCGTTGGTGAGCTCAACCCGATCCAGTGACCGTGACGCAACCGGCAATCCGCGAATGGCGGCTGCATCGATGTTCACGGGCCCGATGTCGTTCACGACCGCAGCGATCCGCAGCCCGGCGGGCTCGGTCAGCAACTGACGCAGCACCGTGGTCTTGCCGCTGCCGAGGAATCCTGTCAACACCGTGACGCCGACGGCTTCTCCGCCGGCTTGATCAGGCTTGCGGCGCGCCGCCGCGATCGAGCCGACGGTGGCTTGCCACGCAGCATCCAACTCGCTCATCAGTAGACCCGGGGAACGATGCGCCACGTCACGAGGTGGGCTCGCCTCCCAGCACCGTGTCGTGTACGGAGATGTCTCGCAGCGCCATCGGATCGACCTCGTAGGGGTCGTCGTCAAGCACGGTGAAGTCAGCCAGCTTGCCGGCCTCGATCGAACCCAGCCGGTCGTCACGGGCGAGCACGTGGGCTGCGTCGATCGTGATGGCACGCAGCGCCCGGTCAACTGAGATCCGCTCCCCCGGCGCCAAGACGGTCTCGCCGTCGGCGCCCACCCGGTTCACGGCACACCATGCCGCCAGCAATGGCGACAACGGCGTCACCACTAGGTTGAAGTCGCTGTGCAACGCAAACGTGGCGCCGGCCCGCTCCAGTGAGCCCAACCGTGCCGTGGCTTCGCTGCGGTCGGGGCCGAAGCCATGGTCGGCATGCAGCTGCGCCCGGAAGTGCACGAAGTAAATGTTCACGCTGGCGAGCCCGCCAAGCGCTGCGAGGCGCTTCGCCTGCGCCGGTGTCGAGATGCAGTAGTGCTCGATCGTGAAGCGGTGATCGAATCGCGGGTGCTCGGCCTGCAGTGCAGCGAGCGTGTCCAGCGTCATGTCGACGGTGCGGTCGCCGTTCGCATGGGAGTGGATCTGCACGCCTGCCTGCCAGAACGGCCGCATCCGCTCGACCATGTCCTCCCACGGGACCTCCCCGGTGTGGGCGGTGTCCTCGTCGAGGTAGCCGGGCGCGTTCATCACCAACGTCATCGACGGGTACGAGCCGTCGTTCACGTACTTGACTCCGTGCGTGTTGAGCCGGTCGTCGCCCTCCGCTCGCTTCTGGGCCAAGAAGTCGAGCATCTCGCTGCCGTAGCTGCGCACCAGTTTCGGCTCGAAGGGGATCATGTAGATGCGCAGCGGGAACGTGCCCTCCGCGATGGCAGCCGCATGGTCGTCCCACTCGGGCTCGAAGCCGTCGGCCATTCCCCACAGCAGGTCGGCCGTCGTGGTGACGCCAGCGGCACGGGCGACCGCACCCATGCGGTCGATGGCAGCCCGACCCGTGCCCGGCCCGAAAATCGAGGCCGCCACCGGTCGATTGGCCCGTGCGGTCGCTTCGGTCTCCACGAACCAGCCGTTCAGCCGACCGTCGGGGTAACGGCCGAGACCGTGGCCGATCGAATCGTCGTCGACGCCGATCAGCTCGAGCATCGGGGAGTTCGCATAGACGATGTGCGGCGCGTATGCGCACACCCACAGCGGCACCGTGTCGCTGATGGAGTCGAGCATGTCCCGGTCGACGTGGCCGTCTTGGCTTGCGGGGTCGTAGCCCCACGCGGTGAGCGGTTCGCTCGGATCGCCATGCTCGGCGGCCAGCGCTCGCAGCTGGTGGAGCACCGCGTCGCGGTTGGGCAGACCCTTGCGCAGCCCCGTCGGCGAGGCCGAATCGATCGGGCCGACGTAGTGCAGCCCCATGTAGGTGCCGCTCAGCCGCAGGTGCGTATGGGGGTCGATGAAGCCCGGAAGGATCACCTTGCCCGCGTAGCGGTCGTCGACGTCGTAAGGGTTGCGCCGCAGCCACGGCTGCATCGACTCCATCGAACCCACCGACACGATCCGCCCGTCTGCCACCGCTACGGCATCCGCGTGCGGCCTGCCGGGATCCATCGTGTGGATCCGCGCCGCTGGGTACACCGTGATCTGGTCCATGCGCCATCCCGCTTATGTCGTGGGCTCTCCGCGCAGTTCTAGTTCAGCCCACCGAGGTGATGAAGGTCTCCAGTGCGGCGACGTGCTCAGCCGTGCTCTGAAGGTCGGCGGCGGGATTGCCGCCCCACTCGCACGTCGTGCTTTGGCAGTTGATCGAGAAGTGTGTGAAGCCTGCGGCCCGGGCGCCATCGACGAGCGCAGTCCATCTGTCCGGGCCGATGCCGAAGTTGGCCTCGCCCTCAAGCGCGAACTCAGCTGGATCGCGCCCCTGATCGGCGAGCAGCTCCCGCAGCCGGTCAGCCAGCGCGACCGTGTCGGGTCCCGAATCGCCGAACGTGAAACCATCGCCATGGCGAGCTGCTCGTCGCAGGGCGGCCGGTGTGTAGCCGCCGAACCAGATCGGGATTCGACGGGCGGGCCGTGGCCGGATGCCGGCCCGGTCGATGCGATGGAACTCGCTGCGATAGTCGATGACGTCGTTCTCCCACAGCGCACGGATCACAGCGATCTGGTCGTCCAGCAGCGCACCTCGCCGCTCCCATTCGGCGCCGAGCGACTCGTATTCCACGTAGTTCCAGCCCGATCCCACGCCGAGCCGAAACCGCCCCCCCGACAGCAGGTCCACCTCGGCAGCCTGCTTGGCAACCAGGGCGGCCTGGCGCTGCGGGAGGATGATGATGCCGGTCTCGAACTCGATCGTGCTGGTGACGCCCGCCAAGTAGCCGAAGAGCACGAAGGGCTCGTGAAAGTCGTCTCGTTCGGTGTACGGCCCCCAGAAGGCCGGTTCACGCCCTGCGTGCTCGGCGCCGAGCACGTGGTCATAGGTGACGATGTGCGAGTAGCCCAGCGCCTCAGCGGCTTGGGCCCAGTCGCGCAGCGCAATCGGGTCGGTGCCGATCTCGCAGGTCGGCAGTACTGCCCCGAATTCCATCAGCCCGCTGCTCCGGCGCTCAGTTCAGAATCCGCAGCGGCACGCTGCTGGGCCCGCGGATCGGCCCGACCGACCACTTGACGTCGTCGGGGTCGACGGCCAATTCGAATCGTGGATACCGGTCCAGCCAGGCATTCAGCCCGACCCGGAGCTCCATCCGGGCCAAGTTCGAGCCGAGGCACCGGTGGACGCCGACACCGAAGGCCATGTGGCGATTGTCCTGGCGGTCCATGACGAAATCGTCAGGCCGGTCGAAGTACTCGGGATCGCGATTCGCCGAGGGGTAGGCGAGCAGCACTCGCTCCCCGCCCGACACGGGGCACCCCGCTATCTCGGCATCTTCGGTGATGTAGCGGGCAATCGTCACCGGGCTGTAGTAGCGCAGGAACTCCTCCACCGCCGTCGGCATCAGGTCCCGATCGGCGACGAGGCGCTCCAGGTCCTCTCGATGGGTGCCCAGGTGCAGCAGCATCGAGCCGAGCGACGACCAGGTCGTGTCGATACCGCCCAGCATCAGCACAAACAGCGCTCCGATGCGTTCCTTGCGGCCGAACG
This sequence comes from Candidatus Poriferisodalis sp., assembly GCF_965208895.1. Lineage (GTDB taxonomy): Bacteria > Actinomycetota > Acidimicrobiia > Acidimicrobiales > Poriferisodalaceae > Poriferisodalis. Next base: position 181,996 of record NZ_OZ242363.1, on the reverse strand, counting down.
GGCGGGTGGTGCCGTCAGGCTGCTCGGCCTCGGCTTGCAGCACGGTCTTGACCAGGTCGTCGGGGGCGTCGTCGCCCTGGGAGGCACGATCTCGCAGCTGGGTAGCGAAGAACTCCTGCACCTCTCGGGACGCCTGGCGCGCAATTTCCAGGTCGTCGAGGCCGTCCTTCAGCATGCCGTCGGCCCAACGTCGGAAGCTCGGACCCATCTCGGGCGACACGCCGAACAGGTACCCCATGACATCGATCGGCAAGAGTTGCGCGTACTCGATCGCGCCGTCGACGACGTCCTGCCCCTTGGTGTTTTCGAGCAGCTGCTCGGCCATCGCCACCACCGTCGGCTCAAGCTCGTCGGTGGCCTTGGGACTGAATGAGGGCAGCAGCGCCCGGCGGATCGGGCCGTGCTCGGGCGGGTCCAGCGTGATCGGGGGGATCTCCAGGCCGATGTTGTCGGGATGGTTGTCGTTGACGATGGTGATGCGATTCGAGAACGTCTCGGTGTCGCGTGCGGTCTCGACGATGTCGGCATGGCGGCTGACGAGATACGCCCCATGGAAGCGGTCCGTGTGGGCCACCGGGCACTGCTCACGCAGGTCACCCAAGATGTCGGGTCCCTGCGCAGCCCATTCGTCGCTCAGGTGGTCAAAATCCGTCGCCCAGTCGGCGACCGGGGGTCGCTGTGCCATGTCGATCTCCGCTCCGTCGCTACTGCGACGATGTCATTCCCTGCTGGCTGAGGGGCCCGCACGTGTTCGTGCGATGGTATTCGCCAATGTGACGGGCTCGCCGGAAAGCCTTGGGGCGTCTCCGGAGGCATGGACCGGACGGGGCGCGTACCGTGGTGGCGTGCCGTTGTCGGTGATCGGGATGATCGGCGTGTCGCCGCCCAAGGACGACTCGACGGTGCACGTCATCGAAGGCGGGCTGTCCCGCCAATTCCTCGAGGACTTCGCCAAGGCGCACGATGAGGCCGGCTTCGACCTGGTGCTGGTTGGCTACACCTCGACATCGGCAGACGGTTGGTCGGTGGCGACCCACGCCGCCTCGGTGACCGAACGGCTCGGCTACCTCGTCGCGCACCGGCCGGGCTTCGTGGCTCCCACGCTGGCGGCCCGCAAGGCGGCGACGTTCGACCAGCTCAGCGGTGGCCGCTTCGCGCTGCACATCATCGCCGGAGCCAGCGACAAGGACAATCAGCGCGACGGCGACTACCTGCCGAAAGCCGACCGCTATGCCCGCGCCGGCGAGTACATCGACGTGATGCGCCGCACGTGGACGTCGCCGGAGCCGTTCGACCACGAAGGGCACTACTACCGGTTCGGCAATGTGCGCGCAGATGTGCAGCCGCTCCAGCAGCCGTCGCCGCCGATCTTCTTCGGGGGCTCCAGCGACGAGGCGCTGGAGATGGGGGCACAGCGCTGCGATGTGTATGCCGTCTACGCGGAGCCTCGCGCCGCTGTGGACGAGCGATTCGCGGACTTCCGCCGCCGGGCTGCGGCGTACGGCCGCACACCGCGTTTCTCGATCAGCGTACGGCCCATCTTGGGTGATTCCGAAGGCGAAGCGTGGGATCGGGCCAATCGCATCTTGGGCGGCATCGAGGCTGCGGGGACCGACAAGCTGACCGTGGCGGGCAGTCACCGGGGCAAGCCGTATGACCATGGCGGCGAAAGGATGCTGGGCTATGCGGCTGCGTCCGATGTCCACGACGAGCGGCTCTGGCTGAAGATCGCCGAGGCCACCGGTGCTCCCGGCAACACCTCGTGCCTCGTCGGCACTCCGGAGCAGGTCGCCGAATCGATCCTGCGCTACTACAAGCTCGGACTGCAACCTGGGGGCGGGCTCAGCGACGTGGGTTACGTGCTGATCCGGGGGTTCGACCCCTTCAACGACGCCGTGGAATTCGGCCGCGAGCTCATCCCCCGGATCAAGCAAGGCGTGGCCGAGACCGACGCCACGTCAGGCGAGAGCGAGGCCGCTGCAGATGCCGACGTCACCGCCATGGCCGCTGCCGACTGAGTGTCTCAAGGGCCACGGGTAGCCTGTCGTGGCATGAGCCGAATCGCCGCCGTGGGTTGTCGAGCGACCCAGTGAGCACGACGGTTCCGGCTGTACCGGAGTTCCGCTTCCGCAACCTTGGGCCGATTGCGGAGGGCACTATTCAGTTGCGTCCGTTGACGATCCTGATCGGCAAGAACAACACCGGTAAGACGTACACAGCGCAGGCGATCTACGCTGCCTATAAGGCCCTCGAGCGGGCTAACGGACCGGCTACGCCACCGCTCACAGGCGACGAGTCGTTTGACCTCATCAGCTGGATAAACCACCCAGCCGAACCGCTCGGCGTCGAGACAGCAGCGGCCTTCACTGGCAAGTTCCAGACATGGCTTGGAACACGGCTCGAACGTGCGAGCCGCAATCTCGCAGACCGCCTCGCAATCTATTTCGATATCGAAAACCTGAGCGAGCTGAAGCGTTGGCGGGCCAGCGGCGAACTCGACATCGCTGTCCATTGTCGGCAGTCCGAGACCGAGTCAAGAGCTCTCTTCACGCTCTCCGGCGATCACGAGCATGCTCCGTTGGACACACTCGACATCAGCAGTCTGCGCGAGACGCGTGTCGTCGAACTGCTGGATGAGTTCTTGGCCGCTTCATCGGGCGGCGCCGCGGCGTCCCGCAGTGAGCTGCTACAGCGCAGAGCAGCGTCGTTGCTCAGCGATCACTTGTGGTACCGCCACCTGCTCCCCGCATCCGGCCTCGGGGGTGATGCGCACTACCTGCCTGCAGGGCGATCAGGCTTGCTCGAAGCATGGACAGATGTCGTGCGGATCCGGCTGGAGCAGGACCGAGACGGCCTTGCCCTCACCGGGCGTGAACCCGCTGCTCTCGGCGGCATCGCACTTGACTTTCTCATCGAACTCCAGCAGTTGACGAGTCCCCGATCTGAGCGACGGGCATGGCAGAAACCGCTGAGGCGCCCCATCCGGGTCGCGCCTGAAATCCCCTCCGCAGCGACTCATCTCGAGCGCCTCATCGGCGGGGGCGTAGTAGTTGCCCGAGGCCGCGAGCGCGTGCCCTCGTTGAGCTATCAGCACGGCAAGCAGGTCATTCCGGTGCAGCGTGCGTCCTCCATGGTCGCCGAGCTTGCTCCGCTCATCAGATGGATCAGCGACGTGCTCGGCCCCGGGGATCTCTTGCTGATCGACGAGCCAGAGGCACACATGCATCCCGAGGCGGTGCTCGCGGTCGCCCAAACGCTCGTCGCACTCTCGCAGGCCGGTGTGAGGGTGCTGTGCACGACACACAGCACCGATTTCCTTCATCAAGTTTCGAACTGCATGCTGCGGGCGGCTCAGGTGCCTTCATCGGGTTCAGCGGACGCCCCCTCGATCAGCGTCGACGACCTCGCCGTATATCGATTCGAGCAGGGTGAACACGAGCAGGGTTCGACGGTGTCACCTGTCGAGGTCGATCCAGCATGGGGGATACCCGAAGACGAGTACGTTGCCGTGGCGGAGCGCTTGGCCGACGAAACTGCACAGCTCCTCGGCGAAACCCGGTGAGTTCCGATGTCAGCCAATTGCCGTCCTTGCACACGGCCTGCGAGTGCAGGCTGGACAGTCCGCCGCCCTCGGGCCGCATTGGCCCAAGCGGAAACAGACCAAATGAGGCAAGCCCGAACCCGATCAGCAAGGACAACTGCACCGTCACGATCGAGGGATTGATCGCAGCGTTCGACTGCGACGAGTGCCACGCGTTCGAGGCCGACGAACTCCGCCCTGACGTCATCGCACTTCGGGAATGCGACGGCAACATTCAGTGGATTGTCTCCGAAATGAAGCTCACGATGCGCGAGCGGGCGGGCCGGCAAGCCGCTGCGGGCCTGGCCAAACTCGGTGACCATCCGCTCTACGCAGCCCAACTTGACTCAGCCCAGGTCGTCTTCGTGGTCAAGAGGCGCCGCAAAAGTGACCGCATCATCATGCGCGCAATCGGCACCATCCGTGAAGGTCGCTGGATCGTCAATCCTCTACTGCTTGATTCCGGAAGCACTCACCGCTGCTCGACCGCGAACGCGTAGGGGTTGGTCCTCGCTGACGGGCCCGGGCACTGAGTCGGGTCGGCAAGCGCGGTGGTTGGGTTGTCGGCAAGACTGGATCAACTGACTGTGTGCTCCATGGCCAATCGTCAGTCCCATCTGGGCGGCGCTCGCCGGCATGGCCGCATCAACAAGACAGTTCTGAGCAACGACCCACAAGAGGACAAGAGCCATGATCGACTTAGACCTTTCGGGACGGGTGGCGTTCGTCACCGGCGCGAGCAAGGGCATCGGCAATGCCTCGGTGCGGCTGCTTGCCGACCACGGGGCGACGGTCGGCTTTTGCGCCCGCGGTCCAGAAGCAGTCTTCGAGCTGTCTGCCTACCGGCCGCCGTCGGGGTCTGGATCAGTTCACGGCTACTTCGGCGACATGTCGGAAGTCGATGCCGTGCAGGAAATCCTGGAATTGGCCACATCGCAGATGGGCCCCATCAACATCTTGGTGAACAACGTCGGGGCGTCGCCGTCGCGCAATTTCCTGTACATGTCCGACGACGACTGGACCAGCTTGCACGAGCTGAACCTGATGTCGGCGGTGCGCTGCACCCGTTTCTGCCTGCCGCATATGCGCGAGCAGAAGTGGGGTCGGGTCATCATGATCGCCAGTGGCGCCGCGTTTACGCCGAATGCCGCGCTCATCGACTACGCCGCCACCAAGGCCGCGATGGTGGCCACAGCGAAGGCGCTGGCGGGCAAGTACGGCGCTGACAACGTGCTCACCAACACTGTCATCCCGGGGCTCATCCGCACCGACATGTGGGAGCGAGCGGCCGCCGAGATTGCCGAAGCGAATGACACCGACGCAGAGGCGATCTTCGCCCGCAACTCCACAGGTGTTCCCCAGGGCCGCTACGGCACGTCAGAAGAGGTGGCATCGGGCGTGGTCTTTCTGGCCAGCAATGCTGCCAACTACATAAACGGCACCTGCCTGACGATCGACGGCGGCGTCGGCACCCACGTCTGAGCCGGCGGCCATTCACGCCGACCGCAGCAAACGATCGCGGCCCTGAAACTTCGCGCAGCCGCGGGCTAGCTTTCGGGGCGCAGAGGCGCCCACCGCTAGCAGGGCGCCAAGCCGGCCAACGAACTCACCGACGAAACAGGAGCACCGACATGGCGCACGCTTACACCGACAAAGGCCTCGAGATGCAGGAGGCCGTGCAGTCGTTCATGGACGACCACATCTATCCCAACGAGCAGGAGTACCACGACCAGTACGCCGAACTCGCTGCTGCGGGAGACGTGCACGCCACTCCGGCGATCATGGAGAAGCTCAAGGCGGCTGCCCGTGAACGAGGCCTGTGGAATCTGTTCATCCCCCACCTCGACCCACAGGCGCCCGGCACCAAGCTTTCCAACCTGGACTACTCACCGATTTCAGAGCAGCTCGGCAAGGTCACGTTCAGCTCTGAGGCGCTGAACTGCTCCGCTCCCGACACCGGCAACATGGAGATCCTGAACCTCTATGGCTCCGAGCGGGTCAAGCAGCAGTACCTGGCGCCACTGCTCGAAGGCGAAATCCGCTCGACGTTCTCGATGACCGAGCCCGAGGTCGCCAGTTCGGACGCCTCCAACATTCGACTGCGGATCGACCGCGACGGCGACGAATACGTGCTGAACGGGCGCAAGTGGTTCTCCTCGAACGCCCTGCGGCCAGAGTGCCAGGTGCTCATCGTGATGGGCAAGAACGACCCTGACGGTCCGCGCCACCGCCAGCAGTCGATGATCGTGGTCCCCCGGCATGCCGAGGGCATCACCGTGGACCGCGACCCGCTGGTGTTCGGTTTCCACGACCGGGGCGGCCACCCCGAGCTCGTGTACGAGAACGTGCGCGTGCCCGAGGACCACATCCTCGGCGGCGAGGGCGAAGGCTTCGCCATCAGCCAGGCCCGTCTCGGCCCGGGCCGCATCCACCACTGCATGCGTTCGATCGGCGTCGCCGAGCGGGCGCTGGAGTACATGTGCAAGCGGGCTCTCGAGCGCGAGACGTTCGGCAAGCCGGTCGCCCAGCAGGGTCTGATCCAGGACTGGATTGCCGAGGCCCGCATCGAGATCGACCAGTCCCGCGAGTACGTGCTGCACGTGGCGCACCTCATGGACACCATCGGCAACAAGGCCGCTGCCCAGGAGATCTCAGGCATCAAGGTGGCCGTGCCCAACATGGCGCTCAAGGTCATCGACCGGGCCATCCAGGTGCATGGCGCCGGCGGCGTGACCCAGTTCTTCCCGCTGGCAGAGATGTACGCACACATGCGCACGCTGCGGATCGCGGACGGCCCCGACGAGGTCCACAAGATGACCATCGCCCGCCGCGAGCTCCGCCGCCACGATCCCGACTTCAGGATGAGCTAGTGCCGTGTCAGCAAACGTTTGCGCGGTTGACGATGTCGTTGAGTTTCTTGTCGGCGGCGTTGTTGTTGCGCCAGCGGATGTAGCGGCGGATGATTGATGCCTGCTCTTTGTGGCTGGGGTGGTCGGTGCCGTCGACGCAGAAGTAGCGCAGGGCTTGGAAGTGGGCTTCGATTCGGTTCAGCCATGACGCGTAGTGCGGCGTGTAGGCGAGCTCGACGTTGTTGGCTTGGGCCCAGTCGCCGACTCGGGTGTCTTTTCGGGTGGACAGGTGCGGCGAGAAGTTGTCGAGCACGATGGCGATGCGGACCTCGGGCGGGTACAGGGTGCGCAGGTAGCGGCAGAACGCGAGGAACTGGGTGCGGGTCTTGCGTTTTTTCATGTGCCCGTAGAGCTTGTCGCCGGCCAGGTCGTAGGCGGCGAGCAGGTGGCGGACCCCGTGGGGCCGGGTGTAGGTCGCTCGCCGTCGGCGCCGCGGCCCGCGGTTGGGGTCCTTGTGGCTGCCGCCGACCGGAGCCCACTGCTTGCCCGGGTGCGGCTGCAAGTTGAGCGGCCCGAACTCGTCCACGCAGATCACCACCGCCGGGTCGTCGGGCTCGGGCTCGGTCTTGCCGTCAGCGATGCCGTACAGCGTCACGATCCGGTCCTTTTTGGCCTCGAAGTCGGGATCGTTGGACTCCTTGTAGGTCTTCATCGCTTGAAAGGAGACACCCTCGTCGCGCAGCAGGACCCGCAGGCCCTCATGGCTGATGTCGTCGACCACCCCCTTCGCGACGAGATGCTCGGCGAGCTTCGCCAAAGACCACGTCGAGAACGGCAGCCCGCGATCAGCGGGCCGCCCCACAGCGATCCGCTTGACCTCGGCCCGCTGGGCCGCGCTGAACCTCGGAGGACGGCCGCCCCCATAACGGGGATACAGCGACTCGAACCCGTCGGCGTTGAAATTGTGGATCACCTCACGAACCCGGTCCTCGCTGGAGAACGCCAACGGCGCGACCTGACCCACCTCCATGCCCTGCGCGGACCACAGCACGATCTGCGCTCTTCGCCACGTCACCACCGACCCCGACGAACGACGCACCAGCCCCAGCAGCCGGCCGCCCTCATCGGCACTGATCTCCCTCACACGAACACGCTCAGCCATACCCCCGATCACACCACAACCCGCCAACCCACACGCGGACGCGCACCCCCAACGTTCCCTGACACGGCACTAGGACCTCGAGAACATCAGCTATAGCCGGATGGCGTACGCCATCCTCATCAATGGAGGACTCTCGTGCCGAAGGCTGACTGCTACGAAGGGTTGACATTGGCTGCAGCGCTACGAGCACTCGCTGACCACCACAGTGCTCCACACATTAAGCACATCACCGCCGACGAAACAACACTGCTTTACCGGGCGACGGAACGGCTCGAACAGGTCATTGCAGCCTCAACGGGCGGGCCTGTCAGATTTTTTGTGTATCCGGCTGTGGTGGTTTTCATCGAATGTAGGCGGCGATCCGGTCGCCGTAGTGGACGGTCAGTGTGTTCAGGATGGCTTTCCAGCCGTTGGTCTTTCCGGTGAGGTTGGTGCGGTTCTTGCGTCTGGCGGTGGCGATGAGGTAGAGGACTTTCATCGCTGCCTGTTCGTTGGGGAAGTGTCCTCGATGGCGCACTGCCCGTCGGAATCTGGCGTTGAGGCTTTCTATGGCGTTGGTGGTGTAGACGACTCTGCGCAGCTCGGCGGGGAACTCGAGGAACGGCACGAACTCGTCCCATGACTGCCGCCACGAGCGGATCATGGCGGGGTAGGTGTCCTCCCAGTCGTCGGCGAACTGGGCGAACCGCGTCTGGGCGGCCTCGACGGTCGCTGAGGTGTAGATGTCGCGCATGGCTTTGGTGATGGCGCCCCAGTGCTTGCGGGACGCGTACCGCAGGCTGTTGCGGACCATGTGCACGACGCATGTCTGAACTGTCGCTTCGGGCCAGGTCGCCCGGATCGCCGAGGGCAGGCCCTTGAGTCCGTCGCAGCACACGATCAACGCGTCGGCGAGGCCTCGGTTTCTCAGCTCGGTCAGCATCGTGGCCCATTGCTTGGCGCCCTCGCCGCCCGATGGGCCCAGCCACATGCCCAAGACGTCGCGTTCTCCTTGAAGATCCACGCCTATGGCCACATACACAGGCCTGTTGGCGACCTGGGAGTCGCGGACCTTGACGACGATCGCGTCGATCAGCAGCACCGCGTAGACCGGGTCGAGGGGCCGGTTCTGCCACACCGCCATGTCAGCGACGATCTCGTCGGTGATCTTCGAGATCGTCTCCCGGCTCACCGAGGTGTCATAGATCTCAGCCAGATGGTCCTGGATCTCGCCGGTCGTGAGCCCCTTCGCATAGAGACTGATCACGTTGCCCGACAGCCCGTCCAGCCGGCGGCGGTGCTTGGGCACCGTAACCGGCTCAAAGGTGCCCGCACGATCCCGAGGCACCCGCAGCTCGACCTCGCCGATCTCGGTCGTCACCGTCTTGGGCGTCGACCCGTTGCGAGAGTTGCCCGACCCGCGGCCCGCAACCGCGTGACGCTCATAGCCCAGATGCTCGCTCATCTCGACCTCCAGGCCGATCTGGAGCACCTGGCGCACCAGCCCCGTCAAAAGACCGCCGTCGCCGGTCAGCTCCACCCCCTCAGCACGCGCCTGGGCCACCAACAGCTCGGCCCAGTCCTTCATCGCCGTCTCGCCGACGGCCTCTCCCGCCGGCACAGCTGATTCGCACTGGGTTTCGCGCAGGCTCCAAGGATTGGAGCGAGCATGGGATCTATGGACACACAAGCGGGGCGGGCGGCGACGTCGCGTCGGTATTCGGCTGAGCAGAAACAGCAGGCGGTGCGGATGGTGTTCGCGTTGCGCGAAGAGCTGGGCACCTCGGCTGGGACGGTGACGCGTGTGGCGCGTCAGCTGGGCTATGGCGAGGAGTCGCTGCGCCGCTGGGTGGCTCAGGCCGAGGTCGACGCCGGGGCTCGACCCGGCGTGTCGAGCGCTGAGAGCGGCGAGCTCAAGAAGCTTCGCCAGGAGAACCGCGAACTGCGGCGAGCGAATGAGATCTTGCAGCGGGCGGCGGTTTTTTTCGGGGCGGAGCTCGACCGCCGACAGCGATGATCGTCGAGTTCGTCGACGCGAACCGCGAAGAGTTCGGGGTCGAGCCCGTCTGCGCTGCGTTGCAGGCGGCCCCCTCCACGTATTGGTCGGCCAAGCGCCGGCCGCCGTCAGCGCGTGCGTTGCGCGACGCCAAGATGATGCCGCTGCTGTTGGTCCTGTGGCAGGCCAACTACTGCGTCTATGGGGCGCGCAAGCTGTGGGTGGCGGCCCGGCGAGCGGGCCATGACATCGGCCGCGACCAAGTGGCTCGGCTGATGGGCCTGCTCGATATCCGGGGTGTCCAGCGGACAAAGCGGGTGCGCACCACCCGGGCGGACCCCAAAGCCGCCCGGCCGCCCGATCTCGTCGAGCGCGACTTCACAGCCGACGCGCCGAACCGGCTGTGGGTCGCGGACCTCACCCATGTCCCCACCTGGTCCGGCGTCGCCTATGTGTGCTTCATCACCGACGCGTTCTCCCGCCGCATCGTGGGCTGGCGGGTCGCGTCGAACATGGCAACACAGATGGTGCTCGACGCGCTCGAGATGGCCCGCTGGGCACGCGGCGCCCGCCTCGAAGGGCTCATAGCCCACGCCGACGCCGGCAGCCAGTTCACCAGCATCCGCTACAGCGAACGGCTCGACGAAATCGGCGCCGTCCCGTCGATCGGGTCGGTCGCCGACTCATATGACAACGCCCTCGCCGAGGCGGTCAACTCGCTCTACAAGACCGAGCTGATCCGCGGCCCAGGCCAAGGCCCGTGGCGCACGATCGACGACGTCGAGCTCGCCACCCTCGGCTGGGTGCACTGGTGGAACACCGACCGCATCCACGGCTACCTCCACGACCAGTCACCCGACCAATTCGAAGCCGCCTACGCTGCGGCGAACACCGACAACCACCAAACAAAAAACCACAACATTCAGCCTGCGCAAAACCCAGGGTGAATCACAGCCGACATATTCTGATCAGTCACAGACATGATCCTTCCCGGCCCCCAGCACCCAGCCAAGGACCCTCAGACCACGCCATTTACACAAACTTTCTGACAGGCCCCAACGGGCCTTGCCGCCGACGCCGACATCGCTCCGGTGATGCCAATGCCCCAGCGTGCCGTAAGCGGATAGGGGAGCCGTCATGTCTCGAAAGCTGCTCACATCTGCGGTCGCTGTGCTGCTCATGACCCCGCTGATCCTGCCCGCCGCCGCGTCGGCGCAGGCATCGGGCGCATATATCGACGGCGCTGAGCCGTGGACCGAGTCCGATTGCGCCGCTGACATCCCCATCGTGGTGGGCGCTGACGCGAAAGCGCAGTCGGACATCTACAGCGCTGTCACCCTCGCCGGAGCGATCGGCACCGATTGCGTGATCCTCGCGGGACCCCGAGACGGTGACATGGCAGCCGCCCAGCGGGCACGTCTCGAAGCCGCCGCCGACGGCGGGTACGTCGTGGGCGGCACCGCCGCGGTGCCCGAAGCCAAGATCGGGGGACGCGGCGGCATGACACGGCTCGGCGGCTCTACCCGCTGGGCCACCGCGCAGCAGGTCGGCAGCGAGGCTGCCGCGCTCGCCGCCGGCGCCGAACCCGAGACCGCGACCGCTCCGGGCACAGCGCTGGCAGCGCCCGCCGACGTGACAGCGCCCGGTCTGTATCTCGACGGCGCCGAGCCGTGGACCGCATCGGACTGCGCCGGTGATGCCCCCATCGTCGTGGGCGGCGACGCGAAAGCGCAGTCGGACATCTACAGCGCTGTCACCCTCGCCGGAGCGATCGGCACCGATTGCGTGATCCTCGCGGGACCCCGAGACGGGGCGATGCCCGCCAGCCAACGCGCACGTCTCGAAGCCGCCGAGCCGGGCGGCTACGTGCTCGGCGGCATCGCCGCGGTGCCCACAGCCAAGCTCGCCGGACGCGACATGACACGCCTCGGCGGCGTCACCCGCTGGGCCACCGCGGAACTCGTCGGGCGACGCGCCAGCGGCGACACCACCGCAGGTTCCAACACCGCAACCGAAACCGACAACAACGACGACACAGCAGCCACCAACTCACCACAGTTCACCGCGGTGTCCGCCGACTGGTGGCATTCGTGTGGGCTGCGCCCCGACGGCACAGTGACCTGCTGGGGCTGGAACGAACACGGGCAGGCTGATGCGCCGTCGGGCTCGTTCACCGCGGTATCCGCCGGCGGCTTGCATTCGTGTGGGCTGCGCCCCGACGGCACAGTGACCTGCTGGGGCTGGAACGAATACGGGCAGCCGCGAGCGCCGTCGGGTTCGTTCACGGCGGTGTCTTCCGGCAGCAACCATTCGTGCGGGCTGCGCAGCGACGCCACAGTGACCTGCTGGGGTTACAACGAGGACGGGCAGGCTGATGCGCCGTCGGGCTCGTTCACCGCGGTATCCGCCGGCGACCGGCATTCGTGTGGGCTGCGCCCCGATGGCACAGTGACCTGCTGGGGCGAGGCATCATTTGGGGCAGGCTGATGCACCGCCGGGTTCCTGACATCCTGAGCGACTGACAGGGCCGCTGCGCTGTCGTGCTGCACGGCGGCGGCGCTCATGATGCGCTCGCTGGCGAGTCCACGGCGGTGTCGGCGGCGTCGCAGCACGACGACACGGGATCGGGGCCCGCAGCGGTCAGGTCCGGCCGGCGGCTGCGCCCAGGCATCGAGGCTCACGGCCCACGGGTGAGCATCTCGGCGGCGTGGCGGCGGGACGCGACAAGCGCGAGACGCGATCAGGCCTGGTCAAAGGCCGCCTTGTCGAGTTCGAGGTCGCGCATGATCGCCCGAATCGTTCCGAGGCGCAGGTCCCGTCCGCCCCAGTTGGGGATCGTGGTGCGGGTACCTGTGGCCAGGTTGCGCCAGATCTCGTGCGAGCTTCGCGACTGGCGATCGAACTCGCATCCGAGTGACTTCAGTTTCCGGGTGAGTTCCCGATAGGTCACACTGCGATGACGAGCTCGCCGGCAGCGGCAATGGACGAAGGGAGTTCGTCGCCGTGCTCTTCGTGCGATGCAACAAAGTCCGCCGCGACTCCGTCGAGGTTGCGCAGCGCCTCTTCGGCGGTCTCGCCCCACGCACGGCACCCCGGCAGCACAGGCACTTCGGCCAGATACATGTGCTCGGTCTCCTCGCAGGGCGCCTTCAGGGTGTAGGGCAACGTGTAGGTCTTCGACATCGTTCACGTCCCCAAGGAAGCCGTTTCGCGTACCGGCAAGGGTAGTTCCCGAATTTGGGCGTTCCCGTGACGACGCTCCGAATAGCGGAACGGCGGACTCCACCGGTGGTTGCGAGTGATCGGTCCTGAAGCCTGGGAAGCAGCCAAGAACCGTTGAACCCGGTCAGCGACCGCATCTGACGCGCCCCGACGCGGGTGGGACTGTGCGGGCGCGGCAGGTAGCTGGGCCTTCATCGCGGTCAGGACCGTGCAGCGATGGCGGCCGTGTCGCTCCGCGTTTTCTGCCGTGCGGCGAGGTCTTTGATCTCACGGAGGATCACGGTCTTGCCTGTTCCCGACTGAGCTCACGCATCCGGAATGTGCTGTTCCGGTTGAGTCAGTTTCGATCGGTAGCGCTGTCTCCGAATTCGACGCGCAGGACCGAGACATTTGGAACTGACTCCACGTCTCGCATGGCAGAGCACAGCGCCTCGTCTCGTGTGGGCGCTGAGCGCGCGAATTCCAACGTGTCGCTTCCGATGGTCGCATCGCCGCAGCCAGCCTCGTACAGGGCATCGAGCGTGGCCCAGTCGAGAAGATCAGCCCCCTCGGTGACCAGCACAAATCGAAAAGCTCTGCTCGGCTCCTTTAGCGAGACATCGCTTGCGGTCATCTCACCCCGATCCATTGGTGGAAGGATTATCGCTCACCGATGCAGCTACATCTCGAGCTGCAGGACCAGGGCGTCCAGCGTGCGTCGCACCTCGGCCAACACGGTCGACGGGTCGTCGCCGGGATCGACCAACGCGTGGAGACGCAGCCGGCTTCCCCCCGGCACCTGCTCGAGGTCGAATCGCCAGTGGTCGGGTGGCGAGTCGAGCGATTCGATGGCGGCCCGAACCGCGTCGGGTTTGGCCTTGAGATCGACCTCGTCGACGACGCCTGGTCCGCTCTGCGTCTTGGTGCGGCCGTAGCGATCGAAATAGGCGATGTCGCGGGCCGGGTAGCGCCGCGCCGTCGGCTTGAAGTCGGTGCCGACTGTGTAGGCCACCGGAAAGAGGCAAATCTGGGTCACACGGTCGGGCAGTTCCAGCAATTCGGCGACCGCCGGCGCTTCGTTGAGATACATCGTGGTCCAGACCGTCCCCAGGCCTCGGCTTCGGAGTGCGACCATGAAGCTCCAAGCCGACTGGATCACCGAGTCGAACAGCCCAGGCCGTCCGCTGCCGTCGTGGCGTCCGAGAATCGTGGGGATGACGAGCGCCGGCGTCCTGGCGATGTTCTCGCCGAGATGGCGGGCACCGGCCATCAGTCGTTCGTTCTGGTGGCCGCTGCCTTCCAGCCGCTTCGCGGTCTCAATGACCCAGTCGACGCCGGCCGACAGGTAGAGCTCGGCCAGCCGATCCTTGGTCTCTTGATCTCGGATGATCATCCACCGGCGGCTGCCGTTGTTCCCTCCGGTCGGTGCCTGTTCGGCGACATCGATGCAGTCGAGGATGACCTGATCATCCACCTCCCGGTCGAAGTCGAGACGTTGGCGCACACCCCGGGTCGTCATCAACGCGTGATCGACGATTGCTTGATAGGCGGGCGTGCCCGGTGCGAAGGCCGGCTCAGCCATCAGCTTGGGCGCTCACTCAACTGAAGATCGCTCACGTCCAAGTTCCTCCGGCTGGCAGTTCGCTGGCCGCACTCGACGACCTCTCGCCTCGAGGGTAGTCATGTGGCTCTTTGGGGCTCCCAGGGTGCGCCAGATGGACAAACCACTCCTGGTGACCGAAGCGCACCCAACTAGCTTGGCGTCATGCTCGCCGACGACGAGATGGACGAGAACCACTTCCCGATCCTGTGGCGGCGTGACGGTTACCGAACGCCCGGGATCTAGGGCATATCAAGCGGCGAACGGGCGTGAACGCCTAGCGTTCGATGACATCGAGGGAGAACATCGATGGCTCTGACAGTGCTGAGTTCGCCGGCAACGAACGACTACCGGCACCTTGTGCAGGACGATCGCGTCCACGGCAGCCTGTACACCGATCCGGGCGTTTTCGCGGACGAGATGGAGCGGATCTTCACCGACGGCTGGGTCTTCGTCGGACACGAGTCCGAAGTACCCGACATCGGCGATTGGGTCGCCCGGCGGCTGGGCAACGAGCCCGTGCTCATGGTGCGCAACCGTGACGGCGCTATCAGCGTGGTCGCAAACCGCTGCGCGCATCGCGGCACCACCCTGTGCCCACAGAACGACGGGAACAACCGCAACTTCCGCTGCTCGTACCACGGGTGGACCTACGACCTCGACGGCACGCTGCTCGGTGTTCCTGGGCCGAAGGGCTTTCACAAGGACACCGCCGATCTGGGGCTCGACCGCCCCGGCCAAGTCGACGGCTACCGGGGCTTCGTGTTCGCCAATCGCAGCGGCACCGCCGGGCCGCTCAGCGCCCATCTCGGTGCAGGCGGCACCGACCTCATCGACCGCACGTCGAACATGTCGCCCACCGGCACGGTCCGGCTGTCTGCTGGCTGGATCGGCCAGCGGATCGACTCGAATTGGAAGATGTGGCCCGAGAGCGACCACGACGGCTACCACCTCAACTTCACTCATGCGTCGATGGCCCGGGCAGTCCCCGACACCTACTACGACGAGATCGTGATGACCGGCGAAGGGGCCTCGGAGTCCGCCACGCGCGCCTACGACGGGGGCCATCTCGAGCTCGACTTCCGCCGTAGTTACACCTCTGAGCTGGCTTGGCTCGGCACTACCCGTGAGAAGGTCGCCGACTACTGCGAGGCCCTCGAGCAGTCCTACGGACCCCAGAAGGCCAAGACGATCATGTGGGACGGGCCGCCGCACGCACTGGTGTTCCCGAACCTGTTCCTGGCTGAGATGAACATCGCCCGGATCGAGCCAGTCTTGCCGGGCGTCACGGTGCACCACCACACTCCCCTGCTGGTCGAGGGCACCGATGAGAGCGTCAACCGGCGACTCGTGCTGCAGTCTGAAGCGGCGATGGGCCCCGCATCGTTCTTCCTGACCGACGACGCGGTCATCGCCGAGCGCATGCACCGGGCCTTCGAAGGCGCCGCTGTCGGAGACAACGGCTGGGTCGATCTCAGCCGGGGCCTCGAACGCGAGCATGTCGAAGACGGGCAGCGCTGGAGCGACATCACCGACGAGACCACCAATCGCGGTTTCTGGCACCACTACCGCGATGTCATGGCGAACAGTCCGCACAACGAGGCCTGAGCAGTCGCCGTGGCGACCGTCGACGAGCCGACGCGCCGTGAGGTCGAGGCGTTCGTGTATCTCGAAGCCCGGCTCGCGGACGAGTCCCGCTATGACGAGTGGGAAGCATTGGTGACCGACGACATGCACTACTGGGTGCCGTTCGGTCCCGGCGACTACGAACCCGGCACCCGGATCAGCTACATCAACGACAACCGGGCCCGCCTGGGCACCCGCATCCGCCAGCTCGCAACCGGTGTCCATCACGCACAGGACCCTCCGTCGTCCATGCGCCGGGTCGTGTCGAACATCGAGATCCTGAGCGCCGACGGCGATGAGTACGACGTCGGCAGCAACTTCGTGCTCTACGAGCACGCCGTTCAAGCAACCGGGCACCTGCGCCTGTGGGCGGGACGGGCGACACATCGCTTGCGGCGCACGCCCGAGGGCCTGCGCATGGCCGCCAAGAAGGTGGAGCTGGTGAACTCCACGTCGCCGCTGCCGAACCTGCCCTTCATCATCTAGCGACGCTGTCGCAGCAAGCCCAGCCGGCGGGGCCCCTGATGCAAATCGAGGCCGAGGAGTAGTCTCGACTGCGATGGAGTTGGCCGCCGAATCCTCGACCGTCGGCGTCGGCAGGGACTACACGCATCTGGTGCAGGACTACCGCGTGCACGGGAGCCTGTACTCGGACCCGGCCGTGTTCGCCGACGAGATGAAGCGCATCTTCACCGACGGCTGGGTGTTCGTGGGCCACGAATCGGAGATTCCCGACGCTGGGGACTGGGTCGCTCGGCGGCTCGGCGCCGAGAACGTGCTCATGGCCCGCACCCACGACGGCGATATCAGCGTGGTCGCGAATCGCTGCGCCCATCGAGGCACCACGCTGTGCCCGCAGACCGAGGGCAACAGCCGCAACTTCCGCTGCCCGTACCACGCCTGGACTTACGACCTCGACGGGACACTGCTCGGTGCTCCCTTCCCCAAGGGATTCCAGAATGGAAAGCCCGACGTGCGGCTCGACCAGCCCGGCCAGGTCGGCGTCTACCGGGGTTTCGTGTTCGCCAACCAGAGCGGCACCGCCGGGCCGCTCAGCGAGCACCTCGGCCCTGGAGGCAGCGACCTCATCGACCGTGCCGCGGACATGTCGCCCACCGGACGGCTGCAGCTCAACGGCGGCTGGCTCGGCCAGCGGGCCGATTCGAACTGGAAAATGTGGCCCGAAAGCGACAACGACGGCTACCACATCATCTTCGCCCACGAGTCGTTGACGGCGTCGCTGCTGGCCGGCAGCCAGTACGAGGACGTCATCCTCGGAGGCGAGGGAGAGACCGCCTCGGTAGCGCGTGACTACGGCGGCGGTCACGTCGAGCTCGACTTCCGAGCCAGCTACACCACCGAGCTGGCCTGGCTGGGGGCGCCCCGCAGCAAGGTCAACGCCTACTGCGACGACCTGGAAGCGGCCTACGGCGACGACAAGGCGAAACAGATCATGTGGGACGGGCCGCCGCACGCCTTCGTGTTCCCGAATCTGTTCTTGGGCGAGATGAACATTGCCCGCATCGACCCGCTCGCACCAGGGCTCACCGAGCACTTTCACACGCCGCTGCTGGTGGAGAGCTCCGACCCGGGCATCAACCGGCGCGTGATCCTGCAGTCCGAGGCAGCGATGGGACCGGCGTCGTTCTTCCTTCCCGAGGACGTCGTCATTGCCGAGCGCATGCACCGGGCCTTCGACACCAATCCGACCGATGAGCATGCATGGGTCGACCTCCGCCGAGGCATCGAGCGCGAACAGCGCTCAGACGGGCAGCGCTGGAGCGACATCACCGACGAGACGACCAGCCGGGGCTTCTGGCACCACTATCGGCACGTGATGTCGAGGATCGGCGAGGCGGCCGCGGCCTCCCCCAACGGGTCGCCGGGCAACGGTCAGGGCTGAACTGCAGCAATGTCGGCCGTCGACGAGGCGACACGCCGCGAGATCGAAGAATTCCTTTACCACGAGGCGATGCTGGCGGACGAATCCCGCTACCCCGAATGGCTCGAGCTGGTCACCGACGACATTCACTACTGGGTGCCCGCCGGGGACGGCGACTACGAGCCCGGCTCTCGTGTGAGCTTTCTCAACGACAACCGCACCAGGCTCGCCACCCGCATCACCCAATTGATGAGCGGCCGGCGCTACTCCCAAGTGCCGAAGTCGCCGATGCGGCGGATCATCTCGAACATCCAGGTACTCGCCGTGCATCCCGACGGCGACGGAGATGGCGGCAGCGCCGACGAGTACGAGGTGGGCAGCAACTTCGTGCTGTACGAGCACGCCGTGCAGGCGACGAACGACATGCGCGTCTGGGTGGGTCGCACCACCCATCGCCTGCGCCGCACCGACGAGGGCCTGCGAGTCGCCCGCAAGAAGATCGAGCTCGTGAACTCCACCTCCGCGCTGCCGAACATGTCGTTCATCATCTGAGCGAGCCATGACGCACGCCCTGAAGGACCAGTCGTGCATCGTCGGGGTCGGTGAAACAGCGTTTGTGCGGGGCGCTGAGCGGACCGTGCTGAGCCAGGTGGCCGAAGCGTGCAGCCGTGCCGCCGCCGACGGCAGCTGTCGCATCGCCTCGCGCTGAACCCGAACTCAGACCGCTGCGGGCTCGTCTTCGCTGACGCCGGTCATGAGCAGGCCCACTCGGTCGGTGGTGGCTTCGGCGCGGGGCAGATTGCACATGGCACGGCCCTCGTACAGCACCACCACACGATCCGAGAGCTGCATGGCCTCGTCGAGATCCTCGGTGATAAGCAAGATCGCCGCACCGGCGGCCCGCTTCTCGAGCAGTCGCTCGTGCACGTACTCCGCGGCGCCGATGTCGATGCCGCGAGTGGGCTGGGCCACGATCAGCACGTCAGCTTCGGCACTGAACTCCCGGGCGATGACCACTTTTTGGATGTTGCCGCCGGACAGGTGCGACGTCTGGGTCGCGATCGACGGTGTCTTGACCGCGAACCGACGCACCAGATCGCGGCATCGTTCCGCAATTGCCCGGAACTGCAGCAAACCGGCACGCACATAGGGCCGGTGCTCGTACTCCACCAGCATCAGGTTCTCTGACACCGAGAGCTCACCGACCGCGCCATGCCGCATGCGTTCTTCGGGGACGAACGCAACGCCGCGCCGACGCACCTGCTTTGGCGCCGGTGTCGGGATCGGTTTTCCGCGCACCTCCAGCCTGCCGGATTTCATCGGCCGCAGACCGAAGATCGCCTCGGCCAACTCACGCTGCCCGTTGCCCGAGACGCCGGCGATGCCCACGATCTCGCCGCTGGAGACGCTGACCGAGAAGTTCTCGAGTGCTGCGTTACCCCGGTCGCCCTCGACGTGCAGGCTGTCGACGACCAACAGGTCGTCACCGGTCGGCTGAGGCGGGACATCACGGCCGAGCCGTACTTCACGGCCGACCATCATCGAGGCCAGGCCCTCCCGGGTCGTCTCCGACGGTGTGGTGCGGCCCACGACCCGGCCGTCACGCAGGACCGTGATCTCATCGGAGATCTCCATCACCTCGGCCAGCTTGTGGGAGATGAAGATGAGAGCGCGCCCCTCGTCGGTCAACGATCGCAGCGTGGCGAACAGATCGACAACCTCGGGCGGTGTGAGCACCGCTGTGGGCTCGTCCAGCACCAGGATCCGAGCGTCGCGGTACAGCGCCTTGAGAATCTCGGCCCGCTGACGCTCGCCGACCGCGAGTTGCCAGATGTACGCGTCAGGGTCGATGGCCAACCCGTGCTGCTCGGACACCTCGATGAGCCGACGGCGCACCGGGCCCATGTCGGCGAGACCGCGCCGCCCGTGCAAGCCCAGCGCCACATTCTCTGCCACTGTCAGGGTGGGCACCAGCATGAAGTGCTGGTGAATCATGCCGATGCCGTGGCGAATGGCATCTGCGGGCGACGTCACCTCGATCTGTTCGCCTTGGATCTTGACCGTGCCCTCGTCCTGGCGGTACAGCCCGTAGAGGATCTTGACGAGCGTGCTCTTGCCGGCGCCGTTCTCTCCCAGCAGCGTGTGGACGTGCCCGGGCTGCACGACGAGGTCGACGTCCTCGTTGGCGATGACGCCCGGGAAACGTTTGGTGATGCCGCGCATTTCCAGCATCAGCGGTGCCGGGGCCTCGTTCGGTGTCGAGACCCCGGCAGCCGTCGTGCCGTCGTGCCGATTCATCTGGCGCGCTGGGAGTTCATGACCACGAGTGCTTCACGCGTCGGTGCAACCTCGCAACCTCCCGCAGCCTGCAGCGACTGGCCTACTCGATGCCCGTCGAGATCGAGCCGTCGGCGATGCCCGCGATGGTTGCCTCCGCAGCCGCTTGGATCCCAGCGTCAAGGCCGTAGCCGTCATTGAATTCGATCTCGATGCCGCCGTTGGCGAGCGTGGCGATCATGACCTCGCCGCCGAGCGTGCCGGCTTCGATCCTGTCGATCATGTCCGCCAGCAGCACTTCCCAGTGGTACACCTGCGAAGCGACCACGATGCTCTCACCGAGCGCAGTCTGATTGGCTTGTGTGCCGAACCACGCCACGTCGTGCTCGTTGGCGACACCGGTCGCTCCCACAACCATCTGCGCCGAACCGGTCAGCACATCGGCGTTGTTGGAGATGTGGGCCTCGGCGGCTTCAGCCGCCAATGCGACATCGCTGAACGAGTCGGTGTACACGATGTTGGTCGTGATGGACGAGTCTGTCGCCGCCACGCCCGCAGCAAAACCGTCGACGTAGAGCTTTGCGTCGCCCACCGGGATCGGGCCGATGACACCGATCACGCCTGTCGCGCTGATCTGTGCTGCGACTGTGCCCGACACGTAGCCGCCTTCATCAGAACGCACCGTGTAGGCAAAGACGTTGGCATGGCCCATGAAGTCCGCAGCGGTGCCCCAGGCAAAGGAAGTGTCTGGGAAGTCCGGAGCGATCTCGCCGAGCGGTCCGCCGTATTGGCTGCCATGGGCGATCACAAGGTCGAAGCCGTCCTCGGCGTAGCCGCGTATGGCCGCAGCCGCTTCCTCCACGATGAAGGTGCCGTCAGTCACAGCAACCTCGACCGCACGGGTCTCTCCGATCGCGTTCACTGCGTCGACCATGCTCTGTGTGAATGCGAGGTCGTTGCTCGCACTCGGCGCGACAATCGCGATGCGCAGCGGCGCCGCCATGTCGTCTTCAGCTTCCATGTCGTCGTCCGCTGCCATGTCGTCGTCGGACTCCATGTCGTCCTCGGACTCCATGTCGTCGTCAACGGCAGCAGCGTCCGTCGCAGCGGTCCCAGATTCGGTCACAGCGGTGCCCGAATCAGCGTCATCGGAATCTCCGCATGCCGCAGCCAGCAGGGTGAGCGCTGCGAGCGCCACCAGCAGCGACGTCAAGCGGCGACGCGTTCGCCGCTTCGGTGCGCCGGATGGCGCAGTAGGTGCAGACATGAGATCCTCCCAGAAGGTGTTGAGCGGCAGCCGGAGTTCGCGCGGGCAATCCGCGACAAGCATGTGGCCCTCCGACTCCCCAGAGATGCTAGGTCACCTTCATGACCCGCCGTGTCGTGCACTGTCAACTTTGGGTGCCGGGCGTGTTTCGGCAGCGTTGCGATGGTTCGGAACCAGAACGGAACGAATCCGGTGGGGCGACGAGCAGGCCTGCGTCTCCGCACGGTCTCTAGCCGTCGCGTTCAAATGGCACTGTCAGGGCCGCCGGCGCGCCGATGCGTCGGCTTACCAAAACGAGAACCACGATGGTGAGCACCGCAGGCGCCATTGCCGCAATCGTCGATGACGCTCCCACGATGATTCCGAGCGTCTTGAGCTGCAGCACCGTGGACGATACGACGCCGAACAACAGCGCCCCGGCCATCACGCCACTGGACCGCCAAGCCCCGAAGTACACCAGCGCCACGGCGATGAACCCCTGACCTGACGTGAGGTTCTGCTGGAAGATGCCGACGTCAAGCGCCAGCGTGCCGCCGGCCAGCCCAGCCATCACGTTGCCGATGATGATCGCCTGGGTGCGCACGATGTTGACACGTACACCGAGCGTGTCGGCAGCCTCGGGCGTTTCGCCGACGGCTCGGACATTGAGGCCGAACGTGGTCCGGTTCATGGCGAACCAGACGACGGGCACCAGCGCGAACGCCGCGTAGGTCAGCAGGCTGTGCTCGAAGAGCACCTCGCCGACCACGGGCAGGTCGGCGAGGCCGGGAATCCGCACCGTACCGAGCCCGTCGATGGGGATCGGTGTGCCCACCTGCTTGCGGAACAGCAGGTCCGTGAAGCCCAGGCCGAACAGGAATATGCCGATGCCGCTGATGCCTTGCGTGGCGTGCATGACCACGGTGATGAAGGCGTACACGCACCCCATTGCCGCGCCAGCGATCAGCGCTGCGACAACGCCGGCCAGCGGGCTGCCGGTGCGCGACGCCGTGATGTAGGCGGCGTAGGCCCCGATCAGCATCACGCCCTCCACGCCGAGGTTGAGCACCCCAGAGCGCTGACCGATGGTCTCGCCCAGGGCCGCCAGAAGAAATGGCGTTGCCAGCCGTATGCCGGAGGCAAGCGTGGCGACGAGGACGGTGACGGTGAAGAATTCGCTCACGCCCGGCCCCCGTAGCTAGCGATCCCGCCTGCCCAGGTCCGGAGCCGGTCGCGCAATCTCAGGCTGCCGACCACGAACACCACCACGACACCGTTGAGCGCAACCACCAGCGCCGCGGGAACCTGTGTGGCTCGCTGCATGTCGCTGCCGCCGGTGAGCATCCCGCCGAACAGGAACGAGGCGGGCACGGTGAAGATCGGATGCAGTGCGCCAAACAGAGCCGCCACAATGCCGTTGAAGCCGGCGTTCTGGGTGAAGGCTGCCGCGCCACCCTCGCCGATCAAGCGATGTGACTCGCTGCCGAACACCAGCACCGCGCCGGCGATGCCGCAGCAGGCCCCGCTGAACGCGAGCGCCTGGGTGATGCTTTTCTTCACGGCCATGCCGGCGTACTGGGAGGCGTCGGGGTTGTGGCCCACCGACCTCAAGCGCATGCCCAGTGCGCTGCGGAACATCAGCAGGTAACCCAGCACCGCCACCAAGATGGCGATCAGCACGCCGATGTGGAGCCGGGTTCCGCCGGGCAGCAGCGGCAGGTCGGCGTTCTCGCTGAGACGACGGGTCTGCTGAATCTTGATGGCACCGGGTTCGATGAGCAGGTCCTGCAGCAGGAAGCTCAGCAGGTGCGCCGCGACGATGTTCATCATGATCGTCGAGAGGATCTCGTTGACGCCTGCGTAGGCCTTGAGCGCACCGGGGATCGCGCCCCAGAATCCGCCGCCGATCGCGCCGGCGACGATCACCATCGGCACCAGCAGGACGCGCGGCACGTCGTCGAAGGCCATCGACGTCACGGTGGCTGCGATGGCGCCCAGGATGATCTGCCCTTCTCCGCCGATGTTGATGACGTCGGTGCGGAAAGCGATGCAGATGCCGACGCCCACCAGTGCGAGCGGCATCGCCCGCACCGCAGTGTCGGCGAGGTTGTCGGCACTGCCGAACGCGCCCGTGACGAGTTCGCCGTAGGCGACAAGCGGGTTCGCGCCGAAGGTGAGCAGCATCACTGCGCCCACGATCAGCGCTGCGATTGCTGCAAACGCCGGAACGGCGACGCCTACGAACGGGCGCAGCAGCCGGGCGAGCCGGCCGACAGGGACGTCCGGAGTCGCGCCGTCGTCGTCGCCCGTGAGAGATCCCAGCGCCATGCCCCCCCTTTCTGCGTCGCTGCTGCCTGCGTCCCAGGTAGTGGTTAGTCGAAATTCGGGGCGCGCTTTTCCACGAACGCTCTTTGAGCCTCGCGGGCGTCGCTGCTGTGGAATGTCTCGCCTTCGAGGCTGAGCGACAGCGGCAGGATCTGCGCTGACATCTGTCGGATCCAATTGTTGATCGGCACCTTGGAGGCGCTGATGGCCTTCTGCGGTCCTGCGGCGAGCTGCGCTGCCTTCTCGAGCGCTGTATCGAGAATGGCATCGTCGTCGACCAGGAAGTTGACGAGCCCCATGTCATAGAGCATCTGACCGGTGACTCGTTCGCCGGTCATCAGGTGCCACTTCGCCCGGTTCACACCCATGAGCAACGGCCAGATGACTTGGCCCCCGTCGCCGGCACCGATGCCCATGTTGACGTGCGTGTCAGCGAACACCGAGCTGTGCCCCGCCACGACGACGTCGCACAGCAGGGAGATGTTGGCGCCGAGGCCCATCGCGTATCCCTGCACGGCGGCGATGATCGGCTTGCGCAGCTCGAGCAGGTGGTCGACGATCTGGCGTCCCTCTTCGAAGCTGACCGCCGGCCCGCCGGTGTCGCTGAAGTCGCCGCCGGCGCAGAAGGCACGCCCTGAGCCGGCAAGCACGACGACCTTTACGTCGTCGTCAGTCTGCGCATCGCGCGTGAACGTCGCCATCTCGTGATGCATCTGCCCGTTGATCGCATTGAGTCGCTCTGGGCGGTTCAGCGTGACGACAGCCACGCCGTTGTCACGCTTGTCGATGAGCATCGCCTGATAGTTCGCTTGGTCCAGCGGCATTGCGTGCATCTCCTTGATTGCGAGTCCCGAGTCGTCGCTCAACGTACTGCGGTCAGACTGTGCCCGATCGACCTCACCGCACAGCGGTGAGACTGTGCCCGATGGTGCTCACCGCACGGCGGTGAGGCTGAGTCCGATGGTGCTCACCGCACAGCGGTGAGGCTGAGTCCGATGGTGCTCACCGCACAGCGGTGAGCACCCGGCCTACCTCGGTGTGGGGCCGGCCGACGATTCGTTCGTAGTTAGCCGGGTCGGTGGCACCCTCGGTAACCATGACGAGCACCGTGGCATTCGCCAGGTCGTCGAGCGCATCGCGGCCCTGTTCGTCAGCCAGCAGCGCCCGCAGGCCCGCCAGCGATGCGCTGCCGGTCTCGCCTGCCACAACCTGTGCACCGGCGAGATCGGCCATGGCCCGGCCGGCGGCGTCGCTGTCGACCGAGACGCACCAGTCGACGCCGCTGGCCATCATCGGCCAAGCCAGCGGCGAGGGCACCCCGCAGTTCAGGCCCACCATGATCGAGCGGTGCGGTCCGGGAGTCTCGGTGATCTCCCCGGCCAAAGTCGACGCCTGCACGCAGTTGGCATCGTCGGGCTCGACCGATACCAGCACAGGCCGGTGCTCGCCACTGCGGTAGTGGGTGACCGCTGCGGCCATGAAGGCTCCGACGCCGACGGGGACCGCCACGAGATCTGGCTGGCCGATGCCATTCGCAGCGAGCGCATCGTCTACTTCGGCGAAGATCGTGGTGTAGCCCTCGGCGACGTTGGCGGGGATGGTCTCGTAGCCGGGCCAGGAGGTGTCCGACACCACCAGGCAGCGGTCACTGGCCATCTCGGCGCTCTGCTCGATGGCGTCGTCGTAG
This sequence comes from Candidatus Poriferisodalis sp., assembly GCF_965208895.1. Taxonomy (GTDB): domain Bacteria; phylum Actinomycetota; class Acidimicrobiia; order Acidimicrobiales; family Poriferisodalaceae; genus Poriferisodalis. The sequence goes on along the minus strand of NZ_OZ242363.1, from coordinate 156,586 downwards.
GTGCCGTCCACGACAGTCACCGTGGCGCTCTCGTCCTGTATGGCAGCGATACGAGCCTGCGAGGTGCCGATGGGCACGAGAATGTGGGCGTCGAAGCCCAGGAGTCGAGCCATGAAGGCGACGGCCCGGCCGTGGTTGCCGTCAGTAGCAGCCGCGAGCGTCATCGGCCGCAAGTGCGCCAGGCTGGCCGCCAAGGCGTTGATGTTCGCCCACGGCGGCGGCTCGCCGCCGAGGTGCTCGCAGATGGCGCGGTACGAGGCCCACGACGCACCCAGGATCTTGAACGAGGGCAGTCCCATCCGCTGGGTCTCGGCCTTGACCAGAACTCGGCCGACGCCGAGGCTGTCCGCGAGCCGGGGTGCGTCGATGACCAGCGTGGGCGCATACGCAGGCAGCCGGCGATGAAATGCCCGCACCTCAGTCGGCGCGGCAGGCCAGTCGCGCCCGTCGTACAGCGGGTTGCGGGTCACCAGTGCAGCCATCGTCGTTCTCCCCAATCCAAAGTCTCAGTCAAGTTCGTCGAGCGCAGCGAAGAGCCGTTGGGCTTGCTCTGAGGCCTTGGCCCGCACTTCGACCGGATCGATACGTGTAGCGACGCCGTTTGCCAGCACCTGTTCGCCGTCAATCGTGACGTCAAGCGCGTGGACGCCGGGTGTGTAGGCGAGATGCCAAGGGTCGTCGCTCGGGTAGGACCAGCGCACGGCGTCGTTACGGGCCTCTGGCATGAGCGCCCACCCGTGCGCGAGCCACTCCCACGGCGCATCCGGACCCGCCGTTACGTCGTGCTCGCGCAAGCGTGCGTACGCGACACGGAACTCGTCGAGCATGTCGGCACCGATCCCGTCCGTGCCTAAGGCGATGGGGTTCATGTCGGCGAACCTGACGGGGTTGGCATAGCCGACTGCGTTATTCATGTTGGACCGAGGGTTGTGCACGATCGTGCCCTCAAGACCGTGCACGGTCGGCAGGTGGACACCATGGATGAGCAGCCAACGCTCGTCGCTGAGTCCGGCCAGCCGTTGAGCAGCGTCGGCGTCTGGCGGGCCTTCGGCAACGTGGATGTGGACGCCGACACCATGGCGGCGGGCGAGGTCCGCCGCAGCAGCCAGGGTGTCGTTGGTGCAGGTGAACGACGCGTGTACGCCGACGTATCCCCGACCCCCAGCGGCGAGGAAGCGATCGTTCTCCGCGAGGCCGCGCCGCGCCCCATCGACGCCGTGACGGTCGGTGACGCCGTAGCAGCAGCTGATGCGCACTCCGACCTCGGCACAGGCCGCTGCGATGACATCGAGCGAGCCTTCGATGGCATTGGGCGATTCGTGATGATCGACAATGGCTGTGCAGCCTGATTCCAGCGCTTCGAGCGCGCCGAGTTTCGCCGACCACTCCAGCATCTCGAGATCGAGCGCTCGGTCGAGGCGCCACCACACCAGCTCGAGGATCTCAGCGAAGCCGCCTGGCGTGCGCGGTGGCGGAGGCATTCCCCTCGCCAACGCCGAGTACAGGTGATGGTGCGAGCACACCAAGCCAGGCGTTGACGCACCCCCCTCACTCACGGCTGCGAGCGTAATCCCGGTGCTGAGGCCTTCTGGGTCGCCTGGGCGTGCCAGCGCCGTCAGCTGCGCAGCTCGGGGAGCAATTCGACGAGGCGGTCGAGCTGGGTGTCGACGTCGGATGATGCCAGGCGGAGACTGATGTGCTCGCAACCGGCGTCGATGTAGCTCTGCAGCCATGCTGCCACCTGCGCCTGCGTCCCCGAATACGTGCCCAGGAGCCGGCGCACCACCTCTGCGGGGGCGCCGTAATAGAGCTTGGAGTGCTCGTCGACTTCAGCAGCGGCGGTTTCGGGATCGCCGATGTTGACGGTCAGGTAGGCCGCCGCGGTGATCGAGGCCGGGTCTCGTCCTGCGTCGGCTGCGTGAGCACGCATCGTCACGAGCTGTTCGGCGAACGCATCCACCGCGGGAGCGGTCGGGAACCAGCCGTCGAAGTGCCGGCCGGCCCGCTCGAGCCCACGAGGCCCCGAGCCGCCCAACCATAGGCGGGGACCGCCCTCAGTCACGCACACTGGCTGAAGCCGCTGCGCCGTTGGAGTGCCATCGGCCTGCCAGAGTTCGCGGGCATCGTGCACGATCTGCATGAGCTGGGTGCCCCGCCGATCGAAGTCGCCGCCGACGAGGTCGAAGTCGGCGTTGACATCGGGTGCGGGTGGGCCTGCGCCGACACCCAGGATGAGCCGGCCTCCAGACAGCGCATCGACGGTGGCGGCCTGCTGGGCGAGCTGCGTCGCATTTCGCATCGACGCGAGCAGCACCGCTGTGCCGATGTCGATGCGCTCGGTTGCAGCTGCAACAGCAGCGAGCACCGAGAGCGGTTCGGCCCGCGGCTTGGCCAGCAGCGAGTCGCCGATCCATGCAGCAGCGAAACCGAGTTCCTCGGCCTGCACCGCTAAGTCGACAAGCCGGCGGGGATCACCGTCATGGGGGGCGTACATCGCGAGCTCCCGTGACGGCAACAGCAGGCCGAACGTGACTGAACCAGGTGATGTCATGGCCTGCACTCTGCCACCCGCGCCGCCACCGGGCGTGATGACCGGCTCAGCCTTGCTTGTGTCGAGCTATACCCAGGCGTCGGCCCGCTCGCGGTTCGAGGGGTTGCGCATCGGCAGCTCGTTGTGCCATTCGCCTTCGTACTCCCGCAGGGCCGCTGCGACCGCTCCCGCCGTCGGCACGAGCCCGATCTCGCCGACGCCCTTGATGCCGTAAGGAGCGCCTGGCTGGGGCGACTCCACCAGGATCACCTCGACGTCGGGCATGTCCTTGGGCCGGATGATGGCGAGGCTGCGCAGCGTGGAATTGAGCGGCCGACCATCGGCGTCAGCAGGGAAGCCCTCGCTCAGCGCATAGCCGAGTCCCATATGCACGCTGCCTTCGATCTGGCCCTCGCACAGCACAGGGTTCACGGCCCGGCCGACATCGTGCGCTGCGATGACCTTCTCTACCTCGCCGGAGTCGGGATCGAGAATGACGACCTGGGCGGCGTAGCCGAACGTCGAGTGGATAACTGGGTTCTCCAAGCCCTCCGACAGCGAGTTGGTCCAGTCGACCCGGTACTCGCCTTCGTAGTCGACCTCGGGCTTGCAGCCGTCGGCCAGAGCAGCGCGGCACGCATCGGCCACTGCGCCTGCGCCCATGAGCGTGCCCCGGCTGCCGGTGGTCTGGCCCGCACCGAGCTCGCGCGTGGAGTCCACGATCACTCGCACCGCCTCAGGATCAACGCCGAGTTCCTCCACGGCGACCTGCAGCGCGACGGTGTGCACGCCTTGGCCCATCTCGGTCCAGCAGTGACGAACCTCGACTGTGCCGTCGTCACAGAAGCGCACAATCGCCTTGGCGATCTCCTTGAAGCCGTTCCCGAGGCCGGAGTTCTTCAGTCCCAGTCCGATCCCGACGGGCTTGCCGGCGGCGCGGGCTGCCTCGTAGGGCTCACGCACGGCGTCGAGGCAGGCCTGGGCCCCGAGGCAGCCGTCGTCCATGATCTGGCCCGGTCCCCACACTCCCCCGGGTACCACCACGTTGCGCTGGCGCATTTCGAAACCGCTGATGCCCACCGCTTCGGCCAGCCGGTCCATGACGCCTTCCATGGCGAACTGCGCCTGGTTCGCGCCGAAGCCTCGGAAGGCGCCGCACACCGGGTTGTTGGTGCGCACCGCAACCGACTCGACGTCCACTGCAGGCACCAGGTATGGTCCGGTGGCGTGGCCCGCCGAGCGTTCCAGCACCTTCATGCCCACTGACGCATACGGGCCCGAATCGCCGAACATGCGCGCCCGCACAGCGGTGAGCTTGCCCTCGACGTCGCAGCCGACTTCGTAGGTCATGCGGATGGGGTGCCGCTTGGGGTGCATGAGCAAGGACTCTTCACGCGACAACGTGATCCGCACCGGGCGACCGGTCAGCCACGCCGCCAGCGCCGCGTGGGCCTGGTTCGACATGTCCTCCTTGCCGCCGAACGCGCCCCCGTTGGAGACCAGCTCAGTCGTGACGACCGACGGGTCAAGCGCAAGTACCGCGGCGATGTCGTTGCGGTCATCCCAGATGCCCTGGCCGCCGGTGTAGACGTGCAGTCCCGCAGGGAGCCCGTTGGCAGGCGTGGGCACGGCCAGGGTGGACTCGGGCTCGAGATACGCGTGCTCGATGCGTTGGGTCTGGAAAGTCTCCGTCACCGTGTGGGCCGACGCAGCCAGCGCCGCGTCGATGTCGCCGCGGGAATAGGTCGAGCGCGACAGGATGTTGCCGTCGAGCTCCCACACAGCGTCGATGTCGCTGTCCTTCACCCGTACCGGGTCTGTCATGGGCTCAAGGACGTCGTAGGACACCTCGATCGCTTCGGCGGCACGCCGAGCAGCGGGCCGATTGTCGGCAACGACGATCGCCAGCACGTCGCCGAGGTAGGACGTTCGCCCGCCGACGGGGATCATCACCGGCCAGTCCTTGTGGATGAGGCCCACCCGCAGCACTCCGGGGATGTCGGCGGCGGTGAACACGGCTTGCACGCCGGGCATGGCCTGAGCTGCGCTGGTGTCGATCGACAGCACATCGGCACGGGCATGGTCGGCGAACCGCAATGCGCCGTGCAGCATTCCGTACGGGGCTGTCACACCGCTGATCGACGAGTCGATCACGATGTCGTCGATGTAAGGGCGGCTGCCCAGTGTGAGCTCGCGGGCCTCGTAGCGGACACCGGAACTGCCGATGCCCTTGGGCGGCAGCGCCACCGGCACTTCTCCCGCCGCCAGCGATTCCACCGCATCGAGGATCTTCGTATAACCGGTGCAGCGGCAGAGGTGCCCGCCGAGATGGCGGCTGGCTTCCTCACGTGTCAATGCCGAGCCCTTGCGGTCCAGCAGAGCCTTCAGCCGCACCACGATGCCCGGCGTGCAGAACCCGCACTGCAAGGCACCGTGCGCCGCGAAGGTGTTCGCCATGGCGTCCAGCTCGGCTTCGTCGAACCCCTCGACAGTGGTGATCTCGGTGCCCGCCGAGCGTTCGAGGCTCGTCTGGCAGGCCACCCGGGCCTTGCCGTCTACCAGCACCGTGCAGCAGCCGCATTGACCCGACGGCGCACACCCGTCCTTGGGCGAGATGATCCCCAGCTCATCTCGCAATGCCGCCAGCAGGTGCTCATGGTCGCTGGCGACCGTGACCGGCGAGCCGTTCAGCACGAACCCCGTCACCGAGTGCTCTGCCGTCATCGAATACCTCGTCTCCGGAACCCCATTTGTCCCTTCCCCGCTGGCTATTGTCGCACCGCCGCGCAGTCAATCGCACCACTGCTCACGGTGGCGGGACGACGCCCTTCTGCTTGCCGATGAGCTGGTAGGTCTCGGGCCGGCGGTAGCGGTCGAAGTTGAACACGGTGTCCTTGTACTGCGAGCACCAGTCCAAGTCGCACTGGGCCGTGATCAGCTCATCGCCGTCGGTGACTGCCTGGGCGACGATCTGGCCCGACGGCGCGATCACCGCCGAGTGCGCCAGCGACTCCACGCCTTCCTCGGTGCCGCCCTTGGCGACGCCGACCACCCAGGTGCCGTTCTGGTAGGCGCCTGCCTGCATCACCAGATGGTTGTGGAATGCCTGCAGCGGGTCCTGGATCGGGTCTGGCGCGTAGTGCAGCGGCGTGTTGTAGCCGATGAAGATCATCTCGACGCCTTGGAGGCCCATGACGCGGTAGGTCTCGGGCCAGCGCCGGTCGTTGCACAACGCGATGCCCATGACACCCCCGAATGCCCGCCACACGCTGAAGCCCTCGGCGGACTCCTCGAAGTAGCGCCGCTCGAGATGCTGGAACGGGCGCTGGGGCTCGTGCTCTTCGTGCCCGGGAATGTGCACCTTGCGGTATTTGGCGAGGAGGGTGCCATCGCTGTCGACGAGGATGGCGGTGTTGTAGCGGTGTCCATCCGGGGTCAGTTCGGCGTACCCCAGGTGGAAGCCGATGCCGAGGCGCTTGGCTTCGTCGAACAGCGGCTGTGTCTCCGCAGAGGGCATCTCGGTCTCGAAGTACGCGAGCAGCTCAGGTGAATCGTCGGGGAAATACCACCGGGGAAAGAAGGTGGTAAGCGCCAGTTCGGGGAACACCACCACTTCGCAGCCTCGCTCGGCGCCCTGACGAAGCAGGGCGATCAGGCGCTTGACCACGCTGGCGCGGGTCTCATAGCGGGCGATCGGCCCGAGCTGCGCTGCGCCGACGGTGAGCGGTCTCATGTCGTCGCCCCGCCGTCTGTCGTGCGATCTGCCCGAGCACGCGCATTGCCATCGAACTCGCCACCGACGCGCCCGCCAGACCTGAGATCAATTCCGGCGTCGGGTTGAGTCTCAGAGCGGCCCGCGGGCTCGGCGCGGCCCAGTTCGTCGTCGATTTCGCCGTTGGCGAGACGCCACACCACATCGGCCAGCAGGTTCGCCCCCGCTTCGATGTCTCGCGGTGCGGTGTACTCGGCTGGGTTGTGGCTTACGCCGTCGAAACTGGGCACGAAGATCATGGCTGTCGGGCACACCCGCGCCAGCATCTGCGCGTCATGACCTGCGCCCGAGGGCATGCGGCGGTGCGTCAGACCGGCCTCGGCGGCACATTGCTCGACGAGGTCGATGACGGCCGGATGGAACTCGACGGGTTCGAATCGGGCGGTGCGACGCATCGACGCGTCGAGGTGCTCCGCCTCGGCGTTGCGGGACACGATCTCGTCGAGCCGCGACTCGGCGTGGCGCAGCATTGCTTCAGAGGTGTTGCGCAGGTCCACGGTCATCGTCGCCGAGCCGGCGATGACGTTCACGAGGTTCGGCACCAGCGAGATCGCGCCCACCGTGCCGACCTGTGAGTCGCCGATGTTGTGCGCCAGGTCGCGCACCTCGTTTGCGATGCGGCACGCCGCGAGGCCCGCATCTCGCCGCAGCGGCATGGGCGTCGTACCTGCGTGGTTCGACTGGCCCCGCAGGGTGACCTCGGTCCATGAGATGCCCTGCACGCCTTCCACGACGCCGATCTGGGTTTCGTGAAACTCCAGCACCGGGCCCTGCTCGATGTGCAACTCCATGAAGGCGAACGGGACAGTGCCGGGCACTGGCGCCGCGCCCCGGTAGCCGATGCGGTCGAGTTCGTCGCCGACTGCGATGCCGTCGCGGTCGGTGATCTCCAGAGCTTCCTCGAGGGCCATGCCGCCCACATACGCGAGGCTGCCGAGCATGTCGGGAGCGAACCGGCTGCCTTCCTCGTCGGTGAAGTACCCCACCGACAATGGGCGTGCCGGCATCCGGCCGCTGGACAGCACCGACTCGATCACCTCCAGGCCGGCCAGCACGCCGAGGTTGCCGTCGTAGCGCCCTCCGGTGGCAACGGTGTCAATGTGACTGCCCATCATCACCGAATCGGCAACGCGGCCAGCCTCGGTGCAGGCCACGACGTTGCCGAGCCCGTCAATCGTGATGTCAAGACCCAGGTCGGCCATCCACGTACACACCAAGTCCCGCCCGTCGCGGTCCTCGTCAGTGAGCGCGAGCCGGCAGTTCCCCTGCGTTCCCTCGATCGCCCCGATCTGCGCCAATTCGTCGAGGCGCCCCATCAAACGCTCGCCGTCAATCTCCGGCGCTCCCCCAGCCGATCCGCTCATTGGCTCATTCTCGCACCGCCGCCCACCCGCGCCGCATCGCACGCTGCTCGCGGGCTTCGAGCGTCAACAAACGCTCGTCGACGATCAGGGGGATGAACACGGAAGTGTCGAAATAGGCAATCACCTGCGCTGTTCAGCCACCAGATCACTCACTGGTGCCGTTCCTGTGAACTCGGCCGTCACCAGTGCCCGACGCGGGGCGCTCGCAGCGGTCACCACTCCTTCAGCGATCAGCCGGTCAATTGCACGAGGACCTGCAAGCGGAATCAGCCGCGCGAACGCCTTACCGTGATCTGTGACCACCACCTCCGCGCCGTCCCGCACTGCCGCCAGATAGCTGCTGAGATGGTCTCGCAGTTCGCGTACGCCAGCCTCCATGCCGCATTTGTAGCGCTTCTTGATCCGCATATGTCGCCATTTCCTGGCTGCGCCGACGGCCACCCGTGTGCCTTCGCCGCCATGACATCTAGATTTCTGGCGTCTTGATTTCAGATGTCTAGAATCTGGATATGGTCATTGATCTCGAGTTGCCGCAGCCTTACAGCCGAGAACTCAGCGCCTCCGACTTCAACAACGACGCCCACGCAGCAAAGTACCGAGGCGAGATCGGTCGGTGCCCCGAAGCATGGCTGAGGCTCTTCTCAATCCTCAACGACCCCGAGAATGAGCGACGGCTCACCGACGCCGAGATGCACGGGTTTCCGGCATTGTGCGGCGTTGCACGCTTCGTCGAGACAGATCCGGTCATCAGCAGCGCTCTTGCGGACAGCGGGTCTTCATTGCGACTACGGCAGGCCATCGGCGTCGCCATCAAGCTCAAGATGGCGAAGCTCGGGTGGCTGCCCACCGGCCGCAAGGGTGCCGTTAGACGGTCTCACTACTTCACGAAAGCAGAGCACTACGCCGCCGACAGCACCATGTACACCGATGCCGCAACCCGGGCGCTCCATGCACTCGACGCCGTCGCTGCGATCGGCAGCGCAGAAGAGCGCGAAGAGACGGCGCTGCTCCTGACGGACGCGTTGGCGGCCAGCCGACACGCCGAAGGACGCCCGTTCTGACGTGATCATCGTGCTCGACAGCGGCCCGCTCGGGCTGCTCAGCAACCCGACGCCACGAGGTCCGGCGAACGAAGCCCGGGAGTGGGCGCTGGCCCATGGTGCCATTGGCACAGACATCGTGCTTCCCGAGATCGCCGACTACGAGGTGCGGCGTGAGCTGATCCGCTCGGGCCGGACTGAAGGCGTCAAGCGCCTCGACGAACTCTGTGCTGGGTTGAGCTATGCGCCGCTGTCCACCGCGATCATGCACGACGCTGCTGCACTCTGGGCTGAGGCACGCAACAGGGGGCACCCCACCGCCCACCACGCAGCGCTTGACGGAGACGTCCTTCTCGCAGCCCAAGCACGCCGACTCGCCGCCGCCGCTCCAGGCGAATCGGTCGTCGTAGCGACCACTAACGTCGCTCATCTGGAGCGCTTCGTCGATGCCATGCCTTGGGCCGACATCTAGCCCAGCTCACACTCGTGAGGGACGGCCCAGAAGGCAAGCTCTGTCGTAACCCCTGCCTGTATGCGCGGGGGCCGCGCTGCGGGCGAGAATGGGCGGTCATGGTGACGGGTGAGCTGAAGCGGCAGATCGATGCGGTGTGGAACGGCTTCTGGTCGGGGGGCATCTCGAACCCGCTGGAGGTGATGGAGCAGCTCACCTACCTGCTGTTCGTCAAGGCCCTCGATGAGCAGCAAACGCTCGCGGAGAACAAGGCGAATCGCACGGGTGAGCCGATCCCGGCCGAGGACGACATCTTCCCTGAGGGGCAGGCGTTCCAGCCCGAAGGGCGGGCCGAGGGTCGGCCGTACCGGGATCTGCGCTGGTCGAAGTTCAAGAATCTGCCTCCATCCGAGATGTTCGACATCGTCGAGAACTACGTGTTCCCGTTCCTCCAGCAGCGAGCCGACGAGAGCACCCATGCCAAGCACATGACCGGCGCCAAGCTCACGATTCCGACGCCTGGGCTGTTGCAAAAGGCAGTGGACGGGCTCGACGCGGTCGAGATGGCCGACCGGGACACCAAGGGCGACGTCTACGAGTACATGCTCTCGAAGATCGCCGCGGCCGGCCAGAACGGCCAGTTCCGTACGCCGCGGCACATCATCGAGCTGATGGTCGAGATGATGGCGCCCCAGCCCGACGACGTGATCTGCGATCCGGCCAGCGGCACCTGCGGTTTCTTGGTTGGCGCCGGGGAGTACGTCCGCCGCGAGCACCCGAGCGCGCTCACGCGCCCTGCCGCGTCGAAGCACTTCCACAACGGGATGTTCTCGGGCTACGACTTCGACAACACGATGCTCCGCATCGGTTCGATGAACATGCAGCTCCACGGGGTGCAGAACCCGAACATCAGCTACCGGGACTCGCTCGCCGAGGATCACGCCGGCGACACCGAGGCCTACAGCCTGATCCTCGCCAATCCGCCGTTCGCCGGGTCGCTCGACTACGAGGGCACTGCCAAGGGCCTTCTGCAGGTCGTCAGGACCAAGAAGACCGAGCTGCTGTTCGTGGCCCTGTTCCTGCGGTTGCTCAGACCCGGTGGCCGGGCGGCCGTGATCGTGCCCGACGGCGTTTTATTCGGCTCGACGAAAGCGCACAAGGAACTTCGCCGGATCTTGGTCGAGGATCAGAAGCTGGATGGGATCGTGTCGCTGCCCGCAGGTGTGTTCAAGCCGTACTCGGGAGTGTCCACAGCGATCTTGCTGTTCACGAAGACGAACTCTGGTGGCACCGATCTCGTATGGTTCTATGACCTACAGGCGGATGGTTACAGCCTGGACGACAAGCGTGACCGACTGCTCGACGAAACCGAGCTTGGCGCGCTCGCCACGGGCCTGACGGAAGAGGGCCACAGGAGCAACAACCTGCCCGATGCGTTAGCCCGCTGGCGAGAGCGTCACGGTTCGGAGATGGAGCGAGCGCTCACCGAGCAGTCATTCTGTGTGCCCAAGGCGGAGATCGCGGCCTGCGACTACGACCTCAGTATCAACCGCTACACGGAGGTCGTCTACGACGAGGTTGAATACGCGCCGCCGTCTGAGATGCTCGAGGAGCTCGCCGTTCTTGAGCGAGAGATCTTGGAAGGCATCCAAGACCTGAAGGCGCTGCTGACATGATTCGGCGCGTTCCCGTACGCGATCTGGCCACACAAGTTCGAGGCGTCACCTATAAGTCGGCAGAAGCATCGGTTACCCCACAGATCGGTACTGTGGGAGTGGTCCGCGCCGGGAACATCGTTGACGGTGAGTTGATGAACGGCGACCTCGTGTACGTGCCCGCTTCGAGAGTGACTGAGAAGCAGTGGCTCAAGCGGGGTGACGTGCTCATCGCCGCTTCCAGCGGAAGTCTCGATGTCGTAGGAAAAGCAGCGCGCATCCGCCGCGACGAAGAAGTCGCGTTCGGAGCCTTCTGCAAAGTGCTGAGACCCACCTCCGAGGTAGACGCCGGCTACTTTGCCCACTTCTTTCAGACGAAGCCCTACCGGCGCCACGTAATGCGTGTGGCAGCGGGTTCCAACATCAACAACCTCAAGGGCCGCGATCTTGACGACATTGAAATACTGCTGCCGCCGATGGAGGACCAGCGGCGGGTCGCGGCGGTGCTGGATGCGGCCGAGGCGCTGCGGGCTAAGCGCCGTCACGCGCTTAGCAAGCTTGAGGACCTCATCAACGCCGTATTTGTCGAGATGTTCAGCAAGAACGCCTCGGATGTGTCATGGGACGAAACGACGCTCGGCGAAGTAGCGGATATTGTCTCAGGTGCGACCCCGAAAACGTCCGTCGAGCGCTATTGGGACGGAGAAGTTCGTTGGGTGACACCGAAGGACTTAAGCGGCTTGCAGGGGCCGTACATCGACACAACGTCTCGGACTCTCTCGGCCGATGGCCTGAAGAGTTGCTCTGCATCGCTGCTGCCGTCTGGATCCGTCTTGCTGAGCTCGCGCGCTCCGATCGGATATGTCGCCATCAACAAAGCTCCGATGGCGACGAATCAAGGCTTCAAGAGTCTCGTGCCGGACTCGTCTCGCGTTGACCCAAGATTCCTGTGGGCGTGGTTGCGGCGTCACCGGCCTCAGCTTGAGTCGCTCGGCAGCGGAGCAACATTCAAGGAAATCTCGAAGAGGGTTGTCGAAGGAATCGACATATCTCTCCCACCGATCAGGCTGCAAGCGCGATTTGGTGACGTGCTTGATGCTGTGGAGACAATGCGCACCAAACTTTGCGACATGCTTGTCGAGATAGACGCGCTTTGCGCGTCGCTCCAGCAGCGGGCGTTTCGGGGGGAGCTGTGAGCGAGTCGCAGTTCGCGTTCCTCGAATCCGAGTTTCAGCCGGAGTTCGAGTCGGCGTCGCGGGCTGAGGGGTACTCGCTGTCGGATCCGGGTGCCGCGGTCATCTATGCGCGCAAGTGTCTGGAATCAGCCGTGAAGTGGATGTACCTGCACGACTCATCCTTGCCTGCGGCCTACGACGACATGCTCAATACGCTGTTGAACGAGGCTGCGTTCAAGGTGCTGGAAGGCGGCCGGATCTTCGACGTGGCACGGAAGATCCAGAAGGCGGGGAACCGTGCGGTGCACGAGTCGAAGGCCCCATCGAAGCTGGAGGCGGTCGAGATTGTCTCAGCGTTGTTCCAGTTCTGTCTGTGGTTCGCATTCACCTACGGCCGTACATCGAAGCCAGATCTGTCGCTGCGATTCAACCCACACCGATTGCTTGACGCGGGCGAAGCCGAGCGGGCAACGCTGCGCGAGCGCCAAGAGCTCGAGGCGCGGTTGGAGCACGAGTCCGGAGAGCTCGCCGCTGCCCAGGTGCGGCTGTCGGAATCGACTCGCACCGCCGAGGAGTTGAACGCCGAACTGGCGAAGCTGCGGGCAGAGGTCGCTGCGGCGAAGAAGAAGGCGGCCGAGACGGTCCCGCCGGAGGCCTTCGACTGGTCTGAGGCCGAGACGCGCAAATTCAAGATCGACGCCCTGCTGGCCGAAGCCGGCTGGACCGATCTCAGCGAGGGTCGAGACACCGAGTACGAGGTGCACGGGATGCCCTCCGCCTCGGGCATCGGCTACGTGGACTATGTGCTGTGGGGTGCCGACGGACTTCCCCTCGCCGTGGTCGAAGCCAAGAAGGCGCTGGTCGATCCGAAAGTTGGCATGGAGCAGGCGAAGCGGTACGTCAAGTGCCTGGAGGACGCGACCGGGCATCGGCCGCTCATCTACTGCAGCAACGGCTACGAGCACTGGCTGTGGGACGACACCCAGTACCCGTCCCGGCGAGTGCAAGGGTTCTGCACCCGCGACGAGCTGGCATTGCTCATCCAGCGGCGTACGGCTGGCAAATCGCTGGCGTCACTGGGCGTCGGCGAGCAGATCGTCGACCGCCACTATCAGTGGCGAGCGATCAGCGCCATCGCCGAACACTTCGAGCACAGCAAGCAGCGCAAGGCATTGCTGGTGATGGCCACCGGCGCGGGCAAGACCCGCACGGTGATCGCCCTGGTGGACCTGCTGATGCGAGCCGGGTGGGTGAAGCGGGTGCTGTTCCTGGCTGATCGCACGGCCCTCGTGAACCAGGCAGTGAACGCCTTCAAGACTCACCTGCCCGACTCGGTGCCGGTGAATCTGGTGACCGAGGGCAACGTGGACGGCCGGGTGTATGTGTCGACCTATCAGACGATGGTCGGCAAGATCGACGAGTTCCGGGCCGACGGGACTCGCCGGTTCGGGGTGGGGCACTTCGACCTGGTGGTGATCGACGAGGCGCACCGCTCGGTATATGGCAAGTACCTGGGCATCTTCGAGTACTTCGACTCGCTGCTGATGGGCCTGACCGCCACGCCCAAGGACGAGGTCGACAAGAACACCTACGACTTGTTCCATCTGGAGACGGGGGTGCCCACCGACGTCTATTCGCTGGAAGACGCCATCAACGACGGGTTTCTGGTGCCGCCTCAGAGCGTGTCGGTCAAGTTCAAGTTCGTGCGTGAGGGCATCCGCTACGACGACCTGAGCGAAGACGAGAAGGACGACTGGGACGAGCTGGACTGGGGCACCGACGATGAGGGCAGCCCGTTGGCGCCGCCCGAGGCGGTCGACCCCGCCGAGCTCAACAAGTGGCTGTTCAACACCGACACCGTCGACCGGGTGCTCAAGTACTTGATGACCGAGGGCGTCAAGGTGGCCGGCGGCGACCGGCTGGGCAAGACGATCATCTTCGCCAAGAACCAGCGCCACGCCGAGTTCATCAAGGAGCGCTTCGACGCCAACTACCCGTCGCTCGATGCCGGGAACTTCGCTCGGGTCATCACGCATCATGTGAAGTACGGCCAGAGCCTGATCGACGACTTCTCCAACAAGGCGAAGGCACCGCACATCGCGATCAGCGTGGACATGCTGGACACCGGCATCGATGTGCCCGAAGTCGTCAACTTGGTGTTCTTCAAGCTGGTGCGGTCGAAGACGAAGTTCTGGCAGATGCTCGGGCGGGGGACCCGGCTGTGCGAGGACCTGTTCGGGCCCGGGGAGGACAAGACGCACTTCAACGTGTTCGACTTCTGCGGGAACCTCGAGTACTTCAGCCAGCCGCTGGTGCCGGCGGAGAAATCGAGCGGCAAGTCGCTCAGCGAGATCCTGTTCTCGACCCGGTTGGAGTTGCTTCAGACGCTCGATTCGGTGGCGGCGCTCGGCGACGAACGGGCTCAGATCGCAGCCACGCTGCACCGGACCGTGGCGTCGATGAACCCCAACAACTTCCTGGTGCGCCCCCACTTGGAGCTGGTGGAGCGGTTCAGCTCGCTCGAAGCGTGGGAGACGGCCTCGCTGGCAGACCTGGCTGAGCTCAATGAGCGAGTGGCCAAGCTGCCTGACCAGCTCGATGCCGACACTGAGGACGCCAAGCGCTTCGACGTGGTGATGCTGAATGCGCAGTTGGGCCTGCTGCGGCGCGAGCCGTTCGAGCGGCAGCGCAAGCGCATCATTCGTGTGGCGTCCGCGCTGGCGGACCTGGGCACTGCGATCCCGGTGCTGGCTGAGCAGCAAGAGCTGATCGCCGACATCCAGACCGACGAGTGGTGGGCCGACGTCACCTACCCAATGCTCGAGGACGCCCGCAAGCGGCTCCGCAACCTTGTGCAGCTCATCGTGCGCACGAACAAGAACGTGCTCTACAGCGACTTCGCCGATGAGTTCGGCGGGGCCAGCGTGATCAAACTGCCTGGCACCGGTGAGCCGGGCGGCGATGGTGAAGCTGGGGACGATGACGACGCTGATGGCGGTGACGAGTTCGCCCAGTTCCGCAAGAAGGCGCGGCACTTCCTGAAGGAGAACCTGGCCGAGGATGTTGTGGCCAAGGTCCGCAGCGGCGAGACATTGACGCTCGTCGACATGAACGCCCTTCAGCGTGTACTGGTGGCGGCCGGCATCGGCGACACCGACACCTTCGCCGAGGCGTCAAAGCGGGCCGGCAGCTTCGGTCTGTTCATCCGCTCGCTGGTAGGGCTCGACCGGGCCGCAGCGAAGCGCGCCTTCGCCACGTTCCTCGACGACAAGCGCTACAGCGTCAACCAGATCCGCTTCGTCGAGATGGTCATCGACTACCTCACCGAGCACGGCACCGTCGAAGAGCGCCGCGTCTACGAGTCACCCTTCATCAGCGTGGCACCCGAAGGACCCGACGCCATCTTCGTGCCCGACGACGTCGACGAGTTCTTCGAGATCGTCAAGCACCTCCGCAACACCGCCGCCGTTTAGGCAGTTAGGCACCAATCCCATGACGGAACGACGCACAGCCGCTCTATGGCGGCAACTGCAGGCCAAGAAGAGCCACATGCCGCATTTCTTGGCAGCCATCGAGGTGGACGGATTGCGAGGCCTGCGCGACCTCCGAGTTGTCTTCGACTACCCCGTCAGCGTGGTTGCAGGCGGCAACGCAACAGGCAAGACGACAGTCCTCTTCGCGGCCGCGTGCGCCTACGCCGTCCCCGGCGCTGCCAGCCGCGACTTCGTGCCGTCCACGCTGTTCCCCAGCTACAGCCCGTCTGCGGGAGGGCGCTCCGACACCCTGGGCGATGTTTCGCTGGCGTACAGCTACGCAACACCTGAGGGCGATTACCGGATGCGATGGCGCAAGCTGAAGAGCTGGAACCGAAGCTACTTCGGACGGAAAGCTGCGTCGCAGCCCACACGCGATGTCTACCTGCGCACCTTGAGCAACCTGACCAACCCTTCAGAAGTGCGCGGCGTGCTGAGCATGTCACGCGCGTCGATTGCTCCTGCCGAGACGCTGCTCACGGCAGCCGAAGTGAGCTTCGCACAGCGCGTACTGCCATTTGCCTACGACGAGGTGGTCGACCTGCAAAGCGGCAAGAAGCGTCTGCTCTTCGCTGCACGGCACAACGGCCCGAGCTATTCGGAGCTGCATATGGCCTCAGGCGAGCGTGCCGTGATGCACCTGGCCCAACAGGTCACTCACATGAACGACGCGCTCGTGCTCATCGACGAAGTGGAGGCGGGGCTGCACCCTTGGATCCAGCAACTGCTCATGGTGGAGATGCAGCAGCTCGCACTGCGCAACAACCTCCAAGTCATCGTCACGACGCATAGCCCAGTGGTACTCGACGCCGTGCCCGAAAACGCTCGAATATTCCTGCAGCGAGACGACGATTCGAGAGTCTCCGTTGTGCCTGCCTACCGAGACCTGATTCAGAACGCGCTCTACGGACGTTCACAGGATGCCTTGAATATTCTCTGCGAGGACGACGTAGCTGAAGGGCTCATTCAGGGGATATTGGACCACTTGCTGCCGAGTCTGAATCTCCCGCCCGAAGCGATACGTATCGGGCGCGACACCGGGATGGCTCAGTTCCCCGAGCATGCACGTGCTCTGCAGAAATTCGGCCAGGCCGCCAACATGATGTATGTGCTCGACGGAGACGCACGCGGTACTCATCACGAGCGGAAACTGCGTGAAGCTGCGGGTGACTCCGCTGGCATCTTCTTGCTTCCGGGAACAGACTCACCGGAAGAATGGATGTGGGAGCAGCTTCGGCTCAGCGACGATCTTGCTGAGGACCTCGGACTGGCTTCCGCCTTGCTCAACGAGCGTATGTCGAACCTCGACGCACTGTACGGCGCTGCTTCGGACACCCCAGGCAACATCGCCAAGGCCAAGGTTTCCGACCTCGCGGGAGACGCGAATCGCACTGCTGCCGACATCGGACGGATCATCGCACGCAGACAAGCCGCAGATGCCGCCAGTTCGTTGAAGCCGCTCGTCAACGACATCGCGGACGCCATCACCCGGTGGCGAGAGCCTGCCTGACGTCAGATACAGAGCATCGTGCTTTGGTGAAGTGCGGTCGCGGACGCCGCGATTGGCCGTGCGATCACATGAATGTGGCGGCGACTTCGTCGTTGAGCTCGTTGATCATCTCGTCCCACAGGCGGGGCAGGCCTCGCAGCGAATCCCAGAAAGCCTGGTCGCGGCGCGCCTCGAAGTCCTCCAGCGGGACACCTTGCTGCTCGACCCAGGTGTAATAGCCGAGGTTGAAGATCCGGTCTCTGCCTCGGTCTGACAGCACCTCGATGTGAGGGGCATCGGGACTGCGGGCATCGGGCGTGAGGTGCTGATCGATGATGCTGCGAGCCGCGCCCGCATCGAAGCTGCCCGCGTGCCGCTGCGCGAGATGACGTTCCCGCTCGGAGAAATACATCTCGAACCCGTCGGTGGCGACGGTCATGACCACGTCGTCGGGCCCGAGACCCAACTCGTTCGCGGCACGGGCAGCCGCCAGCGTGTTGCAGATCGACGAATAGCCGAAGTGCCCGAGGTGGTCGAGCACCCACGACGCCGCGCCGAGGTGCTCACGCAGCCCATCACGGCCCGCGTCGGTGTTGAACACAAGCCCGAGCCCGTCGGTTGCCCGGTCGCTGACGCCGACGATGACGTCGGTGTTCATGACGTTGTGGATGAGGGGGATGTGCTTGTCGCCGATGCCCTGGATGTTGTGCTCGCCGTAGCCGTTGTAGAGCATGGTCGGGCATTCGAGCGCTTCGACCGCCACGATCTGTGCGCCGCGTTCGTCCTTCAGCCGGTCGCCGGCACCGAGCGTGCCCGCAGAGCCGCTGGCCGCGACGAACGCAGCGAGACTCAACTCATTGCCTTCCGGCGAGCCTCCCCGCAGGTGCTCGAACACCGACATGAGCGCGGCACCGGTGACTTCGTAGTGGCCGATGTGGTTGGAGAACTCGCTGAACTGATTCAGGATGAAGTTCGTCGGATCCCCCGACAGCTCCGCGCAAGCGTCGTAGATCTCCTTGACGTTGCTTTCCGAGCCGGGCGTGCGGATGACGTCGGCAGGATCGGCGATCCAGCGCTCGAGCCACTCGAAGCGCTCCCGGCTCATGTTCTCAGGCAGCACTGCCACGCCGCGGCACGCCATGATGCGGCTGATGGCCACACCCCCGCGGGCGTAGTTGCCCGTCGAAGGCCACACTGCGCGGTGTCGTGTCGGATCGAACTGACCCGAGACCACCCGTGGTGCAAGGCAGGAGTACGCAGCCAGCACCTTGTGCGCGCCGATCATCGGGAACCGGTTGCCGAACAGCACGACGACCTTGGCCGGAGTTCCCGTCAGCTCGCTCGGCAGCACGACATGCTCGGGGACCTCGGTCCGTCCGCCGGCGCCGTCGTTGAACCAGTGGACCCGAAACAGGTTCAGCGGATCGGCGGAATCAGGGTCGACCGTCGCCAACGCCTCGGTGATGTCAAGGTCGATCAGCGTCGGATCGGCGAGTTCGGCGAAGGTGGGCAGGCGGATGCCCTGTTCCCGGAACTGTTCGACAACATGAGAGCGCCCGTCGGGGTCGGTGACCTCGGTTGCGAGTTGGGCGGCGTAGCTGGCGGGAAATTGCCCAGCGGTCCCCGACCCCCCATTCGGTGAAGTGTGGTTGGCCATACCGGACTGAGGCTATGTTCCGCGAGCGGCACCCCGATGCGCGCGGGGACGACGGCGACAGGGCGCACAGGAGGACGTTGACTCATGACGACAGCTCGAAATGCGCTGTACCTGCAGGACGCTCACACGATCACCGAGGCAATGGGCTTCACGCAGTACGCCGAGGAACGCGGCTTCGAGGCCGTCTGGCAAGCCGACTCGCGGCTCGTACGCGAAGCCAGCGTGCCGATGGCGGCGTTCGCCGCAACCACCTCTCGCATCAAGGTGGGTGCGGGGGTCATCGACATCTGGTCGCGCAATCCGGCTCGATTGGCTTCGATGTTCTCGACACTCGACGACCTCGCGCCCGGTCGCATCATCTGCGGGCTGGGCGCGTGGTGGGACCCGCTGGCAGCCAAGGTCGGCATCAGCCGAGCACGCCCGCTCGGCGCTATGCGCGAGATCACCACCGTGGTGCGGGCGCTGCTCGCAAACGAGAACGTCACGTTCCACGGCGATCACGTGCATCTGGACGATGTCGAGCTCGACTACGTGTACCAGGAGCGGCGACCCAAGGACGTACCGATCTACATCGGCGCGACCGGCATGAAGATGATGGAGCTAAGCGGCGAGATCGCGGACGGCGTCGTGCTCAACTACCTCGTCTCGCCCGACTACAACAGCCGCGCCATGGAGGCGCTCGAGCGGGGCGCCGCGTCGGTCGGGCGCAGCGTGGACGATCTGGACCGGCCTCAGCTGGTGGTGTGCTCAGTACACGAAGACCGTGCGACGGCGCTGGACATGGCACGCAACATGGTCACCCAGTACCTCGGCCAGCAGCCGCACATCATGAAAGCCTCAGGTGTGCCCGACTCGCTGCTGGAGGAGGTCGGCAAGGTGCTGACCTGGCCCGCCACCGCTGAGCAGGTAGAGGCGGCATCGCGGCTGGTGCCCGACGACATCGTCCAGATGCTCACGGCCTCGGGCACGCCTGCGGAGGCCCGTGAGGCCGTCGACGGCTACCTGGCCAACGGCGCTACCTGCCCGATCCTGTATCCCTTGGGCGACGTCGAGGCGATGATCGACGCCTTCGCAGTCTGACCCTGACGCTGCTCGCCGAAGCCAGCGGCCGAGCGTCGCCTAGTGCCGTGTCAGGCAAACATCGGTGTGTCGGAACCTGCCCAGACACCCGCAGTGATCGGCCGATGCCGGAAGTGCAACAGCGCAAACGCTTGCTGACACGGCGCTAGTAGCCCAACTCGGTCGCAGCACGTTCGAGTGCAACGGTGACCGACCAATGCGTGCGGGCCAGCCGCAGGTCGTTGTTCGAGCCGTCGGCGTACAGGCCTGCAGCGCTCATCCAGAACGCCGCAGAGCGCATGGCGTAGAGCAACTGGAAATAGGCGCAGCGCTCCTCGTCGATCTCGATGCCGGTGGCCTGCTGGTAGCGATCCATGAACAGCTCCCGCGGCACGACATTCGACAACAGGTCCGTGCCCTCCCGGTTCAGCTCGGTGAGCACATAGGCAACGTCGTACATGGGGTCGCCGATGACCTGCAGCTCCCAGTCGAGAACTGCTGACACCCGGTCGTCATGGATCAGGACATTGCCGGTCCGAAACGCACCGTGCACGAGGGTGAGCTGTTCCGTCGACGGTGCGTTGTGCTTCAGCCAGCCGATCAGGTCGGCGAGGATCGGATGGCCCCGATGGCCGGAGTCGGCAATGAGCGTCTGCCATTTGGCGATCTCGCGCAGTGCAAAGTCGCTGCCGTCCCCGGGCACGCCCAGGAATCCGAGCTCTGCCGTTTGCCAGTCGACGTTGTGCACCGCAGCGAGCGCATCGGTGAAGCTGGCCGGCAGCACGCCGCGCTCGGCAGCGGCGGCGTAGTACTCCCGCCCCGCCCTTCGCCACGGGCTCGGGCATTCGCCGACCACTCGTTCCATCACGATCGCGGGAGCACCGAGAACCGCAGGGTCGGGTTCGTACCAGAAGGCCCGCGGCGCGGGCACGTCGGTGTGCTCGAGGCAGCGCAATACCCGGAATTGCTCTTCGAGGTCGGATTCGTGCCGCAGCAGGGCGTTGCCCGGGTCGCGTCGCAGGCAGAAACCCTGACGCTGCTCGTCGGCGCCGTCGGACCAGACGGCGTCGAACAGCCACGTCTCGTGCGACCAGCCCACCGCAATGCGCTCAGGAGTGGCGATGTCGACGGGGCCGCTGGCGCCGAGACGATCGCGCAGATACTCGCCGAGAACGCCAGCGAGATCTCGATCGTCGGGTGTCGTGTTTTGCCCTCCTACTGCGATCACTGCGCGATCTCCAGGCGGCGGTCGATGTCTCGGCGCAGCACCCGACGGATCTCCGCAAGAGCGGCGCCGACCACCCGGTGGGAGGGATCCCACCTGTAGAGCGCGTCGATGACCTCAGATACTGCCGCTATCGACGCATGGCTGCGCATGCGGGCGACTGCGTCACGCACTTCCCCGGCGACCTGTGCGTCGGCGTCTGCGGGGACACCCTCGGGGACCTGTGCGACGGCGCCTCGAGGGACGTCTGCGGGCGTATCTGCACCGGCCAGCACTGCGTCGAGCTGATCGGCCAGAGCTGCGACGTCGGCGACCTCGGCTGTGCGGTGTTCGTCGGACAACCGGGCCTGCTTCGCCAGACGGTGCAAAATCACCGACGCCATAAACGCCTGGGTACGGGCGTACTCGTCATCGACTGCCGGCGCGATCTGGGCGCGCACAGTGTCGGCGAGCCGTGACAGCAGCCCGTGGTCGTCGAGGCTCATGATCTCGAACTGGGAGTCGACCAATCGCCGCTGCGCTTGGCTGCAGCGAAGCGTCGAACCGGCCACATGTCCTGGTCCTCGCCCCACCACGTCCCCACGCCGTCCACGTCCCAGCGGATGAGGCTGTTGATGTCGATGAAGCTGTGCCGGTTGATGATGATGCGGCTGAGCGGGCTGCCGGTCGCCACGAAGGAGCCGCCGGCTGCATCCACGGCGTCGATGCGGATCTCGGTAATCCATCCCTCGGGGCTGCGGCTCACCGTGCGCTCGCCGTCCACGAGGCCGACCTGGGTGTCGCCGTGCTGGACGAACCCGTACGAGACCCGGTCCAGCCCGTCGCGGGCGTTCGTGACTGCGAGGAAACCCGACCCGTCATCGGAGGCGCCGGTGACGTACGCGGCTTGACGGGGACGGTCCTCTGGTCTACGTCCCCAGGTGCGGTCGCGCATCGACCAGCAGTCGATATCGATCGGCTCACCGGCTAGCTCGATGGTGCCGGTGATCCTGCCGATCTGATCGAAGTGCGCTGAATGGCCGAAGGTCGAGCCCCCCGCCGTCAGCGGCCGCGGCGGCAGCACGGCCTCGAAGCGCAGATCGGCGGTGAATCGGCCCGGGTCGTCGTAACCGAGCCGGTACGCCAACGTCGGGGTCTCGACCTCGACGCTGACCCCGTTGGGCAGGGTCGCATCTCGCAGGTCGAGTTCCGGCGGCAGCCGCAGGGCGGTGAGATTGGAGCTGTAGAGCACTTCCCAGGGCAGGTGGGCCGTGTCATCCCACACCCAAGCCCCGCCCGAGATGGTGCCGATGTTGTGGCGCGCCAGCGTGTAGAGCCAGCCGCCGAGCGCTCGTTCGCGATGATGGAACGAGAACCACGCCGTCTCGGTAAACCACCAATCGTCACCCTTCAGATGCGCGTGAAAGGCGTCGTCGTCTGGCGTGAAGACGGGAACGCTGTCGGGGTGCTGACTCACCTGGCGCAGCGTAGAACGGCCGGCCGGCTCAGGACTTGGCATGCGGGGCGCACGTGGCTGGGGTTCGGCGGTCTGTGCCCACGATCCCCACGGCTCAGGGGCACTCGGACGGCACCTGTACGTATCTCTTTTCAGTATTTGTCAATAAATTCAATTGCTTTTAGTGTCACAACCTGTTGATGTGTGCTCATGACACTGCGCAGATATGTCTCATCACCGGCGCGCACATCGGGGGTCGGGCGATGACCGCCGGAACCGTCCCGCTACTCGCCACGGGCGTTCCTGTGCCGGTATTCGTCGCGTGGACGGCGGCCGTTCTTCTGGTCGCTGTCGGAAAACAGTTGCTGCTCCTTCGGAGCTACCGCCGTTTCGTCCGTGAGACCGAAGCCAAGATCCGGCGCCTCGAACAGCGCTCCGACGAGTACGAAGAAAGGGTCGACGCCGAACTCGCCCAACTGCGAGCCGAACTCGACGCCTACGGCGCGTGGAGCGATGCGAACGACCGCTTCTTCCACCACGGCTTGGTGGCCGTATCCCACATGCTCGGAGCGAAGGCACTGCCAGCGCGTCGAGCCTGCGCGACCGAGCGGCTGCGCACCTCAGAACGGCGTGCAACCGAGACAGCATGGCGCCCGGTACCGATCCGCACCGGAAGCTCCCCGCCCACCAAGCGTCCGACGGTACGCGTGCAGCGACGCACCTGCCAGTAAGCACACCCGGCGGCACGCGCCGCACAAGGACGGCGCTTGCCAACGGCGACGCGTACTGTTGCGGCATGGCCGAGCTTGCCCGTTTCACGCTGGACAGCCCCGAAGAAGAGATAGCCGAGGTAGTGCGGATTGACGGCGGCGCGATCATCGAAGACGCCATTGATCTGGACATGGTGGAGCGGCTCGAGGCCGAGCTGCGGCCATGGATCGACAAGACACCAGGCGGTCTCGACAATTTCTCGGGCCACAACACCACCCGTACCGGGGCGCTGGTGGCCCGCTCGCCAGCGTGCCGTGAGCTGGTCATGCACGACAAGGTCATCAGCTTGGCCAACCGGTTTCTCAGTCCTTACACCAACAAGATCCAGCTGCACCTGACCCAGGTCATCAACATCAAGCCCGGCCAGGGCACCCAGCCGCTGCACCGAGACCGTCTGGCATGGGGCGGCTACATCCCCGGCGAAATCGAGCCTCAGTTCAACACCATGTGGGCCGTCACCGACTTCACACCCACCAACGGCGGCACCCGGATCGTGCCGGGAAGTCCCGGGTGGGACGAGGAGCGTCGAGCCACCGACGACGAGAAGACCCAGGCCGCGATGGGCGCCGGCTCCGTGCTGCTGTACTCGGGCTCGGTGATCCACGGCGGTGGCGAGAACCGCAGCGACGCCGACCGCACCGGCATCAACATCACCTACACGCTCGGTTGGCTGCGCACCGAGGAAAACCAGTTCCTGTCCTGCCCGCCTGAGGTCGCCAAGGAGCTCGACCGCGAGTTAGCAGACCTGATGGGGTACTCGATGGGCAACTACGCGCTTGGGTACTACTCCGATCCCCACGGCATGCCCGGGCCGGTCGACCTGCTCACACCGGAAATAGCGCTGGGCCGCAAGCCGAGCTCGAAGCATTCCAACTCCGTACTGCTGAACCCTGTGGAGTGAGCCAGTCGCTTCAAGCACGACGTGAGCGGGCGCTGGGCGCCGGCTCACAGCTCTTCTACACCGAGCCGCTGCACATCGTGCGAGGCGAGGGCGTCGAGCTCTTCGACGCGGACGGTCGCCGCTACATCGACATGTACAACAACGTGCCCTGCGTGGGTCACGGCAATGCCCGCGTGGCAGAGGCCATGGCGGCCCAGCAGGCCACGCTGAACGTGCACAGCCGGTACCTGCACGAGGGCATCGTCAGCTTCGCCGAGCGATTAGTGGCGTTGCATCACGACGGGATCGAGAGCGCTGTCATCACCTGCACCGGCACCGAAGCCGTCGAGGTGGCTATGGCTATGGCTCGCATCGCAACCGGACGCCGCGGTGTCATCGCCACCAATGCCACCTACCACGGCAATACCGAAGCGGTGATCGCGTTGCGTCGGGCGGCGATGAGGCCCGACGAGCACCCCGACGTGGCGACGTTCCCGTATCCCCAGCAATTGCGTCCGATCCGGGCAGGGCTGGATAGCCACGCACTCGCCGACGCCTACCTCGACGAGCTGGCGACAGCCATCGAACGGCTGGAGTCCTCTGGTGCCGGCGTCGCCGCTGTCATCTTGTGCTCGATCCAGGCCAATGAAGGCCTGCCGGACATACCGGGCGACTTTATAGCGAAGGCTGCGGATCTCGTGCGAGCCGCCGGCGGCTTGGTGATCGCCGACGAGGTGCAGGCCGGCTACTGCAGGACCGGTCGCTGGTGGGGCTACGAATTGACCGGCTTCGAGCCGGACATTGCCGTGATGGGCAAGCCCATGGGGAACGGCCTGCCGCTCGCGGCCACAGTCGCCAGCCGGGATCTGGTCGAACGCTTCCGGGGCGAGACCCGCTACTTCAACACCTACGGCGCGAGCCCGCTGCAAGCTGCCGTCGGGCACGCCGTCATCGACGAGATCGAGGAGCGCGGGCTGGCCGCGAGCGTCGCAGAGCTCGGATTCGGGTTGCGAACGGCACTGGTCGAACGCGCCGAACGATGCCCATGGATCGGCGATGTCCGGGGCCACGGGCTGTACATCGGAGTGGAAATGGTGGAGCCGGAGGGCGAGCTGGTGCCTGACCCATCACGGGCGGTGGAGTTCACCGACCGGTTGAAAGACCAAGGCGTGCTTGCTTCGAACGCCGGTGCGTTCGCCAACGTGCTGAAACTCCGCCCGCCGCTCGTGCTGCAACAGTCCCACGCCGAGGAGTTCCTGGCTGCGTTCGACGCGGTGCTGCAGGAAATCGATGGCTGACGGGTTTGCTACCCGTTACGAACCAGCCGTCCGAGAGGCACTGCGCGCATTCGGCATCGAGACTGCGCGCCTGCAACTGGTCGGCATCAGCGAGAACGTCACATATCGGGCCGACGACGATCGCTCCGGAAAGGCCTACGTGCTGCGACTGCACCGGCCCGGCTACCACTCTCTCGACGAGCTCAACTCCGAACGCGTGTGGCTGGAGGCACTTCGCAGCAGCGGCATCTCGGTGCCGACGCCTGTTGACGCACCCGACGGTCGCTACTTCGTGCCCGTGGGCGTTGCCGGGAACGAGACGCGGCAGGCTGGGCTCAACGTCTGGGCGCCAGGAGAGATTGTCGGCGAGCTGCTCACCGCTCACGACCGCAACACCGACGCAACTGGACCGCCCGAGATCGCCGCGCCGTTCAGCCAGCTCGGCGGCCTGATGGCGGCGATGCACAACCAGGCGGCCGGCTGGACGCCGCCGTCATCGTTCCGGCGCCATCGCCTGGACTTGGACGGATTGCTCGGCGATGCTCCCTTCTGGGGTCCGTTCTGGGAGAACCCGGTGCTCGATGGGCGCGAGCGGGAGCTGCTCATCACGGCCCGCGATCACTGCCGGGAACGGCTTCGCCGCTATGGCGAGCCGCGCCGCACCTTCAGCATGATTCATGCCGATCTCCATCTGGCAAACCTGCTCACCTGCGACGGGCAACTGAGCGTGATCGACTTTGACGACGCCGGTTTCGGGTGGCACCAGTACGACATCGCTGTGGCGATGTTCCATTCCCGGGACACCGCGGACTTCCGCGCTGCGCGGCAGGCATTCCTGCACAGCTATCGAGCAGTTCGCCCGATCAGTGATGACGACTTGGCGCTGGTGCCGATGTTCGAGCTCATCCGCGGCATGGCCATTCTCGGCTGGCGGGCCGCTCGGCCAGAGGTTCCGTGGCCCGACGGTCAACTCGAGATGTTCCGCAAGGGAGTCGTTTCTGGGTGCGAGCGCCTGCTGAAGAGCTCGCCGACCTCGACCTAATCGGAGGACACACCGCCGTCATCGACGGCGGAGGAGACGGTGGCCGCCAGGGCGCTAGAGAGCCATTTGGGGCGGAAGTTCGATGCCATCGCACCGTTCGAGATGGGCGGCAGCAACTCGATGGTGCCGATGGTGGTGGCCGCGGCCATGGACATTCCCATCGTGAACGGCGACGGCATGGGGCGAGCCTTCCCGGAGCTGCAGATGATTACCTACCTCATCTACGACGGCAGCCCCTACCCCGCCGCCATTGCCGACGAGCGAGGCAGCCAGATGGTCATCGCCGAAGTGCCCGACGCCAAATGGCTCGAGCGCATAGCCCGAGCAGCGACCGTCGAGATGGGCGCTCACACGGGGCTGGCGTCGGCCGTGATGGACGGCGTATACTGCCGCCGCTCGATCATCCCGAACACGTTGCGGCTGGCCAGCGACATCGGCCATGCGGTGCATCACGCCCGTGAGGTCAAGGACGACCCCAGCGAGGCGATCCTGGGCGTCGCTGGGGGCATGCGATACCTCCGCGGCAAGGTGACCGATGTGCACCGGCGCAACGCGGCGGGGTTTGCACGCGGCCAGATGACCGCGGCGGGCATCGGCGAGACGCCGGGCGCACCATCCGCATCGGCTTCCAGAATGAGAACCTCGCCATCTACGAGGACGACCCACCAGCGCGTTGGTGAAGTGCGTCGTGCCGATCATTACGGCGCTAATCGCATCGGGAGACAGATGGTGCTTGTCGAGCAGCGACCGCACTGCGGTCACAATCCCGTCGGTGACCTCCGGAGTCGTAGGTGCCTTCGCCCAGCCGACGACCTCATCGGCCGACATGGCGACCGTAGCGGTGTTGGTCCCGCCGACGTCTACGCCGATGCGCAAGGGCGCAGGCGGCGGCAAACCTGCGGCGTTCATTGCGCCCGCTCCAGGGCGTCGAGCACGTCCGCGGGCGTAATCGGCAGCGTGTCGATCGGTGCGCCGATGGCGTCGGAGACCGCATTGGCAACAGCAGCCGCTACCGGGACGACGGGTGGCTCGGCGGCGCCCTTTGCACCGTAGGGGCCAGCGGAGTCGGGGTGTTCCATCACGATCATCTCCACCTTCGGCACGTCTGCGGCCAGCGGCAGGCCATGTTCCTTGAAGGTGCGCTGAACGTAGCGGCCGTGGTCGATATCGACGCGCTCGCTCAGCGCGAAGCCCAAGCCCTGCGCGACGCCGCCCTGGATCTGACCGGCAAGGGCGGCTGGATGAATCGCCCGCCCGACCTCCTGGCAGACTACGTAGCGATCCACGGTGACCTGACCGGTGACCGGATCGACGCTCACCTCGGCCTGGTGAAGGTGATACGTGGGCGTCGGCCAGCCCTTGATCAGCATGCCGGTTGCACACATGGGATCGTGCTGCGGTGTCGGGGTGACGTAGGACGCACCAACGGCGATCGGCCCTTCGGACCATGTGGCTGCCTGTGCGACCTGACCGAGAGTCACGCTGGCAGCGGGCACCCCCGCGACCGTCACGACGCCCTCGGCGATCTCGAGGTCTTCGGGGGCCGCTTCGAGCATGTGCGATGCCTGGTCGATCACTTGGCGTCGCACTTCCGCTGAGGCGTCGGCGATGGCCCGGCCCACCACATGCGTGGTGCGGCTGCCCTGTGACCCAGCGTCGTAGCCGGTGGCGTCGGTGTCGGGCATCGTGATCATCACATCATCCGCAGCAAGTCCGAGTGCCTCGGCTGCGATTTGCCGCAGGCCGGTCGCGACGGCACCGGAGCCATTTTCGGTCGCCGAGGTGATCACCGTCGCGGTGCCGTCCTCGTTCAGCTTCACCGTGGCATGACCCGGCATCGGGTTGGTCAGCCAGACCGACGCAGCCTGGCCGACACCGCGCAGCACGCCATCGCCCGAACTCTTCGATGCTGCTGTGCGCTCCGAAATGGCGTGCCAGGGTGCGAGCTCGTCGACTCGTTCAAAGGCCTCATGCAGGATCGAGACCTCTTCGAGCGGCTGCCCGTTGCGCATCAGCTCGCCATCTTGAGACAACGACGTCAGCCGATACTCCCGGCGATCGCGGCCAAGCGCATCCGCGATGGCATCCATGTGACGCTCGTTGGCGAACACCAGCCAGGGTCCGTTCACTCCCCGGTAGGCACCGGTAGGCGCCGTGTTCGTGTACACGTTGCGGGTCCGTATCCGAGCGGTGCCTACCCGGTAGATCGAGCCGAACACAAACATGGGTATGGCCGACAGTGCTGGGCCATTGTTGGCATAGGCACCGCTGTCGGACACGATCTCGACCTCGGTCGCCAGGATCGTGCCGTCACCCCGCACAGCAGAGCGAACCGACGCCAGCGCGTTGGCCCGGCATGGCGCCACGAGCCGTTCTTCGAGTGCACTGTGCTGCATGCGCACGGGACGGCGATATCGCTGGGCCAGCAGCGCAGCGAACGCTTCGACGCTGACATCGAGCTTGGCGCCGAAACCCCCGCCGATGTGGTGACCGACCACCCGCAACGACGAAGGCTTGACCGCCAGCATTTGGGCGATCCGGTCGCGCAGGCGGAACGGGTACTGGTGAGAAACCTCGATGGTGTAACGGCCCGACTCGAACACAGCCAGCGCCATCTTGGGCTCCAGATGCGCTTGATACTGCCGAGGCGTCCGGTAGGTGCCCTCTACCACCAGGTCTGCAGCAGCGAATGCCGCATCAAGATCGCCGGGATCATGGACCACCTCTGCCACCACGTTGCCGTCGCGCCCGATATCGGCACCGCCGGCCACGGCGAAGCGATTCCATTCGGGATGGACCAAACGAGCACCTGGTGCGAGGGCCTGCTCCGGCGTGGAAATCGGCTCGATCGGCTCGATGTCGGCGACGACCGCGCTTGCGCCAGCCTCGGCTGCGACCCGGCTTTCAGCGACCACGATTGCCAACGGCTCTCCCTCATAGGCCACATAGTCGGCGGCCAAGAATGGAGTGTCAGACACGATCACACCGGTGCGCCAATCCGGCACGTCAGCCGCCGTCAGCACCTCCAGCACACCGTCGATCGCCAGAGCGAGGCGCGTGTTGACGGCACGGATCTGTCCGGCAGCGACAGGTGACCGGGAGACTGCAGCCCACAACATTCCCGGCCGGGCGAGGTCGGCGCCGAAGACTGCTTCGCCTCGCAGCTTTGCGTCAGCATCGCTGCGGGCTGGGTTGGCGCCGAGCGCGCTCATGGTGACACCGCCCCGGCGGCGTCGAGCGCGGCGTCGACGATCTGCTGGTAGCCCGTGCAGCGGCAGATGTTCCCTGCGAGCGCCTGACGGATGTCGGTCTCGGAGGGATCCGGCACGTCGTCGAGTAACGCCGTCAGCACCATCAGCACTCCGGGCGTGCAATAGCCGCATTGGACGGCGGCATGGCTCACAAAGGCCTGCTGCAGCACCGTGAGCTCACCCGCACCAGCGAGCCCTTCGACCGTGCGAATGGTGCGGCCATCCATCGACCCGGCGGCCGCGATGCACGATGCAACGGGCGCGCCGTCCACCAGCACGGTGCATGCACCGCACTCGCCTTCACAGCACGCTTCCTTCGGACCGGTGAGAGCGAGACGCTCGCGCAGCGTGCCCAGCAGGGTCTCCCCCGCTCCAACGTCAAGCACGTGGGGCCGTTCGTTCACGACCAGCCGGATCGACACGGACTGCTCGCCCCCAGCGGCAGCCATTAGCTGTCCGCCCCGGAGATGTCGGCGACGCAACGGTCCGCGAGCCGGCTCAGCAGGCCGGGAAGCACCCGTCGCCGGTAGCGCGCCGCCTCGGTCCGTTCGGGCGCTGCGGCACTCGCGAGCTCGGCACCGGCTTCCGCGCAGTCGACGCGGCCACCGTCGATCTGGATTCCCAACAGAGCAGTCTCGGCGCTGGGCACCCGGTGCGGCGACCGAGTCCCGCCGCACACCGCGACACGGGCGCCGCTCACGACTCCGCTCGGAGTCACGGACAGCCGCAGCGCCAGGCCTACGACTGCAAGGTCCATGGCACTGCGTCGCCCCACCTTGAGGTATCCCTCGGCGCTGCGCTCGCCGATTGGCTCCAGCTCGACGGCACGCAGCAGTTCTGTCGGTCGTAACGCCGTCGCGCCCGCTCCCGTCAGAAACTCGCCCAAGTCCATTCGCCGCCGGCCCGATTTCGACACCAGCGTCAGCTGAGCATCGGAGACCAGCAAGGCCGGAAGAGTGTCAGCCGACGCCGCCGCGGTACACACGTTGCCGCCAACTGTGGCCACTGTCTGGGTCTGCCAAGCCCCGACTGCCGCGGACGCTTGGGACAGGGCCGGATGCCGCAGTGCGATGAGCGAGGCCGTGGCGAGCCGGCGCAGCGTGACCAGAGCGCCGACGCTGGTCGCCCCGCCGACGTCGGAGATCCCCTGCAGGCCGTCGATGCCGCTGATGTCGATCAGCGCAGCCGGCGACCGCTCGCCGCGCAGGTACTGCGGCATCACGTCGGTTCCGCCCGCCAGGATGCGGCCTTCAGTGCCCCAGCGGCTCAGCTCGTCAACCGCCTCGGCGACGCTGCGAACCCTGCTGAACTGCACTATCGCCGTCGCCCCTCAACAACCCAATGCGTAAGAAATTGCCCGACAGACAGACCACATGGTCGTAGACCCCAATTCGCCGAGGCATTCGCCCAGCGAAGCCCGCCGGACGGTATGCAGGCCATCGCAATTGATGACGGACTCAGACGGAAGGTCGACCTCGGTGACGTCGAGCGGAACCTCAACAGCGAGTCCTCGAATCGTCGTAGTTATTTCGGCAACCGTCACTAGCTCACGCACACCGATGACCTCTGGGCGCGTCAGCACGAGCACCGGTCGCCTCTTGGCGCCCACGCCAGCCCACCTCACCTCGCCCCGGTTCACTCGTTACCCCACGCCTCGGCGTCGTCCCA
Source organism: Candidatus Poriferisodalis sp. (assembly GCF_965208895.1). Lineage (GTDB taxonomy): Bacteria > Actinomycetota > Acidimicrobiia > Acidimicrobiales > Poriferisodalaceae > Poriferisodalis. The sequence continues at coordinate 125,312 of NZ_OZ242363.1, read as the reverse complement.
AAACTCGTCGGGTTCTTCCGGGATTCGTTCATAGGCCGCACGATCAGACTCGCCGAGGGCTCGTTTCACGGCGGCTGCCACGCCTTCTCGCGCAGCGGCGGAGATGTTGACGCTCAGGTGGTGAGCCTGCTCAGCCAGCTCGCGGTCCAACGTGAACGTCGTCCTCGTTGTTGCCATTACACTGTTATATCATCTAGTGCTAGCATAGTTGTATAGCAACCGAGATGACCCGTGCCATGAACGCGTCGATGGCGCCCGTCCAGACGGCTCCAGCCGGGCCGAGTTGCTCCCCATCCGAGCCAGTTCGGTTGGCAGCGGACCGGCTGCCGCCGGACGATTGCGATGGGAGAACAGGCGCACCCAGTGCTCAGTCGGCGGTCACTGGTGGGGTCGTCTCGCTCATGCGGTCCCACACCACCTGGTCCGGCAGGCTCATGACCATGTCGTAGTGGTCTTCGGGCATGAGCCGCGGCATGCCGGTATCGGACGACGGCTGCGAAACAGGCTCAGCGGGACGGATGTAGTCCGCCGGGTTCTTCAGCCGTTCGAGCTCGGACCCGGAGATACCGCAAAGGTCTTGTACCTCGGGGTCCACCCACTGCTCCGCGGGAATAGCCGACCCGCACGCCACCTCGAGCGCCAACCCCTCGGGGCCGGCGAAGTAGACGGACTGGATGAAGCCGTGGTCGATCGGCCCGAACACCTGCACGCCACGATCACGGATGCGATCCCGCAGCGCCATCAGGTCTTCGAACGTGTCGACGTTGAAGGCGACGTGCTGCATGGTGCCAGCGGTGACCGGCTCGCCGGGCCCGCCCGCGTGAGTGACGCCCAGCTCGATGTCCTTGGCGTTGTCGGGATGCTGCACGAACGCCACGTAGCTGTCGGGCGCCAGCTCCACGAAACCGTGATAAGTGCCGTCCACGCCGTGCATCCAGTACAGGGCCTTCAGCGGCAAACCCAGCACGTCGCACCAGAACTCCAGCTGGCCCTTCATGTCGCGAGTGGAAAGCGCGAGGTGGTTCACGCCGTTGGGATGTAGTGCAGTCATTCGAGCCGCCCCCCAAGTTCAGTTCTCTCGCGACTATATGCCTTGAGGATTCAGGGCAAGCAACCTGAGCGCGCTCAGGAAGTAGCCATCGGCGCAATCACATGCTCGGCGAACAGATCGAATGATCGGTCCACCTCGTAGTTCGTGAGATCACCCCACGCAAACACACCGACGAAGTAGTCGGTGCCTGCCTCCTCGGCGAACCGTTCGCAAACCGAACGGATGGTCTGTGGCGAACCGACCACGACCGCCTCGAAGTGCTTCGCCTTGTCGTAGTCGCCGCCGAGCGTCGGGTCGTTCGGCGGGATCATCTCGTAGCGACGGAACAGCCGAGTCAGGTGCCCGGTGAACGCAACCCACGTCCGGCGCCCGATCTCGTCGGCCTCGTCATCGGTGGGTGCGACGACCAGTCGCCGCAGCCCTCCGATCATCGGCGAGTGGTGGCTGCCGATGCCGTCGTCGCGGAGCAGCTCGTGGTAGCGCGCCGTGCTCCCGGCCACCGCAGCCAGCGGCCCGGCGGCCATCGTGCGCACGCCCATCTCTGCGGCTGTTTCAAGCTGGCCCGGCCGCCACAGCGGCGGGTAGGGCTTTTGGTACGGCTCGAACTCGATCGGCACGTCGCCGAACGAAAAGAACTCGCCTTCGAAGCTGAAATTCCCGTTCGTCTGCATGGCAGCCAGGATCAGCTCGAGCGACTCGTCGGTCTTGGCAATGGCGTCTTCGGGGTCGAGGCCCCACAGCAGGTGCTCGGGGACGCTGATTCCCTTGCCGAAGCCGAACTCCAGCCGGCCCTCGGAGAGCTGGTCGAGCATGCACAGTTCCTCGGCCAGCCGGATCGGGTGGTAGAAGGGAAGCAGGTGCACCAGCGAGCAGATGCGGATGCGGCTCGTGCGCTCGATCGCTGCAGCGAGGTACACGTTGATGCTGGGTGCAGCGTCGAGCGGAATCAAGTGGTGCTCGGACTTGTGCCAACCCCACACGCCCGCCTCTTCGGCTCGTACGAGCAGGTCCAGCCGGTGCCGGTACAGCTCGTGCCACGGCACGTCTCCCGGCTGTTCCAACTGATCGAAGATGCCGAAGCGCACGGAGCGAGAGTACTTGCGCGCCGCCCGATCGGCTGAGCCGACGTGCGCCGGCGCTCAGATGATGGCGCTCTCGACGAACGGCCGACCCTCGACGATGCGCCGATAACCCAGCGGCGTCAGGTCCAGCGTGCGGTACTCGCCATAGGCGATCCACTCCGAGACTGCACGGCCGATGGCCGGCGATTGCTGCATGCCATGCCCGGAGAATCCGTTGGCGAAGATGAAGTTCGCTATCTCGTGGTGGGGTCCGACCACGACATTGTGATCGAGCGTGTTGTAGGCGTAGTGACCCGCCCACTGGCTGGTGACCTTGAGGCGTTCGAATGCCGGCACTCGGTGCACCAGCGCCGGCCACACCTTGTCCTCGAAGATGTCGTGGTCCATGGCGAAGTCGTCGTAGTCGACGGCGGGGTCGATGCCTGGTGTGCAGCCGCACATGTAGGCGTCACCGTCGCTGCGCATGTGGACGCCGGTGGGATCGATGGTGAGCGGCAGAGCGCGGTCGAGAGGCTCGGCGGCTTCGAAGATGTACGTGTAGCGCTTGCGCGGCTCGACCGGCAGGTCGGCGCCGACCATCCGAGCCACCTCGATCGCACGCGGGCCTGCCGCATTCACCAGCGTTTCGCACCGCACCGTCTCGCCGGACCCCAGCACCGCAGCCTCGACCCGCCCCTCAACTACGACCAGATCAGCAACCTCGGCAGTCACGTATTCGACGCCGTTTTGGCGGGCCTTGCGCCTCCACCAGTCGAACATGGTGCCCGAGTCGAAATAGCCCTCATCAACGAGATTGTGGCTGCCGCACACGATGTCGTCGACGTTGTAGAAGGGGTAGGCGGCCTTGATCTCGGCGGGGCTCATAATGCGGGTGCCTGCGCCGAGCTCAGCCTGAATTGCCTGATTGGAGCGCAGGGTCGCCGCGAAGTCGTCATCGCCGGCGAGGTACATGTAGCCGAAGTGGTGCACGAACAGGTCGGGGACCTCAGGATCGCCGCCGAGACGCTCCCGAAAGTTGCGCACGAAGTCAGCCCCGAATCGGGAGATCTCAACGTTGAGCGGGTTAGAAAACTGCTGGCGCATGCAGCTGTTGGTCAGCGATGTCGAGGCTTGCGCGTAGGTGGGGTCGCGCTCGACCACCAGCACGGTGCCGTCGAAGCCGTCGTCGGCCGACAGCGCCCAGGCAATCGACGAACCAATTACGGCACCTCCCACGATCACAACGTCGTAGCTGTCGTTCATCAATCACCGTTCTGTCGCAGAATCCGGTCCCGAGCCGGCCCTCGAAGACCCAAGCCGATCGCCAAAGATGATGGCAGTCCTCGCTTCCGCCAGAAGGCACAGCGGCCGTACCGCCTCGAACGGGCGCGGGAGTCGGGGACAATGGCCCACAGAGACTGCGTCAGTTCAGGGAGGATTTCCATGAGGCTGCAGGGCAAGGTGGCGTTGATCACAGGAACGGGCAGTGGCATTGGGCGGGCGACGGCTCTGCGATTCGCTGCGGAGGGCGCTCGCATCGTCGCCGTCGACATCGCTGCGTCCAACGACGACACCGTGGCGGAGGTACGGGCCGCAGGCGGCGAGGCCATCGCTGTACGTGCCGATGTGTCTGCGGAATCGGACATCGCAGCCGCCTTCGGTCGCGCCGAGGACGAGTACGGCGGACTTGACGTGGCCTTCAACAACGCCGGGATCATGCTCGATGACGACACCGACGCCGTAGCGACCACCGACGAGACGCTCAAGCGCACGTTCGAGGTCAACGTGAAAGGCGTGCTGTACGGCTGCAAGTACGCCGTGAAAGCGATGCGGCGCCGCGGCGGCGGATCGATCATCAACACCGCATCGTTTGTCGCGTCGGTCGGCGCTGCCACGCCGCAGATCGCCTACACCGCCTCCAAGGGCGCCGTGCTGTCGCTGACCCGGGAACTCGCGGTCGTCCACGCTCGCGAGAACATCCGCGTCAATGCCCTCTCCCCCGGGCCGCTGCGCACCGAGATGCTGATGTCGTTCCTCGACACACCCGAGAAGAAACAGCGCCGTCTGGTCCATGTGCCGATGGGCCGATTCGGCGAAGCAGACGAGATGGCGGCAGCCGCCCTGTTCCTGGCATCAGACGACTCTTCCTACATGACCGGCGCGAACCTCCAGATCGACGGAGGCCTGACCGCCGCCTACGTCACTCCCGAGTAGCGCCGCCTGGAGCTCGGGCGCTTCGCATCGCTCGCTGGCCGTTCGGCGTCCAGCACTAGTGTCCGGTCGCAGGAGCAGCGGCAACGCGAAGTCGCCGCAGGATCGACGCCTGGGGGGCGGGATGCTTGGTCCATATCGGGTGCTGGATCTCACCGACGAACGGTGCTGGTTCGCCGGCAATCTGCTGGCCCAGCTCGGCGCCGATGTCGTGCTCGTGGAGCCTCCGGGGGGGTGGCCGCGTGGCTATGCCCACGACGCCTACAACCGCGGCAAACGGTCGGTCGTAGCGGCTGACGCCGACGAGGTGGCCGACCTCGCCGCCGGAGCCGACATCGTGCTGCACAACGACGCCACACCGTTTGTGCTTGACCTCGGGGCCTTGCGCGAGGCGAACGAGCAGCTCATCACCGTGCACATCACTCCCTGGGGCGAGACCGGGCCGAAAGCCGACTGGAAGGCGACCGACCTGACCCTGTTCGCATCCAGCGGCCAGCTGGCGGTGACCGGCGACAGCGACCGGCCCCCAGTGCGCATCAGCATCGCCCAAGCGTGGCTCCACGCCAGCGCCCAGGCTGCCGTCGCAGCGCTCGTGGCGCTCGAGCACCGGGCCCGTTCCGGACGAGGCCAGCACGTGGACCTGTCCACCCAACAGGCAGTCTGCGAGACGGCTCTGTCAGCGATCCTCTACGCGCCCGCCGGCTTGGAAGAGGTGCAACGCGAGGCAGGCGGCGTGCGCTTCGGCGCGCTCATGCTCCGCACGATCTACCCGTGCAAGGACGGCTACATGATCGTCACCGTCGCCTTCGGTCCGATGATCGGCCCGATGGTGCGCCGATTCCTGGCATGGATGAACGAAGAAGGCTTCTGCGACGACGAGACACTCAACAAGGACTGGGTGAACTTCGCATTGCAGCTGCAGAGCGGCGAAGAGACCATCGACGTCATCGAAGGCGTAATGGCGGACATCGCCCGCTTCTGCCTCACGAAGACGAAGGCCGAGATGATCGAGCGGGGCCTGCGCGAGTCGCTGCTCGTCTGCCCGGTCAACACCCTCCAGGACGTGCTCGACAGCCCGCAGCTTGCCGCACGCGAGTTCTGGGACGACGTCGACGGCATCCAGCTTCCGGGGCGATTCGTGCTGGCCGATCGCACGCCCCTGCAGCCCCTCGGTCCGCCACCCGAAGCGGGCGCTCACACAGAGGAGCTGCGGGCCGACTCCGGCGCAGGCCTGCCATCACCGCCGGAGCCGCTGCCCGACGGCGCCCGCTCGGACAAGCCCCTGGCCGGCCTCAAGGTCGCCGATCTGGCCTGGGTTGCCGCCGCTCCCCTGGCAACGAAGATCCTGGCGCATTGGGGCGCCACCGTCGTGCGCGTCGAGACCCAGAACCGACCATGCCTGCTGCGAGGCGCCCTCGGCCATCGAGACGACGTGGCAGACCAGGAGAATGCCATCGCCTGGCATTCTGCGAACGCCAACAAGATGACGATCTCGCTTGATCTGTCCAAGCCCGAGGCTCGTGAGGTCGTGCGTGATCTCGTCGCATGGGCCGACGTGGCCATCGAGTCGTTCACGCCCGGCACGATGGCCGCCTGGGGACTCGGCTACGACGATCTCCGGCAGATCAACGCCGGCCTGATCATGGTGTCGAGCTGCGTGATGGGCCAGAGCGGCCCGCACCGCGACTTCGCCGGCTTCGGCAACATGGCTGCCTCCGTCGCCGGGTTCTTCGACATCACTGGCTGGGACGACCGAGGACCGGCCGGCCCGTACCTTGCCTACACCGACTACTGCTCGCCCAGATTCACGGTGTGCGCCCTGCTCGCCGCCCTCGACCACCGCCGCCGCACAGGCGAAGGTCAGCACCTGGACTTCTCCCAGATGGAGGCAGCGGTGCACCTGCTGGCGCCCGCCATCGCCGAGATGCAGGCCACCGGCATGAGACGGACCCGGCGCGGCAACGCCGACGACCACATGGTGCCCCACGGCGTGTACCCGGCTGCCGGCGATGACCAGTGGATCGCCATTGCGATCGAGGACGATGACCAGTGGCAGTCACTGGCGATCGAGATGCGCCGGGAGGATCTCGCCGATCTCGACCAATCCGCCCGCCGGACCCGCCAAGACGAGCTTGACGAGATCATCAGCGCCTTCACCGCCCGCCAGAACGGTTCGGGTCTCATGCATCGCCTCCAGGCGCACGGCGTTCCCGCTCACTACGTCCAGAACTCGGGAGCCTGCATCGACGATCCGCAGCTCGCCCATCGTGGACACTTCCAATGGGCGCCCCACCAATACGCCCGCCGCGCAGTGATCGACGCCGTGCCGTACACACTGTCGGAAGCCCACAGCGGCTTCGACTGGGCCGGGCCCACCTACGGCGAGCACACCTTCGAGATTCTCGGCGACATCCTCGGCTACGACGCCGACCGCATCGCCGAGCTGGCTGTCGCCGAAGCCCTCGAATGAGCGGCAGCGGAACAACTGCCGATGCCGGAGCTGACTTCGGGCGAGGCAATCAAGTGAAAGGGGCGCACCAGAGCCCGCGGCTGGAGGCGGCGCTCGGCGACATCACCGTCGAGCAGGTTGATGCCGTCGTGAATGCCGCCAATGAGACTCTGTTGGGCGGGGGCGGCGTAGACGGCGCCATCCACCGGGCCGCGGGGCCTGAGTTGCTCGCACACTGCTGCACCCTCGGCGGCTGCCCGACCGGTCAGGCCAAGGTCACGCCGGGATTCGGGCTGCCCGCCCGCTGGGTCATCCATACCGTCGGGCCGATCTGGCACGGCGGCCACCACGGCGAAGCCGAGCTGCTGGCCTCGTGCTACCGGGAGTCACTGGCCCGCGCCGGTGAAGTAAGCGCCCGTTCAGTCGCCTTTCCTGCCATTTCCACCGGTGTGTACGGCTATCCCTTCGAGCCCGCCACGCAGATCGCCGTGGAAACTGCGCGAAGCACGCCCACTGACGTCGCATCGATCCGTTTCGTCTGCTTCAACGACAGGGTCCTGAGCGCTTACCAAGCGGCTCTGGCTGATTGATGCCGAATGGCATCGCATTCTGCGAGCGTTCACAGCAGATTGCCAGTTTCTGCGACAAGATTCGAACTCGGTGCGCCTGAGATCGCTGTGCTTGAGAGTCGTCATGTTGGCACTGGCTTTCGGAGCCGCGCTTGCGCTCGTCATACAGGCGCCAGCGGCTGCTCACACGGGCCTGGATACTTCGCAACCGGCTGACGGCGAAACCGCCGACGATCCCGTCTCGCAGATCTCGCTCACGTTCAACCGTCCGGTCGAACCGGCCGGGAGCGGTGTCGCCGTGTTCGACGAGCACGGCGATGAACGCCGTCCTGCCTCGCTGAACTCTGCCGACAGGCAGACTTGGCTGCTGAACTTCGAACCGCCTTTGTCTGGCGGGCAGTTCGAGGTTTCGTGGCGGGTCGTGGCCGAGGACGGCCACGTCGTCGAAGGTTCATTTGGGTTCACGGTGGCTGGGAGTCCCGACCCCTCAGCGGCATCGACTGGGGAGGCGAGCAATGCGTCCGACAGGGAGTTCCCCGACGAAACCGCCGACTCTGCGGAGGGGGTTCGCTCAGCCGGTGACGGCGCGTCTGCAAGCTCAACCGGCTCTGCCCGCGACGACGATCCACGCCCGCCGACGATGACTGTGGCTGACCCGCCGTCGGTGCCCGACACTGCGGAGAACGCGTTCTCGACTACTTCGATGACGAACGCGGCTGCGGAAGATCTCGGTGGAGCAGAACGCACCGCGACATCGCAGGCACTGCACCGCAGCTCAGGAGCGACCGGCGCACAGAGGTTCGCGGACTCGATGCGGGTCTTGGGCCTGTTGGCGACGTTGATCATCGTGGGCGGGTTCGCGTTCATGGCATTCGTCGTACGCGACGAGCCGCTCGAGCGGGCCCGCTTGCGGGCGTGGGTTCGCTACGGCGGACTCCTGCTCGGGGCCAGCGCAATTGTCGCGGTGCTGACCCAGGCCGCCATCGTCAACGACGACTGGTCTGCGATCTGGACGGTCGATGCGATCACCGGAGTTCTCGGGACGCAATTCGGTCTAGCCGCATGTCTACGGCTGGTCGGCGGCCTCGCTGTGTTCACGGCATCGCGTCACGAAGCACCGCATCCCGACAGGTCCGTACTGGCGGCGGTCGGGATCGTCGGCGCCGTCGGGATTGTTGCGGCGTATTCCCTTGACGGTCATACAGTCACCGAGGGACCGAGGTGGTTGCACACGGTGGCCAACCTGGCCCACGTGAGCGCTGCCGGCGTGTGGAGCGGCGGTCTGGTGATGCTCGCCAGCGTCGTCCGGCGTCGTCGCCGCAGCCGCGAAGTGATCCGGTACCTGGTGCGCTTTTCTCAGTTGGCATCCGTTTCGTTTGTGCTTGCGGGCGTTGCCGGCACGGTCATGGCAGTGCTCGTAATGGACCAACTTTCCGACCTATGGTCAAGTGCGTGGGGCCGCCTGCTGCTCGCAAAGATCGCCCTCGTGGCCGTCGCCGCAGCCTTGGGGATGCGCAACCGCTGGGTCCATATGCCCGTCGCAGCGCGAATCGCTGCCCAATCGGCCGAGGATCCGGTACACGAGCGATTGTTCCGAACTGTGGCCACTGAGGCCGTGCTGCTTGGATGCGTCGGCGTCGTCACGGCCTTTCTCGTGGGAGCATCTGTACTGTGACCGGAAGTACAACCGGGCTTCGGATCGCCGTGGCGATATTTGTCACCTGCGTGATAACCGCAGCCTGCGGTGCCGATACCAGCGAAGCCGGCGACACGTCGGCTACCGAGCCGCCCCCCGCACAGACCGCTGAGGTGACGGCTCCCACGAGCACTGCTACTGCGCTGGTTATTCCCGACGGAGCTGCGGTGTACCAGCAGTACTGCGCCGAGTGTCACGGGGTCGACCTGCGCGGCACTGACAAGGGCCCGTCGCAGCTCTCCATCATCTACGAACCCAACCACCACGGCGACTTCGCATACCGGGCGGCGATCCGTGAGGGCACTCGAGAACACCACTGGTGGTTCGGCGACATGCCGCCTGTCGAAGGCATCTCCGATCTCGAGATCGAGAAGGTGATCAGCTTCATCCGCACCGAGCAGGAACGTCTCGGGTTCGAGCAGTAGGGGCTCTGTGCGCGCGGGAGCCGCCGAGTTGTGTGGTCGATGCAGGAGAGATGCGATGCAGTGGCGGTGGCAGAGGCGGTTTGCTCTGCGGCCAGGTCGATGCCGGGCAGCGCACTGGCCGGCTACCTAGCGGCGAGTTCGGACATCCGCGCCAGCACGTCGACGCCGATCTGGTCGTAGACGTGCAACAGGTCGATCAGCACCCAGTTCTCCCGGATCTTGCGCTCGACCGAGCCATCGGGCATCTCCCGGCGCTCGATGCGCCAGAAGTCCAGGCTGCGCATCGTGATCTGCTGGCCAGAGGTCGCTATGCCGAGCCATCCGTCGCCCGTCAGCGTCATGGCCATGCCCGGCCACCCGGTGACGCCGACGTAGGCACCGTCGCCGAAGAAGTGCCCGTCGCCGGCGTAGCCGCCGCGCCGGTCCGGCATCGCCCGGAGGAACGGGATCTGGTGAAATCGGCGGAACCCGTCCACGCCGCGACCGGTGCCGATGCCGTGCGGCCCGTACCAGCTGAACCTCGGATGCCACCAGCGCTCAAGGCGCATCGCCTCGGCGGGTTCCCGCGGGTGGCGCCCCATGTCGGAGAGCATGCCGATGACGTGATCGACGCTCGCCTGCGATTCCGCTGCGTCGCGAGGCCCGGCAGCGAGACCGTCGCCGGTCGCCGGCGAGGGCACCAGCCAGTCTCGTCCGAGGCTCGGCGTCATCGGCCAGACGCCTGCGTGCATCATGACCTCCGGCAGGTCCCAGACGGCCTGCATCTCGACGATCCGCTGATCCTCGAACCGGAAGAACTCGTGATACCGCATCGCCGCAGGTCGACCTGTGGCCGGGATGCCCAGCCACGAGCCGGTGAACGTTCCCATGTATGAGCCCGCGCATCCGACCCAGTGCTGACCGCCGGGGTCCGCTCCGGCGATGACGATGTACTCGCGCCGCTCGATGTCGGGCCAGGCCGCTGCCAGCGGAGCGAATGCCTCGATGTAGAGACCGTCCGGCCCGGCGAGGTCTTCGAACGGATGGGTGAGCCGCGCGGCTGCGTCGGGTGCGAACACACGGCGCAGCTCCGCCCGCACGCTTGCCGGGTGGTAGTCGTACAGCGCGGCGCGCAAGGGCCGCAGCAACGCTTGGTGGCCGCGGTGCAGATCGTCGGTGGAACTCATGTCGTCACAAGGTGCGCTGATGACTCGACCTCCCCCATGCGATGCCTGCTGCTTCGCACTCTGGCTGGCTGCGTCACCGGCTCTTCGGGCCCCCGCTGCATCATCGGGTTCAGGTGCCGATGGCCAGGTGGCTCTGGCGGTCGAAGAAGTGCAGATTCCGGACATCTACGTTCACTCGAATGCGCTCGCCCACCCGAACCCGGGTCTCGGCTGCAAAACGGGCAGTGCAGCGTCCTGTGTCCCGCATCTCGTCCAGTGCATCTGGATCACCGCTCTCTACTCCCTGCGCGTCGAGGTTGAAGTGAACCAACGTCTCTGCACCGAGCGCCTCGCGGACTCCGACGACCGCATCGAGACGCTGATCGTCGGGGTGCTCCGTGGCCACTGCGGCATCCTCGAGGTGTTCGGGCCGGATGCCCACCACGACCGGCTGGTCGAGATAGCCGGCCAAGGCCGACTGCGCTGCGACCACCGATGCCGGAACGGCCAGACGCTGATCCCCGAGCGTGAGCACACAGTCGCCGTCCGCCTCAGTGCCATCCGACCCGCCGCGGCCAGACTCGAGGCTGCGCGACAGGGTTGCTTCGTACAGGTTCATTGAAGGCGAGCCGATGAATGCCGCAACGAACGCATTGGCAGGATGGGCGTAGAGATCCTCAGGAGAGTCCACCTGCTGCAGCACGCCGTCCTTGATGACTGCCACCCTGTCCCCCATGGTCATGGCCTCAACCTGGTCATGGGTCACGTAGAACGTCGTGACACCGAATTCCCGTTGAATGCTGGCGATGTCGGCTCGCATCTGCACACGCAGCTTGGCGTCAAGGTTCGACAACGGCTCATCCATCAGGAACAGCTCAGGCCGCCGCACGATGGCACGCCCCATCGCCACCCGCTGGCGCTGGCCGCCCGAGAGCTGCGCCGGCTTGCGCTCGAGGTAGTCCGTCAGCTCCAGCACGCGTGCGGCGCTGCGCACTTGCTCACTTCGCTCGGCCTTGCGCACTTTGCGCAGCTTCAGCGGGAAGCCGATGTTCTCAGCGACGGTCATCTGCGGGTACAGCGCATAGTTCTGGAAGACCATCGCGATGTCGCGGTCCTTGGGCGCGACGTCGTTCAGCCGCCTCTCGCCCACGAACAGATCGCCCCCGGTGATCTTCTCCAAGCCGGCGATCATGCGCAGCGCCGTGGACTTGCCGCAGCCGCTCGGACCCACCAGCACCAAGAACTCCCCGTCGGCAAGGGTCAGGCTGAGATCGGTGACCGCCTCGAAGCCGTTCGGGTACACCTTCGTCAGACCGCTCAGTGTGACGGTGGCCATGTGGCGCCCTCCATCGTCAGAACTCCTCGATTCCCAAGAGCTGGCGCATCCGCTCCAGCGGCTGCAGCCCTTGCTGAGAGAGCCAATGCAGCAAGTCGATGAACACCCAATTGTCGGCCAGCTTGTCGCCCTCGCGCCGATACACGTCTACCACCCGCATCTCCGCCCGGTCGCTGGCGGGCAGGCCCAGGTACCCGCCTCGCGGGCGGTTGGTGACGTTCGCCCAGCCGAACCAGGCCGCGTAGCAGCCCTCGGCAATGCGGGCGACATGGCCGTGGAATTCCTTGTCGCCCAGCCCGAACCGGAACGGGTACGAGTGCTGCTGCTGGTAGCGGTCGATGGTGTAGGACGATCCGATGCCGTCGGGTCCGATCCACAGCATGTCGTCATGCCAGCAGCGAGCGAGCACCTCACGGGGCATGCGGTCCGAGCCTTGGTCGCCGGCGATCCGGTTTGCCTCGTCGAGGTCGCCCGCCATGCGCCACGCCAGCTCCAGCGTCGCGGCGGTCTCATCAGGGTCCTGCGGCGCGGCGAGGACGCCGTCGGCGGTGCGAGGACCCAAGTAGATGCCCGGCTGTCCCGTAGCAGGCGGCAGCGGGTAGTGGCCTGCCTGTCGCATGATCGCTATCAGGTCCACGAACAGCGCCGACTCGGCGATGCGGTCGCCTTCGACCCGGTTGAACTCGACGTAGCGGACGGGCATCACCCGGCGGGTCGGGGGGATGTCGAGCCACGCCGCATCGAACAGCCCGACGAAGTGCCCCATGGAGCACACCCATGTCGTGGCACCCCCGTCTGCATCGTTGTCTCCGGCCAGGAACACGTCCATGCGCCGCTGCAACGGTGCCATCGCAGCATGCAGCGGCGCCCAGAAGGCCTCGGCCACCGCGTCAGCGCCATGCTGCTCGTAGAAGGGATGCATGCCTCTCCACAAGAAGCCCTCGGCCGTGCTCGATGCCAGTGCGCCGACGATGTCATCGGCAGCGCCGCCCCCGCTGCGGCGCGGATGCGCGAGGACGCCGTCGATTGCACGGTGATAGTCCAAGACCACCGACTTCGCCCGCTGAACGTGTCCATGAATGTTCTCTGCCACAGATCAGCCCTTCACCGCACCCGCACCGAGGCCCTTCACCAAGTGCTTCTGGAACAAGATGATCACGATCACGATCGGCAGCGTGATGGACACCGAGGCCGCCGCTGCTTCGGTAATCGTGCGGCTGCTCTCGCCACCCGTCAGCGAGACGATGGCCACCGGCAGCGTCCACTCCGTGGGGGCAAGCACCCGCACGAAGAGGAACTCGTTGTAGGCCAGCAGCATCGTGAACAGCCCCGTGGCGATGATGGCGGGCCACATCACCGGGATGATCACCTTGCGGAATGCCTGCAGCCGGGTGGCGCCGTCCATCATGGCGGCCTCCTCCAGCTCCTTGGGCACATCCATGAAGAAGCTGCGGAACATCCAGATGGTGAACGGCTGGTTGACCGCCACCAGCGCCAGCACCAGCACGAGGCGGGTGTCGAGCAGCTGCAGCTGGTCGATGAACGGCACATCTATCAGCGGAAAGTCGAAGGTGCCGACGCCGCTGGACTCCAGCCAGTCGTCGATCCACGTGGCGCCGAAAAAGTACGGCAGTACGAATGCGCTTCGAGGAAGTGCCCTGAAACCCAAGGCCACGATGAGGATGACGGCACCTGAGATGCCCGTGAATCGAGCGAGCCCATAGCCGGCCAGCAGCCCGATCGACAGCGAGATCAGCATCGTGAGAATCGTCACTACGATGCTGTTCACCAGGAAGTCGTACTCGTCGTTGGTCTCCCAGATCTTCGGGAATCGCCACATTGCTGCGAGCAGGACGACGCCGGCGCCGCAGAACCACGGCCAGCCGCGCCGCATCCGCTTTCCGATCAACCCGGCCAGCGCAGCGATGAGCCCCGCCGCGGCGATGTAGGCGAGCACCCCCCACATGCCGACGTCGTCGTCGCCCAACCAGAATGCCCGGTAGGCGTTGGCCGTGGTCTCGTATCCCCACAGCACGGGCTCGCGCGCCAGGACGTCCCGCGTGAACTTGACCGATGTCTGCACGGTCCACAGGAACGGCAGCACCGACCAGATGCACAGCACCCCGAGCATGACGTGCAGCGGCACGCGCCGCGCGACGCGGCGGGCCGTGGTGGAGGTGCCGCGCATGTCAGGCGCGCACCGGGTCCAACGCGAGCGCACTCATGTGCGCTCCGAAATCTGGTCCTTGTAGGACCGGTACAAGAATGGGACCAGCACCACGAGAATGCCGATGACGGTCAGCACCGCCATCGCATTGCCCTTGCCCACCCTGCCGATGTCAAACGCTGTTGCGATGCGGACGTTGTACACCTGCAGCGTGTGCGCATCGGTGAAGCGGTTCCCGGTCCACACGAATACTTGGTCGTATATCCGGTACATGTCCATCACCGAGATCAGCCCGACGAACAGCACCAGCGTGCGCAGGTGCGGCAGGACCACATGCCACAGATTGCGCCAGAATCCTGCACCGTCGATGGCCGCCGCCTCGAGCCGTTCGGAAGGGAGCGTCTGCATCCCGGCAAAGAACGTGATCATCGCAAACGGCATGACTGCCCACACCGCCTGGATCACGATGAGATAGCGAACATTGCCTGAAGTGATCTGGAACGGGTCGTCGAAGATCACCTGCCAGAGCCATGCGATCAACCCGCCCCGGTCGAACAGGTCCTTGTACACCAGCGACCCCACGACCGGAGTGACGATGAACGGGGTCAACAGCGCAGCCATGTAGAAGCTGCGCCCGCGCACCACCCGGTCCAGCATCAGCGCCACGGCGAGCCCGAGCACCATCTGAATGGGCACCACCAGCACGACAAACAGCATCGTCCAACGGAACGCGGCCCAGAACTCGGGATCGGTCAGGATGTCGGTGTAGTTCTGCAGCCCGATCCACGTGGGATTCTTGAGATCGCGCAGCAGCAGCCGATGGAAGCCCAGCCAGACGGTCGTCGCCAAGGGCACGACCATGAGCAGCACCATCACCGCGACGCTGGGGACGGTGAAGAACCAGAACGTCCTGCGTTCCACTCAGGTCCCCCTTCGACTCACTCCATGCCCTTGGTTCTGCGAGAAGCCGACAGGCACCGGCAGCCGAGCCTTCCCGCCGTGTTCCCCGCTCCCGCTGCCCTGGGGCGACACCGCAACACGGTGCCGCCCCAGGTACACGGAGGGAACCCGATGAGCTGCTGGTCTAGTTGAGCAGCCCCTGATCGCCGGCTTCGGCGCGATACGCAGCCTCGGCGGCCGCGAGCGCCTCCGAAACGGGCGTGCCGTCGAGGATCGTGATGAGCGCCTCGCCCAGCTTGGCCCGGGCGATGCCCGCAGCGGGATGCGTCAGGTCGGCGCCACGTCCGTTCACCAAGCTTGCTTGCGCTGCGGCGGCGTCGCGTGGGCCGTTGGGATGGCTCACCCCGTTGCGGGTGACCAAGCCGAACTCAGCGGCGGCCTGCATGCTCTCCAAGTCGGTGGCTGCGAGCATCGCCAGGAAGATCGCTTCCACCTTGTCGGCGGGCGTGCCGACAGGAATGCCCCAGCCATCGATATAGGCAGGCGCGGCAAGGATGCCGCTGCCGGTGCCCAATGCGGGCGCGAACTCGATCTCGCCCACGACGATCGATGCCTCGGGATCGTCCATGCCCGCTGCGCGCGAGGCCCATGTGTGGCCCAGAATCGCCTCACGGGTCTGGAAGGCCGCTTGCACATCATCGGTGCTGTACGAGCTGGCGATGCCCGGCGCGCACTCGTCGACCATCCGCTTGAGGGTCGTGGCCGCTGCAACACCCTCGGGGCTGTTGAAGTTCGGCTCGCCCGTCTGCGGATCGATCGGCGTGACGCCCATCGATCCCAGGACCGAGTCGAACTCGATCTGCCATGCCCAGCCGGCCGACAGCATGTACAAGAAGCCGATGTCGTAGCCGCCCTCGATGACCGCCTGGCACGTCTGGAATGCCTCGTCGAAGGTTGTCGGCACCGCCAGGCCGAGTTCTTCCAGCGCCGGCTTGTTGTAGAAGACGTGCATCGTGTTCGACACCATGGGCACCGCGTAGATCCGGTCGCCGATCGAGGCCATTGCCCAGAACGCGTCGTCGATCTCATCGAGGTCGAACTGGTCGCTGTACTTGGCGACGAGATCGTTGAGCGGCATGAGGAAGCCTTGATTGGCCAGCTCGCCGATGAACGCATTCGAGCCCTGGTACAGCTCGAAGGTGGGCGACCCGGTCGCTGCGTCTTGGGTCATCGCGCTGCGAGCCTCGACGCTGTCGAGGAACTGCAGGTTGAAGCGGTAGTTGCCCTCCTCGCAATCCTCCAGCTCTTCGGCGTACTGGGTGATGATGGGGAATTCCCAGCCAATCGCGTCGATCTCGATCTCCTCAGACGGGTTGGGAATCGGGCACTCGTCGGAGATCAGCTCAGCTTCCATCATGTCCCCGTCGTCGGAGGACTCGTCTTCCATGTCGCCGTCGTCGCCCATATCGTCGTCCATGGCGTTATCCATGGCGTCGTCCATGTGCTCGTCGTCCATGGCGTCGTCATCCGTGGATTCATCGTCCCTATCGTCGTCGGATGAGGCATCGGGCTCGGCGGTCGTCGCGCTTGGAGACGACCCGCCGCCGCCATCATCGTCGTCGTCGTCGCCACAGGCCGCAGCCAGCAGCACGAAGGTGAGAAGGACAGCGATCAGCCGCCACGCCTTCCCTTTGGTGGTCATCATGAGGTTCCCTCCCGGGTGATGCATGCGAACGGGAATCGGGGCTCAGGACCCGGTTCCCAACAACTCGAGCGGCGCGACATAGCCGGCCGCGTCGAGACCGAAACCCGCATCGGAGGCGCGTGCCAGCATTTCTGCCGGCCATTCGACCCGGCTGGGGCCGTCGCCACCGGTGACGATCACTGCGTGCGCCGGCGTCGTGCCGACATTGCGCAGATCCCGCCATGCCGATGCGGGGACAGATGCGAGCGAACCCATGACGGGCCTCGCGCAGACTTGATGGGCCGGCTCGTTGAGCGCGACTTCCCAGTCACCGTCGATGAGCAGCAGCACTTGGCTGTCGCCGTGGCGATGGAGGCCCGTCGATGCCCCCGGGTCGGCCCGCAGCCATTCAAGAGCGAAGCCGTGCGGCGTGCGGATCGGAGGCCGGCTTCGCCGGTCCTGGGACAGCCCGTACCCGATGACCGGCGCCAGCTCCACAGCGTGCTGCAGGCCGAGAACCGTCGACAGCAGGCCAGCCGTTGACCAACACAGCCGATCAGGTTCCACGAGGCAATGGTCGAGCTCGGGCGTGCTGTAGCTGTCGATGCCAGCGAGCTGCTCGTCGCTCAACGGCTCGAGGAGGTCGTCGGGGACAACACCGTTTCGACCGTCAATGAGCGCATGGTCACGCCCGAGGTACATGCCGGTTTCAGCTGCCTCGCGCAGCACCCTCGGCTCCCAGATGATCCCGCCGGTGTCGTCACCACCGAGCACGACGAACAGGAATCCGTCGTCGGGACCGGTGTTCTCGAAACCGCGGAACACCCATGTCGGCGCCGAGAAGACAGCGTTGGGCGCCAGTTCGACAGACTGCTCGCGCTGGCGGCCGATATCGACCCGCCAACTCCCGCGCGTGCAGATGAACACCTCGGGCGTGTAGTGCAGATGGGCATTGTTGTAGATGCCGCTTGGCATCGTGGCTGCGCCCACGTTGAACCCGTGCGGCTCGGCAATGCTGACGTGCTGGCCGGCATTCTGCGAGACGCCAGGGCCCACGAAGGAGTAGCTGGCCTTGCCCTTGGAACGCTCGATGCGGACGTCCACAAAGGCCTCTGTGTCGGCCACAAAGTCCTCGGGCTCCACGATGCGTGCGACCAGCCCGGCCTCAGTGATACGTGGCGCGGGCGTCGTCATCGGCCGTTGCGCTTTGTGGTTCGGCCGATGCGCAGATGGCCGTCTACGACAACGTCGCTCGGCCGCGCCGCCGACGCGGCGTCGACCAGAAGCTCGGCCGCATGCCGTGCGAGCAGTTCGGTCGGCTGCACGAGCGTTGTCAGATCAATTCCCGCCCACGAGGCCTGCGGCAGGCCGTCGAACCCCGTCACAGCGATGTCGCCCGGAACACGGACGCCCCGCGATTCCAACCCGTCGATCACGCCGAATGCGACTTCGTCGCTGCCCACCATGACAGCGTCAGGCGCGAGCCGTGCGATGCGCTCAGCGCAGGCATAGCCCGCGTCGTAGCTGAACGCGCCGGCCTCGACGTAAGGCAGCGCGACCCCGTGATCACCCATTTCGCGCGCTGCGCCCCGGTAACGGGCTTGATCGGTCGAGATCGACGACACCCCACCGACGAAGACTGCGGTACGGCAGCCTTGATCGACGAGGTGGCACGCCAGCAGCCGGCAACCGGCTTCGTTGTCCACCGACACCGATGAGACCAGTCCAGCGGCAGCCGGCTGGTTGAACGCCACAGTCGGGCTCGACTGGCGACGCATCGCACTGAGTTGGTCCGGGCGGATGCTGGCCGAGGCGAGCAACAGCCCGCTGACGCGGTACTGGCGGACGATGTCGAGCACATCGTCGACCTCGCCTGGATCAGCGAAGCTGAAGAGCAACAGTTGGCGCCCCCGGGTTCCGAGTTCACGAGTGACCGCAGCGAGAACGTTCTGCCAGTACTCGCCATATGCGGGCACCACCGCACCCACCACATTGCTCTGCCGGGACTTGAGCCCCCGAGCGAAGGCATTGGGGGCATAGCCGAGCCTGGCGGCCGCCTCGCCGACCCGTTCGCGTGTCCGCTCAGAGACCAGGTGCGGGGCTGAGAACGTACGTGCCACGGTTGCCTGCGAGACACCGGCCTCAACAGCCACGTCCGTGGAGGTCGCGGGGCGCGTCCGGACTCCGGGATGCGTGCTGTCCCCTGCCACGCTGCGAACCCTATGAATACGTAGTCATTCTGTCAAGCGCGACGCGGCATGATCCCCTGACCTGCATGCTGCGAACGCAGTCCTCAGCCAGTGTGCAGGAGGATCTGCTTCCACACAGCCGTGTCGTCGATCAGCACCCACTCGCGAGCGATGCCATCTGGTCCGAATTCGCAATGGCTGATCCCCATCACATGAGCCTCTGCCCCGGTCGGCGAGCCGAAGCGGCCCCGGCCGTCGTGGACGCCGTCGAGCGACCACCGCAGAGCTGCACGCGGCGGCTGGTCCGGGTCGCGGCGGCCAATTCGGTGATGGATCGTGAAACGTGCCGACGGGAACGAGGATCTCAGACCCAGCCAGAAGCCATCGGCCCCGCTCCACCCATGATCCGTGACTCCGCCAGCTAGTTCGAGTTGGGCGGCGCGGTTGTACCCGGCACGTACGGCGGCCAGATCGCCTGCCATGATCCGGCTGAGCGTCTCGCCATAGCGCACACCGTCAGGGTGATCGTCGCCTGAGCTTCGGTAGCCACCGTCGATGTCGGTTGCAGGGCACAACGGCTGCGTTGCGCGCTCATGCCCGCCTTCTGCCTCGATCTGGCGCGCAGCGAAACTCTTGGGATCGATACCCAGCATGCGCACGATGGCGCCTTGATCACGGACGAGCCATTCGTCGTAGATCTGATCGCTTCTCGCTGCGCAGTCCGCAATGGTCCGGTACCTCAGCCGGGTGCCGGTGGCTGCACCATAAGCCCCGTCGCCGAGATGAGTGGCCGTCGACAGGATCCGATGTGACGACAGGAAACCGTCACCGCCATCGCTGCACCAGATGACATCCTCGCCAAGCAGTTGCCGATCAGGGAACTCCGCGAGTGTGGCCAAGGTGGCGGCGATGACCGATTGGTTGCCGACGACGACGCCGGTGGGCGAGCGAACGATCACGCCGTCGGAATAGAAGCGGTTGAGGGTATGCACGCCACGGTATTCCCAGATGGTCTCGGTGACGCGCAGGATGTACTCGCGAGGGTCCCGGAATTCCTCCCCAAAGCCCTTCATGTCCATGCAGCGGCTCCTGCGCCTTTGTCCAGCAATCCCTGCTCGCGCCATGGCGGCGCTCGACGCCTCGTTGCATACGTAACCATTGCTGATCACGCTATGCAAACGCGCTGGGTGATTCTCACGCGACTCTCGGCGACCGGGGCGGCGACAAGTGTCCCTGGAGATCGCTACTGGCGGGCCATCTCGGCTCGGGCGGTGGCGGCGACGTCGGCTTCGGTCCGTGCCGACAGGTTGATCTCCACCTCGTGCAGGGTTCCGGAAAATGGGAACGAACCCTCGTAGCGCTCTGACACCGTCGAGCCGTAGTCGTGGCCGACGCTGGAACCGACCGACGAGATCATCCGCATCATGTACGGCAGATCTGCGGTGCCGGCCTGCTGACCGTCCACCTCCAGTTCGATGACGCCGCCCGCCTTGTCAGTACGGCGAAGCCGCATCGATAGCTCGCAGTCGCCCTCGGGCACCTTGAGGGACGATTCCACAACGGTGCGATTCCCAAACGCGCTGTAGTCCACGACGAGGTGTTCGTTCTGGACGAAGACCGACACGCCGGCGCTTGCGGAGCCTGTCGCCCAGATGACGCCCTCGTCGCCCACGCCCCGGCTCACCCGGGCGGTGAGGTCGAACAGATTGCCACCGGCAGCCGGGGTCGCTGCCACGGGGATCCGCGACAGCGGCGGCCGGTACACGTAGCGCCGGCTCGGCGGATGCGGCGAGTTCTCTCGCAACCGTGCCCCGAACAATGAAATGCCTTGGCGATCGTCAAGCGGCAGTACGCCGTTGCGCTCGGCTTCGTCCCACCACAGGCTGATGAGCTCCTCAAGACGCTCGGGTAGGTCGGCCGCAAGGTCATTGCATTCGGAGGGGTCCGCCCCGAGGTCGAACAGCTCCCACGGCTCAGTGTCGAAGTCGTCGCCTGGCCTGTGCCGTACCACCGCCTTCCACCAGATGCCGTCTGCGCACGCAACCAGGGCACGCGACCCGGAATTCTCGAAGTACTGCAGCGTGTTGGTGGCCGGTGCATCGGGGTCTGCCAGTACCGACGCAAACGAGTCGCCGGTGACCGGGAGCTGGCCCAATCCTCGGTGCACATCGGGCGCAGTGACCTCGAGGAGTTCATAGACGGTGGGAGTCACGTCAGACACGTTGACGAACTGGTTCCGCTTGGTCCCGCGCTGTTCGGCCGCGATGCCGGCCGGCCAGTGCACCACCATCGGTACATGCACCCCGCCCTCGTGTGTGTTCTGCTTGTACCAGCGGAATGGCGAGTTGCCGCATTGAGCCCAGCCCCACGGGTAGTTGGTGTGGCTGTTGGGCCCGCCGATGTCGTCGAGCCGCTCGACGACATGTTCGATCGGCTCAGCCACCTGGTTGAAGAAGCTGAATTCGTGCATCACACCGGTCGGTCCGCCCTCTTGGGATGCACCGTTATCGGCCATCACGATCAAGATCGTGTTGTCGAGCTGGCCGAGATGTTCGAGTCCGGCGACAAGCCGCCCGATCTGATCGTCGGTGTGGTCCAAGAATGCAGCAAAGGCTTCTTGCAGCCGGCAGGCCAGCTTCTGCTCGTTTTCTGAGAGCGCGTCCCACGGCCTCACGCCCGGGTTCAGCGGGGCCAGCACGGTGTGCGACGGAATGACGCCCAACTCGACCTGCCGGTCGTACCAGCGCTGGCGCACCACATCCCAACCTTCGTCGTAGAGACCCCGGTACTTCGCGAGGTACTCCGGCGGTGCCTGATGCGGAGCGTGCGTAGCGCCGAAGGGCACGTAGGCGAAGAGCGGTCGATCGGGACGCACACCCTTGCTGTTGTTGATCATCCGCAGCATCTGATCGACCAGATCTTCGCTGACGTGATACCCGTCCTCGGGTCGCGCGGGCGGGTCGATCGGGTGATTGTCAGCGACAAGTTCGGGGAAGAACTGATCGGTTTCGCCTTCGAGAAATCCGTAGAAGCGATCGAAGCCGCGGCCGAGCGGCCATTGGCCGAACGGGCCGGCGGCAGAACCGCTGTCGGTCGGCGCAAGGTGCCACTTGCCCGTGCAGAACGTGGCATAGCCCTCGTCGCGCAGGACCTCCGCGATGGTGGCCGCGTGGTTGGTGATGTGGCCGAGCTGGTTCGGGTAGCCGGTCTGGAAATTCGACACCGAACGCATGCCGACGGCGTGCTGCGACCGTCCCGTCAGCAGCGATGCCCGGGTGGGCGAGCACAGCGGCGCGACGTGGAAATTCGTGAACTGGATGCCGTTCGCGGCGAGGGCGTCGATGTGGGGCGTGTCGATGTCTGACCCGTAGCAGCCGAGCTGGGCGAACCCGGTGTCGTCGAGCAGCACGAACACCACATTCGGCGCCCCGGTAGGTGCTTGGGGATGCTGTTCGAACCAAGGCTCAGACTCAGCGACAGTCCGGCCGATTCGGCCTCCAAATGACGGGAGTGCGCCCGGCGTAGCCATGGTGAGCCTTTCGTGGGGAATTGCACCGGGACGCTACGCCACGTTGTCAAGAACTACCGTCCTGGGGAGTCGCTCGACTGCGACGCCCCCTTCGTGAGAGGACCACGCAACCAATGCCGACCCAAAGTCGACTCACCTATATCCAGCACATCATCTTGATGATGGTGATCGCCGTCGTCGGCTGGGCCGTGTTCCTGGGGCTATTCCTGCTGATCTTCACCGACAACTACGAGCCGTCGGAGTCCCGCACCGTGTGGTGGGTCTGGCTGATCGTCGGGACGATCGTCACCGTGATCACCATGTTCGTGTGCTTCCGGGTGCTGCAAACGCCCCGGCAGTGGCGCAGCTCAGCCGCAATCGCGCTCTTCGCACCCGCAATGTGCCTGGACGCGCTCACCACCACCTACTTCAACGACTGGTTCGATCAAGGCATCCACGACGACACCGCCTATTCGGCACTCATCCTGGGCGCCGCCGGCATCTGCCTGCTGCTGGCCATGTTCATCAACAAGCCCACCGCCGACAAGCCATAGGCATCAGTTCTTGCGTCCGCGCCCGGACTCGTATCGTTCGTTGAGACGCTCGTTGGCGTGCTTGCTCGACTTCGTCGTCGGTGATCGGCCCGAACTCGGATTCGTAGTCCGCAATCGCCTCGCCGAGAGCCCGGAGCCGACGTCGATGCTCGCTCTTGTCCGCCATTGCCTCGTTTACCCAGGCGCTCACCGACGATGCCTCCCCAGCGCTCACTGCGGCGCCCGCCTCTCGCAGCAGGTCTTCATCGACCGTCAACGTAATCCGTCGCTTCGTCATACCTTCATCGTATTTCCGGTACGCACGCCACGCCATCCGGCCGATACAACCTGTTCCACATCATCTTGGGCTGACCGCTCGAAGTCCCGCCTCCGTGGGCTTCAGGGGCCGAGGGCGCTGATGGGCACCACTCGGACGCGTCTTTGCGGCGGGAGGCAGCACCGACCGACACCACCGACTGCCTCAGCAGACGCCGGCACGCAGCGTCGAGCCTCCACATACTGCGTTTTGTAGGCCTTCCATGCGGCAGTTTGGAGATCGTCTGTGCCTCGATTCAGAGTGTTTCCGACGTGGCGGCAGCAGTGATGCCGCACGGCACCGTCGCGCTGGGCCACAATTGCCCGAGCAACTGGAGGCATCGATGAGCGAGACGAGTCCAACGCGGATCACCCCAGAGCAAGACGAGATTGAGCTCACCGGGTTTGCGACCCGCGGGATGCGCCGCGAGGACATCGACTTGGCCTCGCTGAACTTGCCTTTCGCTGACCCCCCCCCCCCCCCAACCCGGATGCTGAACCTGCGGTAGAAGGACTCGTCACGGTCGGCGAGGTCATCGAGCGCATACGTACGACCAGCCGTGACGAATCCGAGACAGGCCGGTGGTTCGAGGAACTCGTCAAGATCGTCTTCCTCGAGAGCCCCGAGTACGAGATCGACGAGATCGAGCACTGGGGACGCTGGCGCGAACGTCAGCAACTAACCGGCCTCAGCGGCAGAGATACCGGCATCGACCTCGTCGCGCGCCACCGCGACGGCAGCCACATCGCCATCCAATGCAAGTGCTACGCACCGACGCGACGGGTCGCCATGGCCGACATCGACTCGTTCTTGGGCCAGTCGCAGGCCACAGATGCCGCCGATCAGCCGGTGTTCGCGATGCGGTGGATCGTCACGACATCGCCATGGACCAATAACGCTCTTGCAGAGGTCGACAGCCTTGGTTCCTCGCTTCGCCGGATCGATTTCCTGCGCCATGAGTTCGAGAAGATCAGCGAGAAGCTGCAGGAGCGGCCTGTTCGTGCGCCTTGGCCACGCCAGCGCGAGGCCATCGACAAGGTCGTCGAGGGCTTGTCACACCACGACCGGGGCCGGATGATCATGGCCTGCGGCACGGGCAAGACGTTCACCTCGCTGCGCATCGCCGAGAGCGTGGTCCCTAACGGAGGACGCATCGCGTTCGTGGCGCCGAGCATCGCATTGGTGGCCCAAGCACGCCGAGAATGGCTGCTGCACACGACGCGACCTCTTGAGTGTGTGGTCGTCTGCTCCGACGAGTCCGCAGGCGGCCGCTCCGAAAGCGCGACCGAGATGCGGGTCTCCGAACTGGAGTGCCCAGTGACGACGTCGCCGCAGCAAATCGGAGTGATGCTGGACCCCACCCGTGACACAGACGCGACACGCGTGGTGTTCTGCACGTATCAGTCGCTGCAGCGGCCCTGCGAGGCACAGAGCGAACACGCTGCCGGGGCATTCGATCTGGTCATCTGCGACGAGGCGCACCGCACGACGGGCGCTGTTTCCGATGCGGCTGGAAGCCGTCGGGGCAGCGGCTTCCAGATGGTCCACGATGACAACCGCTTGCGTGCCCGCAAACGGCTCTACATGACGGCGACCCCCCGCATCTACACCGCCTCGTCCAAGGCATCGCTCGCCGGACGCGGCATCGAAACCGTCGACATGAACGACTTGGATGTCTACGGCCCCGAGCTGGAACGCCTGTCGTTCAAGGAAGCAGTCGAGACCGACATGCTCGCCGATTACCGCGTGATCGTATTGGGCGTTCACGACAGCGCCGTTCCGGCGGGCATGCGACAGCGGCTCATCGACCTAGGCGACGAGTCTGCCGAATCGCAGACGGGCGGGCCGAAGCCGCTCGTGGTCAGCATCGAAGACCTTCAAAGGCTGCTCGGCATGTCGCTTGCCATCAACGGTATGGCAGAGGGCAACGAACTCGAGGTGCCTCGGCGGCTCGACAGCACCATCGCTTTCGCCAATTCCATCGCGAGATCGAAGTTCTACGCGATGGGACTTGCCGACTCCCAACTGCGTGCACTCATCACTCGACGCAGGCGCGCGCACGGAGAGACGGAAGGGGCCACCAAGGTCGAAGCGACTCACCTCGACGGGACTGTGCCGGCCTTCGAGCGCAGCGAGGAACTGCGCAAGCTCGCGCGGACTCGCACCGACCGGTGCGCTCGCGTGATCTGCAATGCGAAGCTGCTGACCGAAGGGGTGGACGTGCCGTCGCTGGATGCGGTGGTGTTCATGGAGCCCCGCGACAGCCAGGTCGACATCGTGCAAGCCGTCGGGCGAGTCATGCGGCGTGTCGAAGGCAAGAAGCTCGGCTACATCGTGATCCCGGTCCCAGTGCCCCCGGGTGAAGATCTCGCAGCGACACTCGAAGCGGGCGGAAGCGGCTACGGATCGGTCGGCCAGGTGCTGAGAGCGCTGCAGGCCCACGACACTCGCCTCGCCGAGACTCCGGCCCGCTTCGTCACGGCATGCGAGATCACTCGCCCACAGCCGGCGGGGAATCGGGGCGACGGCGACGACCTGGCAGAGAGCGTCGATGAGCCGGCGCAACTCACGCTCGATCTGCACAAGGCGGACGCTGCCATCTATGCGCATGTCGTCGCCGCGTCGGGTCTGGGATCGGCAGGAAAGCTCGTGGCGGACGATCTGGGGCTTGCCGTGACGTTCGCCGGTGCCCGGTTCAGTGAAGGCGACCTGGCGCTGGCGCTGGCGGGCGCTCTGGGCAACCTCGCTGTTGACGACACCAACAAGACCGACATCTGCAAGGTCGCCGCCCTCGTGCTGATCAATGCCTGCCTGCTACACCGTCGCCTGCGCGAGGTGCCGCGGTTCGGCGATATCGCCGATCTGGCCCGCGTGACCGGCGCCTTCGATCCCGCAGCGGTTCTGGCAGAAGCGTGGGAGCGGATTCTCGAGCACGACTACGAGCCCGTGTTCGGACCTGCCCTGTCCGTGCTGGGAGAGCTGCCGTCTCGGCCGTTCGCAGTCGAGGCGCTGCGAAGCCTGGCCGAGTGTGCGAACCGCACCGCCGATTCGCTCAGCGAGATGGGCTACGACCACGCCGGCCCGCTGTACCACCGGATCCTGCCCAATGCAGCCGCGTATGGCGCGTTCTACACCAAGAATCTGTCAGCGCTCATGCTGGCGCGACTGGCCATCGACGAGGACTTCGCCGACTGGTCCGATTCCGATCAGATCGCCCGCCTGCGAATCATGGACCCTGCTTGTGGGACCGGGACGCTCCTCATGGCAGCGCTGCGGGTGCTCAAGCAGCGCGTCCACGATGCTGGCCGACAGGCGGGCGGCGCCGATGCTGGCTCCGACGATTCCGACCTGTACAAGGCAATCGTCGAGAACGTGCTCCACGGGCTCGACATCAACTCGCCGGCCATCCAGTTCGCTGCATCGAACTTCACCTTGGGCGCGCCGACCGTCGACTACCGCAAGATGAACCTGTTCACGCTCCGGCACGGCCCCCAACCCGATGGATCGATGATGGCGGGAACGCTGGAAGTCCTCGGTTTCGCCGAATCCGAGGCGTCTCTGCGAAACCTCGTGCGACGCGCCGAGGCAAGGAGCGTGGGCGCGCAGCTGGCGGACTCCGGGGCCAAGTTCCCGATCAGCGACATAGATCTCGTCATCATGAATCCCCCGTTCACCAACAACGTGAAAAAGAACTCCCAATTCTCGCCCGCTCAGAAGAAAGCCATGCAGCAGCACGAGCTTGGGCTGCGCGATGTCTTGCTGCAGGTCGATCCGGCGGCCGGTGCGACCATCGACGCCAACAGCATCCGCACCTACTTCACACCGATCGTGGAGCGAATGTCGGCCTCTCGAAATGCAACCGTCGCCTCGGTGGTCCCCACGACTGCGTGTACCGCCTCATCGGGGCAAAACGAGCGGCGCTTTCTCGCGGACCGGCTCCACATCGAGACGGTCGTCACGTCGCACGACCCGAAGAACATCAACTTTTCCGAGAACACCGGCATTCACGAGTGCCTGCTCGTCGCCCGACGTCGCGATGACCAGTCTCATCCGCCTACGAGCGACCCACCCACCCGATTCGTGTCACTGCGCAAGATGCCGTTGACCCCCGCGGAAGCACTCGCCATGGCCGACGCGATCGCAAGCGGCGAGCTTGGCGAGTGGGGCAACCTCACGCTGTGGCCAGCCGAGCGCGTACGCGATGGCGATTGGTCGCCCGTGCAGTGGTATGACGGAAATCTGGCCGGAATCGCATCGGCGCTGGAAGCCGGCGAATTCGCTCCCGCCGGTTCGGCTCACTCGCTGACGAACGGGGGGGGGGGTTCGGTCCCTCCGGTCAAGCCATTCGGGGCGCCTTCCGCCCCACCGAACGCGACACCGTCTTGGGCCCGACGGGCGAGCAGTCCGGGGCGCCTTCCGCCAGGCGAATTCGAGCCGACCGTGAGGCGACACGCAGTGGGGCCGGGCGGGCAGCGCATCCAAGACGCATTCCGGAAACGAGGGAACCGTGAATAAGCCGAAACGTCCGTATCGGAGCCTGCTTGAGCGAGTTGCTCTGAGCCGAGCCTCGGCCCTGCCGGCCGTCGCATACAAGACGCCTTCAAGCCGACGAGTCAATCATGAGCTATGACGCGTTCTGGTCGGTCTCGTCGAAATTGCGTATGACCATGCGCGGCACCCCGGAGCAACGAATCGAACCGCGCCCCGGCAAAGAGCAGCTCGCTGAGCGCTACTGGGAGCAGCGAAGCAAGCTGCTTGTCGCCAACAAGCACGACACCGTAGCGGGGAGGCTTGTGGCTGTCTTCAGCGATGCTCCTTCGGTCGGCTCAGGCTGGGTTCCCGTATCAGTCGCGAACGACGACGAAGCTAGATCTCTTTGCGTCTGGTGGAACAGCACGCCCGTGCGCGTGATGCTGCTCAATCGGCGCACAAGAAAGCTGACCTATCCATCGTGGTCACTGGACCAGCTTCGGGGCATCTTGGTGCCATCGTCCGACAACCCTGGCTGGGGTGACTTGCTGGCGGCCTACGAAAAGGCTTGCGACATCGAGTTGCTGCCGTTGCGAGACGGGGAGCTCTGCGAAGGCAGGCGCATCATCGACTACGCAGCGGCTCGGGTACTCGCTGTACCTGAGAGCACGATCGCCGACTGGCGCCGCCGACTGGCCCGCGAGCCGACAATCTCCAACCGGGCCGCCGAGGCAGCCGAAGGCGAAGCGACGCAGCTATCAGAAGCGGAAACACACATCGGTTGAGGTCTGGACACGCCGCCCAGCAGCGTTCACACTCTGAGAGGTCAGACCGGGATGACGTCGACGTCGAGTTGGGCAGCGTCGACGAGCGCATCCATATCGGCAGGATCGGAGGTCACGATCTGGTCACCGGGGTGGCACAGCGCGACAAGCGCAGCGTCGACGGCGTCGACCAATCCAGTCCGTGCCAGCAGAACACCGGCCCGACGGCCGAGATCATTGTCGAGAGGCACGACAAGGGTGCCGAGCAACGCCATCGCCAATCGGGCCTGCCGTCCCGATCCGCCACGCCACACCTGCGCCACGATGCCGCCATGGGTCAGCGGGGGGCTGCCCTCGAGGTGCGCATCGTCCACCCGTCGCCACAGGGTTCGATCGTTGCGCTCCAAGGCGACGAGTGCGCCCGCGTCAAGCACCAAGCTCACGCTGCGCCCTTCGACGAGTTCCGTCGGCGCGGACCTTCTCGGCCGCAATCGTGTCGAGACGGCGTTGTTCTTCGAGTTCCTCGTCGGTGATCGGCCCGAACTCGGCTTCGTAGTCCGCGATCGCCTCGCGGAGAGCCTTGAGGCGACGTCGACGCTCACTCTTGTCTGCCATTGCCTCGTTCACCCAAGCGCTCACCGATGACGCCTCCCCCGCTGCCACTGCATCGCTCGCTGCCTCGATGAGATCCTCATCGACGGTGACCGTAATGCGGCGCTTTGTCATACTTTCATCTTATTTCCGGTATGCGCCCCGGCGAATCGCTCGGGCTCTGCGGTGACGATGACGCGGCGCTTGGCTGTCGGCCCAGCAGGCGCTTGAGGCGGTTGACAGCCGGCGTCCAGATCCAATCGGGCTCGGTGAACCGGCGATGGTTCTCGTCGGGCAGTCCCATGGGGTCGTAGTAGTTCTTGTCGGTGTTCTTGCGCAGGTAGGCCGACTTCTTCAGCACTTGCATGTACGCGAACAGGGTTCCCTTGTGGGTCCAGCCCTGCCGGTGGTAGTTCCAGTTGTCCGGTGCCAGTTGCTGCGCGGCGTCAAAGTGCCGCAGTGCACGCTTGCTGTCGCCCGTTGCTTCGAAGTGCAACGCCAGCTTGAACGTGGGCTCCGCCAGCAGGGTGTCGTCGTCGACGGGCTTGAGACGAGCGGCCAGTTCCTCGGGGGACCAGACGAAATCGCTGTCAGCTCCGCGATCGATCCAGTCTCTCGTGGCATGCGCGAAAGCGTCGTTGCCCAGCCGTACCTTGCCGAGGCCGAACTTGATGGTGGTCTCATCGGGGAACACGCCCTCGTTGCTGCGAACGATGCGCCCCTCCTCGTCGATCCACGCACCTGACGGCACATTGACCCAGCCGAACAACGAGCTAATCCGGTGCGTCGGGTCGACGATGCATCGGAACGTCGGCGACGCCTTATCGAACCACTTGCCTGCAGCAGCTTCGCCTTGGGAATCCTCCGCAACGCTGATCAGCTCGAAGCGGTCAGCGCCGATCGATTCGTACAGTTCCTGCCAGACCGGCAGGTTGACCCGGCACCCTCACCACGACGCCCAGCTGAACAGCACCACCTTGCGGCCGCGCAGCTCAGACAATCGCACCGTGTCACCGTTGCGGTCCGTCATCTCGAAATCGGGGGCGAGCCCCGACTCCAGCCCCATGCGACGGACTTCGGGCACGGAGCCGAGGCTCCACACGCCGTCGTCGTGCACGTACTTCTGGCCGATCTTGTCGGCGAAGGCCGAGTAGCAGAACCACACCCAGTCGTCGGCATCAGCGATCCACTCTTCACGCTCAGCCTCGAAGAGCGGTACGCATATCTCCCCGAGGCACACCCCCTCAGGCTTCAGCTGCCAACCAGTGGCCTCGGCGAGCTGATCGACCCGCACCCACAGCTTGTGCGTGTCATCGCTTCGCTGAGCGATGTCGCTGGTGCTGTCACTCGTCAAGACAATCACTGCTGACCCCTGCTCTTGGGTCCCATTTCAGCCGATGGCCGCTGCTATGGGAGACCACCGCCCGGGTCGAGACCCAGCACCACACGGCCATAGCTTTCATAGCCGACATCGGAGACCATGAGGTGTGATTGCACGGTGTAGATGTCGCGCAGGATGCGACCCATGTCGTTCGCCAGCATGACCGCGCTTCCGCCTGCGTACCGGAACAGCTCGCTCACCACGTCGACTGCCTCGTCGGTGCACCAGACCGCGGCGGCTTGGGCCTCGGTGACGAGCGCCGGATCGGGCGGGCCGGTGGCGGCCGAGTCGAACATGCGCTCAAGCGCCTCGGCCATCCCCGAAGCGCAGGCGTTCATCCGGATGGCGCCGTGGCCGACAGCCCGCTGGAAGACCTGCCGATCGGCGACGCTGGTCCCGCCGAGATAGCCGCGCTTCTTCTCGATTGCGGCATAGCTCATGGTTCGCAGCGCCAGCCGGCCGAGGGCGTAGGCGAAACTGCCGTGCTCGTTCACGACATACCCCGGCAGGCCCAGCCGGTGCAGCGCCCCTCCCCGCAGCAGCTCGGCCCCCAGCAGATCGGTCGCGAACCTGTCGGGCACGAACACGTCATCCAGCTCGTAATCGCAGCTGCCCGTGCCGCGCATGCCCAGCGTGTGCCAGTTGTCGTGCAGGATGACTTCGCTGGTCGGCACCAGCGCCCTGATCAGTGGCGGGTCGTCGCAGAAGACCGGCACCATCACCCAGTCGGAATGCTCGACGCCGCTGCCCCACGCCCACCGGCCCGACACCTGATACCCGCCGTCGACCTTTCGAGCCATTCCGCCGGGCCGCAGCGCTCCGGCCATGAAGGGGAAGCCGTCGGCGAGCACTTCGTCGACGGCATCGTCGGTCAGCTGAGCCAAGGTGGCGCCCGACACCGCCGCCGTGATGAACATGCACCACGCTGCGGCCGGGTCAATCATGACCACCGCCTCGATCACGTCCATCTGCACGACCGGGTGTGCTTCGGCCCCGCCGACCTCGCGCGGGGTCTTGAGCATGAACAACCCCGATTCACGCAAGGCCTCCACCGAAGTCGACGAGAGCCGGCGTGCCTGCTCGGATTCGTCCCGGCCTGTGGCCAATGCATCGGCAGCCGATTCGACTGACGCGAGCAGATGCGCCCGGTTCGCGTCTCGATCTGCCGGAAACTGATTCTCTCGGGGGCCCACCGCGGGCTCAGATCCCCTCGACGATGCGCTGTATCTCGCTGAGATCCCTCGACAGCAGCGAGGCACGGACGTCATCGGGTCGGTCTGCGAACGTGGGGTCGCACTGGGGGCCGTTGAGGTTGTGCACGCCCGATTCCTCGACCGTCGGACCCCACTGGTTGCCGCCGTTGTCTCCGAACTGCCCGGGATCGGTCATGTCGATCGTGTTCGGTCCGTAGCTGGCATCCACCCGATCGCCGTCGCACATGTGCTCGTGGACGTGGCCGTAGGGGTCGTGCCAGTAGTCATAGACCTGCGAGCCGTAGACGTGGCGCCCGATGCCCCATGCCAGGTTGTACGGCGATCCTTCGGCGGCTCGCTCCCGGAAGTGCATATGACCCCGGAAGACGTCGTCCATGCTGAACACCTCAAACGCTGCATGGCTGAACTGCGCCTCCGGTGTTCCATCCATGAGTGGCAGCACAAGGACGGTGTGGTGGTCGGTCAGGGCAGCGCCCCGGTCCATGCGCATGAACTGAAACATCACATCGGAGCCTGTCGCTTTGATGAGCTCAACCAGCGGCGGCGGGAAATGCTCCTCAGCGCCAGGGGGGATGATCATTCGAGCGGCGTCGCTCACGAGCATGCCGAAGGTGTCCGACAGGAATTTCATGAAGGCCTGGTGAGCTCCCGGAGGAACGGCCGCCACCACGTGGCCGAGCCGATACACCTCGGGCGGCCCGGGATCCTTCTTGATCGGGTAGCGGTTCCCGGCCACGTCCTGCTCGACACCTGCCCGCTCGTCGACCCCGGCGTGGTTGTAGGTGATGCGGTCGCGACGCGGTGCAAGCGGCACGGCGTGCTGGCCGTGAACCGCTTCCAGCACGAACCCGGTGATCGGTTCCACGAAGTGAACTCTCTTGCCGCCGCCGAGCCGGCCCTCGGCACCGCCGATGTCATGAATGGGCGAGCAGCCGGGCACCGCATCGGCCAACGCAACCAGATCGTCCTCGGAGTCGACTTCAAACGCCCAGCCAATGAACTTGGCGGGACCGCGATGCACGACATGCAGGAACGGCATCGGTTCGAGGCCACGCGAGATCAGCACGTCCTCGTCGCGGTGCGCGACGACGAGACCGAAGTCGTTGACAAACGTCTCCATCGCGTCGAGATCGGGTGCCGAGAACCGGATGTACGCGATATCGGCTGCCTTCACAATGGGTGCCGCCGTTTCGGGCAGTGTTGCGGTGTCAGTCATGTCGCCTCCTCGCGGGCGCAAGTACGGTAACCCAGCGGCGCGACGAGCAACAGGGCCAGTACCGCAGCCGCCAGGAGCCGTGTCTGCCGTGGAGCGCCGGGGCATCACCTACGAGGAGGCTCGGGCAGAGCAGGAGGCGATGATGAATGCCAAGCGGCTCGGTCGTCCCGAGGAATTCGGCGACGCCTTTGCCTTCATGTGCTCGGCGCAGGCCGGCTTCATCAGCGGCCAGAGCCTCCAGCTTGACGGCGGCAGCTACCCCGGCGTCTTCTAGCCGGCATCACCGCCGTTGCGGCCGTCGCCCACGCCGACTGTGTTCCGAATCGTTGCTCGCGCGACATTTGGTTGTTCGCCAGCTCAGTCGACGTGGCGGCCGATGACGTTGCCGGTAACCGTCGCCACGTCATCGTGTTCGAGGCCGTAGGCCCAATCCGTACACCCAGTAGTGAACACCTCGCCGAGACCCCGCTGGAACCAGCCCATCACCGCGGCGCCGTGCGCAAACCGCTCCCGGTTCTTGGGCGTGTCGCCGCCGCCGAGTCGCTCGGTGACCCAGTTGAGCTCGCCGACGTAGCTGTCAGGCATCCCCGGTGGGGCTTCGGAGGTCTCCCACAGGTGCGCCGGGGCCGTGCCGAGCACCTCGAAGTTGGCCGGCGTGCCGCCGGTCCCCGTGGCCACTGGCAAACCGTCCGCCAGCGCCAGCTCACAGCCGTCGCACTCGTAGCCCACGACGACGGGCTCGCCGCCGAGCACGTCGCCCGCGATCAGACGCAGGCCGTCGAACGCCCAATGGTCCGGCCGCCAGATCGTGTAGCCGCCGGAACCCTTGGGAGCCCGCCGGCAGTGGGCGTAACCGCCTCGGGTAAAGGAGACCCCGGTCATTTCCGACTCGGGCCTGCCGGTGAGCGGGTCGCTCCACATCGTCGACACCGTGTGCTCTGCGTCGGTCCCCATCACGGGGTCGAGATGGAAGTCGAGCTTGTAGCCGATCACCCGATCGTTGTCACCGAAGCGGACCTGCCAGAACGAGGTGTTGCCCGAGAAGAACGCGGCAGCGCCACCGGAGTCGACCCAGCTCTCGACGTGGTCACGCATGGCCTCGGACCAGTACTCGTCGTGGCCGACGCTGATGTACAACCGGCGTCCGTCGAGCAGGTCGGGGCGGTGGTGCAGATCCAAGCTCGTCGCATAGTCGAGTTGGATGCCGTTGCGTTCCGCCCAGCTGACGAAGAGTCGCTCCCAATTCGCCCACCCCGCGGCGGCGGACCAGTACGAGTAGTTGTCGAAGTACTCGTCGACCTCTGGACGGGGCAGCTGCCCAAAGCGGGCGACGCGGTAGCGATGGGGGTCCGGCTTGTCCAAGAATCCCCGTGGCAGCGGCCGTTGCTGGGAGGACACGTGCCCGCCGGTATAGAAGCTCGGCCCGCCCCAGTCGTTGTAGGCCGCCCACGTCGAGGTGGACAGCACGAGCAGTGTCTCGCCCGGCTCGGCCGCACGGACGACAAAGAACGCTTCGGCGACCTCGCCGTCAGGGCCAGCCAAGCGCACCAAGTGGAAGCCCGGCTGCCACGCAGGATCGATCTCTAACTGCAGCGTCGGCGTCCAGCCGCATCCCTCGGTGGCACAGTCGTCGGGGACCGGCTGCTCTGCGGTCGCCACCACCCATGAACCCACGAGTTGCTCGTCTGCGCCGATCCGCAGCACCTCGACGCGGCATGAGCCACCGTCCGCGCTGACCATCAGGTCGATGTTGTCCCCCGCCGCACCGCTGTGCGGCCAGCAATAGCCCGCAATCATGCGGCGACCGTAGTGGTAAGGATCCCATGCTCGCTCCAATCCTTGGAGCCTGCGCAAAACAGCGTTGGTAACATTCGTACATGAGTTCCGAGCCGGCGCAGCAACGCAGCAAGTCCGCTGCCGCCCGCGCCTGGATCGAACACCTGCCCGCCGGGACATGGTTCCGGTCTGTCGCGGTCCCCGGCAACAGGCATCTGGCAGGCAACGTCCTCGCTCGACTGCTCGCCGAACCGCAGCCGATCATCGGCCGAGCATCTCGCGGCATCTACTGGCGGCAGCCGCCTCCGGTGTCACCGCGTTACGGGAAGACGCCGCTGCTGACAGACGACGCCGTGTCGTTGCTAGGGCCTCCCGGTTCCGCGTATGCCGAATTCGGGGCGCTCAACCTGATCGGCTGGTCGACCCAGAAGCCGTACGGCGTCACTCTCGCGGTCCCGTACCGAAACTTGATGCCGCCGCGCATCCGCCTCGGCGGTACCTATCCCCAATTCAAGGAACGCTCAAACCGGAGACGCAGAGAACTCAACTGGAACGAGGCGAACTTGCTTGAATCCGCCCGATTCGCAGCACGGGCCGATTACCACAGTTGGGATCACGCCATTTGGCTTCTCGTGGAAGCCAACGGCTGGATGAAGCACGGCGCGCCGATCTGCAAACAGCGTGTCCTGTGGTCCGCCGAAACGGAGCCCCGGTCTCGAGGCAGCGTGCTCAGCGACAGCGAGAACCGAGGGTTCGCCGAGACGCTCACCCGACTCAAACGAGACCTCCCGGACATCGTGGAACCGTCATGACGTTCCCTCGTCGTCCCCCTGAACGCCGCAGGTGCCTAGCCCCGCGACGTCGAGCAGGGAGATGCCAGAATTATGCCGACACCTGCCCGATCGTTGAGCACCGCATCGGATCGGCAGGCGCGACGAACGCCGCCGACTACTCCGCCGACAACACTGAGCACGCCATGCGCTCGTCGGGTTCGCTTGTGCGTCCCGCTGCGGACGTCGGGCGACGCCTCCACGACGACAGCGGACTCTTCGACGCGGTCGTGAGCCGCGCATCCGCTCATTACGGCCTCGCCGACAGCATGATCATTGCCGACTATTGGCTGATCAGAACGCTGCATGCATGGATTCAGGCCGTAGGCAACGGCTATGTGCAGCGGCGCCACCCGGATCCGAATCTGTCCGAGGTCGAGAACCGAGCCGGCAAATTCGTCTTCGCCGGAGGCACGTCGCTGTCAGCAGCATGGGGAATTGCAGACCGGTGGTCCGAAGACATCGACATGGTCCTCAGCCGGTCTCCGCTGGCAACGCCGAAGCAACTGCGGCAAGCGTGCGAGCAAGCCTTCCGGGCGACAGCGAACGGCGCAGACAGCCACCACACGGTCACGGACAAGAGCGACGCGCACAGCTTCGCGTCGTTCCTGCGAGACACCAAGACCGTGGCCCGCGTCGATGTGGCGTTCAAGCATCTCGCGGCACCTCAGATAATGACGCAGCGGGAGACGGCAATGTCGCTGATCGGCAGAGTCGTCGACGACGACCTGCTCGACGACTGCCCCGAACTCGGTGGCTTCGAAGTCGAAACGCTCGGCCCCTGCTCAGTAGCGATGGACAAACTGCTCGCGCAGACGCAGACATCCGAGTCGGGAGACCTCGAACACATCGCCGAACGGGCCCGCGACGTGTACGACCTGGCCTGCATCGCCCGTGAGCAACATCGTTTCGAAGGCCACATCGGCCGCGACAGCAGCGCGCTGCTGCGCATCGCCGAGGACTGGCACCCTGACGGCATCCGGCGCCCCCCTGACGGATTCGCGTCCTTGCGGGCATACGATCAGAGCACCGACGAGCATGAAGCGCTGGCCGCCGGCTACGACCAAGTCCTCGACAACATGGTCTGGGGCGACAAAATCCCGCTGAACGAAGCCATCCATCTGGCCGTCAGTCTCGACCCCGGACCGCGGGAACCTCCCCGAACGCTCGCCTACGACCCGCGCGTCGCCTATCCGCGGCACTGAACGCCCCGAAATTCACATCGGAGGGAGTGTCGGACGTTCCCTTGTCAAGCGGCGAGCGCTCACGCCGACAACGACGACCCGCCACAGCGCCTCCAACCCGCAGAGCTAACCCGCATAGTTACTGGGCTTTCTCTGCCAGTTAGGACATTGCGTTAGGACCGTTTCTAGGCGTCGAAGCCCGTTCGCTGAGTGTCCCTGTAGGCCATACAGCAGAGAACCCGCCGACCGAAGCCGACGGGTTCCCCTCAGTTCTTGCGAGTGCTAGCGCTGTCACGCCTAAGCGCAGAGACTCACTGCACGCCCGAAGGCTCTGCCCTCGCAGCCTCACGGCGGCGCAGCACCCGTCTCGTGCCGACGGTGCCACACACAACC
Source organism: Candidatus Poriferisodalis sp. (assembly GCF_965208895.1). GTDB lineage: Bacteria > Actinomycetota > Acidimicrobiia > Acidimicrobiales > Poriferisodalaceae > Poriferisodalis. Next base: position 88,253 of record NZ_OZ242363.1, on the reverse strand, counting down.
AGGAAGCACGGGCACGCGACCAATATGGCCAACGGCGGAACACCGAGAGTGTCCACCGCGTAAAAGATCGCCAAGGACACCATGAAACCAAACGCCAACAACCCGACGAATGACCAGACGGACAACCGGGTTGGCGAAGCGTAGGCCTGCGTCGTGTTCATGGGTGTGTTCATGGGTTCAGGGTAGTTCGGGGCGCTCATTGGCCGAGGCCGGCGAGGGCCGCTTCGCATTGCTCGATGGCCCAATCTCGGTTGTCGTAGCTGCTTTGGTACTGGCTGTATCCGGCACCGTTCACGAACAGAGTAACCCCGCCGCGACCCGGGCGCCACGCGAACGCTGTCCACGGGCCGCAGTAGCTGCCCGCCGAGTTCTCGTCGGCCGCGTCGTCGTCGGCCGCGTCGTCGTCGGCCGCGTCGTCGTCGGCCGCGTCGTCGTCGGCCGCGTCGTCGTCGGCCGCGTCGTCGTCGTTCCGGCTAGCAAAGTGCTGTACCGCGATGACAGCAGCAGTCACTGCCGCTGTGCATGTGGCGTCCACGGTTATTTTGCCCGCCGGAGACGCGATCCACGCGACCCAGCCCGGCGCTGCTGCACCTCCCGACGCGACGGTGGTCTTGGTGATTGCGAGGACCAGCACGCCGCATCCCACGGTGGACGCCGCAGCCGCGATGACCACTTTGGCCTCGGTCGGGGATTCGTCCCAGAGATCCTCCAGCTCCTGGCCGAGTTCCACGGCCAGGTCGCCGGGGTCGGGCGGGTCGCCCAGAGCCTCGAGCGCGTCGATCAGCCCGCTATACGCGCGGTCGTTCAGAGCCTCGAGCGCGTCGATCAGCTTGCTAACCGCGGCGTCGTGCAGAGCCTTGAGCTTGCTCATTGCCGCTGCGATCCCATCGGAGCCTTCGCACTGGGCGGGCTGGGTGGGCAGCGTGGGCGGGGTGTTGGTGCCGTCGTTGACCTTGTTGAGCGCGTCGATCAGGTTTTCTGCGTAGTCGCCGCAGATGTCGGTCGTGGTGGTTTTGCGCTCTTCCTCGGCCTCTAGGCGCTTGCGCTCTTCCTCGGCTGCGATGCGCTTGCGCTCTTCCTCGGCCTCTAGGCGCTTGCGCTCTTCCTCGGCTGCGATGCGCTTGCGCTCTTCCTCGGCCTCTAGGCGCTTGCGCTCTTCCTCGGCTGCGATGCGCTTGCGCTCTTCCTCGGCCTCTAGGCGCTTGCGCTCTTCCTCGGCCTCTAGGCGCTTGCGCTCTTCCTCGGCTGCGATGCGCTTGCGCTCGGCCTCTGCTTGTTCGCGTTTGCGCTCGTCCTCGGCGGCTTGCTCGCTCGTTCTGGTGTCGCGCGGCTCGGTGTTTGCGGGCGGCGGGGCGTAGCAGCTGGGGGGGGTGCCGGTCATGCCTGCGGGGCATCTGTGGACGTGGGAGACGTTGACGGTCTCGGTCCAGCACTGCTGGCCGGCGAAGGGGTCATAGGCGCAGCGCTGCACGGTCTTGGTCTGGCTGTGCGCCGCTGCGGGTTGCGCGACCACGGCGAGCGTTGACGCAACGACGAGCAGCGCCAGCAGCGCCGCGAGAGTCCGTTTGGGCATTGGAGGGTCCTTGGTGAGCGGATCGGCTGATGTGAGCGATCCGCGACCTCGTCGGCGCCGGAGAGGGACCCATGCAAGTGATACCGCCCGCGATGCCGACGTGATCGCGAATCCTTCATTTCGGATACAGAACGGGCACCGTTGTTCCATGACTGAACAAGCACACGTATCCCGCCGCTTGAAGGCGGTCTCATATGCACGGGTGTCCACCGGCGCACAGGCCGAGTCAGGCCTCAGCACCGAAGCTCAGCACTGCGCCGTGGACCGAGCAGCAGCCGACCGCGGCTGGCAGATCATCGAGCGGATCACCGACGACGCCGTCTCGGGCAGGACGCCCACCCAGCGAAGGCCTCGACTTCGCGCTGCGCTCGAGCAGCTTCGAGAGGGACGCATCCAAGTGCTCGCCGTGGCACGCTCGGACCGCCTCGCGCGCTCGACGATCGAGTTGCTGCGTCTCTACGAACGCGCCGAGATCGAGGGCTGGACGCTCGCCGCGCTTGACGCCCCAGTCGGTCTCGCGTGCCCCGAAAGCCACCTATTCATAGGCGTTCGCGCCCTTATCTCGGAGTTCGAGTCCGCTATGGCAAGCGCCCGCACCACCGAGGCGCTGGCGATCGCCCGCAGCCGCGGCGTGCGCCTCGGGCGGCCCAGCCAACATGACGAGGCCACCAAGACCCTCGCCTCGCATGCGCGCGCCGAAGGCCGCAGCCTCGCGCAGATCGCTGCCGAGCTCACCTCACTCGGGATACTGACTCCCACAGGCAAGACGACATGGAGCCGCTCATCGGTTCAGTCCCTGATGCGCACCATCGCCCACGACCAAGCAACCCGTGATCGCGCCGAAGCGCACGACCGCGCCCAACTCCCCCCAAGCCGCGACAACGACCCGCCGCCGCCGCGGGCCGCGTGACGTATCCCTGCGAACCAGCTTGACGCGCCGTCGATGGCTGCATACGATACGAACGTTTCAGATACACCTCGAAACAGCGACTGACCAGTGGATTCAGACAATCACAGCGTGTCTCAGGAGGTCTGTGGGCAGTAATCCCATCGCTGCGGGAGTGCGATGCAGACCGTCTCTCGTGCGACCTCAGCGAATAGCGCGTTCGGCTGCGGACCGAAGTGGCGAGCGCGCCCGTGGACCTGCGGAGCGACTACGCGTTCCTTGCCGTGGCCGCCCATCATCACTGCTGTGCGACCAGCAATAGCCCGCGATCATGCCGCGACCGAACTTGTCTCGTCTCCGTCGCGGAGCGGGTGAGTTTGTTCTCAGTCGGCTGCGATGAAGTCGATGAGCACCTGGGCCAACTCGGGTCCCTTGTCTTCCTGCAGGAAGTGCGACGCGCCTTCAATGGTGACATGCGCTTGGTTCTGGGCGCCCGGAACCATCCGACGGAACGGCTTGTCGGCTCCAGCGGTCACGGGGTCGCTATCGCTGAAACAGCACAGGAACGGCTTTTCGAACTGCGCCAGCACACCCCACGCCTCGCGGTTCGGCTGAGCCTCGGGATCGTCGGGAGATGTGCACACATGCGACGGCCAGGCGCGTGCGCCGGACTTGTACGAGTCGTCCGGGAACGGCGCGTCGTAGGCGGCGATGACGTCGGCGGGGAACTCCGTGAGGCACCCGCCGTTCACGATGTCGCCGATCGGGAAGACCGGTGACTCCCGAGCGAATTTCTGCCAGTTCATGAAGGCTTCGCTGGGCTGACGGTCCCCGGTGGGCAGGCCCGTGTTGGCTATCGCCACTCGGGCGAACCGGTCCGGCTGCGCCGTGACGAGCCGCAGGCCGATCAGACCGCCCCAGTCCTGGCCGAAGAAGGTGATGTCGCGCAGGTCCAGCGCGTCGAAGATCAGGCTCGACATCCACGCCACGTGGCGGGCGTAGCTGTAGTCGGACTGCTCGGCGGGCTTGTCGCTGCGGCCGAAGCCGACTTGGTCCGGCACGATCACCCGGTGCCCGGCTTCGGCGATAGGCCCGATCATGTGGCGGTACAGATACGCCCACGACGGCTCGCCGTGCAACAGCAGCACCGGGTCGGCGTCGGACGGTCCCTCGTCGAGGTAGTGGACACGCAGCGTTCCGTCCTCGCCGTCACCGATCTCGACGTAGTGCGGCTCGAAGTCGTAGCCCGCCAGATCGGCGAAGCACTCGTCGGGCGTGCGGAGGATCTTCATGGTGATTGCTCCTGTGACTCGATTTCGGCGAAGACGAATTGTGGGTCCGCGTCGGGCGGGGCGATCCGTTGCAGGCGGGCGGTGAATCCCAGGTAGTCCCATATGAGGTGCTCGCCCTCACGCCTGCGGCGTACCTCGATGGGGCCGGTGCCCAAGAGGCTGCGCCGCGAGGCGATCTTCCTCGTCGCGTCGTCTGTTGTTTCCCGCTCTTGTTCGCTGCGCTCACGGGCCGCTCGGGCCACGGCTTCGCCTTCCGGCTCAGCCTCTGAGTCGAGACCGTGCGGCCGCAGCACGTGGACACCGTCCTCGAAGCTGGCGATCACGTGGATCTCGACCGACTTGTCGAACTCGGCTACGTCATGGACGCCATTGCGCAGTGTCCCGTCACAGCGCATGTCGTGAATGATGCCGGCGCCGGTCACCACCACCCGATCAGCAGCTTGCTCGATCCGCTGCACGTGCCCGAGTGCAGGATGTTCAGGCTGGATGGCGCCGTCGGCGACAACCTCGATGGTCCGCCAGAAACCCCGCATGTCCGGCGCACCGTCGCACAACGGCTCGGTGCAACCCGTCAGGATCGGCGGCGGCCATCGCGTCCAGCCCCCGGTGGGCGTGTAGGCGACTGGGATGGAGTCGGCGGTCGCTGTCATGGGATTCCAGTCTCTGGCAGGCCGGCGAGTGTATGGCGTCGGTGTTGAGCGGCTCAGAGTGCGATCGTCGTGAGGTCGTCACCGATGACGATCTCGCCGTCGAAGTGCGCCGCGGCCAGCTCGATCCATTCGGGGTACTGCTCGGGGGTGGGCGCGGGGACCATGTGCGTCAGCACCAATCGCTTGGCGCCGACTCTGGCCGCAGTCTGCGCCGCTTCGACCACGCCGGAGTGGTAGTCACCGATGTCCTGGAACATCTCGTTGGGGCTCAGCTCGACCAAGTCCTTCCGTATGACGGTCTGTACATAGGCGTCGGCACCCGCTGCCAGCTCGTCCACGCCGTCGCACGGCACGGTGTCGCCGACCACGGCGGCCACAGCGCCGTCATGGGCAAGCCGGTATCCGAGCGTGGGCCGCACCGGTGCATGATCGGTGGCCGCAGTGCTGACGTGAACGTCGTTGACGTCGAAGGTGTCTCCCGCTTCCAACTCGGTCACTTCGACTCTCGGGCCGTTGACCAGCGTGTCGTGGTGCTCGATGCGGTAGCCGATGTCGGCTTCGAGGGCGCCCATCTGGCGTTCGACGAATTTCGCCGTGCCCGGCGGGCCGTACACCTGCAGGGTCGCGTTGCCCTGGCTCATGATCCAGTGGGTTGTGATCACGTCGTTGAGCGCACACACATGGTCGCTGTGCAGGTGGGTGATCAGCACCGCACTCAGGAAGATCGGCAGCGAGCCGCCGCCGGCCATGCGCATGACGGTGCCACGGCCGGCGTCGATGAGGATGTGCGTGTCGCCGGCCTTGACCAGCGTCGACGGACCGGCTCGGTTGGCGTCAGGCAGCGGCGAGCCCGTCCCGGTCAGCACGATGTCCATGCGATTCTCCCCGTATTCTCGGAGGCGGCGGTCAGCGTGAGGTCTGCTGAAAGGCGACGCAGGCTCGCGATGCTGCCGACCGGCCCTCCGCCGACGACGATCGCGTCGTAGTGCTGTCGATCGGCGGGTGTCGCTGACACGGCCGCAACCCTAAAGGGCACCTGGGGACAGCGAAGCGGGCTGACCGCGATACCCGATGAGGCCTACCGATATGGTCCGCTCACGTCTCGCTGACGTTGGGAGGTGGACGAATGCGATCACGGGCTCGACGTCAGCGCCGCTTGGCCGCCGTGCTCGTGGCTGCCGCGATGATCGCGGCTGGCTGCACCAGCACGGCCGACGACGGTGTTCGGGCGGCCCCGAGTCTCGCCTCCGATGCAGCCCCGTCCACCACCGAGCTCGCCCCGGACGCGGTCCCCTCTACGACCACTGCGTCAGTAGCACTTCGAGAGGACGGCGAGGCCCTGCCGCGCGAGGCCTATTTCGACCTCGGCCACGTGCTCGACATCAGCATCGAGATCGCCGTCGAGGACTGGGACACCCTGCGTCACCAGACTCGCACCCTCGCGGACGTATTCGCGGAGATCGAGGAATACGGCCTCTCGCGGCCCTTCGCCAGCATCTACACGTGGTTCAGCGCCACGGTGACCGTCGACGGCCAGATGCACGCAGCGGTGGGTGTGCGCAAGAAGGGTTTCGTCGGCTCCCAGAGCTCCACCAAGCCGTCCCTCAAGCTCCGCTTCGACAAGTACGTCGACGATCAATCCCTGTCAGAGGGCATGAACCGGATGACCCTGAACAACAGCGTTCAGGACCCTTCGATGGTCAACACCTGCCTGTCGTTCCGGGTGTTCGCCGCTGCTGGCAACCCTGCACCGCGCTGCAACTTCGCCACCGTGTCGGTGAACGGCACCGATCTCGGGCTGTACGTACACGTCGAGGAGTTCAAGGCCCCGTTCCTCTTGCACCATTTCGGGAGTGCTGAAGGCAACCTGTACGAAGGCACGGTCAGCGACTTCACGCCGGAGTTCCGCGGCACATTCGAGAAGAAGACCAACGAAAACGCCGACGACTGGTCCGACATCGACGCCGTGGTCGCAGCCCTGAGCGACCCTTCCGAGGCCGGACTGGCGGCGCTGGAAGAGATCGTCGACCTCGACCGCTTCCTGTCGTTCTGGGCGACCGAAGTACTGGTGGGTCACTGGGACGGCTACGCCGGCGACCGCAACAACTACTGGTTCTACCGTGTGCCCGACGGCCGGTTCGTGTTCATGCCGTGGGGCACCGACGGCACATTCCACCTTTCCGACGACCCCAATCCATTCGACAACATCTCCAATCCTCCGCCGTCGGTGCTGGCGCTTACCGCCATTCCCAACCGCTTGTACAACCACCCGGATTGGCGGGCGAAATACGTCGCACGGCTGAAGCAGCTTCTGGACGACATCTGGGACGAGACCGAGCTGTTGGCGGCGGTCGACGAGATGGCCGCCATCGTGCAGCAACACGCCCTTCCCGCCGAAGCCAGGACGGCAGCGGCCGACACCGAGCGGTTGCGGACCTTCATCTCCAAACGCAAAGCCGAAATCCTCGCAGATCTCTCGCCCGCGCCTCCCGAGTGGCCCGAAGCCGAGTGGCCCGAAACCGCGTTGACTGCGCCGCCCACCGGGGGGTCAGGAACCCTAGAGGTCACCTTTGAGACGACCTGGGGCAGCAACTTGAGCCCCAATCCGTTCGGGCAGGGAACAATCCACAACCTGGTGCTGGACGGATCCCCCGAGTCGATTGACCGCATCGGGGTTTTCGCCGGTGACGCCAACCCCGACGAGAGCATCCTGCTTCCGGAGATCGACAGACCTGCGTCCATCGTCGTCGCAGGGCTCGATTCCGACGGCTCGGTCAACGGAATGTCGTTGGTCATCGACCCGCGCCAGCTGGTGGCGGGCCGAACGCTGGTCATCGGCGTGGATGCCATTGCGGGAGGAATCTGGTCGATCCCGGCGGGAGCGTCGTCGCCGGACAGCTTCTCGCCGTTCACCGAGGGCGTACTGGAGCTGTCGAGCGGCGGAACGACCCCCGGCGCCGCTATCGCCGGTGCCTTCTCGGGTGCATACGGGTGGTCCCCATCGCCGTCTGGCGTCAGCGGCGCAGACGCCCAGGGCGCCGACCCTTCAGATTCGCCGCTTGATGTCGGGTTGGTCATCAATGAGGTGGCCGCCAAGGGCGATCCGCTGGACTGGTTCGAGCTGCACAACGCATCGCGGGTGCCCATAGCGCTCGACGGCTTCGAGATGGCTGACGATCTCACGGACGTCGGGAAGCGAGTGCCCTTCCCAGCCGGCACAGTCATCCAGCCAGGTGCATACATGCAATTCAGCCTCGACAAGGACGGCTGGCCCGGCTTCGCGCTCGGGAGCGACGAAGAGCTGGGCATCTGGCTGCTGGACGGGACACTCGTCGCCAGCGTCAACTGGGACGACGGCCAGTCGGGTGCGAGCCAGAGCTACGCCCGAGTGCCCGACGTCACCGGACGATTCGAGACGGTCGACGCACCCACGCCAGGCGCTGCCAACCAGCCGTGACGTGACGGCGCCTCGTTGGGCGCTGTCGTGGCGAGTGCTGTGCTGCGTTTGAGGTCGAGACCGCCTACACCGGGGTGTGCTCGAAGGGCAGGTCTTGGTACAAGTACTGGGTGACCGTGACCCGCAACGCGACGCCCGTGTCTCCACGGGCCGGGAACGGTTTGCCCGTGTACTTGTGGCTCAGCGCGTCGATGACCGCCATATCGGCGTCGGGCTCGACCACGCACGTACCGCGCATCTGCAGCTCCTCGTAGGGGTTGTCGATATCGACGATCGAGATGGCCACGCGTGGATCGCGCACGATGTTCTGCGTCTTGAGCGACTCCTCACCCGTGGCCATGATCACCGTGGATTCGTCGACGAGGTCGATCCAGACCGGGTCGAGCTTGGGCGACCCGTTCGCACGGACAGTCGCGAGGTGCGCGAAGTTCGGCCTGCGCACCAGGTTCTGAGCCTCCGCGCTCATGATCTTTGCTGTCGGTGTGGTCATGTCTGGCCTCGCTCAGTGGATCCCTCGGTCAGGCCCACCGTAAGCGCGGTCACGGCGCCAACGCCACGCCTCGGCCGTTCGTACCCAATGCCGTCGCGCTCCCTACTCGACGGCGATGGCCGCAGCGATGTGTGTCTCGCCGAGTTGCTGCCGACCTGCGAGGAACGCAAGCTCAACAATGAACGAGTAGCCCACCAGGTTGCCGCCGCCGAGCGCGACCAGTCGGGCACTTGCAGCAGCCGTCCCGCCAGTGGCGAGCACATCGTCGACGATCAGCACATTCGCCCCGTCAACGATGGCGTCGGTGTGCATTTCCAGGCGTTCAGACCCGTACTCGAGCTCATAGCCGGCGCGCAGCGTCTCGCGCGGGAGCTTGCCCGGCTTGCGAAGCGGCACAAAGCCAGCATCGAGCCGATCCGCGGGCATCGAACCAATCACAAAGCCCCGAGCCTCAGGCGCCACAACAAGGTCGACGCTGTGGTCCCCGAACGGCTCTACCAGCTCATCAACACAAGCTCGCAGCCCCGCCGCATCGGCCAACAACGGCGTGATGTCCTTGAAGACAATCCCCGGTCGAGGAAAGTCCGGAACATCCCGAATCAGCGACCTCCACACAGGCCACTCTCCTAGCAGAGGCTCACGCAGAAATCGTTGAACCGTACGCGCGTTGCGCGGCTTGCTTCGACACCCCCAGCATGACCCCGATCATGGACCAACTTCGACCTTCGGCGCGTGCAGACCGCACAGCCTCCGCGAGTTGCTCGTCGATGGCGTCACGTCGAGTCGCGAGTTCGCTGATGAGCCGAAGCGAGGCCGTATCGGATTCGACGAGGTCTGCCGGGTTAACTCGATCCGCCCACTCTTGCAGTGCCTTGGCGCGCTGTGATCTGGTCTGGCTCATCGCACACCAGTAAACAGATCGGAGATGTAGGGCACTTCAAAGTTGCCCGAAGGGTGGTGATGACCAGGAGTTCTCGCAGCCGTTGCGTGGACTCTGCTTCGCCCAGATTGTCGACCGCTGCCTGCATTTTGGTGGTTGAGCTCACCACCTGGATGAACAACTCATGTGTCATCGGCCAACTCCACTCGCAGGCCGTACGTGTGACGTGCGCATAGCCAGCCGCTGACAACTCGGTGATGACATCAAAACAGCGGTAATCCCGTGAGTAACCCGGACTGTGCTCTTCAAGAAACGCCTCGTATGCGTCGAAGACGGGCGAGCGCTGCCAGACACGATTGTTCTGGATGATCCCGATGAGTCCACCAGGGGCCAATACCCGCTGAGCCTCGGCGTAGAAGCGGGCGTGATCGAACCAATGCAACGCCTGAGCAGCGACTACCAGACCCGCTGACGCTTCCTCCATGGGCACATCTTCAGCACTGCCGACACGGAATTCGATGGCTGTGCCGCGGCTGTCGTTCGCAGCCTGGGCACGCATGCCCTCGCCGGGTTCAATCCCGACGATTTGCCAATGCGGCAGCGCAGCCGCAAGCTGCCTGGTCGCAATACCGGTTCCCGATCCGACATCGGCTGCCACTGCCGGGACGGGACGATCGTCGAGCATGGCGCGCAACGCCCTCCACAACGGTTCGGGATATTGAGGCCGAGCCCGGCTGTAGGCACCGGCAAGCTCGTTGAATGCCTGGTGCCGATCGCTCTTCGAATGGTGGAGCGGCGACGTCACCGGCACATGATGCCTGGGCCCGGCGTTTCCCCACTCCCGTGTCGGCCGGACTTCGCAGCGCAACAGGCGGTCAGCGGCAGGCCCGCCCATTTGTCCCGATCAGCGGGGCCAGACCCGGGGGAATCTCTCGGCGCCGTCGAGATCGTCGCCGTCCTGCAGCCCGACTGTGTTGCGGAACGGCTCGGGCGACGAGGCTCGCTTGTAGAAGGTGACGTCCTCGCCTGCGAAACGCACCGAGGCCGCTCTCCGCAGCCGGTCCGCGCTGGTATTGCCCAGCGAGCCGTGCAGCGTCATCCAGTGGTGCACGATCACGTCGCCGGGCCCGGCCTCGTACCTGCGTATGTCGAAATCCTCAGGGTGGTCGTCGATCGCCGGGAGTTCGTCGAGACCGTCGAAACTCAGGCCCGGGAGCTTGAAAGTTCCTTTCAGGGTCACGAAGTCATTCGGCTTGAACACCTTGCCCCAGCGATGGCTCCCAGCGACGTAGCCCATGACGCCGGATTCCATCGTGACCTCATCGACGGGAACCCAGCAGACCGCCACCTTGGTGCCCTGGAGCAGCCAGTACGGCTTGTCCTGGTGCCACGGCGTGCGCACACTCGAACCGGGTTCCTTCATGAACAGTTGGTCGCTGTAGAGATTCACGCGCTCGCTGCGGGTCAGAGCAGCGACAATGGGCGGCAAGGGGCCGTTGACGTGCATGTCGCGCAGCCCGGCGTGCCAACTGCACGCGTCGGTCTCCACGATGTTGCGCCCTACCGGCACGCGATTCGGCTCGGTCGCCAGCGTCGAGACGTCGTGGTTCTCCATCATCTGGCGCACACGCTCGGCGACGTCCACCCTGCTTCCGGCTCGGCTCGCGCCGGTCACGAGCCCCTCGCGGCCGACATCGGTTTCGCGGTTGAACACTCCGTCGAGGACAACTCGGAATTCGTCGACCCAGTCGAGGGGACAGATGTCGCGCAGCACCACGACGCCGTCGCGGTCGTAGGTCTCCAACTCGGCGTCGGTGACCGCGCGGGTGGGGTCATTCATCGGACACCCCCGATCGAGGGCTAGTTGCGGACGAGGCGGAAGACGGGGATCTCGCGGCCGTGCTCGCCGGCGCTCGTCTCGTACTCGGCGAACTGCGGCATCAGCGCAGCCTGGGCATCGAAGAGCCGCTTGCGCTCGTCGCCCTCGGTGAGTTGCGCAGTGGCCTCCCACTTGTCGGTGCCCACCTCGACGGTGACGGTCGGGTTGGCGACGAGGTTGTAGTACCACAGCGGGTTTTCCGGGGCGCCGCCCTTGGAGGCGATGACCACGATGTCGTCGCCATCGGTGGAGTACACGAGCGGCGAGCACAGTTCCCGGCCGGTCTTGGCCCCGGTCATCGTGACAAGAACCATCGGTGCCCCATTGAGCCAGCCGCTGCAGTTGCCCTCGTTCTCGCGGAACTCCTTGATCACGCCTTCGTTCATCTTCAGAAAATCCATCAGGTACTCCTGCCCGGAATCGAGCTCGACGCTCGTCAAATCAGCTGCGTCGCGCCACAGCGACGACGCAGCACGCTACCGCCGACGCGGCCTTCGAGCGGGTGATCGGGCCCGACGAGTCGTCTCAGCTGCAATCTCAACCCGACTCACGGGCGGCACCTACCACGTCCTGCATCTCGCGGGCGTGGCGCAGCCACAGGCCGCCTCCGTTGTAGGGGCGCGGATCGTATGAGCTGTGGCCGAGCAGTCGCTGGACGCGTTCGCTGTGGCCGGACAACTCGCCCAGGCCGAAATCGAGTGGGCTGGCTTCTTCGGGCGTCAGCCAACCGGCGACGAAGCTGCAATGGAATGCCCGGCGCCACTGGTCTGCCGTCTGGTTGGCGCCGCCGCCGTGCAGCACATATCCCGAGTAGACGAGCGCGTCGCCCGGCCCAAGCTCGGCCGGCACAGACTCTCGCTCTTCATAGCGAGCAATCTCGGACTGCCGATGGCTGCCCGGCACCACCCGAGTCGCGCCCAACTCCTCGGTGACCTCCTCAAGCCCGATCATGGCGCTGATCGTGACCTCGGGAGAATCCGGCCACGTGGCCTTCACGAATGCCCACCAGTTGTTGGCGTCCCGATGCAGCATCTGCTCGGACTCGCCCGGGCCGATGTACATCACCTGTGCCGTGTTGAGCCAGTACGAGCCGCAGATCGGCAGCAGCACCGCATCGGCGACTTGGGCGTAGAGCTCGTTGTCGAGGACATCGAAGAACGCCGGTGTCAGACGGGCCAGGCTCGAGAACCGGATCGTGTTCGCCCCGACGAAGCCCTTGCCGTCGTCGCCGAGGCCCTGCGTGGCACCGCCAGGCTCTTCGCCCCGGGCAAAGTCATCAGCGGCTTCACGTATCTGGGCAATGGTCTCGACGGGGAACATGCCTTCGACAATGACGCCGCCGTCTTCCTGCAGCGCCGCGAGTACGGGTTCAAGGCCCGCCGCAGCAGGAGTCCTTTGCAGGGAACGAACGGCGGTCATGCTCATGGCAACACGTCTCAGAATCGAGGCCCGCAGGCCGGGCGGTTCCTCCAAAAACTACTCCGCAGCAGGTACGTCGCATCAGCCCCAGCGGCCCTGCGGAGCTGGGGCCGATTCGGGCATCATTTGCCGACATCGACGAATCCGGCAGGCACCCATGACTGACTTCGTACGTACTGACGATGCGCATTTCGACGCACTCACCGACTGGGACTACGAGCCCCGCTACCACCAGTGGAAGGATCTGCGAGTCCACTACATCGACGAAGGCCCCTCTGACGGGCCGGTGATGCTGCTGCTGCACGGCATGCCGACTTGGGCGTACCTGTACCGCACCATGATCCCGGGTCTCGTCGAGGCCGGGTATCGCTGCATCGCCCCCGACCACCTCGGTTTCGGCCGCAGCGACAAGCCGACCGACCCGAACTGGTACTCGATCGCCCGCCACTCCGAAGTGCTGAGTTCGTTGATATGCGGTCTCGACCTGTCGGACATCTCGGTGGTCTGCCAAGACTGGGGCGGCCCGACCGGCCTCGCCCAGGCGGCAATGATGCCGGACCGGTTCAGCCGGCTCGTGATCATGAACACCTGGCTCCACCACCCGGAGTTCGAATACGACGAGAGCTTCCTGCAATGGATCGCCGCGTGGAAGCCAGGCGGCCGATATGCGCACCCGCAGCCGAGCATCGGTCTCGTGCCCCTGTTGGCCGGACGCATGGTCCGCCCACGCGACGTGGTTCCGGCGATCAAGGCCGGCGTCGAACCGGAACTCGAAGGCGAAGCAGCCCTGAGGTACGCGGGATTCTCCGCGCCGTTCCGGGGCCTGCCCGAAGAAGGCTTCAACGGCGCCCGCTGGTTCCCGCTGTCCATCCCCGTCGGGAACTACGACAGCGGCAACGGCGCCGGTCAGGAACTGCACTACCGGGTGCTGCTGGGCTGGGACAAGGCCGCCCACTTCGTCTGGGGCGCCCTCGACGACGGTTTCAATGAGGAGTGGGGCCGCATGTGGGCCGCGCAGATGAACGCACCGATCGACGTGCTTCCAGACGCCGGTCACTTCCTGCAGTTCACCCACGGCCCCGAGATCGTCGAGCACATCCTGCGACGCGCCGACGACTGAGCCGCGCAGCGGCCGGCCACACGGCGGCGGCCGGTCGAGCGCGGCACACCGCCAACTGCTGACGACGTGCGGTCAGCCGTCTTCGACTACCGAATCGGCCACCAGGCGCTCGACTGCGGCTGGTTTGAGACCGATCTCGGCCAGCATTTCGCGGGTGTGCTCGCCGTACTGCGGTGAAGCGTCGAGGGTGGGGTTGGCAGCCTCGCTGAATCGCAGCGGCATGCCCGATGTCGTGTAGCGGCCGAACGCTGGATGCTCGATGTCCACTACGTAGTCGTTGGCCCGGATCTGTTCATCTTCCAGCGCCTCATAGGGCATGAGGTACGGCCCGCACGGGAACTCGACTGCCCGGAACGCCGCCAGCCACTCGGCGGTGCTCCGGGTGCGGAAGAGCGCCTCGGCCGCTGCCACCACCTCTGAGAACTCCTCAGAGTGGGGCCGGTGCAGATCAGCAGTCGGCAGACCGGTGACCTCATGGAACTTGTGCCGCAGCGCCGGACTCAACCCCGCCACGCTGATCATTCCGTCAGCGGTCATGTACGTGCGGAAATAGATCCGGAATGCGCCGGCACCGGGGATGATTCGCTCCTCATAGATGCGACGCTGGTCGACGAAATCCACACTGGCAGCGCGGGCAGCCGCCAAATCCTGTTTCAGTTCGGCGAGCACCTCCTCGTCGGTCTCGAAGCCGCCGATCATCGGTGTGGCGAGTGACATCGCCGTGCCCAGCAGCGAGCTGTCGACCCGCTGCCCCCGCCCAGTCAGATCGCGATGACGCAGTGCTGCCACCACGCCGAGCGCCGAGATCATGCCAGTCCCGAAGTCGTTCACTGCAGGCCGTGTGGCCGACGGCACGCCGTGCTCGGCCCGGTTCATGATGAAGCCCGCGCCGCTGCGAGCCTGTACCAGTACGTCGTAGCCGCCGAGGTGGGCATCGGTGCCCTCGGGCCCGAAAGCGGTGTGCGCGAGATACACGAGGCGGGGATTGACCTTCCCAGCGTGGTCGTAGTCGATGCAGTAGCGCTTGAGGTCCCCTTGCTTGAAGGCAATCAGCGCTACGTCCGCCCAAGCGAAGAGACCGTCGACGACCTCGGGGGCATCAGGGTGAGCCAGGTCCAGCACCATCGCCCGCTTGCCGGGGTTGATCAGCGCGTAGGCCTTGGCTTCCATCGGAGCCAGCGATGCCAGCGATCGCATGGCATCCCCGCCGGGCGGCTCGACCTTCACGACATCGGCACCCATACCTGCCAGCAAACGGCCGCAATGGGGGACGGCTGCATTCTGGGCGAACTCCACCACCTTGATGCCGGCGAGGATTCCGCCATCCCCGCCGACCGATGCCGGATCAACTGGGGCATTCATCGGCGCCGGCCCCCACGATCAACGAGCATGTGGCGGTTCGTAGGGATCAGGGGTGCCCACCGGTATCAGCGGGTGCGCGGCAACGCTGTCCCAAAACTCGGCCACCGCGGCCATCACGGGCCGCTGAACCCAGGTGTTCGACGGCAGGAATACGTCGTGGCGCTCGCGGGGATCCTCGTAGAGGTTGAACGCCCGCGGAATCGAGAGCTCCACCGGCGGATCCCTCATGAATTCCTGCCAGATGAAGTGCAGCTTCCAGTTGCGCCACTTCACCGCGTGCAACCGGTCGGCCACGAAGCACAGCACCGACGCGCGCCCCGAACGCTCCGACGATCCTTCCAGCAGCGGCATCAAGTCGATGCCATCGATCGGACGGTCGGCGGGAACGTCGGCCCCGGCAACGGCCGCCAGAGTGGTGAAGATGTCGGTGGCATGCGCGAGCTCGTTGCTCATGCGTCCAGCGGGAATCCTGCCCGCCCAGCGCGCGATGAACGGCACGCGCAGGCTGCCCTCCATGGCGGTGAAATACGAGCCTCCCCATGGACCGGTCCAGCCTCTCCAGGGAAGGACGTCCTCCGCGCCGTTGTCGCTGGTGAAGATCACCAGGGTGTTCTCAGCGACATCCAACTCGTCGAGCACGCCGACCAAGCGGCCGACCCGGTCATCGGTCTCTCGGAAGGCATCGGCGAAGTCGCCGAGCCCGGTGACCCCGGCGTAGTCGGGATGCGGCAGGGTCGGAAAATGCGGGAACGCCAGAGGCAGGTACAGGAAGAACGGCTGCTCGTCCGACACGCATTCGCGCATGAAGTCTTCGCCCCGCCCGAACGCCTCGGCGTCGAATAGGGCCCGCTGGTTGACGTCGTAGTCGCCCAGCGATCTGGCAGGCTGCCCGCGACGCCCTTCGAACAACTGCTCGGGAGGCACGACATCGGTGTCGTAACCCGCTTCGGTGGACCACAACGACGAGTCGTGCGTCTCGGTCAGGCCCCACCACTCGTGGAAACCGCGTTCATGCGGCTGTCGGCCCGGTCCGTCCCCAAGATGCCATTTTCCGAAATGCGCACACCGGTAGCCCTCGACGGCGAGCAATTCGGGCAGGGTCACCTCCCAGCGAGTGAGGCCGCTCGGCTGTCCCGGCAGCGGAATGCGAACGGTCCCCGAGCGGATGGGGTTGCGACCAGTCATCACCGCAGAACGTGACGGCGTGCACTGAGCCTCCATGTTCATGTTCGTGAGACGCATGCCTTCGGCTGCCAAGCAGTCAATGTTGGGCGTCGGCACGCCACGGACTCCCCCACCGCCGTAGCACCCCAGCTCGCCGTAACCGAGATTGTCGACGAACACGAACAAGATGTTCGGACGGCTGGGCTCGGCGCCGGATCCTTCAGCCATCGACATCGGACGCCTGTGTCTGGGCCGCAGGAGACCCGTCCGGCTGAGCGGCCAGCTCGCTCACTGGCCGGCCGGCGAGCATCGGCCCGCTCGTGTGCAGATGGCACCACACCGTCCCGCCGGTTGCCGTCGGCACAGGTTCGGGAAACGATTCCCTGCAGACATCCATCACATGAGGGCACCGTTCAGCGAACGGGCAGCTATCGGATGGCGCCCTGCCGCTGGCACCAGCCACCCCTTGGGCCAGCTCGCGCCGTCGCTGTGACTTGACGTGCTGCACGGCGGGGTCGGGATCGGGAATCGACGCAAGCAGGAGCTCGGTGTACGGATGAGCCGGGCGTTCGCAGATGTCATCGGATTCGCCTAACTCGACGATGCGGCTGTGGTACATGACCGCGATGCGGTGGCACGTGTGACGCACGACTGCCAGGTCGTGAGCGATGAACAGGTAGGCCGCGCCTGTCTCGCGTTGGAGCCGTTCGAGCAGGTTGATGACCTGGCTCTGGGTCGAGACATCAAGCGCAGACACCGGCTCGTCAAGCACCAGCAGATCAGGCTCGGTCGCCAACGCTCGGGCTACGGCAATGCGCTGCCGCTGACCGCCCGAGAACTCATGGGGGTACCGGTCGAGATGGTGTTGCTGCAGCCCGACTTGGGTGAGCAGCTCGCCGGCCCGCTCTCGGGCAGCGCTGGAGTCCATGCCGAAGTGAATGCGCAGCGGCTCCGCAATGATGCTCCCCACCACCATGGACGGATTGAGCGAGCCGACAGGGTCCTGGAACACGACTTGCACGACCTTGCGATACTCGGTCGGCGCGCTGCGGCCAAAACCCGTCACGTCGAAATCGCCGAGACGAATCGATCCGCTCTCGGGCCGCAGAAATCGCAGGACTGCCCGCCCGAGCGTGGTCTTGCCCGAACCAGACTCCCCCACGAGCCCGAGCGTGTCCCCGGCGTCGATTTGCAACGACACGTGCTGAACCGCACGGACGTCGGGCAGCTTCTGCCACGGCAAGGCACCACGCCCGCCCGGGAACACGATCGTCAGATCGTCGATTTCCAGCAGGGGCGCGCTCATCCAGGCTCATCCCCGCCTGAGGACTGTTCCCATCCGGCGACTCCGACGGCGGCGGCGTGCTCCACGCCCTGCAATTCGAGTTCGTGGCTGCGCTCGCAGCGAGTGAGCGACGCACCCATCGCTCGCAACTCGACGGGGCCGCGCCGGCATTCGACTGCCTCGTATTGACAGCGGTCTGCGAAGTGGCATCGATCTGGCCATTCCCACGGCGGAGGAACGACCCCTGGAATCGTGGGCAGGTCGCCTGAGCGCGGCTCATTTCGCGGAATCGCCGCAATGAGTCCTTCGGTGTAAGGGTGACGCGGCGCAGCGAATACCTCCGCCAAGCGACCCGTCTCGACGATCTCTCCCGCATACATGACCGCAACTCGGTCGGCCAGGTCGGCCACGACGCCCAAGTCATGGGTGATGAGCAAGACTGACAGGCCACGCGAACGGGCCAGCTCTCCGACAAGATCGAGCATCTGACCCTGCACGGTCACATCCAGCGCCGTCGTCGGCTCGTCAGCGATCAGCAGTTTCGGCTCGCAGGAGAGCGCCATGGCGATCATGACCCGCTGCGCCATGCCGCCGGAGAACTGGTGCGGGAATGCGTCAATGCGCTTGTCAGGCTCGGGTATGCCTACCTCTGTGAAAAGTTCGATGACCCGCTCGCGCGCCTCGCGTTTGGTCATGCCCAAATGGACCCGCAAAGGTTCCGCGACCTGACGACCCACCGTGTAGGCAGGATTCAGCGCAGCCGATGGCTCCTGGAAGATGATGCCGATCTCCCGGCCGCGAATCCATCGGAGCTCGTTGAATTCCATCCCGACGAGCTCTCGGCCGTCGAGCACGATGGATTCCGCTGAGGCCTGGCCCGGGTCGGGCACCAAACCCATCAGCGACAGCCCGGTGATGGTCTTGCCGGAGCCCGATTCGCCGACGAGTGCCATGACTTCGCCACGGCCGATGTCCAGATTGACATTCTGCACGACAGTCATGTCGGTGCGTTCGCCGGGCTTGGGGAAGACGATGTCGAGTCCTCGCAGGCTCAGCAAGGGGTCGCCGCCGCCGGGCGGCCTTGGGGGCGCTGCCGCTGCGCCGCGCTCCTTGGGGATGACATCGCCGACGCCTACCCGCCCGCCGCGCGCCTCACGGGCGAATGCGTCGCGCAGCCCGTCACCGAACACATTGAATGCGACCACCGTGAGAAAGATGGCGATACCCGGCGGGATGGCCGGCCAGATGGTGCGGTCGATGCTGATCTCGGCATCGCGCAGCATCCGGCCCCAGCTGGCCTGGCTCGCATCTGCGCCGATCCCGAGGAAACTCAGGGCGGCTTCTGCCAGCACCGCCTGGGCGAACAGCAACGTGGTCTGTACGATGAGCGGTGGCGCAATATTGGGCAGGATGTGGCGCCACATCACGCGCCGTTCCGAAGCACCCGACGCCTTCGCCCCGTCGACGTAGAACTCCTCGCGCGCAGCGAAGACCTCAGCTCGCGTCAGACGGGTGATGATCATCGAGAACACCAAGCCGATGGCCAACATTGCGTTGGTGAGCCCGGTTCCCAGGCCGGTGATGATGGCCATGGCCATCACTACCGCTGGCACCGCGACAACGATCTCCACGAATCGCATCACGATGCGATCCACCCATCCGCGGAAGTAGCCGATGGTCAGGCCCAGCGGCACGCCGATGGCGAGCGCCACAAGCACGGCTTCGGCGCCGGCGATGAGTGCGTAGCGAGCGCCGAAGAAGATGCGCGTCAAGATGTCGCGACCGACATGATCGGTGCCGAGCAGGTATCCACTGTCGCCCGGGCTGAACAGGATGTCCTGGAAGCGGGTCGCGAATGTCTCATCGTGCGGCGTCAACAGAGGCGCAAACAGCGACACCAGGACCACGAGCACGAGGTAGGCCGCGCCAGCCATCGCCACCTTGTTGCGCCGGAGCCGTGCCCAGAAGCGGCTCCGCATCTCGCCAGCGGCCGATTCACCCGGCGACGGCGTGGAACCAGCCACGTTGCCGATGTCCCCTGCGCCGGCCAGACCTGCGAGTGCGTCGCTCATTCCGGCCTCACCTTCGGATTGAGCCAGGCGTAGCTGAGGTCGAGCACGATGTTGACAACGACGACGACGAGCGCAGTCACCATGACAAAGCCCAGCAGGGCCGGCATGTTCTGGCGCAGGATGGCATCGACACCGAAGCGTCCTAATCCGGGCACGTTGAACACGAACTCGACGAAGATCGATCCGCCGATCAGCGCCGAGGTCTGAAACCCGGCCAGCGTGACCACGGGGATGGCCGCATTGCGGATGGCGTGTCGTGAGACCACGCGTCGTACCGGAAGCCCTTTGGCGAGCGCCGTGCGCACGTAGTCCCGCTGGAGCACGCCGATCATCGACGAGCGGGCCTGACGAGCAATCGCTGCTGACGCGGAAATGCCGAGAGCGATGCACGGCAGTATCAGTGCCTCGATCCAAGTCGTGATGGAGTCGGGCTGAGTCGTGGGCCAAATGGCCGGCAGCCACTGCAGCTTGACTCCTACGTAGTACGCCAGCACTAGGCCGATCCAGAAATTCGGCACGGCGAGGCCGAGCGACGAAACGACCGTGATGGTCCGGTCCGGCCACCTGCCTGTCTTCAATGCGGCGAACACCCCGAACGCACTGCCCACCGCTATCGACACGATCAGCGAGCCGAACACCATGGACAGGGTCACCGGTATGCGATCCCGCAGCTCGGTGGTGATTTTCTCGCCGTTGAACCAGTTGGTACCGAGATCCCCCACAATTGCGCTGTTCAGCCAGTCCCAGTACTGGACCACCAGCGGGCGGTCGATGCCGAGCTCAGCCCGCTTCTCGGCGATCACCTCCAGCGTCGCATCCTCGCCCACGATGGTTGCCGCGGGATCGACCGGGTTCACCTGAGCCAGGAAGAACACCAGCGTGGCTACGCCGAACATCAACGGAATGGCCGCGACGACTCGACTCACCAGCAGACGGGTCAACGCATCCCACCCTTCTGCCTCATCGAGAATCCCCCTCTGACCGCTCGAAGACCAGTGGCCGGGAGCCTCAGCTCCCGGCCACCGTCAATGATCGTATGGGAAAAGGCTTCAGCCGATCAGTTGTTGATCCGCACACCGTACGGCATGGGCGCCTGCATGTTGAGGCCCATGGTCACCCCAGTGAGGTACGGGGCGTACATGCCGTTCTGTCCTCCGTGTGCCAGCGGCAGTACGACACCGAGGTCGATCAGGCCTTCCATGACTTCGGCGTAGCTCTCGAACGACTCCGCAGGATCAGTCGCCTCGAGTGCTTCGAGCAGGGTCGCATGCAGCCCAGCGGTGTCGTCGAGATTGAAGGCGTTGAATCGGCCTTCCTTCGCGGTGAACTTGCCGAGATCGCGGGCGGGGTGCACCAACAGATCGCGGAACCACGACATGCCCCAATTGCCCCCTGCGGTTCCCGGTCCGAGCTCGCCATTGTTGATCTGGATCAGATCGATGCTGATGCCGGAGGCTCCGAGCATCTGGATCACGAACTCCACGATCGGGTTGATGGCAGGCATGATCGGCATCTGGATCGTCACGCCGTCGGGGTAGCCGGCCTCAGCGAGCAGGCGGCGCGCCTCTTCGGGGTCATAGCTGTACTTGTCGTCAAGCTCCGGCACGTTGAATTGGGTGAACGCCGGCGGATAGATGCCGCCGAGGCTGTCGGCCTTGCCCGAGTGGATCGCATTGGCATACGCGTCACGGTCCAGCGACAGCAGGATTGCGCGCCGCACACGTTCATCGCCGAGCGGCTCATCGATGACGCCGTCACGGCCCGTGATCAAGATGTATGCGAAGAAGTTCGGCACCGAGACCAGCACCATGTCCGCTTCGAGAGCTGCGTCGATCTGGGCGTCACGCGTCGTCGCCATGATGTCGGCTTCCCCGGTCAGCAACGCGTTCAAGCGGGCATTGTTGTCGGGAACGGCAGTGACCGTGACCGTCTCGACGCCCTGATCAGCGGGATTCCAGTAGTTGGGGTTGAGATCGTACACCTCGGTCACGCCGGCCTGGCTGTCAGCCTCTGACCAGATCCACGGCCCCGAGCCTTGCGGGTCACGGGTGAGGTCTCGCCCGTCCAGCGCGTTCGGGCTGATCATCATTCCCATGACCATCGACATCTCAAGCGGGAACTGAGGCGCTGGGTTGGCGAACTCGACCTCGAAGGTGGTGTCGTCGATGACGCGGGCTTCGGCGAAGACTGCCCATGTCGCAGCGTTCGGGTTGCCTGCGAACGAAGCGTGGTAGTTCATGTTGTCCACGGCGACCTGGGCATTGAACGCGGCTCCGTCATGGAAGACCACATCGTCACGCACGGTGAAGCGCCAGACGTTCGGCGATGGCTGGGTCCACGATGTCGCGAGGGACGGCTCCAAGCTGAGGTCGTTGCGTTGGCGCGTCAGCGTGTCGTAATGCGGGTAGAGATAGGCGCTCTGAGCCGTCTGGCTGGCCGCCGGATTGAAGCTCGTCACCGGGGAGAACTCGACCATTCGCAACGTGCCCTCAGGTTCGGGCACCGGAGCCTGCGTCGTCGTCACTGCGCCTTGCGTTGTGGTTGTCTGCTCGACCGCAGCGATCGTCACCTGTGTCTGCGCCTGTGTCGTCGCAGGTGCGGGTGTCGCCGCGGTGGTCGCCGGCGCCGCCGTCGTTGCCGACGCAGTACCGGATCCGGAATCCGAGTCTCCGTCTCCGCCCCCGCAGGCGCTCGCCACCAAAGCGAACGCGAGCAGCACAGTCATGAGGCGCGTCACGCGCCGTGTAGGCCCTCTCACGAGATTGCCCTCCCAGAATTCTCTGCGCCGTCCCCTGAAGTCCACAGCGCTAGCCAAGTGGCTGCACGATAGTGAGCCTGCGCCCTATCGCGCTTGACGGTGTGCTACGGCTTTGTGACGGTTGACGCAGAGCAGGTCAGCAATGGGGCCGTGCTGGGTTACCAGCGACGAATTCTGGGTTTCAAATGGCGAGGAATGCCGGGGGCGCTGTAGGTCAATCGATGACGATTGGGATCGAGCGAGGCCCGCGGATCTGCCCCGTCGACCAGGTGACTTCCGCCCCGGGTGCGATCGAGTACTCCGGAATGTGCCGGAGCCAGGTGTCGAGTGCGAATTCCATCTCGAGGCGAGCCAGATTCGAGCCGATGCAGCGGTGGATGCCCGAGCCGAATGCGATGTGCCGATTCTCGGCGCGGTCGATGACGACCTCGTCGGCCCGATCGAACTTCTCAGGGTCCCGGCACCCGATCGGGAACGTCATCATCAGGTGGTCCCCCTCGTGCACGGCGACACCGTTGATTTCTGCATCGGTTGTGACCCGCCGCACCACGTTGACCGGTGCGTACGCCCGCAGAAACTCTTCAATCGCAGTCGGCAGCAATTCGGGTTCCGCCACCAGCCGTCGCCGGTCGTCGTCGTGAACGGCGAGGTGCCACAACGCCGCGCCGATGGAGCTCCAGGTTGTGTCGATGCCGGCGATCAGCTGCAGCACAAGCATTCGCTCAATGAGGTGATCGGGAAGCGGTTCTCCTGCCATCTCGGTGGTGACGAGATGGCTGATCAGGTCGTCACCGGGCGTCTTGCGTCGCTCGGTCATCGCTTGAGCCATGTAGTCGCGGATTTCCGCTACCGCTCGCTGCATCGCTACCGCATCATCCAGCCCGACCTGCAGGATTTGGCGGACCCAATCGCGGAACTGATCGCCATCGGCGGGGTCGATTCCCAAGATGACGGCAATTGCCCCAACAGGGATGTGCTGGCTGTACTCGACCGCCGCGTCACCGTGACCTCGCTCGACGATCACCCGGACTCGTTCCTCGCAGTCCGCGGCGATGTGCTCACGCCACTGCTCGATTCGTCGCGGCGCGAAGAACGGCAGCAGCGTTCGCCGAATCTCCAAGTGTTCTGGAGGATCGCTGTTGATCGGCGGGAAGTAGCCGCGATCAGCAGTGCCTCCACGCCGAATGCCATGGTGCACGTTGGAGAACGTCTCGGCGTCATTGGCGATAGCGACGATGTCGTCATAGCGCAACGGGAGCCATGCGCCCTCGTTGAACCGCTGTGAGTGCGCTACCGGGCAGCGTTCGCGCAGCTCCTTCCATATCGGATAGGGATCGCTCACCCATGCGGGGTCGTTGAAGTCCCAGTCGGTGGCGAAGTCGTCGACGGGCGGAATGGCAGAGGTGGCATCGTCGGTGTAAGTCATCGCTGCACTTCAATCTCGGCGCTTGTGGTTCACACCGGTCGGTCGCCGACCAGCGTGACTCGTTCCATTCGCCGGTGCCGTCCCCCATGGTCAGGCACGGCGTAGTGCTGCGTGCAGCGATTGTCCCACTGGGCGATTGATCCTGGGCGCCAGCGAAACCGGCATTGCACCTCCGGCAACATCGACTGCTCGTACAGCCGGTAGCGGAGACTCCGGCTCTCTTCGGGTGTCATGCCGTCGATGGTCAGCACGAACGACCGGTTGATGTACAGAATCTTGGCGCCGGTCACCGGATGCGTGCGCACGATGGGGTGCTTCTGGTCGGGGTAGTCGAGCGCAGCCTGTTCCCGTTCCTCGGCACTCATGTTGCGGCCGAACGCCTTGACGAACGAGTGAATCGCGTACAGCCCGTCGATGTCGTCCTTCAGGCTGTCAGGCAGCAGCTCATACGCCAGTTCCATGTTGGCCCAGCAGGTATCGCCGCTGTACGGCGGGACGATCCGACCCAGCAGCACCGAGCCCAGGGGCGGGCACTCCCGAAACGAGACGTCGCTGTGCCAGGTTTCTGCAGCCTGGAATTTCTCCGCTGTCGACTCGAGCACGATGATCTCGGGGTGCTCGGTCACATTGCGCGTAAAGGGATGAATCTCCAGCTCGCCAACTGACTGTCCGTAGGCCACATGCTGGGCCTGCGTCAGATCCTGGTCGCGGAAGAACAGCACCTTGTGTGACATCCATGCATCGTGCAGCTCGGCGATCAGCTCGTCATCGAATTCACGCAGGTCGACCCCTGCGATCTCTGCGCCGATCGTGCCGGTCAGCGGCTCGACCCTGAATCGGTTGTAATCCTTCGGTTTCACGGCGTCGATACGCACGTCGTTTCCCCTCTGCAGCAGATTGCGGCGCTCCGCCGCGTCGTTCTGGGCCTAGATTAGCCGTATGGCTGCAACGGACGCCGACCACCGCAGTCGCTCGGGACTCCATCCTGCGACTGCGGTGGTCGAGGCCGCGACCGAGCTCCTGTCGGCCGAGCCACCTTCCGCAGTCTCGGGCCGGCGCATCGCGGAGGCCGCTGGCGTCAACTACGCGCAGATCCACCGGCACTTCGGCTCCAAGCGAGAACTGTGCCGCCACGTGCTCGACCGGCTCAGCAATGCGTTCGTCGCAGACGCCTTCCCGCCCGGCGCCTTGGTGCCCACCGCCGGAACGGTGATGCGGCACGACACCTTTGTGCGGGTGCTGACCCAGATCCAGCTCGATCAGGCGACACTCGCGCTGCGGCCCGAGAATCCGATCGTCCACCGCTATCGCGATGGACTGCGGATGCTGCGACCCGAGCTGACCGCCGACGCGCTCGACACGTGCGTAGTGCTGTCGTGCGCCATGCAGCTCGGGGTGAGCATCCACCGGACCCCGCTCGTGCGTTCGGCCGGCCTCGACGATGTCACCGAGCTCGCTGACCGCGAGTTGGTGATGATGATCGAGCGTCTGCACGCCGGGCGAGGACCATTCGTCGGGGACGAGATCCCGGCCCGGCCACTGCAGGCACGCGGGCCTCGCACACCGACGCGATCGCGCACTAGCGGCCGAGTCCAAGTCGAGAGCCGTCTCGTGGCCGCAGCCATCGAACTTCTGGCCAGCAGAACGCCCGCTTCAATCTCGGGGCGCCAACTGGCTTCGCGAGCCGGGGTCAACTACGGACTCATTCACCACTACTTCGGCTCTGCGGGCGAAGTGCTGACTCAGGCGTCGCGGCAGATGCGCGACCAGTTCTACGCAGCCGAGTCGGGCCCCGACTCCATGCCGGACTTCTTTTCCATGCGGGAATACCTGGGCTACGTGCGAGCGCTGACTCACGTCGCACTCGACGCCAAATTGGCGCGCGAGGGTGACCATTTTCCGGTAGTCGGCGCATTGCTCGACCGGCACCGCAGCCGGTATGGCGAGCCGAACCCGTCCCAACGCTGCCGCTACGTGCTCGTTGCTGCGGCTCAACTGGCGTGGACACTTTTCGAGCCACTCTTCGCCACAGCACTGCGGCGAAACCCGCGAGAGCTTGAGCCGCGCGCCGCCACACTGCTCGCCCGCATGCTCGACTTCGAGATGTAGAGACTTTCCCAAGATTCAGTACTCCGAGCCAAGAAGGAAACCGCCCATGACCGATACGGCACCCGTCGACGACTGGGACACCGACTACGACATTTACGACCCGGGCTACGTGACCGATCCGGCACCGGTGTGGGAGGAGCTGCGCGGCCGCTGCCCGATCGCTCACACCGAACGCTGGGGGGGCTCCTTCCTGCCGACCCGGTACGAGGACGTCCAAGCCATGGCGAAGATGGTCCCTGGGCTCTCGAGCAGCGATGTGCTGGTGACATCTCCCCCTCCGGAGCTGGTCGAGGAACTGCTCGCAGACCCGATCTTTCAGCAGTACGGCGTCAACGCTGCGCCGATCTCCGAGGATCCGCCGATTCACGGCTGGACACGTCGGCTGCTGCTCCCACACTTCTCACCAAAGGCCGCCGAATCGCACCGCCAGTACACCGAGGATCTCGCGAACCGCCTCATCGACGGGTTCATCGATACGGGCCACGTCGACGGCGCCGAGCAGTACGCCCAGCAGATCCCCCCTCGGGTTATCGCCCACCTCCTCGGGATCGACGAGAGCAGGGTGGACGACTTCACCTACTGGGTGCGCTGCGTTCTGGAGCTGGGTCTCACAAAGCCTGATCTGCGCAGGAAGTACCGGCTCGTGATCCGAGAGTTCTTCTTCGAGGTCGTGAAGGAGAAACAGGCCAATCCCGACGACGGGTTCGTCTCGGCCCTGCTGGCGGGAACCGACGATGAGGGCAACCCCATCGATCCGATCATGGTGGTCGGCATGCTCAACCTGCAGCTCATCGCGGGCATCGACACCACGTGGAGCTCGATCGGCTCAGCCTTGTGGCACTTCGGCACTCATCCCGCCGATCGCGAGCGGATGTTGGCCGAGCCGGACCTGTGGCCCTCGGCCATCGAAGAACTGCTGCGCTTCTACGCGCCGGTGACCATGGCACGTCGAGCTGCAGCCGACGTGCAGATCGGCGACGTGACGATCCCCGAGGGCAGCAAGGTGCTGATGAACTTCCCGGGCGCCAACCGCGACCCGGAGGTCTTCGAGCGACCCGACGAAGTGATCCTGGACCGGCCGCACAACCGCCATGTCGCGTTCGGTGCGGGCATTCATCGCTGCGCAGGCTCGAATCTGGCCCGCCTGGAGATGAACGTCGCGCTGCGCACCTGGTTCGAGCGCATTCCGGACTTCGAAGTGAGCGAGCCGCAAGAGGTCACCTGGGCGGGCGGGCAGGTCCGCGGCCCTCGGCACCTGCCGATCCGCTTCCCAGCCGCGTCCTGAGCCGGCGAGGCGACAACGTGACACCGGGCGGGCATGGCCGTGATCTGAACGACGACGGTCCATCCGGACAGCGAACGCCGACAGAGTTCACCGCTGCGGCCAATAGCGCAGCGGCGGTCTCCTTCGACGACCCGGGCGACTTCGAACGAGCCTCCCGCGGCCTGATCGCACAGATCGACGACGGTCGCGTCACGATGGGCGACCACGTGGTGTTCGACGTGGCCCGCCACGCCTTCGTCAACGAATCAGCCGAAGCTCCGCCGTCGGTGCATCCGAGCCTGTGGCGACAGGCACAGCTCAACGTCCATCACGGTCTGTTCGAGGTGACCGACGGCGTGTGGCAGGTACGTGGCTACGACATCGCCAACATCACGTTCCTCGAGGGCTCCGAGGGCTGGCTGATCATCGATCCCCTGACCACCCGGCCGTCGGCCGCGGCGGCACTGGATCTCGCCAATCGCACCCTCGGTGCCCGCCCTGTTCGGGCGATCATCTACACGCACTCGCACGCAGATCATTTCGGCGGCGTGCTCGGCGTGACAGATGCCGACGCCGTAGCCAACGGTGACGTCGAGATCGTCGCACCCGAGGGATTCCTCGAAGAGGTCGTGGGCGAATTCGTCATCGCCGGCCCGATCATGGGACGACGGGCCGCGTACCAATTCGGGCCGCTGCTGCCGCCCGGGCCATTGGGCCACGTCGACTGCGGCCTGGGCTCGGCAATGGGTCTGGCTCGATCGGACCTGCTCGCTCCCACCGACATCATCACCCGCACCGGGGAGGAGCGTGAGCTCAGCGGCATCCGGATCGTGTTCCAGAACACGCCCGATGCCGAAGCGCCCGCAGAGATGAATTTCTTCTTTCCCGACAAGAACCTGCTGTGCATGGCCGAGAACTGCACGCACACGATGCACAACCTGTACCCGATCCGGGGTGCGCAGACGCGCGACGCGCTGGCGTGGAGCAAGTACATCGCCGAAGCTCTGGAACTCTGGGGCGATGACACCGACGTCATGTTCGCCAGCCACCACTGGCCCCGCTTCGGCAATGCCGACGTGCGGGCGTTCCTGTCGATGCAGCGCGACCTGTATCGCTGGATGCACGACCAGACGATGCGCCTCGCCAACCAAGGACTGCGGCCCACCGAGATCGCGGCCCAGATGCGCCTGCCCGCCGAGTTCAACGAGTCTCACGTGCAGGGCTACTACGGCACCGTCTCGCACAACTGCCGCTCGGTCTACAACCGCTACCTCGGCTGGTACGACGGCAACCCGGCCAACCTCGATCCGCTGCCACCGGTCGAAGCGGGCGCCAACTATCTCGAGTTCATGGGCGGCGCCGATGCCGTGCTAGCGAGGGCCCGCGAGAGCTTCGAGCGCGGCGAGTACCGCTGGGTGGCCCAGGTCGTCAACCACGTGGTGTTCGCGGACCCGCAGAACCGGGAGGCCCGCAGCCTGCAAGCCGATGCTCTGGAGCAGCTCGGCTATCAGTCAGAGTCGGCGACGTGGCGCAACGCCTACCTGATGGGCGCGAAGGAGCTGCGAGAAGGCACGCCCGACTGGGGCCGTGTCCCCACCCGAGACATGTCCCAGGCCATGAGTGTCGAGCACCTCTTCGATGTGATCGGCATCCGCTTCGACCCCGACGCCTTCGATGCTGGGCCGGTCACGTTCAATTTCCATATCACCGACCTCGGCGAGGATCATGTGCTCGGCGTCGGCCGCTCAGCCGTGCATCACCGGGCGCACTCGGTCGATTCCGATGCCGTCGCTTCGGTCCGCATCGACCGAGCGACGCTCTTCGCGGCACTCAACGATGCGAGTTCGCTCGATCGGGCTGAGGTCACCGGCGATCGAAACCTGCTGCATTCCCTGCTGGACACGCTGACGGTCTTTGAGACGGCACCCCTGATCGAGCCCTGAGCGGGCCTACTGATCGACGAGCGCGTTCTCCGATTCCACAGCCGCTGCTTCCCTGAGATCGTCGCGGTCGTTGTCCAGCCGGAACTCCACGTGCCGCAGCACACCCTCGAACGAGTTCGGCCCGGTGTATGCGGCGCTGACGGTGGGGCCGAGGTCGCGCCCCACGTCCATGCCGTACAGCGACTGTCGGTACGGCATCGTCGTCAGATCGACCGAACCGAGGTCCCGCGCTGGCCCAGCGCCGACCCGTTGCCACAGCGTCACTGTGCCAGCGTGCTCGGCGCTCTTGGTGTAGCGGACGCCCAGCTCGACGTCGCCGCGCGGCACCGGCTCGCTTGCCCGCAGCTTGGTGGGACGCCCGAGGTTGTTGTATTCGAAGCACAGCACGCCGTCGGCAATCCACATCACGAGCCCGCCAGTCCTTGACCCGAAGGCCACGAGCACCCCGTCGGTTCCCGTCGAGGTATCTGCCGACGCGACGATCTCGAACGACCGATTCCGCACATCGGGGCACTTGAACCGCTCAAGATGGGGCATGCCTGCGGGGTAGCGCAGACGGGTCGCTACAGCGTCGGGACCTGGCTGGCGCAAAACGAACAGCTCCACTCCCCGATCGTCGAGAGGCAGCACGTTGTAGTTGTCGGCCTCAGACCACCACAGCTCGATCAGCTCAACCAGCTTGTCAGGATGCGTCTCGGACAGGTCGTGAATCTCGGCGAAGTCGTTGCGCGTGTCGTACAGCGCCCAGTCGTCCTCGCCGAACGGCACACCTTGTCGATGCATGGTCACCGCCTTCCATCCGTCGCTGTAGACGGCCCGATGGCCGAGCATCTCGTAGTACTGCGTGGTGCGGCCCGAAGGTGCCTCGGCGTTCGCGGCATCGAAGGTCGGCCGCATGGAGATCCCTTCGACAGGCTGCTGGGAAACGCCGTTGTGAACGTCTGGGGCCTCCACGCCGACCACGTCGAGGATGGTGGGCATCACATCGATCACGTGGTGATACTGATCGCGGATGCCGCCGGCATCAGTAATGCCCGCGGGCCAGTGCACGATCAGCGGATCTCGGATGCCGCCCTCGTAGGTGTTCTGCTTGTAGAAGCGCAGCGGCGTGTTGCCCGCCTGTGCCCAGCCCCACGGGTAGTTGTTGTAGAGGTTGGGGCCGCCGATCTGGTCCACGAACGGCATCATGTCGGCGACCTCGAGCCTCTCGCGATTGAAGAAGATGTTCTCGTTGGTCAGCCCGTGGCGCCCGCCTTCCTGGGAAGCGCCGTTGTCTGAGAGCAGCACGATCAGCGTGTCGTCCAGCAAGCCGGCACCCGCCAGGTAGTCCGTCAGCCGTCCGATCTGGTCGTCGGTGTGGTCGAGGAACGCAGCGAACGTCTCCTGCATGCGGCAATAGAGCCGTCGATGGTCACCGTCGAGCTCGTCCCACGGCTTCACACCCGGGTTGCGCGGTGACAGCTCGGCGCCAGCGGGCACCACCCCCAGCTCCCGCTGGCGGGAGAACCAGCGCTCCCGTGTGACGTCCCAGCCCTCGTCGTAACGGCCCCGGTATTTGTCGAGGTATGCCTGCGGGGCTTGGTGCGGCGAGTGCGTCGCGCCGAAGGCGAGATAGGTCAAGAACCTCCGCGACGAGGCGGTGGCCTGCTGGGCGGCGATCATCGATATCGCCTGATCGACCAGATCCTCCGACAGGTGGTAGCCGGGTTCGCTCGGCGGGTCCACAGGGTGGTTGTCGATGACCAGTTCCGGCGAGAACTGGTCCGTGGCGCCGCCGAGAAATCCGTGGAAGCGGTCGAAGCCTCGTCCCAGCGGCCAGTGGTCGAACGGCCCTGCGGGTCCGCAATCAGCCAGATTCGCAAGGTGCCACTTGCCGAGAGCAAAGGTCGCATAACCGTTGGCGGAGAGCACTTCGGCGAAGGTCGCCGCCGACGGCGCGATCACACCCCGGCAGTTCGAGAAGCCCGTGTCGACGTTGGACAAGAACCGCATGCCGACCGAGTGGTGGTTGCGGCCGCTCAGCAGGCACGCACGAGTCGGCGAGCACAGCGCTGTCGTATGGAAGTTCGTGTAGCGGAGACCACCGGCTGCCAACCGATCGATGTTCGGGGTGTCGATGTCGCTCCCGTAACAGCCGAGGTGCGCGAATCCCGTGTCGTCGAACACGATGACCACGACGTTGGGAGCACCATCAGGCGGGACCGGGCGGGCCTCCCATGCGGGGCTCAGCTCGGCGGCTGTGGTTCCAGGACGTTCGCGGTCTCGCATCGCCATCGTCTAGCAGGGGTGCTCCTGCCGCGAAGTCTCGCGACCCAGCGAGGCCATGCGGCCGACAATGAACATCGGCCGTGACGCAAGCCTCAGGCAGCGATCGGACAGCCCTTCAACGTGATGCGATGCATCAGACGCGTCTCGCCCCGGTAGTCGTTGAGCGCCTTGTGCCAGGTGCAGCGGTTGTCCCAGATGGCGACAGAGCCTGGCTCCCACGAGAACCGATAGGTGAATTCGACGCTCGAGCCGTGCTCGAACAGAAACTCCAGCAACGGCCGGCTCTCCCGCTCGGTCCAGCCCTCGAAACGGGTCGTGAACGAGCGGTTGACATACAGCACCGGTCGACCGGAGATGGGGTGAGAGATGATGACGGGGTGAACGACGTCGGGATTGATCGGAAACTCGTCCTGGAAGCGCTCAGCGCGTTCGGACTCGGGCATCTTCGCCACGCCGATGCCGAACGCCTCGTGTGACGAGTGCACCGCCCTCATTCCGCGCAGCGTCTCCTTGAGCCCGTCGGAGAGTGCATCGAATGCGGCATACATGGAACTGAAAGCGGTGTCTCCGCCGCGTGAGGGCAGCTGTCGCGCAACAAGAATCGAACCAAGGGCAGGCGCAGTCTCATAGGAGTGGTCGGTGTGCCAGGCCTCTCCGATCACGTAGGTGTTCTCTGGGCGCGTGCGCACTTCGGCGATCTTGGGGTACGTGTCGTTCGGGGCGAAGAACACGTTGACGTCGATCTCACCAAGCGTCTCTGCGAAGGTGATGTGCGCCTCCGGCGTCAGATCCTGATCTCGGAAGAAGAGCACTCCGTGCTCGCCGAGCGCTTCGAGAAGGTCGACACCTGTGGGGGCATCCACGTCTCCGAGCTGCAAGTCGTTGACGAAGGCCCCTACAGCGGCACCGGTCGGTTCAATGTCGATCCCCATGGGTGAAGGTCTACCGATGTCCACCTCGCTCGTCAACGACAGAGCGGCTTCCAGAGGCTTCCGCGCTCAAGATGGCATTACCTGTCGATGGCATTGCGAGGGTCTCGATCACTGCGCCTGCTGCGGCCGACTCGGT
The DNA here is from genome assembly GCF_965208895.1 of Candidatus Poriferisodalis sp. GTDB lineage: Bacteria > Actinomycetota > Acidimicrobiia > Acidimicrobiales > Poriferisodalaceae > Poriferisodalis. Next base: position 55,888 of record NZ_OZ242363.1, on the reverse strand, counting down.
CGGCGACCGTTCGCCAGAATCGCCGCCGGATGGACCGCATTTTCGGCCTCGCTAACGTGTTCGGACGATGTCAATCACCGACCACCCCCTCGTCGGCGAGGTCGCCGACCTCGAAGACGCCGAACTGGGCAAGCGCGAGCGCAACAAGCTCGACAAGCGGCGCCGCATAGTGGCGGCGGCTACTGCGCTGTTCCAGGAGAAGGGCTTCGAGGACACCACGACGGCAGAGATCGCGAAAGCCGCAGGAATCGGCGCCGGCACGCTGTACCTCTACGTCGAGTCGAAGGAGGATCTGCTCGTCAGCGCGTTCGTCAACGTGGCGGGCGATACATGGGCCGAAGCATTCGACCTCGTCGATCCCAGCGCAGATGTCGTCGACCAGGTCTTGACCCTGCTTATGCATGTGACCGACCATCACGAGGCCGACCGCCGGCTGGCTCGCTCATTCTTCAAGGAACTCCCATTTGTCAGTCATTCCGGCCGCGACGGCACCAACGTCGTGGCGGACTGTTTTCGACTCGCCTGGCATCGCTGCTCGGCGACGCGAGCACATGCGGCAAGCTGGCTCCCGAAGTAACCAAGTCAACGCTCGCCTTCAACCTCTATTCGATCTGGCAGGTCCTGATGCGGCGTCTCATCACCGACAGGATCACCTACGACGAGATGGTGACCCAGATGCACGACGCCGTTCGAGTCGCGCTGTGGGGAATGACCACTTCGCGCTGATCCGGTAGACCCGGCCGGCTGCGCCGCTAAGACCAGTCGGGCCAGGCGAGTCGCTCCGAGCCCTGCGGTGGCTGCAGGATCCGGGCCACCATCTTCACTGCGTCTTCCTTGTCGTAGAACTGGTAGTTCAAGCCCTTCATGCGCTGCGTGTCGCCGATGCCGGCGTTGACGAACTTCTCCTGCTCGGCGATCGGCGTGAAGCGGTCGGTCATCGGATTCACGAACGTGTGAGTCATGCAGATGTCGTTGCGCCGGCAGTGCAGGTACGTCTCGTAGGCGTTCTTGGCGAACCGCTCGTCGTGCATTCCCCAGACATGGCCCGTATTGCCTACCGCCATCATGCAGGCGTTCATGTAGTCGGGCGCCCGGCCCATGAGCCCGCCGGTCACCTCAGCCCAGAAGCCGAACGCAGCCGCTCGACGCCGCAGATCGTCAACTGAGCGGGGTTCGATAAACGACAGGTGCGCCCGGTCGCCGTCAGGCGTCTCATACGTGAGTGCGTCTTCGAGCTCGGGGATGTTCTGCATGTCGTAGTACTGCGCGACGGTGAGTGCTGTGTTGCGCAGCCCTGGCTCGGTGGATGCATCGCTCACAGGATGGCCGTCGTAATAGACCTGCCGCCCATCGGCCAGTGTTGAGAGATACTCCTCGCCAGTTTTGAGCCCCATCTCGCTCCCCCCGTCTCTGGATACCTCTGCCCCGCCTGTCGCCGGTCGTCTGCCCGGAGCTGGATTGAGAACTGACGCTAGTCAGTTTTCCCGGACGCGCTCAATGGAACGTTGCTTGCGTCGGTCTGGAACCGAGGGCAGTCAGGGGAGGTTGGCGCCGCCATCGCTGCATCTGACCGGAGAGCACGAGACCCGTACGATGAAGCCGTGGAGCGGTTCTATCTGCGCATCCAAGAACGCGGCGGAAGGGTCCTGCGCGTCGCCGTGAACACCGAAGCCGAGCCTTGGCGGGTGGTCAGCGCATTCTTCGATCGCTCGGCTAGAGGAATCTCATGAGGCTGCAAGTCGATACGCAAGCAGACGCCCTCTACCTTCGACTCGACGATTCCGACATCGTGGAGTCACAGGAGGTCGCGCCGGGTGTGGTGCTTGACTTCAATGGGTCAAACGAGGTCGTCGGCGTCGAGATGCACCACCTGTCGTCCCGCTCAGCCGATCTGGACACATCTGCGCTTGAATTCGAGACTGTCTAGCCGAGCCTCCAACCCGAGCGTGCACCACATATGACGAGTGAAACCGAGGACGTGACAGGTCCGCTGGCGGGGGTGCGGGTGCTTGACCTGTCGTCGGTGCTCATGGGTCCGGCAGCTACGCGCACGCTCGGGGATCTCGGTGCGGATGTCATTTTCGTGGAACCCGCGAAGGGCGACCGCAACCGCACCATGGGGTCTGGCCCCGTCGAGGAGTTCTCGGGGATCGCGCTCAACCTGCTGCGCAACAAGCGCAGCATCGCGGTCGACCTCAAGCAGCCCCGTGGCCGCCAGGCCTTCCTGGACATCGCTGCGACCTGCGACGTGATGATCACCAATCTCCGCCCCGGGCCGCTGCGCCGACTCGGCCTGCACTACGAGGCCGTCCGGGACGTTCGCAATGACATCGTGTTCTGCCGTGCTCACGGCTACCCGTCATCCAGCGAGCAGGCAAACGCGCCCGCGTACGACGACATCATCCAATCCGCAAGCGGCGTCGGCGATCTCTTCCGCCGCATGGGCGCTGAGCCGATGCTGCTGCCCAGCCTCGTGGCCGACAAGGTCTGCGGCCTGACCATCGCGAACTCGGTGGTGGCGGCTCTTTTTCATAGAGCTCAGACCGGGCAGGGGCAGTGCATTGAGATTCCGATGGTCGATGTGATGCGAGCGTTTGTGCTCACCGAGCACGGGTCTGGCGCAATCTCCGAACCTCCCGTGGCCGACGCCGGCTACGCCCGCATCCTCACACCGGAGCGCCGGCCTCAGCCGACCGCCGACGGCTGGATCAACATCCTGCCCTACGACCATTCGCACTACGTCGCGCTCTTCGAAGCCGGCGGGCGGCCAGATCTCGCAGCCGACGAACGTTTCGCAACGCCCATCGAGCGCGTCACCCACAGCGACAGCCTGTATCGCGACGTCGCAACAGTGCTCACCCAGCGCACCACCGCCGACTGGCTGAGTTTCTGCGAAGAGCACGGCATCCCGGCGACCGAGGCCGCCACCCTCGACGAACTCATCGACCAGCTCCCGATCGACGAGCATCCTGTGGCCGGCCAGTTCCGGGTCATCCCGCCTCCCGAGCAGTTCTCCGAGACGCCTCCGAGCATCCGGCGACCTGCACCGGGCATCGGCGAGCACGGCCGCGAGATCCTGTCCGAGGCCGGCTACGACACTGCCGAGATCGATGGTCTCATCGACGCAGGCGTTCTCACCGTTCCCTGACATACATCGAAATCCAACCACGAGCGAGGCAGGCCCATCACTACGGTCGCGAGAGGGCCGGCCCCGCGGTTGCTACCCATGAGGGGTTGCTCTGCCAACTCCGGGGCGGCTGGCCTCTGCGAGTCAGCGTAACAAGCCGCCCATGATGGCGATGGCCGGGCTTCGGTAGGGTCCCGACGGTGAAGTTCGCAGCGTTTCTGGCACCACACCATCTCCCCGGCGAGAGCCCGGCGCTGCAGCTGCAGCGGGATCTCGACCTGGTCGCGCAGCTCGACCGGCTGGGCTATGACGAGTTCTGGTGCGGCGAGCACCACTCGACGGGCTGGGAGACCATCGGCTCGCCCGAGATGTTCCTGGCCGGCGCCGCCATGCGCACCGGTCGCATCAAGCTGGGCACCGGGGTCACCTCGATCCCCTATCACCACCCTTTCCACGTCGCCCAGCGCATTGTCCAGCTCGATCAGATGAGCCTCGGGCGCGCAATGCTCGGCACCGGACCGGGCGCGCTGCCGTCTGACGCCCACACACTGGGCATCGACCCGATGCTGCTGCGAGACCGCCAGGACGAGGCGATCCCGGTCGTCAAGCGGCTGCTCGCCGGCGGCGAACGCTTCACCTATGAGTGCGACTGGTTCTCGCTATACGACGCCAAGCTGCAGATCCTGCCGTACCAGCACGAGATACCGATGACGACGGCATCGATGATCAGCCCGTCGGGCATGACCCTCGCCGGCAAGTACGGCATGGGTGTGCTGTCGATCGGGTCCATGTCCACCGAGGGCCTGGCGTCGCTGCCGCTGCAGTGGAGCTTCGCCGAAGAGGCCGCCGCCAAGCACGACCAGGTCGTGGACCGTGCCAACTGGCGGGTGATGTTCAACTTCCACGTTGCGCTCACCCGCGACCAGGCCCGGCGCGACGTCGAGCACGGGCTGCTGCGGTGGCACAACGAGTACAACGTCGACACCCTGCAGCGTCCGGGACTCGAACACCTCGGCTCGACCGCCGAAGCCATCGACTTCTACGCCAACCCCGAAACCGCTGCGGGTGTCATCGGCACACCCGACGACCTCATCGAGAACATCCTGCAAATGCAAGAGATCACCGGCGGGTTCGGCGTGATGATGGGCTTCGTCAACGACTGGGCCGAGCCCGAGGCCATGTTCCGCAGCTGGGACCTGGTGGCACGCCACGTCATGCCCGCCGTAAAGGGCCAGCTCGCGCCGATGCAGGAATCGAACGAGTTCGTGATTGAGAACCGGGAGTACTTCGACCGGGCAGGCAAGGCGATTCTGGCGAAGATCTTCGAGAACAAGCGGGCCGCCGAAGCGCTCAAGGGTGCCGGCACCCCCAAGGGCGGCTTCACGCCCCGGGTCGGCGCCGATACCGACTGACAGCAGTGTCGGCGTGCAATGAGCGCCAGATCTTCTCGGGCGTCAGCGGGAGATCGAGGTGCTCGACGCCGTAGGGCTGCAGGGCGTCCAGCACTGCGCTGTGGATCGCCGGTGTCGCCACCACCGTCCCCGACTCGCCAATGCCCTTGACGCCGAGCGGGTTGAGGGGCGACGGCGTCACGGTCTCATCGCACTCGAAGAACGGCATCTCAGCGGCCGAGGGCAACAGGTAGTCCGCCAGGCCGACCGTCATCGGAATGCCCTCGTCGTCGTAGAACATCTCCTCGTACAGCGCTGCGCCGACCGCCAGCGCCAGGCCGCCGTGCACCTGCCCGTGGGCAAGGACGGGCTGCAGGATGACGCCGGCGTCGTCGACGCTCACCAGCCGCCGCACCTGTACCTCGCCGGTGGCGGTGTCGACCTCCACAGCGGCCACGCACGCACCGAAGGAAAATGAGCCGGCCCCGCCCTCGGATCTGAAATGGTGGTCGACGCTGAGCTCGCCCAGGTCGGCCCAGCCGAGCGACCGAGCGGGAGTGCCCACCACATGGAACAGGCCGCGACCGGTGTCCAGCGTGACATCGTCGGGGTCGGCCTCGAGCAGCTCAGCGGCACGTTCACGTGCTGCGGCCACCAAGTCGAGCGCTGCGCCATGGGCGGCTGCGCCGCCGAGCTGTGCGGAGCGCGATCCGATGGTTCCCCCGCCGATCGGCGAACGATCCGTGTCGTCGTGGGAGATGGTGATGCGTTCGACGTCGATGCCGAGCTGAGCGGCGACCACCGGAGCGAACGTTGTCTCGTGGCCCTGGCCGTGAGGCGATGTGCCGACCACGACGTCGACGGTGCCGTCGGCTGCGAGATGAGCCGTCGCACGCTCGCCCTCACCGCCACCGGTGACTTCGGTGGTGCAGCTCACGCCGATGCCAAGCAGCACGTCGCGGTCGCCGGCTGCACGTCGTTCGGCTTGCTCGGCCCGCAAGCCTTGGTAGTCGGCTATCGCGGCGGCCTCTCGAAGCGCTTCGGGGTAGTTCCCGCTGTCGTAAGTGGCGCCGACTGCGCTGCGGTACGGGAACCGATCTGCCTGCACGAGGTTGGCGAAGCGAACCTCGAGCGGGTCGCGGCCGATGGCCCGGGCGAAACGGTCGACGGCCCGCTCGATCGAGCACGCCGCCTCGGGCCGACCGGCGCCCCGGAACGCAACCGTCGGCGTGGTGTTGGTGACCACCGAGGTGCCGCGCAGGGCCGCATGGGCGATGTCGTAGACGCCGGTGCCGCTGTTGCGAAGGTTCGTGGTGACGTTGGTGCCCATGGCGGGGTACGCACCGCTGTCCTGCAGCGCATCCACCGAGTAGGCCACGATCGTGCCGTCACGATTGCCGCCGATGCGGATCCGATGGCGAGAAGCTCGTCCGTGACCCATCGCCAGCGACGCTTCCGAACGGGTCTGCGCCCAGCGGATCGGTCGCCCGAGCTCACGCGCTGCCCACGCGATTGCCACATCTTCGGGGTAACAGCCCCAGCCACCCTTGGCACCGAAGCCGCCGCCGACGTCGGGCGATATAGCTCGCACCGTGCCAGGTTCGAGACCGAGCAGCGTCTCGATCACGTGCTTGGCTCCCGCCGGCCGCTGCGAACACACCCACGCCGTGCAGCGGCCGTCGTCGCCCCAGCTCGATGCACCGGCAAGCGGCTCGATGGGGTGCGGACCCAGCCGTGGGTGCGCCAAGTCGAACTCGACTGTCACGTCACAGCCATCCCACACTTCGTCGGGCACCGGGTCGAGCTCCCAAGCGAGGGCGACGTTGGTGCCGGCGTGGGGGTGCAACAGGGTCTCGCCTGCGAGGCTCGCGTCGAGGTCGACTACCGGGGTCAGCGGTTCGTAGTCCACGATCACCCCTTCGGCGGCGTCCACTGCCGCGGCCCGGGTCTCGGCGATCACCAGTGCGATGGGCTCGCCGACGAAACGGACTGTGTCGTAGGCCATGAGCGGCCGCCACAGATCCCGATTCATCGACGGCAGGCGGGGCGGGAACGGCCAGCCGTTCACTTCGAGACCGAGGTACACGGCGATCACCCCGTCCGCCTCCCGGGCCTCTGTCACCTCAACGGAAGCGAGGCGTGCATGAGCTTCCGCCGAACGCACGAACACGGCTTGCGCGGCTCCCGCCAGCTCGGGCACGTCGAGCCCATCGATATAAGTGCTCTCGCCGCGCAGCAGCGGCTCGTCTTCGCGCCGCCCGTTGAATCCTGAATCAGCCACGGCTGCAACGTAGCCCCCGACGAGCCTGCGGCCCGCGTGCCGCTGGAACGGTCGGAGCTGGACTTCGCCTAGCTGCGGTCCGCCAGCGGGTCGCCAGACGCCAAGCCCCTCCTTCTGGGAACACCGCACGCCCGGCGTGTCATGATCACCGCTGGAGTTCGATGCCTCACGACAGACGATCGGAGCGGACGATGGAGATCACACTTGACACCCGGGGCGGCCCGTCGAATGGTCCGTACTTCGAGGACGCCGAGGGCTTCAACATGCCGGAGCCGCCCGGCAACGGGAGTCGGCGAATCCCGTTGGGAGACTTTCCGACCGGACCCGACGTGGGATCCCGCCTGCCCGACATCGTTGCGACCGACCAGTCCGGCCGCACCGTGGATATGCACGCCGACCGTGCGGGCCAGCCGGCTGTGGTGGTGTTCTACCGCTCGGCAGTGTGGTGACCGCCGTGCCGCACCCAGCTGGTCGAGCTGGAACGAGGCATGGACGCCTACCGTGCGGCAGGGGTCCGGCTGTATGCGCTGAGCTATGACGAGCCCGATGCACTGGCCGACTACGCGGCGGCCCATGACACCACGTTCACCATGCTGTCGGACCCCGACAGCGAGGTCATCGAGTCGTTCGGGATCCTGAACACGCTGATCCCGCCCGATGACCACCCGTGGTATGGCCTCCCGTTTCCCGGGTCGTACGTCGTCGATGCGGACGGGACCGTCGTGGCGAAATTCTTCGAGCACAACTTCGCCGTGCGCTCCGGGCCCGAGCAGATGCTCGCTGCTGCACTCGGTCAGGAGTTCGAGGCCGGAGACGCGAGCGACCTGCAGCCGGTCGAGCGGGTCACAGCGGAGGTGATGGTCGACGGCGATCGGCTGCCGATGGGCGTCACTCGCCACATCGTCGCGACGTTCCGCGTGCCCCAGGGCCAACACCTCTACGGCGAACCTGTGCCCGAGGGCCTGGTGGCAGCAGCAATCGACCTCGACGACAGCGACGGGATCCTGTCCTACGAGATGCTGGCGCCGCCGACTTCACCCCTGACTCTTGCCGGGTCGGGCAAAACGCTGCAGACCTATGAGGGGGATGTGGTGCTGCGCCTTCCTGTTGCGCAGAACGCCCGGCAAATGCAAAAGGACGACGACGGTCGTTACGTCACGATCAACGGCCGGCTTCGCTGGCAGGCCTGCGACGACAACGAGTGCTTCTTGCCCGAGTCGATGCCGTTCAGCTTCCGCGTCGAGGCCGGCTTCCCGGTGTTAGGCGACATGGGGCCCGGTGTCGGCCGGGTGCCGGCCATGAACGGCGCACAGCACTTCCAGCGCCTGATCGACCGCCGTGCGGGTGATGGATCCAACGTCGACGGGAACCGTTAGCCGAGTTCGCGGCAGCCGCCAACGCCCCTCGAACGGAGTTGCACCTGATCAGGCATTGGCTCGCGCCGGCCGGCTACTCGGCGGTGTGAGCGAGGATGGCTTCGGTCACCTGCGGCCAGACCACCTCGGGAAGCTCATGGCCGACCCGGTCGAGGGTCACCATGCGCGCCCCGTCGATGGCTTCCACGGTGGCTTCGCCGTGGGGGTATGGCAGGATCGGATCCTCGGTGCCGTGAATGACGATCGTCGGCGTGGAGATGTCGCGCAGCTGCTCGGCACGGTTCTCCTCGTCCATGAGCGCCATGCCGTGGTTGTGCATTGTCGGCCAGTCGGCGGCTCGGTCGTACTCCCGCTCGAAGATTGCCGTGAAGCGCTCGACGTCGAATTCGGATCGGCTGCCCGCGAGCGCACCGAAATTCTCTAGCCGAGACCGCACCCGGTCTTCGCGTGTGAGCGGCGGCTCCGACATCCACTTCATGGTGAGCTCGATGTACTCCGGCAGCGGCGGGGGCAGCTCCGGGGTCTCTCCCATGAAGATCGCTCTCGCGATCTCCCCGCCCGCAGGCGTCGACATGATCGATGTCATCGTCCGGATGCGCCCGGGATGGTCGATCGCCACTTGCTGGCTGATCATCCCGCCCATCGATGCCCCAACGAGATGTGCGCTGGAAAGCCCGTAGGCGTCGAGCACTCCCACGGCGTCGTTCGCCATGTCTGCGAGGCCGTACGTCTCCTGTTCGAGGTCGAAGGTCGTGGACTGGCCCGTGTCCCGGTTGTCGAATCGGATCACGTAGCGCCCGCCGTCGACGAGCCCGGCGATGAAGCCTTCCTCCCACAGGATCATCTGGGCGCTCGCGCCCATCACGAGCAGGATCGGAGTGTCCCCTGGGTCGCCGAAGTCCTCGGTGCAGATGTCGATCCCGTTGGCCTTGATCATTCGCTCAGCCATGACGCCCCCTCGAGCCTGCGGCGCTGCCGCGGCTCCGACGCTAGCCCTCGCAGCTTCCGGCAATTTGGGGGGACTGCGCTCTCAGACGCTGGCGAGCGAGACCACCTCGAACATCGACTCGTAGCCGGCGATCCCAGACGCATCAGTGCGCTGAGGCACCCGGAACAGGATGATCTCCGAAGTCAGACCGCTGTAGTCGGCGATGCGAGCCGCGCATTGGGCCGGTGTGCCGGTGATGCTCATGGAGTCGACGACCTCGTCGGGCACCAGCTCCATCGCCTCGCGTACCTGCCCTTGGGGCATCAGCCGGGTCGCGGCGTCGGCGAACTCGTCGAAGCCGAGTTGGCGAAGCTGCGAGTCGTAGTACGGGTGCGGCACGGGGTGGAACAGCCCGCAGATGGTGGCTCGGGTGGCGTTGCGGGCCAGTTCTTCGTCCTGATTGACGCTGAGGAACGATCCCATCAGGAATCCGACGCCGTCGGGGTCGCGACCCGCATCGGTGGCGGCCTGGCGCGCTGCTGGCCCGACGATGTCGCGCATGAATTCGACCGAGGACATCACGCCGACGCCGACCCCATCGGCGACCTCGCCCGCCAAGCGGACCATCTTGGGTCCCGAAGCGGACAGGTACACCGGGATCGACGGCCTCGTCGGCTCCCACGTGGCCCGCCAGCGGATGCGGTGGTGATCGCCCTCGTAGCGCACCGGCTCCCCCGCCCGTCCGGCGACCGCGCTGCGCACGATCTCGATGTAGTCGCGCAGCTTGCCGAGCGGGCGGAACTCGTCGATGCCCATGTACCACTCATTGAAGTGGCGGTTGCCAGTGCCGAGGCCGAGCGTGAAGCGTCCCCCGCTCATCTCGTCGAGGTCCCGGGCTGCGATCGCCGTCAGCCACGGTTCACGGGCATAGGCGTTGGCGATGTACGTGCCGACCGTCACCCGCTCGGTCGCAGCGATCACGGCGGCTGCAGACACGAAGGCACTGCGACCGGCCTCGACGGTGTACATCGAGTCCATGCCGGCGGCTTCGCCTTCGCGGGCCAGCTCGACGAAGTCGGCCATCGAGTCCTCGAAGCCAAGCAAGAGGCCAAGCGCGGGTTTTGACATGTCTGATTCTCCTCCGGGTGGGCTCTAGAAGATCTTGCCGACGAGGTCGGCTTGCTCGACGGCGCCCATGATGTCGCTCCAGCCGTCGTCGGTGGCTCGCACCCATTTGGACAGGTGCTCCATGCGCATCATCTCGGCGATCTCGGGATCGGCTGGGTCCATGGCGACAAGGAGTTCTACGAACTGCTCGCACGCGTCGTCGCTCAGACTCGGACCGGAGGTGAACGCACAGTGACAGTAGGGACGTGTGCGCCACACCTCGACGATGTCGTCCGCGGCCAGCTCGTGGCGACGCAGCAGATACCCGAGCCACGGCTCGAAGATGACGCCGGCGTCAGCCCGACCGTCCAGGACGGCCCCGAAGATCGTCCGGTCGTCCACCCATCGCTGCAAGTTGTAGTACTCGGTGGCTTCGAGTTCGACGAGTTCGCAGTCTGATTCAACGTCGAGACCGTCTTCGGCGAGCTGTGCCGCTGGCAGCAAGTACAGCTCGCTGGAGATGTCCACGCCCATGGCGAGTCGCCGACCGCGCAGGTCGTCGAGATCGGCGATGGCAGCGTCGGCTCGGGCGACGATGAGCGAGTGGACATCCTCGTCGGTGTCGCGCATCGCGAGCGTCCGGCATGCACTCGGGGACCGCAGCAACAGCTGGGCGTGTGCCATCGGGGCGTTCCACGCAATGTCGACGTGGCCGTCCAGCACGGCGCTGCCCAGCGCGTCGTAGGTGGAATAGAGCGCGTACTCCGTCTCGAGGCCAGCCTCGTTGAAGTACTTGCGGATGGCGTTCCAGATGAATACCGCTCGCTTCGGATCAGCAGCCGTGGCGCCGATCATGAGCGGTCGCGGTCGTTCGGTCATGGGCTCATCCCCCGCCGCCCAACGTAGTGCCGGGCCCGAAGGCGAAGCTCAGGTCAACTCAGGCCAGGTCGAATCGGTCGAGGTCCATCATCTTGGCGAACCATCGGAGGTTGACTCGCTGCCACAGCCGCTGTGACGAACACTCTGGCCTCGTCAGGCTTGACGCAGATCGCCCAGGATGGTCTCGAGGTCTTGGGCATAGGCGAGCAGACGGACGATGTCGACATGATCACGCCGCTCCAAGTAGAACCAGCCGCACGGAAATCCTGCCAGCCGGCGGGACCGCAACCCATCGACGCCGCACATCTCGCCGATCCTCGGTGATCCGGCACCGGGCATGCGCTCAATCTCTTGCAACGATTCGATCGCTGCATCGAAGAATCGTCGGCCGAGGTCATCGCCACCCTCAGACCGGTAGTACTCGGTCCGCTCGACCAAATCGACCTCGGCGAGTGGGCGTAGTCGGACTTCGCTCACACCGCTCGGCTGAATGCCCGAGTGCGGAGTTCATCGACGACGTCCGATGTCAGCGGACGACCCTCACCGGACTCCAGCCCGTCGGCAATCAGCAGGCGCAAGCGACGCGCTGCCTCGGATTGCTGATCGCGCCGAATCAGATCGCGCAGATACTCGCTGGTGTTGCCGTAGTCTCCGCCTCGAACTCGGTCGTCGATGTAACTCCGCATCGACTCGGGCAGCGCGAAGCTCATCGTGTTCCGGCTCATAGCGCCAGTCTGCATGTGTTAACAACTGTTGTCAATGCTGGACGAGGACCTCAGGCCAGGTCGAATCGGTCGAGGTCCATCACCTTGTGCCAGGCCGCCACGAAGTCGGCGACGAACTTGGCTTCGGCGTCGTCACAGCCGTACACCTCGGCAATCGCCCGCAGCTGCGAGTTCGAGCCGAACACGAGGTCGACCGCACTGGCAGTCCACTTGCGATCACCCGAGGCGCGGTCGCGGCCCTCATAGACGTGCTCGGTGTCGGACACCTGCCATTCGGTGTCCATGTCCAGCAAGTTCACGAAGAAGTCGTTGGTCAGTGAGCCGGCACGGTCGGTGAGAACGCCCAGCGAGGAGCCGCCGGTATTGGCACCAATCGCCCGCAGGCCGCCGACCAGCACCGTCATCTCCGGCGCCGTCAATGACAGCAGGCTCGACCGGTCCACCAGCATCACCTCGGGACGGCGCTTGTCGCCATCTCGCCAGTAGTTGCGGAACCCGTCAGCCGTTGGCTCAAGCACGGCGAAGGACTCGGCGTCGGTCTGATCTGCCGAGGCATCGGTGCGGCCCGGCGAGAACGGCACCACCACGTCGCGGCCAGCATTACGGGCCGCCTGCTCGATGCCGGCACACCCGCCCAGCACGATCAGGTCCGCCAGCGACACTCGCTTCGAACCGTTCTGAGCGCTGTTGAACGCCGCCTGGACGCCTTCGAGCGCGGTGAGCACGCCCGCCAGCTCGGCTGGATCGTTGGCTTCCCAGCCGTTCTGGGGTGCGAGCCGGATTCGGGCACCGTTGGCCCCGCCTCGCATGTCGCTGTCACGGAACGTCGACGCAGATGCCCATGCGGCCTTGACCAGCTCGGAAACCGACAGGCCCGATTCGAGAATCGTGGCTTTCAGCGCTGCGACATCGACGTCGTCGACCAGCTCTTGGTCGACAACGGGAACCGGGTCCTGCCAGATCAGAACCTCGTCAGGCACCTCCGGTCCGAGGTAGCGCGAGGCCGGGCCCATGTCGCGGTGGGTGAGCTTGTACCAGGCCCGCGCAAAGGCATCAGCGAACTCGTCGGGATTCTCGAGGAAGCGCCGCGAGATCGGCTCGTAGATGGGGTCCATCCGCAGCGACAAGTCGGTCGTGAGCATGACCGGCGCGTGCCGTTTCGACGGATCGTGCGCGTCGGGCACGGTGTCGGCCGCAGCTGGATCGGTGGGCACCCACTGATGTGCACCCGCAGGGCTCTGGGACAGCTCCCACTCGTAGCCGAACAGCACCTCGAAGAACGTGTTGTCCCACGTCACCGGTGTGGGCGTCCAGATTCCTTCGAGGCCGCTGGTGATCGAGTCGCCTGCCTTGCCGCTGCCGAATGTGCTCGTCCAGCCGAGGCCCTGTTCTTCCAGAGCGGCGCCTTCAGGTTCGGGGCCGACGTGAGCGTCGCCATCAGCGGCGCCGTGCGTCTTGCCGAAGGTGTGACCGCCGGCGATCAGAGCCACAGTCTCCTCGTCGTCCATGGCCATGCGAGCAAAGGTCTCCCGGATGTCCCTTGCGGCGGCCAGCGGATCCGGCGTGCCGTTGGGCCCTTCGGGGTTCACATAGATGAGACCCATCTGCACGGCGCCGAGCGGGTCGGCCAGGTCCCGATCCCCGCTGTAGCGCTCGTCGTCGAGCCAGACGGTTTCGGGGCCCCAGTAGATGTCCTCCTCGGGCTCCCACACGTCTTCCCGGCCGCCGCCGAAGCCGAAGGTCTCGAAGCCCATCGACTCCAGCGCCACATTGCCGGCCAGGATCATCAGGTCGGCCCAGGAGATCTTGCGGCCGTACTTCTGCTTGACCGGCCACAGCAGCCGGCGAGCCTTGTCCAAGTTGGCGTTGTCGGGCCAGCTGTTGAGCGGTGCGAATCGGTGCGAACCCGAGCCGCCGCCGCCCCGGCCGTCATGGATGCGGTAGGTCCCGGCGCTGTGCCATGCCATACGGATGATCAGCGGGCCGTAGTGGCCAAAGTCGGCCGGCCACCAGTCCTGAGAGGTGGTCATCACCTCGGCCAGGTCGGCCTTGACGGCCGCGAGGTCGAGTGTCCCGAACTCAGCGGCGTAGTCGTACTGCTCGTCGGTCGGGTCGATCAGCGGGGAGTTCTTGCCCAGCGGCCGCAGATTGAGCTGCTCGGGCCACCACTGCTGATTGGCCAGCGAGCCCATGTACGCGGGGTCATGCAACACCGGGCATCTGCCGGCCGTCGACGTTGCTTCGGTTGTGGTGGTGTCAGTCATTGCTGCTCCTTGGAGGATCGTGAAACAATCCGGCGGGCCGAAGCTACTGCGGCTGTGCAGTGTCCTCGGTGACCGTCGGGCCGGGTGGGTCCGGCCCCACGCCAGGTCCGCTCTACCCGGGGATGTCGAGGATGAGTCCGAGGACCTCACGGATTTGGGAGAGTGCGGCCGATCCGACGTTGCCCCGCGCTTCGTGAATCCGCGCCGCGGCTACTGCCCGGACATGCTGGCACTGCGCCGCCGAGGCAGTATCCAGCCCGTTATGAGGATCGGGCTCGAGCTGCACCTCGGAAGCGAACCCTCGAAGCTCTGACGTCAGCGGTACCACGTGAACGACACTTGGATCATTGCCGAGCACACGCTGGGCAGTCACCACAACTGCCGGATGGCGGAAACCTGCTTCTCGCCCTTCTGGCAGGCCGAGATCGAGGTCGACGACGTCACCCGAGGCCAGCATCAAGCCAGGCGGTCTCGGCTTCGCCGGGTTCACCGCTCAACTCCGCACCGATCTCGTCCTGGCGCAGCCGGCGTACCGCCAATTTGACCGTGTCGCCCACGCTTGCACCCAGCATCGCTGCGAGCTTCTTCAATTCCCGATGCGTCGCGACGTCGATGCGAACGCTGGTGCTTTGCATGCAAATACGTTAACAGGGATGCATGTACTGCTCGTGCGGCTGGTGCTTGTCGAGGGCGCGTGCTGAGCGCCAGTGCTGGGCCTAGCCCTCGGCGACGGCCTTGAGGTTCTCCAACGACTGGGCGATGTTCTTCACCAGCAGGCTGTGACGGTTGTGCTTCTGGAAGAACTCCATGTCGAGAATCGGCGAGTCGAAGCTCTCGGTGACCCGGCAGCCTGACGACGTGGCCTCGATCTCGTAGCGCCACAGCGTGCGACGGCCGTCCTGAGCAGGCACCTCGAACGCCCACTCGCGACCGGGATCGGCGGCTACGACGATGCAGCCGGCGTCCCACTTCATGTCGCCGTTCTGGTTGTACCCGCGGAACTTCGCACCGACCTCGGGACCGGTCGAGCCGTCCTCCCACTCCGACTTGTAGCACTCGGGGCTGATCTCGCTGATGCGGGAAAGGTCCGTCAGGATCCCGTAGACCGCTTCGGGACTTGCGGCAATATCGACGCTCGTGCTGGCGGTGGTCTCAACCATGGGGTTCTCCTGTTCGGGGATGGCAGCAGCGAGAGGCTATCGACATACAACCCACGAAAATACGTCCGGAGTGGCGGTGGAATGACCAGGTGCCGAAAGACCTGCCGCCCGGCTCGCGCGCGTGGGCCGTCCGGTCAAGAAGACGATCGGCGGCACCTGGGGTTGGCTCGACGAGGGATCCGAACTCGTCTCCACTTGACGGCGCCTCAGCGAAGCCGTGAGCGGTCGCTATCAGTCATGTTCTGTCAGTCGAATTTGATGACTGAGCGGACGACCTTGCCGGCTTTCATGTCGGCGAAGCCGTCGTTGATCTGATCGAGCGTGATCACCGCTGAGACCCACTCATCAAGATGCAGCCGGCCTCGGAGATACAGCTCGACGAGGCGCGGCATGTCGATGCGGAAGCGGTTCGATCCCATGGACGAACCCTTCAGCGTGCGGCCCCGCAACAGTTGCATCCCGTCGACCGAGATCTTCTGGTCTGCCGGGATCATCCCGACGATCGTGGCGGTTCCGCCCAAGGCCAGCATGTTGAACGCCTGCTCTGCGGTGGTGTTCATGCCCAGGCATTCGATTGCGTGATGCACTCCCCCGCCGGTCAGCTCCAGCACCGCTTCGGCAGGGTCCGACTCGAGCGGGTTCACCGCGTCGGTGGCGCCCAGCATGCGCGCCAGCTCCAGCTTGTCGGAGTTGGTGTCGACGGCGATGACTCGACCGGCTCCCGCAATGTGCGCCCCCTCGACTGCGGCCATGCCGACGCCGCCGCATCCGATGACCGCCACCGATTCGCCCCAGCGGACCTGCGCGGTGTTGTTGACCGCTCCGAAGCCCGTCATGACTCCGCAGCCGATCAGCGCAGCCTTCTCGAGCGGCATGTCGTCGCGGATCTTCACGAGGGCGTGCTCGTGCACCAGCATCAACTCGGCAAATGCCGAGAGGTTCAAGAAGCCGTGCAATGGCTCGGGCCGGTCCCACTCCAAGCGATCACTGGCGCCCGGCGGCAGCTTGACCGTGGTGTCCGAGCAGGTGGATGGATTGCCCGACAGGCAGCGCTCGCATTCTCCGCAAAAGACCGAGAGACAGGTGATGACGTGGTCGCCGGGCTTGACGTAAGTGACTGCGCTGCCGACGGCTTCGACAACGCCGGCAGCTTCGTGGCCGAGCACCGCCGCAGCGGATGGGGGAAGAGCCCTTCTATGAAGTGCAGATCGGAATGGCAGAGACCGGCATAGGCAGTCGCGATCAGGACTTCCCGTGGGCCTGGGCTGCGTGCCGCGACGTCAGTGATCTCCATCGGCTGGTGCGGTTCGTGCAGGACTGCCGCCTTCATCTGGATACCTCTCGTCCGGACTGCAGCACCCCCGCGGAAGCCGCACTTCCTTGGAGGTTGGCACAATCCAGCGGGCTCACACCTTGAACGTGACCCCGGTGAGCTGTTCTGACGCTCCCCAGAGCCGTCGCTGAAGCGCTGTGTCGTGGGAGCGAGCATTCGATGGGACGAGCACCGGGTGCCCTCGCATCTCGAACAACCCATCGGGTCCGTAGAACTCGCCCCCAGAGGCCGTGGGATCGGTGGCTGCCCGCAGCGTCGCCAAAGCACCCATGGCGGCGCTGTGACGCAGTGGCCCGATCAGCGGATGGATGACCCGAATCGCAGGAAAATCGCGCAGGATCTCAGTTTCGGACCAACCCGGATGAGCGGCCAGCGCCATGGTCTGCGCGCCCGCAGCCGCCAACCGCCGCTGCAATTCGTAGGTGAACTGCAGATTCGCCAGCTTCGACCGACCGTACGCAGCCGACTGGCTGCGGCCCTGTGCGACCCCGAAGCGCTCGAAGTCGATCCGTGAGCGGTAGCGGTGAGCGTTGCTGCTTACCGTGACGACCCTCGACCCCGCAACAGGCAGCAGCCGCTCCAGCAACAGGCCAGTCCACGCGAAGTGTCCGATGTGGTTGGTGCCGAACCGGATCTCGAGTCCGTCAGCGGTCTGACGGCGAGGCGTGTGAAAGACGCCCGCATTGTTGACGAGCAGATCGATGCGGTCGAACTGATCCCTGACGGCCGCCGCCGCCTCTCGCACGGAGTCGAGCGACGCAAGGTCCGCTTCCTGCACCACCAGGTCGGCGCCGGGATGTTCGACTCGAATGGCTTCGGCCGCAGCGCTGCCCTTGTCGAGGTCCCGGACGGCGAGCATTACCCGCGCACCACGACCCGCCAACGCCTTGGCTGTCTCGAATCCGTTCCCCGAGTTGGCCCCGGTCACCACCGCAACCCGGCCCGACTGTTCGGGAATCTCCTCAGCTGTCCACTTGTCGTCGCTCACGCAGTCAGACAGTCTGGCGGCTGCCTGTGAAGCGTCGCAGCCGGAGACTGTTGGTGACGACGAACAGCGACGAGACGCCCATCGCACCGGCAGCGATCATGGGGTTCAGGATGCCCAACGCCGCGAGCGGGATCGCCGCCGCGTTATAGGCGAATGCCCAGAACAGATTCCCCTTGATCGTCGACAGGGTGCGACGCGACAGCGCGATGGCATCGGAAACTGCCCGCAGGTCGCCGCTCACGACGGTGAGGTCCGAGGCCTCGATGGCTACATCGGTGCCGGTACCGACCGCAATCCCCAGATCGGCCTGGGCCAGCGCCGGGGCGTCGTTGATGCCATCCCCTACCATCGCCACCCGCATGCCGGCCGCCTGGAGCCGCTCCACCTCGGCGGCCTTGTCAGCGGGATACACCTCGGAGATCACGGACTCGATGCCGACCTTGGCCGCAACGGTGCGAGCAGTTCGCTCGTTGTCGCCCGTGAGCAGGGTCACTCCCAAACCTTGATCGCGCAGCGTCGCTACTGCCTCCCGCGAGGTGGGTTTGATGCGGTCGGCAACGACCAGCACCATCTCCGCTGTCCCATTGCGGCCAGCGAGAACGGCCGTCGCTCCGGCGGCCTCGGCGCTTGCGGCAGCCGCTTCGACGGGACCGGGCACGGCGTCGAACAGGCTGCGACGGCCCACCCGAACCTCGACGCCGCCGATCAAGGCGGTCACGCCCGAGCCCGGCATGGTCTCGAACTCGTCCACGTCAACCAGCACGTCGACGGAGCTGGCGATGGCTTGGGCGATCGGATGGGACGACAGCGCCTCGGCCGATGCTGCCAGCCGATGCACGTCGTCACGTTCGGCGGCCGAGAGCTGCACCGCATGAACACCGGCGAGCGTCATGGCCCCTTCGGTGAGCGTGCCGGTCTTGTCCACCAGCACCACGTCGACCGCTCGGGTGTCCTCGAGGACTTCGCCTCCCTTGATGATCACGCCCAGCTGGGCGCCCCGACCGGTCCCGACCATGATCCCCAGCGGCGTCGCCAGCCCCAGAGCGCACGGGCAGGCGATGATCAGCACCGCCACCGCGGCACTGAAGGCTGCGCTGGCCTCGTTGCCGAGCAGCAGCCAGGCCGCCAGCGTGACGACCCCCGTGGCGATGGCGATGGGCACGAACACCGACGACACCCGATCGGCGAGCCGCTGCACCTCTGCCCGGCTGCCCTGCGCTTCGTCGACCAGCCGAATGATTTGCGCCAGCGCGGTGTCGGCGCCCACCTTCGTCGCCTCGACGACGAGAGCTCCGTTGGCATTGATGGTGGCGCCGACCACCTCGTCGCCGGGCCCGACCTCAACCGGCATCGGCTCGCCAGTCACCATCGAGGCGTCGACCGCGGAGCGCCCGTCCACGATCACACCGTCGGTGGCGATCCGCTCCCCCGGCCGGACCACGAATCGCATGCCGACGGCCAGGTCTGCGATTTCAATCTCCTGGCCGTCCGCCAGTTGGGCTGTCCGCACGCCTAAATCGGCGAGCGCCCGGATGGCATCACCCGAGCGGCGCTTGGCCCGAAGCTCCAGCCACTTGCCCAGCAGGATCAGCGTGACGATCACGGCGCCGGTCTCGAAGTACACATGACCGTCGCCGATGCCGGCGGCTGACACAACGAGCGACCATCCCAGAGCCGAGAGCGACCCCATCGACACGAGCGTGTCCATCGTGGTGGCACCGTGGCGCAGGTTCACCGCCGCGGCTCGATGGAATGACCACCCCGATCCCACGATCACAACGGTCGCCAGCACGGCGGCCAGCCATTCCCACCCGTCGAATTGCAGCGCCGGGATCATGGAGATCAGCACCGACGGCACCGTCAGCACCGCGCCGACGGCCAGCCGGGTGAGCAGATCCGTCTGGCGCCGCTGCTCGGCTGCTTCGCCCTCGCCAGCAGCAATGACCGAGTAGCCCAGCGCTGCGATCTCGGCAGCGAGGAACGACTCGTCGAGCGACCCGTCGTGGGCGATCGTGGCCCGCCCAGTAGCGAAGTTCACCTGTGCCGCCGCCACGGCGTCCATCTCGTCGAGCCGGTGCTGGATCCGGCTCGCGCACGCAGCGCACGTCATCCCGTCGATTGCCACATCGGATCGGGCGGTTGCCGTGGTCACATGACCACTCTAAAGATTCCACCCGACTGGAAGGTCAAGTCGCTTTCACATCAATGGTCGTATCAATGGCGGGTCTGGCCGATCACCTGGCAGCGATTGGGATCGGTGCACGATGCCGGATCCAGCCCCTGCGCCCGCCTCAGCAGTGCAGCGAGCTCTTTGCGGGCCGAACGAAGCTGAGCGATCTGGGCGTCGATGGCGTCCACGTGGGCCTCGATGAGCGCCGTGGTGTGCGCGCATGACCGCTCACCGACGCTCTTGAGCTCGAGCACTGAGGAAATCTCCGCCAATGTGAGTCCAGTCGCTTGCGCATCGCGGATGAACTGCAGCCGCTCGACAGCGTCACTTGCGTAGGTGCGGTACCCGCTCGCAGTCCGGTCTGGCTCATCGAGCAATCCGATCGACTCGTAATATCGAATTGTCTTCGTGCTCACCCCGCAGCGGTCGCCCAACTCGCCGATCTTCATACCCACGACGGTACTTGAGCTCGGGGCCCAACCTTCCAGCCGGAAGGAATCCCGGCGGAGGAGCAGTGGTTACTCCCGGACGAACTGGGCGACCGTTTCGATGTTCAGCTGACCGGCCAGCCCCGCTGTGCGATGCACCGCTGCGTCTCGCCACTCCTGCGACGTCGACATGGCCAGCAGCGCACCCCGGTTCGGGTACTTGGCGATAGCGATCTCGTCCCACAAGTCCTCGACCTGACCGAGCGACAGGAACGTCACGTCCGCTGCAAACTGGAGCTCGCCGCCATAGTCGCGGATGATTCTCGACACTGCTCGGCCGTACAGCTGGTATGCCTCGTAGCCGCTCAGATCGGTTTCACGCCCGTCCTCGTACTCGGCCGCTTCCTTGAACTTCAGCAGGTTGACCATGTAGATCGGCCCATCAGGCCCGGGCTGCATCATCTCGTCGATGCGCTCGGGGCTCGTGGGCATCACTTCGTTGACGACCTCCATCGGGTCACCCTCCTGTCGTGGGCATAGGCCCATCAGTCAACTACGTCGGCGGGCACAGACCCCAGTGCCCGCGCTGCACGAAAGTGGCGGCTGCGTCAAGCCTGCCCGACGAGCAGCGTGAGCTGCCCGGTCTGCTGCTTCTTGCCGGTCCGCAGCACTCGTCCCATCGGCACCGCAGTGATCTCGACTGAACCGTCGTCGAAGCCCGCGCTGACGGACTCGGCGACGAGGTCCATCGCCAGGACCGCATCGGTCGCGCCCCCATCGTCGAAGAACGTCGGGCGAGCGCCGCGCGCCGTCGGAAAACTCCGCCCCTCCACCGGCTGAGCTTGCGGCACTGTGGGCTCGCCCATCGCTACGGCTTCCCAGACTTTCGCTCGACCCGTCTCCCTTGAGCGAAGACGTCGAGAATCCAGGTGGTTGCTGGCGAGTAAACATCGATGAACACCGCCGTTCCGACCCGGCGACACCGCTCGCCGGCCATCTGAGTGCCGAACATACACTCGCTCGGGTGCCCGGCTCACAGACCCGTCAGCAGCTGCTCGAGGCTGCCCTAGCGGTGATGGCCCGCAGTGGGCTCGAGGGCTTGACCATGCGTGGAGTGGCCGACGAGGCCAATGCGGCCCTCGGCTCGATCCAGTACCACTTCGGCGACAAGGACGACCTTGTCAACGAGGCGTTCGGACTCCTGGTCGAGCGCATGGTCGAGGCTTCGCTGTTCGCAGTGAGCGATGTCACCGACCCCGAGGCGCGGGTGATCGCGTTCATCCGAGCGGCATTCTCCACCGAGATCATAGACTCGGATTTCCTGCCGCTGCGCCTGACGTTGTGGGCCGCTGCGCCGTCACGTCCCGATATCGCGGCGATCAACGAAGCGCTACACCAGCACTACCTCGAGCGCCTCAGTTCCCTGATCGCCGATGCTCGACCGTCAATGACCCGGGCTGAAGCTGACCGCCGGGCCGCCGACGTCATGATCACCGAGAACGGCATGTGGCTACGATGGGCCATCTCCCCAGATTGCGATGAGCTGAACCGCTGCATCGCGCACTGCAGTGCCCTAGCCCTGGGCAACTGACACACATCCGGCCGGCCGCCACCGACCCCAATGCACGCACATGTCGTAACGGCGGCGGACTCAAACCCACCCGACACACCGCAAACCACCGAAGGTAACCAGCTGCGCTCCGAAAAGCCAGAACGACCCGTTCAACAGCCGGTTGCGTCGCACAGGCGGCGACACGCCTGCTCCATGCGACCCTCGCTGAGCCTGGTGACGAACCGTCGGAAGCGCGTGCGCTCGATGGTGTGGATGTTGTCGAAGTTGACAACGCAATCGGTCGGCACGCCGTCGGCAGCGGCAGTGAGCTCCAGTTCCGAAACCAACCCGCGCCGTGTCCTGGTCAGCACCGCAACGACGACGGCGCCGATCCGGTCGGCCACGGGGTCCCGGGTGAGTACGAGGACCGGCCTGTCACCGTCAGGGGCGACAGCGAACCAGACTTCACCGCGTTGCATCTCGCCAATCGGACCAGTCTTCGGCTGGACCCCAATCTGCTGCCGCGCCAAGCGACAACTCATCTTCAGTCACCGGATCGGCTTCATACAGCGCAACCTCATGCTCGGCGGCCAGCCGGGCAAGTTGGCGGCGCAGCGCGTCGCGCATCAATTCGGAGCGTTCGACGCCGAGTCGCTGGGACCATCGACGGATTCCTTCGACGTCTTCCTCATCGGCTCGAAAGCTCAGCATCGTCATCGTCATACAGGCAACTCTATTTCGTATGACATAGTGCATCGCTTCAGCCAGCATCCCTGACAGGTTTGGACATCTGTCCAAACCTGGGCTACGATCAGCTCCGGATGTCCGTCCAACAGCCCGCACCAGCGAGCGCACCGGGTCCCTGAACAGGCGGTTGCCGCGATGTCGTCGTCCGTCGGTAAGCGCGCTGCGTGGAACTACACGCCGGAATTGCCCCTGCGCTCGGCGCCGTTCTTGCACTGGCCGCCCCGGCCAGGCGCCATTGCGAAGTACCTCGGGCGCACGTGGCTGCCCCTGCGGTCCCGCTTCTTCATGCTGGCCGTGTCGTTCGGGATCTGGGCCTGGTTCATGCCGTCGCTCGAGCGCACCAAGACCTTTGAGGTCGGCTGGATATTCGAGGTGTGGCTGCGCAATCTGATTCTCGTGACGCTCGTCGCCGGCGGGCTGCATGTCTGGTTCTACATCGTGCGCCGCCAGGGCGACAGCCTGCGCTACGACAGCCGGCCATTCGGCCGCAACAAGCGTGTGTTCCTGTTCGGCAACCAGGTGCGGGAGAACACCTTCCTCACGCTCACCTCTGCTGTCGTGGTCTGGACCGGGTTCGAGTCACTGATGCTGTGGGCCTACGCCAACGGGTACGCACGCCTCATCACGCTTGACAGCAATCCTGTCTGGTTCGTGGTGTTCCTGCTGATGATCCCGTGGTGGTCGATCCTGTACTTCTCGGCCCATCACCGGCTGCTGCACGTCGGCGGGGCCTACCGTCGCATCCACTCGTGGCACCACCGCAACACCAACGTCGGCCCGTGGTCAGGGCTCTCGATGCATCCCGTCGAGCATTTCGTGCTCTTCTCCGACGCGGTGCTGCTGTTCTTGGTGCCGTCGCACCCGCTGCACCTCTACTTCATGATGATGCACCACGGTCTCGGGGCACCCTTGTCGCACACCGGCTACGACGCCCTGCTGCTGGGTCCGCGCACCGTTCGCCGGGCCAGATTCGAGCTGGGCGATTTCCACCACCAGATCCACCACCGATTCATCGAGTGCAACTACGGCGGCTACGAGTCGCCGCTCGACGAGATGATCGGCGCCTTCCACGACGGAACGCCCCAGGGCGCTGCCGTGCTGTCTCACCGTTCTCGCAAACGCTCGCAAGCTCGCTGAGCCCGCCGGTCCGGCAGCACCTCTGCTGGATCGCGGCCCGTGATCTCGAGGTACACGGCATCAGCGCACAGTTCTGCATCTTTTGACCAGCAAATGGTGCGATGCGGCGAGATGGCGGCAGACTCGAAAACGCCGGGCTCATCCCAGATCTTGAACACACCTCGACCCGCCCTGTCGGACAGGTCGATCTCGCCTTCTGCGCCGTCGCCGAAGCGAACCCACAGTCGGTAGCCGCGACGAGCCTCGACTGCGACGGGGCGCAACTGCTCAGCCGACATATCTACCCTCCGAGTCAACGCACATCGTGGCAGACGAGGCTCTCTTGACAACAAGGGTAGCGCCGCGACCAGGTGCGCCGGACGGGGCTACGGATGAAAGATCGAACGCGTGACGAGCGGCGAGTCGTGGAACGAGCTCCGCGACTCGCTCAAGGCGACGGGCGCTCGCTGCGCTTTCCCGGCGCGCCGCAGGACCTGTTCAGCCAAGCCCTGGTCGACAAGTCCCGGGAACCCACATGAGCGTCACCATGCCGCCCGAACTGCGGCTGACCCACCTCCAGCAGCTGGAGTGCGAGGCGATCGGGATCATGCGTGAGGTGGTCGCCCAGTGCGAGCGGCCGGTGATGCTGTACTCGATCGGCAAAGACTCCTCGGTGCTGTTGCACCTCGCCCGCAAGGCGTTCTTCCCCGGCCCGATCCCGTTTCCGCTCCTGCACGTGGACACGACGTGGAAATTCCGCGAGATGATCTCGTTCCGGGACGAGATGGCCACCGAGATCGGGTTCGAACTGATCGTCCACACCAACGCCGACGGCGTGGCCCATGGGATCAACCCGTTCGATCACGGTTCGAAGAACTACACCGACATCATGAAGACCCAGGCGCTGCGCCAGGCGCTGGATGCGGGCCGCTTCGACGCCGCGTTCGGCGGCGCCCGGCGGGACGAGGAAAAGTCACGTTCCAAGGAGCGGGTGTTCAGCTTCCGCGACGCGCATCATCGCTGGAATCCGAAGAACCAGCGGCCCGAGCTGTGGAACCTCTACAACGGCCGGGTCAACCAGGGCGAGTCGATCCGGGTGTTCCCGATGAGCAACTGGACCGAGCTCGACGTGTGGCAGTACATCCACCTTGAGCAAATCCCGATTGTGCCGCTGTACTTCGCGGCGCAGCGGCCAGTGGTGGAGCGCGACGGTGTGCTGATCATGGTGGACGACGACCGGTTCGTCTTCGACGAGGGCGAGGTGCCGCAGCCGCGCACAGTGCGGTTCCGCACGCTCGGCTGCTACCCCCTGTCGGGGGCGATCGAGTCAGCCGCCACAACGCTGCCGGAGATCATCGGCGAGATGCTGGTCGCCACCCGGTCCGAACGCGAAGGCCGGGTGATCGACTTCGACCAGTCAGGCTCCATGGAGCAGAAGAAGCGCGAGGGGTACTTCTGATGGCCCCAGAGCCAGCTGCTCGCAGCGGCCTCGCCCCCTCCGGCGTCGATGCATACGTCGAGTCCCATCAGCGCAAGGATCTGCTCCGATTCCTGACGTGCGGCAGCGTGGACGACGGCAAATCGACGCTGATCGGCCGCCTGCTCCACGACTCCCAGCTGATCTACGAGGACGTGCTGGCCAGTCTCGAAGCCGACTCAGCGACCCAGGGCTCCGCGGGCGGCCATGTCGACTTGGCGCTGCTCATGGACGGGCTTCGCGCCGAGCGGGAGCAGGGCATCACCATCGACGTTGCCTACCGCTACTTCTCCACAGAACGTCGCACATTCATCATCGCCGACACCCCGGGGCACCCCCAGTACACACGCAACATGGCAACGGGCGCGTCGACGTGCAACCTCGCCATCATCCTGGTCGACGCCCGCCACGGCGTGCTGCCCCAGACCAAGCGCCACAGCTACATCGCCAGCCTGCTGGGCATCCGCCAAGTGGTAGTGGCGATCAACAAGATGGATCTCGTCGGGTGGTCGCACGAGCGCTTCGCAGAGACCTGCGAGTACTACCGGTCCTTCGCCAAGGCACTCGACTTCGGCGAGCCGTACTTCCTGCCGATCTCGGCGCTGCTCGGCGACAACGTGGTCAACGAGAGCCACAACCTCGATTGGTTCGACGGGCCGCCGCTGCTGGAGTATCTCGAAACCGCCGACATCGGATCCAGCGTCGATCTCGAGCACTTCCGCATGCCGGTGCAGCTCGTCAGCCGTCCCGATGCCGACTTTCGCGGGTACGCCGGCACGGTGACCTCGGGGCTCATCCGGCCCGGCGAAGAGATCGTGGCGCTGCCATCGGGGCTCAGCTCGACGGTGGAGCGGATCGTGACGTTCGACGGCGAACTCGACGCCGCGGGCCCGGGCCGAGCAGTGACGTTGACGCTCACCGACGAGATCGACATCAGCCGCGGCGACCTGTTCGTGACACCAGGCGACGAGCCGCAGCGGGCACACGAACTGGACGCGATGGTCGTATGGATGACTGAGGCTGAGATGGAGCCCGGCAGCACATATCTTCTGCAGACCACCAACGCAGTGTCGAATTGCACTGTCCGCAGCTTGCGCTACCGGGTCGATGTCGACACCGGGATGCACGAACAGGCGCTGGGGCTGGGGCTCAACGACATCGGGCGCTGCGTCATCGGCTCGGACCGAGAGCTGGCATTCGACCCCTACGCCAGCAGCCGTGCGACCGGGTCGTTCGTGCTGGTGGATCGTCTCTCCAATGCGACCATCGCAGCGGGCATGATCATCGGCGCGGCGTCGGTTTGGGACCACGCACCCGACGCTGCGCTCGTGCGGCAAAGATCGGAGATCAGCGACGCCGAGCGGGCCATCCGGTTCGGTCAGCAGCCGTGCACCATCCTGCTGACAGGGCTCACAGCCGCAGGCAAATCCACCCTGGCTACGGCTCTCGAGCGCGAGCTGTTTGACCGGGGCAAGGTGTCGATTCGCCTCGACGGAGAGAACGTCCGCATGGGCATCTCGCGGGATCTGGGCTTCAGCGCCCATGAACGCTCGGAGAACCTGCGCCGGGTGTCAGAGGTCGCACGGCTCGTGAACGGTCAAGGATTGATCGCAATTGCCGCGCTGGTGGCGCCCGACGGCGAGGTACGCCAGCGTGCCCGCGACCTCGTGGGCGCTGAGCGGTACGTGGAGGTGTTCGTGGACACGCCGGTCGATGTGTGCCGTGAGCGTGACCCCCATGGCCTGTATGCGATGGCCGACAGCGGCGAGATTCCGCGGTTCCCCGGCGTCTCAGCCCCCTACGACCGGCCGGCCGACGCCAACCTGCGTGTCGACACCTCGGCTCAAGGGGTGGATGAGTGCGTGGCGGCAATCGTGCGGGTGCTGACCGAGCGTGGCTTCCTTCGAGGATTTCCAGCAACGTGAACCATTCGATGAGTTGCATGTTGCCTCCCGCTCTTGTTCCCGGTGTCTGTTCGATACGGGCTCACGGGCCGCTCGGGCCACGGCTTCGCCTCACGGCTCAGCCTCTGCGAGGGCCGAGCACGCAATGAGCGAGAGCGCCGGGAACCAGCCCGTCTCTCGCAACATCGTCCGCGCCGAAGGGCAGGTGAGCGGCGCCGACCGCGAGGCGCACTTCGGCCATCGCGCCGTGACGGTGTGGTTTACCGGGCTCTCCGGCAGCGGAAAATCGACTCTTGCGTTCGCTCTGGAGGCAGCACTGCTCGAGCGCAGCGTCGCTTCCTACGTGCTCGACGGCGACAACGTCCGCTTCGGGCTCAACCGCGATCTCGGCTTCTCACCGCAGGACCGAACCGAGAACATCCGCCGCATCAGCGAGGTATGCCGCCTGTTCCAAGATGCGGGCATCGTCGTGCTGACGGCCTTCATCTCGCCCTACGCGGCCGACCGCGACCAAGTACGGGCCATCCACCCCGAGGGCGCCTTCATCGAGGTGTTCGTCGACACACCGCTCGACGTGTGCGAAGCCCGTGACCCCAAAGGCCTCTACGTGAAAGCCCGAGCCGGCGAAATTCCCGACTTCAGCGGCATCTCCGCCCCCTACGAGCCCCCGCCGTCACCCGAGATCACCATCGACACGACCCAGCCCCTCGACGCCTGCGTCGCCCACCTCCTCGCCGCCCTCCCTCTATCGAATGGGCCTCGGCGCTAGTCCCAGGCGCCGAATTGGAAGGCTTCGCTGGGCAGGGCTCGCCACTAGTGCCACACCTCTGGGTCGCCGTCGGTGACTTCGATCCCCGAGTGTGGCCGGCCCCATAGACCGAGAAGCATCTGAATCGGCGGGCCCTCGATGACGGCAGCCGCCGGCGACGCAGTCTCTGGCAGCGGCTCGATGTTCACGATGCCCACCACCTCGCCGCGCTCCACCAACCGAAACTCACAATCTCACGCACAGTCCGCAACTCGGCCGACCGTCGGCGTAATCCAGCAGAGGACATCCAGTCTGTATCTCATCAGCCGGTGGAACGCAAGCGCCATACTGAATCAAACGCAAGTTCACCCAGACGTCGCGCGCGGCTATCGATCTCCCTCTTCCCCCATCGCGAGCAAGACAAGATGTCATCCATGTCATAACTGCCTGAGAATTCGCCCAGGATTTCCTTCTTCTTCGAAAAGCTCTTATTGCCTAGCCGCCCATTTACTGTCTCGTCAACAAATAGCAGATTGCCGATGCTACCGACAGTCAGGAGATCCTCTTCGGTATTGATGTGAGATTGCGGCCTGACGTGTTCAATCGAAAACTTGGAATAATCCGCTGCGGGAATCGGGTGGGAATTCTTGTGCAATCTCTCCAGGACATACCTAACTAACGACTTGTCCCGCGTGTGCGTATCAGCAAACACAAGACGAGATACGAGGCTCTTCGCGCTTTAGGGTCCGCCATAAGATAAATCGTGTGGTGTAGTGTCGGGTGCGTGGAGTTGTCGGCGGACGCGGCGGGAGTGTTCTTCGACACGGTGATGCCGCATCTGGGCGAGCGTCAGCGGCGTGTGGCGGCAGGAGCGCTGGCCGAGGCGCTGGGCCGCGGCGGGCAGGCGTTCGTTGTGGAGGCGTCGGCGATGTCGACCTCGACGGTGTCGCGGGCGGTGCGCGAGGTGCGCGCCGGGGTCGAGCCGTCGCACCGTCAGCGGGCGGAGGGCGGCGGGGACCGCCCGGCGGTCGTCAAGCAGCCCGGCCTGGCCGAGGCGCTCGACGAGCTGGTGCATCCCAGCACGCGCGGCAGCCCGACCTCTGCGCTGCGCTGGACGTTGAAGTCGACCTATCAGCTCGCACGCGAGCTCGCCGCGCAGGGCTTCAAGGCGTCCGCGGAGCTGGTGCGGCGGCTCCTGCACCAGATGGGCTACTCGCTGCAGGCGCCCGCCAAGCAGAACGAAGGCACGTCCCATCCCGACCGCGACGCCCAGTTCGCCTATCTCAACGGCCTAGCGCAGGAGTTCCTCGACGCCGGCGAGCCGGCGGTCAGCGTGGACACCAAAAAGAAAGAGCTGATCGGGAACTACGCCAACAAAGGCACCGAATGGCAGCCCGCCGGCGAGCCGCAGCGCGTCAACGTGCACGACTTCGCGGACCGCTCACTGGGCGAGTTCGCCAAGGCCATCGGCTACGGCGTCTACGACCTCGCCAACAACGACGGCTGGGTCAGCGTCGGCGACACCGCAGACACCGCCGAGTTCGCCGTCAACTCCATCGCCCGCTGGTGGGACACCCTCGGACAGCAGCGGTTCCCCGACGCGACCCGGCTGCTCATCACCGCCGACGCCGGCGGATCCAACGGATACCGGCCACGCGCCTGGAAATGGTTCCTCGCCCGCCTCGCCGCCGACACCGGCCTCGAGATCACCGTCGTCCACTACCCGCCCGGCACCAGCAAATGGAACAAGATCGAACACCGCCTCTTCAGCTTCATCACCATGAACTGGCGAGGCAGACCACTCACCGACATCGCCACCATCGTCGAGCTCATCGCCTCCACCACCACCCAAACCGGACTCACCGTCCAAGCAGCCCACGACCCCAACTGGTACCAACGCGGCATCAAAATCACCGACAAACAGATGAAACAAATCCCGCTGCAACCCCACCAATGGCACGGCGAATGGAACTACACCATCACACCCAACCACGCGACCTAACCCGCGGCGAACCCTAAGCGGGGCCTGTCAGATTTTTTGTGTATCCGGCTGTGGTGGTTTTCATCGAATGTAGGCGGCGATCCGGTCGCCGTAGTGGACGGTCAGTGTGTTCAGGATGGCTTTCCAGCCGTTGGTCTTTCCGGTGAGGTTGGTGCGGTTCTTGCGTCTGGCGGTGGCGATGAGGTAGAGGACTTTCATCGCTGCCTGTTCGTTGGGGAAGTGTCCTCGATGGCGCACTGCCCGTCGGAATCTGGCGTTGAGGCTTTCTATGGCGTTGGTGGTGTAGACGACTCTGCGCAGCTCGGCGGGGAACTCGAGGAACGGCACGAACTCGTCCCATGACTGCCGCCACGAGCGGATCATGGCGGGGTAGGTGTCCTCCCAGTCGTCGGCGAACTGGGCGAACCGCGTCTGGGCGGCCTCGACGGTCGCTGAGGTGTAGATGTCGCGCATGGCTTTGGTGATGGCGCCCCAGTGCTTGCGGGACGCGTACCGCAGGCTGTTGCGGACCATGTGCACGACGCATGTCTGAACTGTCGCTTCGGGCCAGGTCGCCCGGATCGCCGAGGGCAGGCCCTTGAGTCCGTCGCAGCACACGATCAACGCGTCGGCGAGGCCTCGGTTTCTCAGCTCGGTCAGCATCGTGGCCCATTGCTTGGCGCCCTCGCCGCCCGATGGGCCCAGCCACATGCCCAAGACGTCGCGTTCTCCTTGAAGATCCACGCCTATGGCCACATACACAGGCCTGTTGGCGACCTGGGAGTCGCGGACCTTGACGACGATCGCGTCGATCAGCAGCACCGCGTAGACCGGGTCGAGGGGCCGGTTCTGCCACACCGCCATGTCAGCGACGATCTCGTCGGTGATCTTCGAGATCGTCTCCCGGCTCACCGAGGTGTCATAGATCTCAGCCAGATGGTCCTGGATCTCGCCGGTCGTGAGCCCCTTCGCATAGAGACTGATCACGTTGCCCGACAGCCCGTCCAGCCGGCGGCGGTGCTTGGGCACCGTAACCGGCTCAAAGGTGCCCGCACGATCCCGAGGCACCCGCAGCTCGACCTCGCCGATCTCGGTCGTCACCGTCTTGGGCGTCGACCCGTTGCGAGAGTTGCCCGACCCGCGGCCCGCAACCGCGTGACGCTCATAGCCCAGATGCTCGCTCATCTCGACCTCCAGGCCGATCTGGAGCACCTGGCGCACCAGCCCCGTCAAAAGACCGCCGTCGCCGGTCAGCTCCACCCCCTCAGCACGCGCCTGGGCCACCAACAGCTCGGCCCAGTCCTTCATCGCCGTCTCGCCGACGGCCTCTCCCGCCGGCACAGCCGACATATTCTGATCAGTCACAGACATGATCCTTCCCGGCCCCCAGCACCCAGCCAAGGACCCTCAGACCACGCCATTTACACAAACTTTCCGAGTGTCACTGTTGATGTCGCCGGGGCCTCCAGCCAGGGGGTTACGGTCCGGTCCTGCGCTCGGCGATGACTCCACAAACCTTTGGCCTTGTGCCTGTTGTCAGACCTGTCGCGTCGAGCGTGGGACCGGCAGGAGCGCTCCTGTCTTGAAGGGAGCCTGACTGTCTCGACTCGGTTGTGACGAAGCGCCCCTGCCGTTCCCGGACCCACCGGAACATCACTTCCAGCAGGAGCACAGCATGACACCGCCAGTCGGGGGAATCGACCCCCACCAAGACACCTTCACCGTGGGGATCGTCGACCCTCACGGCGTCGAGCTCGTCCACGAGACGTTCTCGAACACCGCCGTCGGCTACGGCGCCGCGATCGACCTGCTCGACGCTCACGACGTCGGCCAGGTCGGCGTGGAGGGATCCGCCAAGTGGGGGGCGCACGTCGCGATCGCGTTGTGCGCGGCCGGGTTCGACGCCCGCGAGGTGCCAGCGTCGCGCTCGGCGGCGCAGCGCCGCAGCCGGCGGCTGGGCAAGACCGACGCCGTCGACGCCGTCGCCTCGGCACGGGCGCTGCTGGCCGAGCCGACGCTGGGACCGGTGCAGGCTCTGGAGGCCTACGACCCGCTCGTGGCCGAGATCGAGGCGGTGCTCGAACACCGCAGAACCCTTGTGGCTGCTCGCACTTTGATGCTCCACCACGTCGGCGACCAGATCTCCAAGCTGCCCACCGAGATACGCGACCAGCTCACCACCAGCGGCAAGATCGAAGCCCGGCTGCGCCGCCTCGAAGGGATCGACCCCGACACATGCACGACCCCAGCGGGCCGGCACCGGCTCGCCTGGATGCAGGCATTCATCGACCAAGACCGTGCCGCCCGCAGCGAGATCCGCCGACTGGAACGTCTCATCGACGAGCTGCTCGACAACCACGGCACCACTTTGCGCGACGAGCCAGGCATCGGCCCGATCTCAGCCGCGACGCTGCTGTGCGAGGTCGGCGACCCGACCCGATTCGACCGCGAGTCCAAGTTCGCCCGCTGGTGCGGCACCGGCGCCGTCGCTCTCTCCTCGGGCGAAGGCGCCGGCGATCCCGTCAAGCACCGGCTCGACTTCCGAGGCAACCGGCGCATCAACTCAGTGCTGCACATCGCGTCGGTCACCCAGCAGCGCAGCCAGCCCGAAGCGATCGCCTACCTCGCCAGAAAAGCCGGCGAAGGCAAAACCCGACGCGAGGCCAGACGAGCCCACAAACGCCAACTCGCCAACCGCGTCATCCGACGAATGTGGCGCGACGAAACCGCCCGAAAACAACCATTCGCGCTCGCCGCTTGACAAGGGAGCGTCTGACAGGCCCTGGGGTGAGGGTGTCGAGCAGGGTCCAGTCGGGTTTGCCGGCATACAGCAGGACTCGGATGCGGTAGTGGTCGAAGTTGGTGACGCCGAACGACACTCGCTTGATCAGCTTCGCCAGGTTGTTCGCCGCTTCGGTCGGCCCGTTGGTCACCTGTGAGCGGTGCCAGTTGGTGATCTGTTCCCGCCAGGTGCGAAGCGTGCGGCCGAGCTTGTTCAGCTCCGGTGAGAATGTGGAGCCTTCGCGAATTTGTGGGATTTGGGCTGCTGGGCTCGGTGTGGGGGTCAGGTTAGTAGCAGGCCGCGTCCTTCACCGTCCGGCGGATCGAGATAATCGTCGACACATCTACCCCCCACTTCCGGGCCGCGTCGGCCTGGGTGATCTCTCCGCAGGTCACCTGCAAGTAGATCTCCCACTTCGTCTCCGCGGACAGCTTCTTCGGTCGACGCCGACCCTCGCTGGCAGTCATCTGATGCTCCTTCACGCGTCAGCGAGAACACCATCAGACTAGGTTCATTAATCGGTAGACCTTCCGCGGCAAAGTCAGACGCACAACAGGATGACGTGGAACCGATCCAGGACGTGACGGGCGTGGCCGAGCTGTTTGTCTATTGCCGACTTGTATGCCTTGGAGCCGTCGGACACCACGACTTTGACGCGGCGGCACCATTTGGGTCCCTGAGCAGCCAGAAACCCCGACAATGCTGCGCTGTCGCGGTGGGGGACCATGGCGAGCACCTCGCCGGTGTCGCCGTTGACGAGCACCGTCACATAGCGATGCCGCTTGCGTATCGACGTCTCGTCGACCAGCAGCACCCGGCATCTTCGCCGCCGGCGATGGTCGGCGACGACGCCCGCCCAGGCCACCACCAACGCGTTCACCAGCCCCCAGCTCACCCGGTGCCTCTTGGCTGCGCCGTTGACTGCCATCTGGCGGGCGTCGGCCACCAGTCTGCGCGCCAGACGCGCCGTGATGCCGCCCTCGAACGCCGCGTGGTTCTCCATGAACCTGCTGTCGCAGACATCGCACACCATGCGCCGTTGCTCGAACACCAACGTCGTCGGCCGTCCCGACACCTCCAAGTCGCGGATCACGCGATCCCGACGGTCATGAGTCCTGCCGCTGGGCGCCCCGCAGTCAGGACACCGCGGACGGCGCACCGTCGACACCACCCGCACCGCCAGCTTCTCAGGAGCGTCGACCACCACCCCCACCACTCTGATACGCGGCAGCCACAGCCGCACCGACATAACATCACGATTCATCGAGGCCCTCCAGGGTTCGGCATGTCCAAACACCGATCCCAGCAGGGCCTCGACCCCTACCAACGGACCCTCAACCCGCCCTCATCCCACAAAAAAGTGAAGGTCCAGAATGTGTCGTCTCGCAGGTCGCGGGACAGCTCGTCGATGGCTTCGAGGGCGACCTCGTGGTCTGGGATCGTGTAGGTCATGCGGAGGGTCTCTTTGGCGTGCCAGGCGTCGCGGACCTCGCCGTGGGGGTCGCCGGCTGCGAGCAGGCCGCGCAGCTTGGCGTTGCCGCGTTCGGTGACGCGTTCGTGTGCCTTGAGCAGCAGCCGCCGTATCCGATACAGCGGGTCGTCTTTGGTGCCGCGTCCGCCGGTGGTCTCGTTCTGGACGCGTCTGCGCACCTGGTCGACGGTGCTGTTGGCGAGCTTGACGACATGGAACGGGTCGGCGACCTGGATCGCTTTGGGCAGCGCGTCGGTGAACGCCTTGCGGTACGGGCCTGACAGGTCCATGACTGCCCAGCGCACCCGGGCTCGCCATCTCGACGTGCGTCCCTGGATCCATCTGGTGGCGCCCTTGGCGCTCTTGCCAGCGACTATGTCGAGCAGCTTGCCTGTGCCGGCGTCCACGATGGTGGTGCCCCAGTGCTGCTCGCGGTACCGGCCGCGTCGGAACATCAAGATCTCGTCGAGACCCAAAGCGGTCACGCCGTCAATGCGGCCGTCATCGGCTTCGAGCAGCGCTCGGCCCCAACGCTGCACCGCAGCCATCGCGGTATGCCAGTTGCAGCCCAGCTCGGCAGCGATCTCTTTGATCGCGCGTCCCGCACCCGCCCCGCGAGTCGCCCAGCGAGCAGCCCGGCTGGTCATGCGCCCCCTGGGCGGCGCGATGGCGGGCTGCTGATCGGTGAACGTGCGCACCGCACAGCCCTGATGCGGACACAGCCAGCGCTGCTTGCGCCACACCAGCTTCACCGCCCGACCGAACGCCGGCAGATCCGCCAGGCGCACCTCGCTGGCGCCGTGACGATGCACCTTGGCGCCGCAGCCCCCACAGCACGGCCGGTCCGTCAGCGCTATCTCGACCTCGAGCGGGCCGCCGCGGCGGCCCCGCACATCGAGCACCGCGACGCCCGGACCCAGACCCACGATCAACAACAACGCACGCGTAAGGTCAACAGCCACAGGGATCCTCCCGGATCGGGGTAACAAAGCACCTCCGATTCTGGGGGATCCCTCCCTATCCAGCCGGGACCCTCACCGCACTACCCCACGCGGAAACGCGAAGCGCCAGATACGAAAGCATCAATAAAGTCATCCCGTGAAGGTGCGCGGTCGATGAGTTTCCTCGCCAAAGCATTGAGCTGATTTCGCCGGTCCTCTACCGACGTGGCCTCCGTCAGTTGTCGAGCATGTGATGCATACATCTCCGAGACTCCTCCCGAAGAACTCTTGGTCGAAATAGCAGTTACCTGAAAGTGATAGTGCTCTATCGCGTGAAACATACTTACGACG
This sequence comes from Candidatus Poriferisodalis sp., assembly GCF_965208895.1. Classification (GTDB taxonomy): domain Bacteria; phylum Actinomycetota; class Acidimicrobiia; order Acidimicrobiales; family Poriferisodalaceae; genus Poriferisodalis. The sequence goes on along the minus strand of NZ_OZ242363.1, from coordinate 20,661 downwards.
AAGCGCTTTTTGAGATCCCCCACTTCGTATGAGCGCACTAATGCCAAGACGAACGGCATTGGCTGCGCGAGACGCATAACTCACAATCCCCGGAGTGCATCCCGAATTTCATGGCGCTCTATCGGCCAGATGGTCGAATCCGGATCAACTACGGTCCGATAGAGTGCGGCATCTTTTTCGAACAGATCGAACTCGGATGCGACGTCCGAGCGGTCCATCTGCGTCTTCATTTGTTTGAACACCTTTCTCTCTGCGACGTAAGGTGCGCGAGATAGCCACCAATGGAGAATGAAGCGGTTCAGGTCGCGCGATGACGGCTCGCCTTCGAAGTGTTCTCGTAGACCGTTCCACCGACGCCGATGTTCATCCAAGTTCACATTCGCGGCCTTGAGGCGACTCAGGAAGTAGTTCTTCAATCGGTCAGCAACCTCAAGATCCTTGCCCCGGGCGTTCAAGGTCTCAAAAAATTCGTAGGCATCATCCTCTGCATCTAGCGGCACCCAGATGACGGTCAGGCTAAGAATCTGGTCGCGAATCTGACGCAGGACATCAACTTGTGCCCTTTTGCGCTGTTTCTTACTAGACGATTCGGGGGCATTCTCGAGCACCAAGTTAGCCATGCTCTCGGAAATGATAGTGTAAGCGGCCCATGTGTCAGGATCAAACTCTGTCTTACGAAGCACGTCGGTATTGCTACGCCTCTGTTGCATGTGATTGATCCATGGGCCCTCAGTAGCATCTGACTGGAGTACGAATCTCTGCTTCCCATTAGGATCCGGCCGCTCTATGAAGCGATGGGTGGCATCTGCGAGCCCCACTTCGCCTAACGCCTCGAAGTTGTCACGTAATGCGACGAGGATAAGTGCAACAATTGTGAGACGTTGTTGGCCATCGACCACGCCCCAGTCCCTGTCATCCTCCTTGTAAACGACCATGGGACCAATAAAGTAGCCTTCGTCGAAGTTCCTTATGGCATCATGCCAAAACTCGTCCACGTGTTTTCCACCCCAGGAAAACGGTCGTTGAAATCTTGGGATACGGAAGTAGTTCGGACCGCTCAGAATGTCTTCCATACTCTTGGCAGTTGGCTGTATTGTGATATTAGGGTCCGCCAGAAGTCAAGTCGCGTGGTCTACGCTCGGAACCATGCGTAACTCTTGGCAATCACACGGATCGTTCGCGCGACTTGACCCGCGGCGGGCCCTTAGGCATATTTCCCACAGTCTTCGAGCCCGGGGACTATTCTCGCTAGTATTCTCTTGCTGCAGGCCATATTGCTCTAATCATCGCTTAGCAGGCGGATCCACTCGTCGACAGTCGCCGCCAACGCCCCCGCGGAGCGTAGCGCGCGGGCCACTGCAAGGCCCACACGGGATAGGACTGCATCTAGGTCGTGCGATGGAATTCCGATTGATGCAGTCAAGAGTTCGTCTATTGACTCTAGGACTACCGGAAGTACATCGAACTGAAGCCCGACGTCGAGAAGTGCATCGCGGTCAATCGGCCCATGAGACTGGTCCAAAACTACGAGCCAAGCTATGCCGATTCCTGCACGACCGCAAGACCGCACGAATTCCTCGGCCTCATGCTGTGGCACTGGTTTTCCGCGAACTTCAGCCACAAAATGTGGGCTTGTTGCTGGCACGTGTACATCACCTGGTGCTCGGCGCGAAGGATCATTCAAGCGCTGTAGGCTCGGCTGGATATTTGAGACACATGACACAATTCCGGCAACTGTGGCTTGGAGACGATGCGGCCGCTCTGTTTGACCCTCGCCTAGGAACGCAACAAGGGCCCGACGAAGGGATGCGAGTTGTTTCGTTTCCGGTGTCTCGCGCCTCTCAGACTCTTGTATGGTCTGATATTCCAGAACTCGTTCCCGGAGAAAGGCTGCAAGCGCATCACAAGCCTGAGTTGAGGTCATGTCGTCGACATGACGAAGCTCGCGCTTCAAGATGGCCAAGTAGGGAAGAGACGAGCGACGCACACGGTCGACCCGATCGAGGTGGTCGTATCGGAAATAGGGTTGGTTGTTGAGTGGTTCTCGCCCAGTAACGCCGAGATGATACGGAGGATCTGCTTCTCGCGAATGTGGAACAAGTACGCCGTGACACAACGTACGTAGCGAGAAGGCCCGATCGGAATAAGCTGCTTTGATCGAAAGTGGGTCAACGCGTTCGTCTGTCGCCTTGGCCAATAGAGCCGCTCCGAGGCCAGCTACGAACGTCCTCGAAGGGCTGTCGCCAATCTGTCGGGTGACATCTGCCCAGTGTTCTGGCAATGAGACCGATGGGTCAATTGCCAACGAATGCGCGCGTATCAGAACCCGGATTGCATCGTCCTTACTTAGGCTTATCCCCATCGATCACCGAGCCCGACGGCTAGGCCGCCTCGAGGAGAGATTGTTGTACGGGACGGTCTTCCGAAGGTTCGAGGTGACCAAGTAGCTCGGCCAGGTGACGAATGACCGCCTTGCCTAGTTCAACGGGAACTGAGTTTCCGATCTGCAACTGCGCACGGCGACGGTCATCGTCCGGGATATACCAAGACGGGTAGGAGAACAGCCGCAGCATCTCAGCGGTGCGTAGCCGTCGTGCACGAAGTCCCGAATCTGTTCGAACATTCTCCCAATGAAACGGTCCAACCCATGGCCCGGGCTGGGCCTGGATCGTCGTCGCTGGCCGGTCAGGGTCGAGACGCAGCAAGAACGTCCAGTACCGCGAGCGCCACTTCCATTGATCGCGACCTCCCCCCCGCTCGGTGTGCCAGAGATAGTTCTTTCCGGGTGGAATCTCGGCTGCGAGTTCACCCCATCGCCCAGATACGACCTCGTCAGTCTCGGCGTCGCCAGGCAGCAAGTCGCCGATTGCTTGCCGTGACGAAACATAGGGCTGGAGCCGTGGGTCGACCGAGCGGTCGCGCTCAGACCAACCGGAGTGGGTCGGCGAGGGGAGCGTGATGGGTCCACCATCCCGACGGCCCACCACAAAGACTCGGCGTCTCAGCTGGGGCACTCCGTAGTCGGCCGCGATTAGCACCTTCCATCCAACCGAGTAGCCGCTCTCGGCGAAACCCTGCAGCAGGCGGGCGAATTGAGCCTTATGAGTGCCGTACGTCAGCGCTTGGACATTTTCGAGCACGAATCCTTCCGGTTGCAGATCCCGTACGACTCGCACAAATTCGTCCAGGAGTGAGGCGTTGGGGTCGCGCGACTCTCGCTTTTCGGCTAGCCAGAATCCCGACTTCGAAAAGGGCGTACACGGTGGTCCACCGACAACAAGGCCCGGATCGCCGGGGCGTAGACCTGCACGCTCCATCAGCTCCTCTGATGACAACGAGCGAATGTCGCCACAAGCGGTGGTGACACCGGGGACATTCGCTCGGAGCGTCCGCAGCGCTGCCGCCTCATGATCGGTTGCTAGCGCGATGCGGTAGGGACCCGGAGACCCATCTTGGTCCAATGGTGGTTCCCCGGCCATCTCGACGCCCAAATCCAATCCGCCGGCGCCGGAAAACAAACTGACCACTGGTAGCTCGTCACGCATCTCGTACAAATTACAGCAATGTAGTGACATGAACCGCCGTCACGCACAGCCTGGAACGCTGGTTACGACCGCATCTGCTCGGGACTGCTGCGCTAGCTCGCGAATCGCCGACTGAGCACCCCGCGATATTGAGAGCCCGGTGGGCCGCCGACCACTTCGACCGCGTTCGCTCGATGCGGAGTCGTGCCGGCTCTTGTCCGGGGCGCTGACTGGGCTTGAGGACTGCACTTGTCTTGGGAATCCTGGTTTCGCAAACGATCGAGCCAGTTCGCCAACGCTTGGATCGTCATTCATCGCAGATCTTGGCGATCGTCTGGGGCGAGGCGTTCGCAACGGCGGCGATGTCCCGCAGCGATGCTCCGTTCGCCTGGGCGAGCCGGATCGCAGCTGCCCATTGCGCTGCCAGATCTTCCTGTTGACGGGTGAGCCTGCGAACGACGTTGAGCGCTGCACCTTCGGAACTCGTGGCCATGTCGAGACCCGACAGATCTCCAACTGACGTCGTCTTGCTCATCTTGCCTCCTCGATTCCGGCTAGTCCCAGGCGCCGAATTGGAAGGCTTCGCTGGGCAGGGCTCGCCACTGGTGCCACACCTCTGGGTCGCCGTCGGTGACTTCGATCCCCGAGTGTGGCCGGCCCCACAGACCGAGCAAGACCTGGATCGGCGGCCCTTCGACGACCACGGCTGCCGACGATGCTGACTCAGGCAACGGATCGACGGTCACACTGCCGACCACCTCACCGGCATCGACGAGCCGAGCCGTGAGCCCGCCGGGGTCCCGTTCGAGGACGCGACGCATCGCCTGCAGGAAGAAGCGGCACGTGTAGTCCGCCGCGTCGAGTGCCTGTACCGGATTCATGGAGTGCTCGTGTCCCAAGGCCATCTCGACATCGAGCCGGTGCATGCCGAGCTCGGATGCCGCATGCCATGCCCACAACCGCGGGTCGCCCTCCCCACCGGTCATCGAGAAGTAGCAGCGCCGATCGAGATCGTCGGTGAGTTGATCGATGGCCGATTGCGCCCACGATGCGAGCTCCGCTGTCGAGGTCCCGGTGGGCTTGAGGCCGGCACGCTCGTAGCCCCTGGCCCGGGACTCGGGATCCTCCGGTGCCGAGGTGATCATCTCTTTCCAGGCGATCCCGACGCGACCTATATGCGATGCCGCGTTGTAGACGGTCCAGCCCGGGCAGTTCGGAACCGGCGCCGCTAGTTCGGCTTCGCTGCGGTCGCAGATGTAATCGATGGCGGACCGCGCCGCCGCAATCCTCGCTGAGTGATCCAGGTGACCCGACATCGTGGAACCCTCCTGTCCTGCCCACGGATCCTGCCCACGGAAGGTAGTCACACAGCAGCAGATCAGCTCGGCAAGTCGCCTCGCGTCAGAAACTCACGGATGGCAGCGTTGACCACCGGCGGATCTTCCAAGTGGAGAAAGTGACCCAGCTCAACGAACTGAAGATGCCCGTTCGCCACCTCGTCGGTGACGGTCTCGTACTCGTGCGGCTGCTGGCCGGGGTCCTTGGCGCCTTGAAGGAAGAGCACCGGCATCGTCATCCCGGCGAACAGCCCGTTCATGCGATCCTCAAGCTCGCGGTCGAATCCGGCTGACACGAAGCTGGCAGACATCCCTTCAGGCACGCCTGGCTGGGTGCTCTCCTCGATGATGCGGTCAATGTCTTGGGGGGCAATCGGTTTCGCAATCATGGGCACCCCGTGCGGCATCGGGTCCAGGCCGAACGCGCGCCGCTGGATGGCTGCTTGGGCAAGCAACTCCGCGCCCATCGGGCTGCGGAACAACTCGTGCGGTGGGAGCGGTTCGGAGTGAGGCCGGTTGCCCGACTGCTGCATGCGGATGTAACGCCGGATCCGCGGAGCCATGCCGGGAACCGAGCAGAGGTGATCGCCGATCACGGCTCCTCGATCGTGCCCGGTGAGGAAGAAGCGATCGAGACCCAGCGCGTCGAACACCGCTGGCAGCTCGGCCGCCTGAGCTGCGTAGTCGTAGTTGCTGTCGAGGCGCGTGTCGGACTGGCCGTGCCCCTTGAGGTCGAGCGCAATGGTGCAGAACTCATCAGCGAGCCCGGCAACTTGGTGGTGCCAAGCGAAACAGGTTTCCGGGAAACCGTGCAAGAACACGACAACCTCAGCATTCTCCGGATCACCGGCGGTGATGGCATGCCAACTCAGCCCTGCGGCTTCGATGAATCGGTGCGTCACAACGTCGTCGTTCCACAGCCTCTCGACTTCGCCGTCATGGTTTCGCATGGGGTTTCCTTTCCCTTCCAGAGTGAATTCGACTAACTGTTGACAAGGCCGTGTCGCACCCGCTTCACCGTCGGATCCGGCACTGGCACCGCAGCGAGCAGGCGCTGGGTGTACGCGTCGGTCGGCGTGTGGCAGATGGCAGATGCGGTTCCCTCTTCGACGATCTCACCCGTCGACATGACCCCGATGCGGTCACACAGGTGACGAACCACCGCGAGGTCGTGCGCAATGAACAGGTACGAGACGCTCGTCTCATCGCGCAAGTCCGCCAGCAGGTTGATGACCTGAGCCTGTGTAGCAACGTCGAGCGCGCTCACCGCCTCGTCGAGAACGATCAGGCTCGGTTCCGGCGCCAATGCCCGGGCGATAGAGACACGCTGGGCCTGACCCCCCGAAAGCTCCGTCGGCCTGCGATCAAGCATGTCCGAGGGCAGACGCACCTCGTCGAGCAGATCCTTGCTCCGACGTCGGGCGGCCGAACGATCACGTATCCCCAAGAGACGGCGCAGCGGCTCGGCGAGGATCTCCTCCACCGACATCGCGGGGTTCAGCGAGGCAACCGGATTCTGGAACACCGCTTGGATGCGACGGTGCAGGGCACCGGAATCGCGCCGACGCAACTCAACGACGTCGTCGGAACCGAGCAGTATGCGCCCACTCGTCGGCACTTGGAGACCCAGCACGCAACGACCTGTCGTCGTCTTGCCCGAACCTGACTCCCCGACCAATCCGTACGCTTCGCCTTGGCCCACGACGAAGGAGATGCTTCGCACCGCGTGCACCTTCTCGGCGCCGATAGAGAACAGTCCGCCGCCTCGAAACTCGACGACGAGGTCTTCGACGCAGAGCAGAGGCGAATCCGCCCGGTTCGGAGCGCCCGTCACGACTTGCCGCCATCTGCCGGAACCGAGTCAACTCGCACACACCTGCTCTGCCGGCCCTCGTCTTCGAGCGGCTTGAGGCTCACCGGACCTTCCTCGCATATCTCTGCTGCGAGCTCGCACCGATTCGCGAACCGGCACCCCCCGAATTCCTCATTCGGAGCGGGCACCCGACCGCCGATCGTGACCAGTCGATCGTCGTCAGCGTTGAGGAGGGGGACGCTGGCGAGAAGTGCCTGCGAATACGGATGGCATGGCTGCGCGAAGAGGCCGTAGACATCGCCGGTCTCCACCGCCTCGCCCGCGTACATCACCACAGCTCGATCGCACACTTCGGCCACCACGCCGAGATCGTGAGTGATGAACAGCATGGCCATCGACAGGTCTTCGCAGAGCTCAACCAGCAGCTCGAGGACCTGCTGCTGTGTCGTCACGTCGAGAGCAGTGGTGGGCTCGTCGGCAATGATGAGCGACGGCTCGCTGGCCAAGGCCATCGCCGTCATCACCCGCTGTGCCATGCCGCCCGAGAATTGGTGGGGATAATCCCGCAGTCGCTGGCGAGGGTTGGCCACGCCGACTCGATCAAGAAGCTCAGCAGCCCGTTCGGCCGCCGCTGAGCGCGTCATGCCGCCATGAATGCGGAGCGGCTCTGCAAGCTGGAAGCCGACCGTCAGAGCCGGATTGAGCGAGGCCGTCGGGTCCTGAAAGATCATGCCGATCCCAGTCCCCCGGACGCCGGCTAGCTGCGATTCGGTCATGCCGACGAGTTGGCGACCGTCGAAGGCGATACTCGCACGTGGATCCACGGCGAGCCCCCGCGGCAGCAAGCCGGCGACCGCCAGCGCAGTGACCGTCTTGCCGGACCCGCTCTCGCCGACGAGTCCGACGATCTCGCCGGCTTGCACGTCGAATGACACGTCGCGGACAGCCCGTGCCCGCCCCGTATCGGTCGGGACAGTCACGTCCAGATTCCACACTGACAACAGGGTTCCGGCGTGCGCCGCTTCCTCCGACGGATGCTCGTGATCATGTGCGGCCGCGTCTTCAGCGAGACCCACCGCAACACCCCTCCGAGCGGCTTTCTTTCGCCCTCCCCGCCCTTCGGCCAGGACGTCGCGCAGTGCATCGCCGAGCGCATTGAAGGCCAGCACGGTGAACGTGATGGCGAGACCTGGGGGCCACGGCGTTATGGGGTTGTCCCGCTGCAGTGACCGTGCGGCGCGCAGCATCGACCCCCATGTGGCATCAGGTTGTTGCACCCCCAGGCCCAAGAAACTCAGGGCCGCTTCGATCAGCAGCACCGCAGCAAGGCTGATCGTCGTCTGAACGATCAGCGGCCCGTACATATTGGGCAGGAGGTATCGCCCGAGGATGGTGTGGGTCGGCGCTCCGCTCAGCTGCGCCGCCTCGATGAACGGTTCCTCGCGAACGGAGAGAACCATGGCTCGGGTCAGCCTGATGAACCGCAGCGCGAAGAGGATCCCGACCGCGATCATGGCGTTGGTGATTCCGGGCCCGAGGATGGCCACGATCGCGAATGCGAGGATCAGGCCCGGCAACGAGAAGACAGCGTCGACGATGCGCATGACGATGCGGTCCCACCACCCGCCGGCGTAGCCCACGAACAGCCCGATCGGCACGCCGAGGATCAACGCCGTGCCTACTGCCTGCAGGCCGGCCACGACGGCGGTCCGGGATGAATGCACCAGCCGGGAGTAGTTGTCGCGCCCCAGATCGTCGGTGCCGAACCAGTGCTCTGCGCTGGGACCCTCGAGGATTGCTGTGAAGTCCGCCGCATTCGGCTCGTGTGTTGCGACGACGGCGGGGAACGCCGCGCAGAACGTCAGCAGCATCAGCCAGATCAGCGGGATGTAGCCGCCGGGCCGCGTGACAAGACGTCGCAAGGCGGACTTCATGCCAGCCGCACTCGGGGATCGAAATAGGCGTAGGACATGTCGATCAGAACGTTCATGACGATGACCGTCAGCGAAGCCACCATGACCACGCCCTGAACCACGGGAAGGTCCTGGGAAAGCACAGCACCGACGACTTGCACGCCGATCCCTGGCATGCCGAAGATCAACTCGACCAGTACCGCCCCGCCCAGCATCACTGATGCTTGGAACCCGATCACGGTGACCACGGGAATGAACGCGTTCTTCATGGCATGGACCACCACGACTCGCCGGTATCGCAAGCCCTTGGCGCGTGCCGCCGTGATGTAGGGGCGGTCCAGCACATCGAGCAATCCGCCGCGCATCTGCCGCGCCACGACCGCCGCGGAACCCAGACCGAGCGCAATCGACGGCATGATCAGGTGCTTGACCCACTCGAACAGACTCTCGGTGGGGCCGACATAACCGACCGCAGGAAGCCACCCCAGCTGCACACCGACATAGAACGCGAGCAGCACTGCAACCCAGAAATTGGGCACGGCCAAACCGGTCGCTGTCCCCAGCGAGATCAGGCGATCGGTGAGCCGACCCTGCCGCAGCGCGGCCACCGTGCCGCCGGCCACGCCGATGGCGACCGCCACCAGCAATCCGCCGCCTGCTACGGACAGCGTCACCGGATACCGCTCGATCAGCGTGTCGCTGACATGCCGGGACGTAATGACGGACCTGCCAAGGTCTCCCCGGACAGCGTCGGTGACCCAGTTCCAGTACTGCTCATGCAATGGGCGGTCCAGGCCGAGCTGCCGGTCCAGCTCGGCCACCGCCTCCGGTGTGGCGCCGTCGCCCAGGATGGTTTCAGATGCCGAGCCGGGTATCAGATGGACCAGCCCGAAGGCCAGGAAAGAGACCAGAACGGCGAGGGGTACTGCCGCGGCCAGCCGGTACGCAAAGGTTCGGACCAACGGTGTGACGACCTATGACTTCGGCGTGACGCCGCGAATGCCAATGCCGTAGGCCTCGTCAGCGGCTGCATCGTCCGCCAACAGTTTGCGGACCCGCATGTCACCCTCCGCGAATTCGGCAACTCAACACATTTTCGATATCTAGGTGACACTACGACATTTGGACCGTGCTAGTCGACGGGCTGGATTGCTCAGCCGCTCTCGATCAGTTCCGAATCCTCGAGGAATCCCTCTTGCAAGCCTCGTTCGACGAGCAGGCGTGCAGTGAGATTGAGGTGTTCCTCCAAGAGCTTGCACGCCGATTCGGTGTCTCGGTTGATCGCTGCGTCGGCGATTGCTCGATGCTCTTGGTTGAGGTCGCGATTCCCGTTGTCGTCGGCCGGAACGGACCAGCGCCGGTAGAGCTCCGCTGCGTCACGCAGCCCGAGGGCCGTGTTGATCAGGCGCTGTGACGGGCAGCCCTCGAGCAGGATCTCGTGAAAGCGCCGATGGACAACCGGCCACGGATCACCCGGGGAAGGTTTCGAACCCACCGGCGTTCGCTCCAAGGCATGAATCGCAGCGACGAGCGATGATTCCCAGGCGAGGTCACCGTGCTCGAGCGACAGCCTGAGCGTCTGGGATTCGACGGCACATCGTGCCAACGTGAGGTCCTTGAGGTCGCGGATCGAAACGGGCGCAACCCGGTAGCCCTGTTGTGGCTCCGAGAGCACGAGCCCCTGCTCTACCAAGCGGGCCAAGCCTTCACGGATAACGCTCGCACTTGATTCGTAACGTCCGGTCAGCATCGCGAACCGGAGTTTGGATCCCGGCCGGAATTCGCCGGCGACGATGTCGCTGCGCACGCGCTGGTACACCTCTTCGCCGCGGGTAGCAGTTGTCGACGCCATGACCACAACAGTAGCCGCACAAAGGCGAAACAGACACAGCCAGCCTGCTTTCCCAAGAAATCTCGCATAACACTTGACATTTCGAAATTCTTGAACAAGAGTCGATGCGCCCCGAGGAAAGGTCGCCCATGAGCGCGCTCGATGCACAGGCCCCCGACACCTCAGTCACTGCTGAGGAGCTGGTGGAGCGGGCGCGGGCGCTCGTTCCTGTCCTGGACAGTCGGGCTGCGGCGACAAACGCGAACCGCCGGCTGCTTCCCGAGACCGTCGCCGATCTCCGCGAGCAAGGACTGCTGAAGGTGCTCCAGGCCAAGCGCAACGGTGGTTTTAAGATGCCGATGCGCACACACCTCGATGTCATCTCCACGCTGGCCGAGGGATGCGGGTCGACGGCTTGGGTGGCGGGCGTGACGCACGCCCACTCCTGGATGCTGTCGCACTTCGGTTCACAGGCCCAAGACGAGACCTACGGCAAAGATCCCGACACCCTGGTTTCTGCCGTGATCGCACCACGAGGCACTGCAGAACGGCAAGTCGACGGCAGCTATCGCCTCAGCGGGTTCTGGCCCTTCGCATCGGGCAGCGAACACGCCCAGTGGCTGTTCATCGGCGCCGAAGTCGTCGACAACGGGGCGGTCGTCGACGCTGGCGACTTCCTGATTCCCAGCGACGAGCTCACTTTCAAGGACGACTGGCATGTCAGCGGGCTCTCCGGAACCGGTTCCTGCTCGGTCACCGTCCAAGACCATCCGATTCCCGCTCACCGCTTCTTGTCGCTCCCGGCGTTGATCGCAGGCCACTCGCCCGGTCGAGAGTTGCACGACGGATGGCAGCCGGGGCTCGCAGCGTTCGGGGTGCTCATCTTGGCCCTTGCCGGCGGAGCGCTCGGCATGTCGCGTGCCGCGCTGCGCAGCTTCCCCGATCTGATCGACACGAAGGTGATCGCCTACACCGAACATGTCCAGCGAGAATTCCCGATCACGCACGTGCTGATGGCTGAGGCCGCGGCGAAGATCGATCAGGCCCATTTCCACCTGTACCGTTCGGCCGACCTGATGGACGAGGCGGCACGCTCCAACACTCCCCTGTCGGTTGTTGAGCGAGTCCGCGTCAGGGCTGACTCCGCCGAGGCCGTCTCGCTCTGCGGGGACGCAATCGCAGCCCTGTTCAGGGCGACGGGGGGATCGGGTCTGCGGGCGTCGAACCCGACCGGCATGGCGCTGGCGAATCTCGGGGCCATGAGCATGCACGGCGGCCTCGCGCTCGAGACCGCCCGAGCGTTGTACGGCCGGATCCTGCTCGGTCTCGAACCCGACACTCCCAGCTTCTAGCAACCCGGCTCCCCCTCGAACCTGACCGACTTGGCAACCCAGCGCAAGCACCAACTCATGCTCTTCCACACCCACGAGTACACCGATGTCGTCACCGCCTGGTGCCGACGACTGATCAACGGAGAAACCCGATGACCGTTCTTCACCCCACTGGGGTCAATCATCTCGCACTGTCGACCCGCGACATGAAGACACAGCTCACCTTCTGGTCCGACGTCATGGGCTGTGCCGTCAAGGCCCTGTACTGGATGCACGGCGTGGAGGACACCTTCCACGGCTTCGTCGAGCTCTCCGGTGAGAGCTATATCGCATTCGTCCAGCACCCAGACAACGCCGGGGAGATCACGCTGGGCGTCACCCACGCGGGGAACGCCGCCGGGCCGGTCACGGCGGGCACCATGCAACATGTCGCGCTACATGCCGACTCGTTCGACGACCTCCTCGCGTTGCGGGATCGCATTCGCGCCAAGGGCGTTCAGGTCATGGGTCCAATCGATCATGGGATGCTGCAGTCCATCTACTTCGGCGGACCCGAAGGCCTCGCCCTCGAGGTGACCACCGGTTCGGACATTCCCGCCAACCAGTGGATCGACCCCGAAGTGGTCGATCTCTGCGGCATTTCCGACGCCGAGTTGGATGCACTGAAGAATCCTGAGCCGTACGCGTCGCAGGGCGGCGGCGTCGCCCAGCCGAATCGGGACGCCTGGCCGAACGCCACGTTGCTCCCCGTGGAGCGCCACGATGCGACCATGGCAATCCCCGATGAGGTGGCGTGGGAGCGGCTCAGCGAGACCACGCCGCCGGTCGAGACGACCTGATCGGGCACGGCTCATGACTCTTGGTCGACTGCATCGAGTGAGATCGCTGCGCCCATGACGGCAACGACACCGCAGCCGAACGTGCTCTTCATCATCTGTGATCAGCTGCGAGCCGACCATCTCGGCTTCGCCGGCAACGGCGTCGTGCGCACGCCGAACATCGATCGACTCGCCTCGCAGAGCGTCGTCTTCGATCAGGCGTTTGTGTCGAACCCGATCTGCATGCCCAACCGTTCGACAATCATGACCGGGATGATGCCGTCGACTCACGGCGTCATCTTCAACGACCGATCGCTCGATCCCTCGTTGAACACCTTCGTCCGCCAGCTCCGGACCAACGGTTGGGAGACAGCGCTCATCGGAAAATCCCACCTCCAGCACGGCATGAGTCGGGAGACCGTCCAGGAACTCGGCGCATCACCGGGCCGGTACTCGCCCTATGACGACGGCTGGGACACCCTTGAGAACCAAGAGCGGTACGCATCTGGTGAGATGATCGCGCCGGGTGACTTCTACGGATTCAGCCATATCGAACTGACGATCGGCCACGGCGCTCAAGTTGCGGGACATCACTATCTGTGGGCACTCGAACGGGGCGCGACGCCCGAAGTTCTGGCAACCGGCACCGACCCAGAATCGGCGATACCGGGGCGCTCCGAGCACTGGTGGCAGGTTCATCCAGCGCCGTACAGCGACGAGATCCACTCCACGACGTTCGTCACCGAGCGCTCCATCGACTTCATCAAGAGCGCCGATGCCGGGGACAAGCCGTGGATGTTGTGGTGCTCCTACCCCGACCCTCACCATCCGATGGCGATCCCCGAACCGTGGTTCAGCCGCCACTCACCGCAGGACATGGAGGTCCCGCCGACCTTCGACGATCCGGGCGACGATTGGGCGCCGCATCTGCACGCCACCCGGAACCGAGAGCCGGCGATGCGGTGGAACCAGTACCCGCGCCCCTTCGGCCCGACCCGCGAGCAGCTAGTCGATGCATTGGCTGTCACCTACGGGATGATCGAGTCGATCGACAACGGCGTCGGCCAGATTCTCGACGCGGTCGCTGCGGTGGGCGCCGATAACGACACGATCGTGATCTTCACCACCGACCACGGCGACATGATGGGCGACCACGGCTTGATCATGAAGGGAGCGATGCACTTCAGCGGGATGATCCGCGCTCCGCTGACGATCAAGGCGCCCGAGCGAACAGCAACTCGCACTTCGTCGCTGGCAGCCAGCATCGATCTCCCCCACACAGTGCTCGATCTGTGCGGTGTCTCGGAGTTCCAGGGCATGCAAGGCCACAGCCTCGTGCCGGTTCTTGACGAGCCAAGCACGACGGTGCGCGAGGGCGTGCTCATCGAGGAGGACTTCCCGAGCGAAGTCTTCCGAGGACCAACGCCAGCGAGAAGTCGAACGCTGGTCTGCAACAACGCCCGCTTCACGCGCGACTCGAACCGTTTCGAGACGCTCTACGACCTTGCGAACGATCCCGGCGAACTCCGGAACTTGGCGGTCGACCGGCGTCATCCGGATCTCCGTGCTTCGATGCTTGAACGCCTCACCGACGAGATCATCGAGGCCACGCCGTCGATTCGGACCGAGCCCGGACCGGCCTAGGAGGCGACCATGCGTATCGGTTTCTCGCTGGGCACGGGTCAGCCCGTACGCGACCACAAGGCCGGGTTCCAGATCATCCTCGAACGCGGCCGAGCCGTGAGTCAAGCCGGGCTCGACTCGCTGACGGTCGGCGATCACCACGCGACGCCGTTCCCCTACTACCAGAACGTTCCGATGATCGGCCGGCTGATGGCCGAATGGGATCCCACCAGACCAATCGGGTGCCTCTTCCTCATTCCGCTCTGGCATCCGGTGCTGCTTGCCGAGCAGGTGGCAACCCTGGCCACGATGAGCGATGTCCCGTTCATAGTGCAGGCCGCAATCGGCGACGGCGCCGCCCAGTCCGCAGCGATGGGCAAATCCCTCAGTACGAGGGGCGACGATCTCGACGAGGCCTTGCGAATCCTCACAGCGCTGTGGGCGGGCGAGACCGTCAGCAGCGAGCGATTCGGTGTTTCCGAGGCCCGCATCGCTCCCCTGCCACCTCATGGAATTGACTTGTGGATCGCCGGAAGTGCGCCGCGGGCGCTTCGTCGAGCGGCTGAGCAAGGCGCTGCGTGGTATGCCGACGCTCGCGCCACCGTGGAGGCAGCCGGACGCCTTCTCCGCGAGTACACGGCCTATTGCGATGCGGCCGGCACAACGCCTCGCGCCGCTGTTCGCAAGGACGTGCTGGTGCTCCGTGACGCAGCGAGAGCCAATCAGATCGGCGACAAGCTGATGGAGCGCGGCTACCGCGGCATGGAGCGAGGTGCCGTCGCCTACGGCAGTGTCGGACAAGTGGTCGAACAGCTCGGACTGCTCAAGGAACAAGGATTCGGCGAAGCCAACTTACGCTGCATGATGGTTGAGCAATCCGATGCGCTCGAGACGATCGAACTCTGCGGGGAGGTCAAGGCGGAACTTGCTTGAGTCGAGACGCCCCAGGTGACAATCTCCACCAATATCGCTTTCTGATTGATATTTCGAAATTTCTGACCTAAGTTGCATCCGGCAAAGGAGCGAACATGCCAAACGTCCAACCACTTGCTCGCGAAGACCTCCCCCAGTTCGAGGAGATCTTCAGCAGAGTCGGCGAGAACATGGGATTCATTCCCACATCGCTCTTCACGATGGGACACGTGCCCGAGATCCTGGGCGGATTCTTGGCACTCGGCGGCGCCGTTCTCCAGAACCCGGTCATTGACGGCGAGCTGAAGAACCTCGTCTCTCACGCCGCAAGCGCCGCGAACGGCTGCCGCTATTGCCAAGCGCACACGGGCGCAACCGCCGCCAACCAGGGGTCCGACCCCGCGAAGGTCGCCGCCGTGTGGGAGTTCGAGACGTCGGACCTCTTCACCGATGCCGAGCGGGCCGCGCTGCGGCTGGCTTTCCACTCCGGTTCGAGCCCGAATGCCGCCACCGCCGAAGACTTTGAGGAGTGCCGCAAGCACTACAGCGAGGAGCAGATCGTCGCAATTGTGGCTGTGTGCGCGCTGTTCGGCTACCTGAACCGCTGGAACGACACCATGGCCACGCAGCTCGAATCAGAGCCCAGCGAGTTCGGCAGCGAACACCTGAGCGGCCTCGGCTGGCAAATCGGCCGACATGCCTAGGGAGCGACAGATGCCCTTCACGCTCGCCAACATTTCCGGTCGCGCTGCGCTCGTGGCAGGCGACGAGTACTACGACCTCGAGGCCGTCTCGCAAGGGTCGCTGGGAAGTGATCCGATGGGAGCGCTCGAATCCGCCGACCAGCTCGCTGAGCTGACGACCGGGCTCAGCGCTCATCAAGCGACCGGTTCGCTTGCCGACGTCGTTCTGCACGCGCCAGTGCCGACGCCACGCAACTCGTACGGGATCGGGCTCAACTACCGATCCCACGCTGCCGAAGCCAACATGACGGTCCCCGAGGCACCGCTGGTGTTCACCAAGTTCCCCTCGTGCATCGTCGGGCCCAACGACGACGTTGAGTTGCGCAGCGAACGGGTCGACTACGAGGGAGAGATTGTCGTCGTCATCGGCCTTGGCGGCAAGGACATCGACGAAGCCGATGCCTGGGATCACGTCCTCGGGCTCACCGCCGGCCAGGATGTTTCCGACCGTGGCATGCAGATGGCGTCGAAGCCGCCGCACTTCGATCTCGGCAAGTCGTTCGACACCTTTGGACCGATTGGACCTGTGCTGGTCTCGACAGACTCGTTCGCCGATCTCGACTCAGTGCGTATCTCCACCCACATCAATGGCGAGGAACGCCAGAACGACACGACGGCCAGCCTGATGTTCTCGATTCCGACGCTGGTCTCTTACTTGTCGCGCATCACGACGCTGCAGACCGGTGACGTGATCTTCTCGGGCACGCCCGAGGGCATCGGCGCTGTTCAGGGGTTGTTCCTCGCCGACGGTGATGTCATCACGACAACGGTCGAGGGCGTCGGAACCATGACCAACCGCTGCGTGCGGATATCCGACCACGGGCACCCGACCCCGAATTTCCCACCGCGCTGACGTGCGGTCCAGAAATTGAACGAGAGACAAAAGAGGAGCTACGACACATGACCGTGCTTGATGAACAGCAGTCCGGCTTTCTCGCGGAACGCGTTTGGGCCATCTTGGCGACGGGTCGAACCGACGGTTCGCCGCAACAATCAATGATCGGCTATGTCGTCGACGACGAAGGCCGCATCGTGATCTCGGCCAAGAGCTTCACGGCCAAGTGGCACAACTCCGTGCGCCAGCCGTCGGTGAGTTTGTGCGTGCCCGATGGCCGGGTCCATCTGGTGGTCTACGGCACCGCCGAGGCCATCTCGGAGGACCCGCTGCGCGCCGAGCTCACGGCCGATGTCTTCGCCCGGCTGATGGGCAAGGAACGGCCCGATCCGTCGGGCATCGTGCCAATGCTGAATGAGCAGAAGCGCACCGTCATCCGCATCACACCGACGAGCGCCATCTTCCACGAGTAACCGCAGTGTCCAGGTCGGAGCAATCCCGAATGCCCCGCCGCGACTCTTGCAAGATGATCCAGGCGGCCCGGCGTCGTCGCACCCTCTTCGCTTCGGATGGTGTTGGACCGCACAGCTAGGAGACTGCTGATTTATTCGGTTTCGGCACCTACGGCAAGTCTCTGACCTGCGGTTTTGCTCGGGCCAAAGGGGTGATCCGGGAATTGCTCAGCAGTCTCCTAGTCCCAGTCGAGATCGATGTCAATCGAGACCAACTCGATCGCTCCGTCAGGCGCAAGCTGGCCGACCACGCTTAACGCCCGCACGAGCACACCGCTGGATATCAGAACCCGGTAGTCGGGGCGATCGGGAATGAGTTCCGGCAGGTCATCGAATTGTTCGGCGAACCGATCGACTATGCGCAGCAATTCGATGGTTTGGAAGTCTGCGGTTGATGGCTCACCGTTCGGACCTCGCTCTGGGCTCAGTTGACGGTCTAGGTCCTCAAAGAAGCCGTAGGTGGCCCTGACCTCGCGACGATCAGTCAATTTTGCTGAGTCGACTCAGTTTCGTCGATCCGACGCATTACCCGCTCACGGGACCGGGCCAGCAGGTCTTGCGGGGCATCGACAACGTCCCAGATGATGCTGTCTTCGAAAATGGCGTCAACCTCAGAAGGGGCCATCGCCTCAAGCTCCGCTGCGGTCCACACCCGTCGCGTCATGAACCCACGGTACTCCGAACCTGCCACGTCGCCGGGTAGCCAAATCGGCGGCGAACCGCAGTACGGTGACCGGCGTCGACTCCGCCTGCTCGCACACAGTTGAGCTCGGGCGCTCGGAGCGCGGCATGGACATGTCCGACCCTGTCTGACAGGCTTCGCTTGGGCCGCAGAGCCTGGGACTGAGGGGGACAGCAGATGTCACAGATGAACGAGACGGCCGCCGCGTTCTTCGACGCATGCGAGACCGGCCGAGGCTGGGACGGTTGTGCCCAGTACTGCACGCCCGACGCGTCCTTCGCCGCTCAGTCCGAAGCGATCGGCGACATCACCGACCTGCGCTCGTACGCCGAGTGGATGAAGGCCACGCTGACGATTCTCGAAGACGGCTCGTACGACCTGAAGTCGTGGGCCGTCGACACAGAGCACAACAGCGTCCTGGCCTATGCCGTGTTCAACGCCACCCACACCGGCGAGGGCGGACCGGTGCCGCCGACAGGCAAGTCGGTCAGCTCGGACTACGTGTACGACATGCGCTTCGAGGGCGACAAGATCGCCCACATGACCAAGATCTGGCACTCGGGCGTCGCACTGCAACAGCTCGGCTGGGCCTGACGCCACCCGAAGGGGGCAACGCGCGCGGATCGGCTGGCAGCCGCCGGCTTCGATATCGGCGAACCGCTATCGGGCATGCTGGCTCTCATCCAGAGGGAGCAGCTCTATGCGAGTCATCGTTCCATGACGCCTTCCGCCACCGGAACCGCCGGCGAGATGCATTTGAGCGCCTTTATCCAGGCGTCTCCGAATCATCAGATCAAGGGGATGTGGAAGCACCCCGCGGACGAGACTTCGTGGGGATACCGGACGCTCCGCTGGTGGCAGGACCTCGTGCGCACCCTGGAGCGTGGCTGCTTCGACGGAATTTTCTTCGCCGACGTGCTGGGCACCTACGACGTCTATGGGGCGAGCCGCGAGGCTGGCTTGCGCGGTGCGGTCCAGATACCCGGCATCGACCCCACCTTGCTGATCCCGGCGCTGGCGGCGTGCACCGAGCATCTCGGCTTCGCCGTGACCATGTCGACCAGCCACCACGCTCCCTACCACACGGCTCGGCTGTTCTCGACCCTCGACCACCTCACCGGCGGCCGTGTCGGCTGGAACATCGTGACCTCGTACCTGTCAGATGCCGAGCGTCAAGGACTCGGCGAGATCCTGCCCCACGACGCCCGCTACGACCGGGCCGACGAGTACGTCGATGTCTGCCTGAAGCTGTGGGAGCAGAGCTGGGAAGACGGCGCCGTCGTTCTCGATGCCGAGGCCGACACGTTCACCGACCCGGCCAAAGTGCACGAGATCAACCACGCCGGCGAATGGTTCACGGTCGAAGGCCCCCACATGGTCGAGCCCTCCCCCCAGCGCACTCCCGTGCTGTATCAGGCGGGCAACTCGGCACGCGGAGTCGAGTTCGCGGCGAACACGGGCGAGGTCGTCTTCATGTCGGTGCCGGGCAACGACCGCGGTGCTGCAGTGGTGGCATCGCTGCGCGAGCGGGCCGCAGCGGCAGGCCGCGATCCCGAACAGATCAGGGCCCTGCAGGTGGCGCGGGTGGTGGTTGCCGAGACCGATGCCGAAGCCCGGGCGATGCGCGACGAGTGGTCACGGCTGTTCTCCGTCGACGGCTACCTCGCTCTGTATGGCGGCTGGACGGGCATCGACTTGGGCGGTCACCCGCCCGACACACCGATCGATGACATCGAGGCGAACGCGATCCGCACTCAGGTCGAGCGCTGGAAGCTGGAAGACCCCGAGCGAATCTGGACCGTCGGCGATGTCGCCCGACGGCTCTCGGAGACCGCCGGCGGGCTGGGATTCGTGGGTTCGCCGGCCAGCGTCGCCGATCAGATGGAGGCATTCATCGAGACCACCGGCGTCGACGGCTTCAATGTGACGACAGCTCCGGTCCCGTGGGGGTTCACCCAAGTGGTCGACTTGCTGGTGCCCGAGCTCCAACGGCGTGGCCGGTTCCGCTCCGGATACGAGGGCTCGACGTTTCGGGAGAACTTCTTCGGCGCCGGCCAACGCCACCTGCACCCCACCTACCCCCGTCCCCTAGGCACCCCCGCAACTACGTTCCATCCATGAAACGAATCGAGATCAACCCATGACGTCAGCCCCCAGCCCGACGATCGACTCAGCCCGCGTCCGGGCCCTCGTCGTCGAAGCCGTCGCCCGATCAGCCGACCTCATCGACACCCCGGCCACAGCCGAGCAATGGGCCCAGCCCTCAGCCCTCGAAGGCATGACCGTCGGGGCACTCTGCGCCCACCTCGTACGCGCTGCCGGCGCGACGATCGCCTATCTCGACCGCACCCCACCCGACCGGCGCCCCGACGCCGACCTCCTCACCGCAGTCACCTACTTCCACGCTGCAGTCGACTCCCCCGTCCACGAACAGATCAAGGACGTCTCCGCAGCCGAATCGGCTATCGGGCACCAAGCAACCGTGGACAAATGCCGCCAACTGGTCGCCGACCTGGAAGCACGGCTGGCCGACGAACCCGTCGACCGCCTCGTCGCCGCATTGGGGGGCCGACTCCTCACCCTCGACGACTTCTGCCGCACAAGGCTGATCGAGGTGCTGCTCCATCTCGACGACCTCGCCGTCAGCACCGGCCAGACCCGCCCGAACACCGACCCGCTCGGCCCAGCCATCATCATCGAGATCTGCATCGATATCGCCCGAGGCCTCAACGGCGACTGGGGCGTCCTCTATGCACTGACCCGAGCCGAACGCTCTGGCGACACCGC